>NZ_LRHL01000044.1:0-36277 GCF_001647155.1 Haloarcula sp. K1
GGCGTGGTCCCCGTGATGGTACTGGTCGTAGTAGTTCTCGATGGTAGGGAAGTCGGCCGTCCATTCGGTGTAATGTTCGAGATCGCCGACGTGGTAGCGGAGTCGCCACAGGCTTGCCTGTGCGGGCGCTGTATCGCTCTTGGCAGCATCGGTGTCGGCTTTGGCCATTACCGATTCCCTCCCATGAGCGAGTCACGGCCCTGTGTGGTCGGCTGGTCGCGCTGGCGGAGTTCGCCGACAGGGACACGGGACGTCATGAGGTCCTCGGCTCGGCGGATGGCCGTCGTCAGCTTCCGGCGGCGTTGGCGGTCGCCAGCCGTGGCCTCAAGACGCTGGATGGTCTCCTCGGCCAGGTCAGCCAGCAGGATGCCGGTGACCTCGTCGTCGGCCCCGTCGACGACGGTGACGAGCAACTGTGGCTCGCTGTCGAGTTCGGTCAGGACGACCACGTCGCCGACGCTGGGGGCAGTCATGCCGACACACCTCCTCGTGGCTGGGCTGCGGGCCTGAACAAGCAAGCTTTTTAGAAACCGCCCCACTGCGGTCGAATGGGTTTCGGTCCCTGCCATCGAAGCACCACACACGTTCTCCGATCTCCCCATCCTCCTTCCGCGGGCCCGGGTCCCAATTTTCGGGGTGCTGTGCGCTGTATTCAGAATCTATAATGGAGCGTAAATTACAATTATCGTGGCTCCTGAGTTTGAGACTGCCAGCACAAGGTTGGGCACTTTGTACTGGAATATTGTCAGAGGCACGCGATCCGGTCCGCCGTCGCGTTTGGCGGTGGACTGGCTCACGGATCGAACTGTGAACGACGACCTGATAGCAACGATTATGTAGGTGTTCCTCAATTATTACCGTAGGGTACCAGTCGGTAATCGCCCGCCCAGTGATACCGTGCCTCTGACAACATCGACCGACTGTGCCCTCCCTTTTGACTACTGAGGGGCGGCGCTGCGTTGGGTGCCGGGTCATTACTGTGCACTTCCAGTGACGGGTCGGGGCAGCTCACAGAGTTGTGCGAGTGTCTCGGCGTGGCACTGGAGCTTGTGTCTGCCAGCGTCAGTCAGTGTATACACGTTGGTGCGGGCGTCGAGTTCGTCGCGGTTGATGAGGTTCTGTTCGACGAGTCGGTCGAGGTTCTGGTAGAGACGGCTGTGGTTGATCGGTTCGGCGTAGCGCTCGTCGAGGTAGTCCTTGAGCGCGAGGCCGTAGGGATCGTCGTCGACGGCGGCGATGGCTTCGAGCAGATCGCGCTGGAAGCCCGTCAACTCGTGGTAGATCGTCATCAGTCGCCTCCGGTGGTATGCATCTGGCCAAGGCTGGGACGTGACTTGGTAAGAGTCTGGGGCGCGCGTGTCCGGAAGTGGATTTTCGCAGGTCCATTTTCGTCTCTGGCCCGCTGTGGCGTGTTCGTGGGCCGCTCAGGCGATGATCGGAAGATGACCGGAAGTGAGCGAATGTCCCGCAGTCTGGTGGTTTCCGAATGACTGAAGGTGCCGGTCGGTGGCGAGCGATGCAACTCTTCGTGGGTGGGCTGGGCTGCTGTCATGGGTTCAGTGCGACGCTGTGTGAGAGAGTAGGCGTCGCTTATTTCGTGATGTTACACCCGACACCCATAATACTTGCTCTAGAAGAACACTTGTAGAGAGACATTACTATGTCCAAACCGACCAAAATGCTCTCAAAGTGTCTAAGCCCGGACCAGACCCAACGGTCACCAAAATCGACGTTTTGAAAGAAATTAGGCTAGCTTATCCACCGGTTCAGGCCCCTAAAGATCTCGCTGAACGGCTGGAGATTAGTAATACGGCAGTCAGCAATAAGCTAAAAGATATGGAGGACAACGGGTGGGTCGAATCAGAACGTGTGGGGCGTGCCCGGGTATATTGGATAACAGATGATGGGCGAGCTCAGTTAGATCCAGAGTTCTCGTCAGGCAACCAGTAGACAACTGCATTTCCTACTTTATGACGTTCTATTCGAACTTCAGGCCCCATTGATTGCAAACGCTGTCGGATTCGAGTTTTAGATAGTCCAACCCGCGTGGCAATGTCTGAGGTAGTTACAAACGGTTTCTCTACATCTTCAAAGCATTCGAGTAGTTCTTTATCACTGACTTTCCGCTCTGGGCCTCGGGTAGACATCTTATCTCATTCGATAGTTGTTTTTCTAGGGCAATAGTTTTTTGTTTGTCTAGCCCAACAGTACAAGTAGGAACACACGCGCCGCTGGTCGATTTCTTACGAAATCGCCCCGGTGTTGGAGCACCGAGGCGCGTGGTTCCAGGAAGAACCAATGGCAACTACGCAATCCAATCCACAAGAACGTACCGCTCGTGAACTACTCACCCAGGGCCGCCCACTCTTTCTCGGCGTCGACGGTGATGGTGCAGCACATTACTGGGACAGCTACGAATTTGCTGTAGCCGTTGTTTCGGCCACTGGTGACGCCGAGAAGGTTGTTCTGGCAGAGACGCCCTTTGAGACGCTTTCTGAATGGTGCGAATACACGCGTAGCGAGCGTGGGTGGGACATCGGCCCGCACGTCGGTGGGTCGCTGGTCGGCGATCTTGTCCGAGCGGTGGAAGCATGAGTTGCACTGTCGAGAAGCGTAAGCGTGTCCGGCGTGCTGCGAGGGCGATTCAAGAGGAAGTACCGACTGAGTCCGTCGATGTGCTTGCGCCGAGTGCGAGTCAGTACGGTGCATGGACGCTTGATGCCGTGCTTCGGGACGCGGAGAGTGTGCCACCTGAAGTGCTTCGGGAGTTGGCGCTCGCTGGGTTGACGTTGCAGCCGACGCCGTCGCAACCTGAGTATCAGCACGTTGCGGCGACGGTGTAGAAGCCGCTAACCAACAATGGCTCCCCAGAACTCACGACTGTTGGTTCGTCTTGGTCAAACCTGCAACAAAACCAGATGACTAAAGATACGAATCTACACTAATTTTCGTTGTTCGACCGACGGTCAACATGGGAACGGAAGAATCTAGCAAAGATCGCTGGTCCCTTGTACCCTTTTTGACCTTCCAGCGGGGGTTCTGTATCTCTAATATCACTCATTACGTGCATATCTACGTCGTACAACATATAAATCCTTCCACCACACAATGCCATTCATGGCAAATACTTTCCCGTATACTACATGTTTTTACTGCGATGGGTAAGATAAATTGAGGGGATTCTCAATCTTATTCACAATTTAGAGTTCTATTACCTTCTTGAAAACAGCATATTAACGTATATCCCAGCTCAGTTTCCAAGACCGGTACAGTAGTTAACATAGGCGTAAAATCACTTGATATATGCGGTTTCCTCCATAACCTAGCAAGAATTTTTAAGTCACCTACGTGGGAAGGGGACCTATGGCCTCTGAGTCAGAGTTTCGGATTGATGGCGATACTAGAATGCAGTTCACGTCGGTAACCCTAACCGAAAGCCAAATAAAGGATCTTGAGCACTTTGGAATACTTGAGATGAATGATGATCTAGGATATTCTGCACCCAATGTTCGTACCATTGACCAAGCAAAAATTGATCTGCGGAAATTAAAACAGCTATTGTATCAATACCAGCTGTTGAGCAGTGTAGCAAGTAGAGTTGAGACAGAGATTCTTGAGTTTTTCAGAGAATCAGAGGGGCGGACCCACACTACAGCTGAGTTGGCAGAGGCAATAGACCGACCGAAGTCTAGTGTTAGCCGCTCCCTTGGAAGACTTGTTGAAAAGGACCAGTTAGATAAGGTTCAGGATGGAGTTTATCGGAGTATATGAGGATATCACCGTCAATAAATATCACCGGAGAAACCCAGCTAATAGTCTAACTTCATGTCTGACTCTGATAAGGAACCCTCTGATGATCTATCCTATCCCACCAATATCAACTCTCTAAAAATCACACACGAAGAGGCACGAGCTGTCCTTGATCATCAAATCAGTATACTAAACGATATCGACAATAAAGCAACAAAGACAGTTAGAATTACAGCTGTAATATTGGGTATTGTTGTTTCCGCACCCTCGGTAATTAAGAATCCAACCGATTTTGTAAATCAGTTCACTAAATGGGGGGTCGTTGGCCTTGTCCTCTCGATCGCGTTAGGTATGATTACGTATAGTAGCTCAAGCCCCGACCTGGGTCCGAATTCTAATGATATTAACAGAATGCTGAATAAAAAATATAGAGAGGATGAATGGCTTGTAATCTTACTCGATTCATATGAAGATTGGATAGACAGAACCCAGCGAGTGAACCGATTCAATGGTGTGTTCTTGGCCCTGACACAGTTGTCATTGATCACATCTCTCGCTCTGCTGGCATGGGGAGTAAAAAGAGGTATGGGAATTAATTTCGATCTATTTCAGGTTTCTACTGCATCGCTACCCATACTCGGGCTAATTTTGTTATCGGTCACATATCCTGTACTGTTGCTTGTTGAGAAATTGTGGGAAGCGTGGTCATCATGGGATGTTTAGTATCGTGAGCGCCTAATCTCAATTTCTGCCGTCCTAATTTGCATAGTTGTCGTAGCCCTCGTTATCTGGCTATTGGCTTGACTCTATCCAGAGAAAACTAAGCTACAGTGTCATAGAACGCTAATTTTTACCACAGCCGACGCCGTCGCAGGCTGGATATGAGTATATGGCGGCGGCAGTGTAAAATCCGCTAACCAACAATGGCTGCCCAGAACTCACGACTGTTGGTTAGTCGAGAAGCGATTGGTTGCTGCCCGGCGTTCGTTTGTCACGAGCTCACCAGAAATATCCGCTCAGTGAGTATGCGACTGGAACTCTCACTTGGGATGAGAACAGCAGCGACAGTCGTCCCGCTATTAAGGGGACTCGCTCGTCGAGTTTGTCTCGAGGTCACAGGCCATGAGCGTCGAAACGGTGCTTGCCGTGAGTTCTCCCGTATCGTCGATCTCCGCGCGCGTCGAGGATCGGTTACAATCGAAGTTTTCGGGCGTGACCTGTTCGGTGACGGTCGTCTCGGTTTCGAGCACACCTACCGATAGGGAGTACGTATCGGGCTCGCTGAGCGTAATCAGTACAGTGCCCTCAGGTTCGACCGTGTAGACGCCGTCGAAGTGCGCTGTCGAGTCCTTCTCGACGAGGATTCGCGTCGTCCACGTCTCCTCCGATGGGTTCCGGAGCATGAGCGTGTGGCTGCCTTTCCCCGTGTCTGCGGGAATCGGGTCGTCACCGAGCGTTTCCGACGCAGATTCACGAGCAGCAACGTGGTCGCTCACGACGCCTTGGCACGCCATCCGCGTGGAAATACCCAGCGAGTCAAGTGTCCCGTCGTCCTGAACGCTGATCGTCGTCTTGGTCACGTTACAGGTGAACTGGCTGGGTTCGACGGTAATCTGTTCCGTCGCATCCAACTCGGGGACGGACACACGAGCGGTGTACGTGTCGAGATCAGTGAGCGACGCCACAATGCTCGCGTTCGGTTCGAGTTCCACCGATTCCTTGAACACGGTTTCGTCCGCCGTCGAAACCGTCACCGTCCCCTGATGAGACTCCGCCGTCGGATTCCTGAACGCGACGTGGTGGGGAGTTCTGAGACCGCGCTCGTCGAGCGACTCAGCGCCGATGGTTCGCTCGACAGTGCCATCGGCGGCGACGTGTGTACGCTCGGTCTGTTGTTCAGTGTTGGTTTGCGTGTCCTCAGAGGTTGGCGTCTCGGAATTTGTCGGCGGTGAGTCACTCGATCCAGCTTGAGTGGTGCAACCGGCGACTGCGGTTGTGAGACCAATTCCTGTGCTTGCCAGAAACGTTCGCCGTTTCATACCCTACCATTGGAAGGGGGAAGTATCGCGCTATCCCAGATTCAAATACGTCTTTGAGTCCCGGCTACTCACTCACGCCGAGTGGGCGTGATTCCGTGCTGGCCGATACGTCCCCCAGTACCAAGCAACGAAGAACAACAGAATCAGGAAGATGCCAATTCCCAGCACGACTCCGCCAGGCCCGGTCGCAAACGTTCCGAGCGTCTCCCACATGGTTGGGTCGGGTTGCTGAACAGGGGACGCACCAGCCCGGGGCGATGATACTGGTGTCGGTACTGACCGGCGTATATGGGCGAGTACACTGACGGCTCCGACGAGACCCACTGCGCCGAAGACGCGACTCAACGCCGTCTTGAGCGACGGGCTTGTTCGTTCTGCCCCCGCGAAGAGAACGAGCGCGCTATTGGTCGGCGCGTACACGTCCATTTCGCGGCCCTGCTCGGAATACCACGTCTCGACGACCGCCACTAGGTCTGCGTCCTGGAGTCGGTCGAGATGATAGCTGATATTCTGTACTGAGGAATTGAGTTCAGTTGCGATCTCCGATGCTGTCGTTGGTTCCGCGTATATCTGGCTGAGGATGCGGCGTGCAGTTGTTGAGGAAACTGCTGAGATGATCTGTTCCGCTGATTCATCTTCGAAGTCAACGAGCTTCGGTTCCAAACTACGATCCGAAGCTGTTTGTGGGGTGGGTTTCAGGGGTAATAATGAGGACATTGTTGTCTGATTCGCTTGTAGGAGTATGTGCTTGGGGAAGAGTCAAAGCGGTATTTGAGTCCAATTCTTGTCGAACTATGCTACTCCGAGACGCTTTCGGAGTGGTGCGAATACACGCACTTGGAGCGCGGTTGGGAGACTGGTCCGAATGTCGGTGGGTCGCTCGTCGACGATCTTGTCCGAGGCGTTGAAGCGTGAGCTGCACTGTGGAAGAACGGAAGCGCGTTCGGCGTGCTGCGCGGGCGATTCAGAAAGAAGTGCCGACTGAGTCCGTTGATGTGGTTGCACCGATCGCGAATCCCCGCAACACTTGAACGTCGCGGGAGAGGACACGCTTGATGGCCTCTATCATCGATGAAACCGTGTTCGGCGACCCCTCCAGAGGGCTTGCAGTGGTTTATCTCTGTGGCGCACTTCTGCTGGCTGGGCAGCAAGGGTACTACGTCATTGTAGAAGGGGCAACACCGTTCTATGCTGGACTGTTTCTGAGCACCGGGATGGCCCTCTCCGGCATTGCTGAGTCCTTGCCGAACCCTCGACGACGGGCAGCTGGCATCTTGCGGGTCACAGCACTCGTCGTGCTGGTGAGCATGCTCGTAATTTTGTTTGTCACACCCGACCTCCTTATCAACTAAGAGCGGTGATCGATTCGAACTCACTGCTGCCGGCCGGGTGTGTTCTTCAACGGGAACCGCCACGACCGCTGACGATTCCCGGGGAGATCTGCCGTATCGGTCACGCCGCTACTGACAGATTCTAAGCGAGTGATCGGGTTCGCCTATACATGAGTCCACTATACTGAGTAGAGGAAGCCATGGCGGTACCCTCTTATGACCGACCACTCGAACTCACATATGATTGGGCTGGGGACGCTACTTATAATTCTCACAGTCTTTGTGGTGATGACTCTGACTCTCGGTCTGCTACTCCGGTTGCTGAAAGACGCTGACGGACTTTGAGCAGTCAATTAACTCGACTGACTTGATCATTACAAGCAATTGACTCAGTGCCCGCTGTTTCTCGACGCCGTGCCGCGAGACACCGACGGCGTCCCAGCCGAGGTCCTCCGGGAACTGACGCTGGCCGGCCTAACGCTCCAGCCGCTGCAATCTCAAGCCGAGTATCAACACGTCGTCGCGACAGCCTGACAGAACCGAATACTTTACTCTTTTTTATTAACATACTTCGGTTCCAGTTCCCCTATCCCTCATTCCGTTTGCGCTGACCGAACGCTTATGCCACTCATACAGCAATTAGAGGTATGGCCAGTTCGACGCGCGATGGAGAGCCCCACGAGGATGAGATTCGGATGTGGCGCGAGGGGGACTCGTGGATCATCACAGATGTCGAAACCGGCATCACCACGCAGGGTGAGACGCGTCAGGAGGCTCTCGAAATGCTTGACGATGCGGTCGCGGGCTACAAGGGCGAACGCGGCCACGAACCCACCGACGAAGAACTCCGAGAGCTGGGAGTTGACCCCGAAGACAATACCACCGGTAATGGCGATCCGCCCGACTTCATGCAGTAAATGGCCCGGGGCACGTTTTCTGGTCGGGATGTCGTGAAGGTCTTGGTAAATGTCGGTGGCTTCGAGTGGCGTCGGACGACTGGCGATCACGCCCAACTCTACTACCAGCACCCAACCAACGAGAGCGACCGACGACACGTTACCGTTCCGCTACACGATGAACTCAAAACGGGAACGCTCCGAAGCATCGCCGACGATGCTGGCGCGAACGATTTTGCGGTGTTCTGTGAGTGGCTCGACCGCAATTCGTAGGCGAACCAATTCGTCAGCGTCGGCTGCGAGTCCCTAGAGTCGAAGCGCTGACGCGACACTTCGATAACGGGGTGTTTGACAGGCGATTCCCCTATCTTTCTGTCGAACTGCGTGCTTGTTTTGCATGGGTTGGGTGGATCTTGAGTTCAGCCGCCGACTAACAGCGACCCCGCGCTGGGATCTACGGTGGCACCCACGATTGCGCTCCCGAGTGGGTCGAACCGCTAGAGCTATCCTAGTCTGACGGCGCGGACTCTCCCGTATTTTGTGAGCCTCTACCGGGTGAGAGGCGTTCCAGAGAGAGCGTCTTGACCACCAGCTATGTCAGAGAAACACGCGATCCAGACCAAGTTGAAGGGCTACGTCGTCATGAGCCAGAGCGGGCCAGACAGCCTCGGCTTTGACACGTACACACGCAACCATCCCGAGTATTTGAAAGAGCGCGTTGAGGCACAGCAGTCTCCAGCAGCCGGCGGCGCGGGCAACGTCAAGCGAGCACGCCACATCGCTCGTGAGTACCACGGCTGGGATCTACCAGACGAAAGCGAGCTCCGTCACCAAGCGATGGCGGGCGAGATGTGATGTCCAGTGACTCGTCTCAGTATATGACCTGCAGAACCGACGAGTGCGACGCGCCGATCTTCGACGCCGAGCGCATCGCGTGTGTCGACGGAGCGTACGGGCCCTGCATGGCTGTCGGGCGTCACGCCGGCGTCTGTTCCAGCGGCCATCTCTCTGTCTGGGACGTCGCAGAGGCCTGAGTGCTGTCGGTCGCGTACTCGCCCGTATTTTGTGTCCCCCGAGAGGGTGAGGGGGTTCCCGAACATGAGTACCGAACAGCAGTCCGTCGACGAGCAGCCTTCAGGCACCGAAGCCGGCGACCAACCAGACATTCGTGCCCAGCACCGACAGGCACAGACGAGTGGCGAGGTGTTTCAGGGGCGTCCCCGAGGTGAGAGATAGATGTGTTGTCCCGACTGCCGGTAGGCCCCACAAGAGAGACTCAACCTCGACAGTTGAGAAACGGTTAACGAGGAGCATGCAAAAGTCGGGCTTGTGACTGACGATCTCGCGTATCCCTCTGTCGAACTCATCCTTGAGCTCCACGACCAGGTCGTGACAGAAGGCGACATCACGGAACCGGGGGCCCGGTCAGAGGACGCGATTGCATCCGCACTACAGTACGTTTCGGAGGGGTTCTTCGGGGAAGTGCCTGAGACGATCCATCAAAAGGCGGTCCATCTGATGCGACTACTCGTTTCGGATCATCCGTTCGTCGACGGAAACAAGCGAACGGCACTCCGAACAGTGGTCGTTTTCTACATGCTGAACGGATACACGTTTGAGTACGGTGATGAAATTCGAGCGCTCTTACACCGGTTTGCGACCGGCGAAACCACAGTCGACGTAGACACTGCAGTCATCTACTTCCGGGCATGTGCTCGCCGCAACTGATAAACCGATACACTGGATAATGATGGATAGAGAAATGGCGTCTAGCACCGATTCCTCGACGGCGATTGACGAGGAAGTCCGGCAGTTGTACGAGCGATATCAGGCGGCCGAAAGCGACGCCGAACGCCGCGAGATTGCGCTTGAAATGGGGAAGCTCGATGGACGTCGCCACGCAGATATCTACGCAGCGCTCGAAAACGAGTGAGAAGCCCCACGTTCTGCGTTTTCGTGTCCAGCGTCGTTCGCGACTAGTGGCTACTCGGTCGCCTTTTGTGAACGCCTTTGCCCTCTCGTAGAAGGATCAACCCATCTTGAACTCTCCACGCCGATAGCGGTTGCTTCCAATACGACAGCACAGCACAATCGTCGCGCACATCTGCGTTTCGTGGTCTATGCTCGTGTTGCGTCGGCGACGTGGTCGTGTTTGTCGAGGCTGCCGACAACTTGGGTTTCCGTGGCATACACGACGCTGCTCCTGCGTGGGTCGAACCGCTGTAGTGATGCCGGTCTAACGGCGGTACTGGAAGCAATTTTGTTCCCCCCGGTGGGTGAGGGGGTTCTCGAACATGAGCACCGAACAGCAGTCCGTTGACGAACAGTCTCCAAGCACCGAAGCCGGCGACCAACCAGACATTCGTGCCCAGCACCAACGAGCACAGACGAGTGGCGAGGTTTTTGCGGGGCGTTCCCGTGGTGGGCAATGAATTCCCAGATAGTCCGTGAATGTCTCTGTCGACGTATTCCATCTTGCTAGGTTGATTTACAGCGGTAGCGAGGCGAAAGCCCACCCGTTTACGGGTGTGGCTGAAGCCGACAACTGGGCATCTCTCTACGCTCGTAGCCACGGCTGGATATTCCACGCCGAGATGTCCAACGTTTATGTAATTAAAAATACTATGCTTACATATGTCGAATCAGGTTGTCACTCGGACACTCAAAGCGAGTATCTGCAACCACTCGCAAGTCTGTGACGACCTCGATTCGCATGGCTTTGCCGCGTCGAAATTGTGGAACGTCGGGCGATGGACAATCTCGCGTGTCTGGGACGCTATCGGCCACATTCCAGACGCCGACGAACTCTGTTCGTACCTCAAAACCCACGAACGCTATGCAGACTTGCACAGCCAATCTAGTCAGCGAGTTCTTCAGGAACTCGGTGAGGCGTTCGTCTCGTGGTACGAACAAGACGACCCGGAGGCGAACCCACCCGGCTACCGCAAACACGGCGACGACCACCCACGCTCGACGATGACGTGGAAAAACCAGGGCTTCAAACTCGACACGCAGTACAACCGTGTCCGACTTTCCAAGGGCACGAACATGAAAGAGTCGCGCTACGCCGCCGACTACATACTCTGTGAATACACACTCCAAGCAGACGACCAGACGCTTGACGCTGTTGAAAACGTCCAGACGGTGCGTGCTGTCTGGACTGGTGAGCAGTGGGAGCTACATTTCGTCTGTAAAACGCGGATTGAGGCGCCTGAGACGCCCGGTGAGAAGACAGCAGGTGTTGACCTCGGTATCTGCAACACTGCGGCTGTCTCTGTCGGTGACGAGACGCTGTTGTATCCAGGGAACGCCCTGAAAGAAGACGCTCACTACTTCCGACAGCAGGAATACGACACGGAAGGCGAGAATGGCCCCAGCGACCACGCAGAGTGGGCACGACAGAAGAAATCCCGGCGACAAGAACACTTCCTACACGCTCTCTCGAAAGACATTGTTGAGCAGTGTGCTGACCGAGGTGTTGAGACAATTGCAGTCGGCCATCCGAAGAACATCCGTGACGACCAAGACTGGGGACGACACGGCAACAAACGCCTGCACGACTGGGCGTTTGAAACACTGCTCAACCACATCGGGTACAAAGCCCACGAACGCGGTATCGACGTAGTGCGTGTGGACGAAGCAGGATTGAAAACATCGAAAACCTGCTGTGACTGTGGGACGGAAGCTAACTCAAACCGGGTTGCACGTGGCCTGTACGTGTGTGCAAACTGCGACTTAGTTGCGAACAGTGACCTGAACGCGGCAGAGAATATGCGAAAAACGGTAACTCCGAGTCCTGCGAAGGATAGGAGTAACGGCTGCTTGGCTCAGCCATCGGTATACCTGTTCGACAAATCCACGGGGCAAGTAGCCCCACAAGAACGGGTCGTTCCGTGAACCATAATATCCCAATCAAGCGGTGCGGTGCCGTGGGAATCCCACGACTTCAGTCGTGTGGAGGAAGTCAAACCCGATCTCGTACGGCGAAGACACACGAACTCTCATTCGATTCGTGGTCACTGGCGGTCAGTACACCGGCTCATGAGACGACCAGCCACTAGAAAGCAACAGGCAGATAGATGTGTATCGATAAAAAATAACGACTCTGAATGACCGCCCTCCGTTCCCTCCAGAACCGAATCCGTCCAGAAGCCACACTACTGATGCTGGGGGTGATCGGTGCAGCCACCTATTTTGAATTCATATACCACGGGCCACCAACGGTATATTCCATTGTCCTCTGGATAGTTGTCGTTCCAATGTTGCTCGCAACGACGGTGGACGGTGTTCAAGATCATCCACTCTATCAGCCGCTTCTGTATGCTGGTTTTGTTCTAGTCGGTACGCTACAGTATCTTGATGGTCATTGGTTCCTCCTCGCTGGGCTGTTTATCATCTGCGGTGTTCTCGGATTGCTCTCCGTATTTCGTCAGAAGAGGTCTCTCTTCGGGTCAGGATAGCTGGCTCAATCACCCAGACGACAACAAAATTGTTCACCCAATCGCTGGTCAGTATACCAGAGGTGCTCAGTGGTCGCAGAATGTAATCAATCCATCCGTGGCACTTCCTACGTCAAATAGTACACTAAACTCCCCCCAGATGAGTGCCGATAGTCTGTCATAGGCGGTATTCGGCTCGACAGCATGAACGGTGGATACACTTGAACACACATCTGTCGATGAGTCTGAAGCAGAGGGACATCTGCCTCCAGCTTTCAGCATAACCTTCAGCTCGTGGTCGATACAGCGGGCTACTGCTCACCGGGGGTTCGTAGTCGTCCGAGAGAAAGATACTGTCCTGTTCCGGATGAAAGTAGACTTCCAGAGCCCGAAGTGAACCGGCGTAGGCCGCAATCATCACGAGCACGAATCCGATCAAGCCGGGAAGGAGGAGTTCCGGTACCACTGTGCTACGTCTGCCGCATAAAGGATGCTAGTCAGTTTCCGTGACTCTGTGTGGTCATCTGGATACAGGTATTCGGAGCCTCTGGTGATTCCCTCGCCCGCACCGCCTCTCGGAGCCACTGCCGACGTGGCTGAGAGGTCCTGGGCCGTGTTGTCGGTCACGGATGACCCTGACTGGGAGTCGGTAGCACAGGCAACGCTGGATCAGGCTATCAGTGGTCGCAGATGATTTCCACATACCACTGTTACGTCTCGCCGATACCGTCACCGTGGATGTTGAGTTTGCCGACGCCCTGGACCTTGTACTCCTCTGGCGGTTCTTCGCCCATGTGGAGGTAGATATCTCGAATCTGCGCGACGAGGTGGGTCAAAACGAGTTTGTGGAACTCGTCCTCGTAGTCGAAGCTCTTGCCGATATCCAGGGCGGGCATTGCGCAGACGATGAGGCTATCGTCCATTTCACGGACGCGCCCAGCGCTGCCGTCGCTACCGTCCTGACACTCGTAACTCAGGGCCACATCATCGATCTCACCGATACGGTTGTCCGGTGTGATAGTGAACGCCTTGTAGATACGCGCTGATTCGACCACGACGGACTCCCTGGGGTCCGAGGCATATTTCGCCGGGTCCTGTAACGCCTTGTAGTAATCCCGGAACTCACGGTGGAAGTCATCGAGTTGGTACGCTTCCAGCGCTTCTATTCCCCGCTTGATATGTTCCGGGTCCCACATCGGCTCCAAGATGTCTTGCTCGGGGAACTCCTGCTGAGCAGCGTACTTTGCTCGCTCTTCGACTTGGGACATTATCCGATGTTCTTCTTTTGTCTGGTCCTCAGGTTCATGGGGGTAATCTTCCCTGTCAACAAAATGCTTTATTTCACCATTCCATGTCACCTCGACGGTGTGCATTATGCCTTGATGATCGATAACTTCGACACCAACATCCTGATCAGTGTGACCGAGGATGGAACATCTCATGTTTGGGTTTGATATCATAATTCACCTGTAGTCGCTTCCATTGTTGTCGCCGACACCACTCCCGACCCCGTCTCCAGCACCACCAGATTGGACTCCACCGGTAACGGCATCGTATCCAATTTTGACGTCACTGGCCCACATATCAGCTTTGGTGGTGACGGTATCGACGGTGTCGTTGAAGCGGGTGCGGACGCCGTCAGGAATGCGCTTGGCGAGACCGTCGCCGTAGCGCTCGACGCCTTTCTGGGTGGCCCAACCTGCAGCGCCGCCGATGAGCGCGCCTGGAAGCCCGCCAACGGCGCCGCCAACGACTGCACCAACCTCTTTGCCGACGACGGATTTGAGCGCTTCGGCCGCCAGACTCTGACCCACAGAGCCGTGTTTGCTGTTGTGTTCTAGGTTGCGCCAATGCCGTCGCCGACGATGTTGAGTTTCCCGATGCCTTCGACCCGGTATTCGGCTGGTGGGTCTTCGCCCATGTTGAGATAGATGTCCCGTATCTGGGCCATCAGATGGGACATAATCACGTCGGCGAATTCCTCTTCGTACTCGAACCCATCGGCGAATTCTAGTTCCGGCATCGCGAAGATGAGTTCCTTGTTGGGGTAGGATGGCAGTGGGCCAGTGCGATGTTCGCTGCCGTCGGTGAGTTTGTAGTGGATACCCACATCTGAAACGTCGAGTACCTCGCCGTCATTGAAGTGCACTATCACATTGATGATAATCGACTCTTCGTTGACGGGACTATCGTCGATGTACTGCATCGGGTTCCGGAGCGCATCGTAGTACTCCCGGAAGTCGTTGAGGAACTCTTCCATGGGATAGTTGCTGAACGCTTCGATGCCGGCCTTGATGTGTTCTGGCCGCCACATCGGGCTCAGGATGTCCGCCTCGGGGAACTCCTGTTGGGCGGCAAACCGTGCCCGGGCCTCGACCTGGGTCATTATTCGCTGTTCTTCGTCGGTTCGGTCTTCTGGTTCAAGTGGATAGTCTTGCGTACCGTGTTCTCGTATTTTACCATCCCATGAAATTGTGATAGCATGACGGTTTCCATTCTCATCATACACCTCGATTCCACAGTCCTTCTCATCGTGACCGAGTACTTCTGTTTGCATAATTATTCGAATTTGGTCTCGTTATTGGTTGCACTTCCAGAGCCATTAGAAGCCTCTTCGTAGGCTGCCTGGGAGTCGAGCACTTTGTTTTTGAGGTCCGAGTAGGAGCCAACGGTCAGGTCTGAGACGGCAGAGACCGTGTTGGAAATGCCGTCGCGAATCCCTTTCTTGTTTATTTGCTCGCCAGCGAAGGTGATTGTGCCGGCAAGGGCGACAGTCCCGGCGGTGACAGCGAGACCACCAGAGAGTCCGAGTGCGGTGACGGCGGCACCGGCCACCGCGCCGCCAGCTGGCCAGAATTGGTGTCTCATGCGGGGTCATTGGCTCCTCACTACCCCATACGTCATTCATTCCAGACGTTGGTCACCGCCCCACCAAGCATAACAATGAGCGCCCATTGAACGGTCCAGATAAGCCCGACCACAGCGCCAACGATGACGAACAACAGCGAGACGAGCATGTCGGGTATTTCAGGCCTGTCAGTCAAGTACCGAACATACATTCCGGTCCCGATAAACTGAGCCAATGCGAGCAATACGAACAGCCCCCAACTGTACTCTGGCATTACTTCAGTGCAGGCTTTATTTTATAATATACTTGGCGATATTATCTCCCAAGAGGCTTGTTCGCGTTTGTATATGCCAAACAATCAGCACCGGTTTCACTCTCAGATATTAATAAGCTATCCGTCGGGGCGTGAAACCAGTCCATCGTGAAGGGTCGTCGTCTTGCCGATGCCTTCGACTTGGTATTCGGTGGGTGGCTCTTCGCCCATATTGAGGTAGATATCCCGGATCTGGCACATGAGGTTGCTGACAACGAGTGCTTGGAACGATTCCGGGAATTCGAAGTCATCACGTTCGATTGTCAGGGGTGGAAGCGTAACAACATGCGAGTCAGCGTGGGCAGGTTCATCCACGTCTTGATTTGTTACCTGCGTTTCCCCGCTTTTGTCCGTGTATTGAATGGTTGTTGCTGAAGACCCGATAAACTCGTTTTCATCCGAAATGTGGATGAGTTTTCGAACCCGGTCAACGGATTGGACATCGTCATCAATGCGCTCGCCAGTGTGGTCCCGGACGGCATCGTAGTACTCCCGGAAGTGCTCAGCGAACGTCTCCGTCGGCAGGGTACGGATGACTTCCATCGCTCGCTCTATCTCGCCTGGAAGCCATGCAGGGTCCTCAATAATTTCCTCGTCTTCGAAGTGCGCGTGTGCGGCGTATTCGGCACGCACGCGAACTTGCTGCATGAGTCGCTCTTGTTCGTCTGTGCGCTCTGAAGCCTCATGCGGGTAAGTCTCCTGTGCGTGATTGAGAATGGTTCCATCCCAATCTATTCTAATTATATGTCTATCACCATTATTATCGTACACTTCGACACTGCAATCTTCATCGTCGTGGCCGCGTATTTCAGTCTTCATAACTTTTGATGCTTTCGCCGTTGAAATCACTGCTGTTTTCTGCATCTCTCGTCGCCTTTTGAGTGTCTTTCTCACCCGGCGAGAAGTCAAAGACATCGCCGATATTGTCGGCGATATCTCCGACACGTTTGGGGGCTTCGTTTTTGAGGCCGTCCCAGCTCTGGTAGTCTCTATCAATTTTTTCGGAGCCGATGGACTTGGCCACGCCGCCACCGAAGCCGGTAGCGCCCCCGATAGCGGCAGCGGCGGCGATGGCTGGGAGGCCACCAGTGCCCAGACCGACTGCGATGGTTCCGGAAGCAACCGCGCCTTTGCCGATTGACTTGATTGCACCTTTCTTGCCGCCGGCTTTGAGATGGTCGCTGAAGTCTTTATCGCCGATTTCGTCGATGCCTTCGCTCAGCGCATCGATGTCGTCGTTCTCGAAGGCCTGTTGGATGATTTCCTGTTGGACCTCCTCTGATTTCTGGCGGAACTCGTAGCTGCTCATCTCGTCGAGGTCGTGTGTCGATGCGAGATCCGCAGCTGTCCCGTGGCCCGGCTTGTCTCTGATGTCCCGCACGGACTCCATCTGGTAGTCGCTGTCACTGCGCGACGGTTCTGACGGCTGGGAGTCAGTGCTACCGCTATCCAGCGCCACTGCTGAGGTGGCCGACAGGTCTTGAGCCGAATTGTCGGTCACTGACGAACTTGACTGGGGCTGATTAGAAGCAGCTAAGCAGTTCAGATCTGTTGTGACTGAAATCTAGAGACCGCTTAGTACAGTTACGTTTCGCCGATACCGTCGCCATGGATATTCAGTTTGCCAACGCCCTGGACTTTGTACTGGTCCGGGGGCTCTTCACCCATGTCGAGATAGATATCGCGGATCTGGGCGATGAGGTGCGTAAGGACCAGTTTGTGGAATTCGTCTTTGTAGTCGAAGCTTTCGTCGATATCCAGTGCGGGCATTGTACAGAGGATGAGGCTATCATCCAGTTCTCGTGTCTGGCCAACAGTTCCGTCGGTCCCGTCTTCTCGCTCATAACTCAAGGCAACGTCGTACACCTCATCAATACGGTTGTCCGACGTAATAGTGAACGCCTTATAGATGCGAGCGGATTCGACGATGACTGATTCTCTGGGGTCCGAGGCGTACTTTGCGGGGTCTTGCAACGCTTCGTAGAAATCCCGGAATTCTCGGTGGAAATCATCGAGTTGGTACGCTTTCAGTGCTTCTATCCCTCGCTTGATATGCTCCGGGTCCCACATCGGCTCCAAGATGTCTTCCTCGGGGAACTCCTGTTGGGCAGCGTACTTCGCTCGCTCCTCGACTTGGGACATTATTCGTTGTTCTTCTTCTGATCTTTCTTCGCGTTTGTATGGATAGTCGTCACAACCATGTTCACGAACTGTACCATCCCATTCGATTGTCAACCGATGCTCATTGTCGCGTTCATCGATAACTAAAACGCCACAATCTCGCTTATCGTGTCCAAGAATATCTGTGTCCATGATTAGTACTTTGTGTCGTTCGAACTGATGCTATCTCCAGTACCACCAGACTGGTCACTGGACTGATACCGGCCGGTAGCGACATCCCACCCCATTCTCACGTCACTGGCCCACATATCAGCTTTGGTGGTGACGGTATCGACGGTGTCGTTGAAGCGAGTGCGGACGCCGTCGGGCAGGCGCTTGGCGATACTATCACCGTAGCGCTCGACGCCTTTCTGGGTGGCCCAGCCTGCAGCGCCGCCAACGAGCGCGCCTGGAAGCCCGCCGACGGCGCCGCCAACGACTGTGCCGACTGTCTTTGCCGCACCAGATTTGAGCACTTCAGCCGCCAGACTCTGGCCCACAGAGCCGTCCTCGTGTTTGCCCTTGAGTTCCCAGAGGTCGTCGACTTGCTCGTCCGACCAGTCGTCGGAGACTGCGGCCTCAAACTCCTCGCGGTCGTCGAGTTCACTGAGCGAGGGCTCCGTTGGGTCTTGGTACCTGCCGCTGTCTGAAGTCGGATTTGCCGGTGCATCTGGCGTCGTTCCGTCTTCGTATTGCTCCAGAGAGGCTTGTCCTGATTCCGCCACCGACGTGGCTGAGAGGTCCTGTGCCGTGTTGTCGGTCACGGATGACCCTGACTGGGAGTCGGTAGCACCGCCCTCCATCGGGACAGTCGATGCGACAACGCCCGTTTGAGACGGTGGCGTCGGGCCTGAACCGCCGGTGCCGCCGGTGCCGCCGATGCCGACTGCACCGGTAACTTTGTTTTTGCCCGCGGACAGGCCTTTTGACACTTTACCGGCAGCGGCCCCTGCAGCACCGCCGAGGGAGCCGGCAAACATCATGAAGAGCTGCACGTTGCTTAGCAGGCACATCGCAGCGATTGCCATGGCCGGCATTGCCATCTGAATCAGTGGGTTCGGCCCGCTGGCGAAGACAGCCGTCGTCGTTCCGCCCGTGCCACCGCCACTGAACGTTGAGAGCGTTCTGGTGGTGAACTTCGTGCCGACAGCGAAGATCCCGGCAACGAGTATCCCGCCCGGAATCAACATTCCCGTGGCCTTGAACAGTTGCTCAGCGAGTTCTTTGGCGTACTTGAGCGGCCCGACGTCAGCCACCCAGAAGATGATTAACAGCGGGAACAGCCCGTAGGTGAGATACACCAGGACCTGCCGGGCGACCAGAACGACGAACAGCACAATCTGAGAGAGCACCACGACGAGCAAAATCCCGATTCCGTACAGCAACATCACGAACGACCCTACGGAGGTCTGTGCGACGGGATTGCTCGGCAAGCTAGCGTTCAGATTGACGCCTTTGAGGAACAGATCGATGCTCGCGTTGGATATCGAGAACGCCCACGCGAAGGCCCCGCGACTGAACAGTGTGCCAGATCCAGGCGGATTGACGATGAACAGCGAGAGCGTCGCTGCCAGCGCGCGTGACATGAACCGGTACGGATCCATCTTCTCGTTGTCCGGGAACAACTGGAACAGTCCCAGATAGGACAGGCCGAAAATAGTCAACAACGAGAAGTAGATCACCATCGAGAGGTCCCACATACTCTGGAACTGATCAAGCATCGACGGTTCCAGCTTCAGCATCTCGGAGAGAACGCTTGAAAACAGGATCTCGATGAGTTCGAACACTGCGTTGAACAGTTGCTCATTAATCCACTGGATGAGGCTCTCAAGCCCGACGTCAACGACCAGCAGCGGAGCTACGAATGGTACAGCCAGCACCTGGCCGTACGTTGACTCCATCTCCAGACGCTCTGGCCCCGACTCCGCCATCTAATTCACCTTTTTTCCTTCTCATATTAATATTTTCTATCTGGATATGAAATAATACGGTCAATCGGACGGCCCTCGCTGTGGTCGCGAGCCCGTTTCACTATCCGCCTCGGAATCATCCGGTTCAGCCTGTTGCGCGGATTGTGCTGTCGAGACATCCGTCAGTGATTGTGCGTTAGGCGACATCGTACTGGAAGACCTACCTGTGCCTGACTTTCCAGCTTTTCCACCCGGCTTGAAGCCGTTTTTCGCACGCTTTTTGACGCCCTTTTTGGCCTGTTTCATGCTCTTCTTTGCAGTCGCTTTGACGCCCTTCTTGACACCTTTCTTTGCCACCATTTTCCCGCCCTGTCCAGCGACTGATGCGGCAGCACTTGCACCACTTGTTGCAACCGCGGCACCAGCCTGTGCAATGCCTGTAACAGCAGTTCCGACGGCGCCCAACATCTGTGTCAGCATCAGGGTCGGGAGGACGAGAATCCCGATGATGATGACGGCCTTGATGAGGAAATTCAGCAGTACATCACCACCACCTGAGCTAGCGAACACACCGCCCTGGACTGGTGGTCCCTGCGCTGTTGGGTGGGTCGGTGGCGTCCCACCGGCGAATATCTGACTACTGCCACCGATGAGACCGAGTCCAACGGTAAATACGGCTGCTATGAGGACACCACCAGCCAACAGCATTACTGCAGTCTTGAACATCTTCGATGCGAGCTTATTCCCGTATTTCAGTGGCCCGTGGTCGACAACCCAGAGCAGGATGAGGACCGGGTACAACCCATATGTGACTAGAACTAACACCTGCCGTGCCACGAGCAGGACCAGCAAAATGATCTCAGCGAGAAGTATGACCTTGCCGATGAGGATGCCTACTGCAAGCAACATAAATGGCCCGCTCAGCGCACCAGCGATTGTGCCACTCTGGAAGGAAATAGACGTACCAACTTGACTGAGATACCATGTGGAGAGATTATTCGTGACCACGAAGGCCCACGCAAATGCACCCTTCCCAAAGAGATTCGCGCCCCCGCCCGGTGGATTTACAATCCAGATGGATGTCGTTGCGGCGAGAGCGCGAACACCGAACCGATAGGGATCTGTCTTCTCTGTGCTGGGGAACAGCTGGAACGACCCAAAGACGGATACTGCATACACTAAAAGCAGTGCGAAATGTATAGTAACGCTGATCTGATATATGGATTCCAACTGCTGGAGGTGCGCAGGACTGATGCGGAGGAACTCATCTATGATATCTGCAAATAACTTCACGATGAGATCGAATACGGCAGCGAATACGCTATTGGCGAAGTCCCGAAAGGGATCCCTGAGACCGACGAGAGCGAGTGGGACCGACCGCCCGGTAGCGTCGGAGCCGACAGTGAGAGGCAATTGCGTGTGTTCTCGCACAGACTGGATCCGAAACGCGAGACTCATTGATTCCCTCCGTTGCAGAATTGTCGATACGCGTCGGCTGGACAGGGTCCCGTCATAACAGATCCATGATTAGTTTGAACCCAACGAAGTCGATCATCAGCAAAGGTGTGATGAGCAAAAAGAAGTCCTGAATATACTGTGCAAGTTGTCCGTGCGTCGAAAATCTACCATCAGGCAGAGAGTCATCAACCGCGGCCCCGCCGGCAAACGTTCCGCTGGAGGCACTATCGTACGTGCTGAAATCAGTCAGCAGTGTACTTGACCAGATTAACGCTGTTACCAATACTCCAAACAGCATTAATTTCGCGCTCACTTTGATGAATTTCTCACCCATAACATTGACACGCTTCCATGGCCCGACATTCACGAGCTTGAATGCGAGTAAGAGTGGGAGCAACGCGTATGTCACGTAGATTATTAACATACGTAGGACAAGTATCAGTATCAGGCCGAGCCCGGCGATGAGCATAAGACCCACAGCAAGTACTCCCCAGTTGTAGCCGACGTACAGGCCGACCTCATCTATTATAGCCCGAGTAATAGTTACGCCAATACTGAGATCATACGATGTTTGATAATACAGCCCGGTGAGTGTGTGAGTGAAGGCAACAAAAAACGCTATTAACTCGCGTGAGATGAAAATCACTGCAAAGTACTTTGTCACTTTTTCGAGATGTAGCTGTAGGTCAGCCGAATCCGTTCCCGCGAAATACTGTGCCATCAAGAGGATGTATAGAAACGACAGGCCAGCCATTGCTACATATGCACTGAATGAGATTTCCCAGAGCGTATTCAATACGCTAACGTCCGCCGGGTTCGGGTAGAAAAGGAACATCTCATAACCGAGAGAAAATATCGCTGAAAGAGCATCTAGAAGCCCCGAAACGACGTTCGTAAGGAACCATTCGATTCCGTTTTTGAATAGTTGGTACAGGTCGGGGATGCCCGGGAAGTCAATTTGAAGGAGCAACGCTGCAGGCACCACTGCATGAGTCACAGCAGCCTGCTTCATTGTCGGCTTCGGCCTTTTTTTGCTCCTGTCAGACGGCATTTCAAATATTCTACTCGTGTATTTAGATATTTATTCCACTAACCTAAAGGTTATTATATACTAGCTATTACTTCGTAGATATAGAGGACTGTCCCGTGAATACGGAGCGTACACTCATCTTGTTGCTGATTGCCATAGTCGTTCTAAATCTGAGCTGGACAGGCGCAGTCAATAATCGGGCTGGTTCGCTTGAAAATCGTGTTGAGACTGTTGAACAGGAGCAAGCGTCTATAGCCGTCTTTGCAGGTGCGAACCAATCACGCAGCGGTGCGACATCTGCCACGTCATCATTGTATGCGTACAACACGGGCAAAGGCAAAGCAACAGTCGTGCCAGCGGAGATAGAAGCTATCCCAGCAAGCGGTATCTATCTCGATGTGTCGCCGGTCGCACATACTGCTACGGTTCAACGCTCCATCGCGCGTGCCTGGTCAGTAGCCAACGCGAGTCAGTATCCACCACCATATGATGGAATTGTCATCCAGATCAAGCCCCCAGAGAGCTGGGATACTGTTGGTGGTGGGAGTGCTGCACTTTCGTTGGCATCTGGATTTGCCGCAACAAACCCTTGTGTTGAATTGAACAGAAGCGTCGCAATGACTGGTGGTTTGACGCGGTCTGGAACAGTCGTTGAAGTAAAACGCGTGCGTGAGAAGGCCATTGCAGCAAAAGAACGTGGTGTTACTGTATTTGCGGTTCCGCAGGGGCAAGCGGTAAATGTAGAAGGCATTAGAGTCGTCGAGGTTGCCACCTTTGGTGAAGCGGCCAACTATACTCTGGAACGTACTGCCGAATGCCCGACTGAGACGGCAAAATTAAACTAAGACTTCTAATATATGTTAATAAATACTTAATAGTCTAAGAAATCATTAGACTTATTTTATAGTAGATCTATCTGGATAATATGGCACAGTGGAGAGCTGGAATAGAGAGGATTGACATGAAACAAATATGCAAGGTCATGGTTCTGACCTTCGTGCTTCTTACCGTCTTCGCAAGTCCCGCCGCAGCACAGCCCGCACAGCAACAACAACTCAAAGATCAGATGAATCAGGTCGGCGATTTCCTCGCGATTGTCATCAGTGCGGTGGCAATTCCGAACGGCGCTTTCGGTGTGTTCCAGTACATGACAGCTGGGACTGACAGTGAACAGAGCGACAAGGGCCGGAAGCGAATCCGCAACTCCTTCATTGGCGTCGCTGGGGCCACCGCTGTGGTGACGGCGGTGCAGTTGTTGAACGCCCTCATTTAGGTGTGAAACAGCGGCCACATCGGTTTCAACAGCATGCATCGATTCGCACAGACCACAGGACTCATCCTTTTGGTGGTTTTCGCCCTGTCGTTACCTGCACAGGGGTCGCTATCAGGGGCGGAAGAGCGGGTTTTTCTCTCTGGGGATATCGATAAAGATCCAGATTCAGTGTCCGGTGACCTGAGTGATGGTGGGAAGACATTTGCGAAGATTGGCGACCTTACGTTTCGGACAAGTAAGCCACAGTACGAAATTAGCGACACCAAGCTGCATGAGTATCAACGTAATAGTTTATCTCGACTAGACACCAACGTGCGTCACTCACGGACCATGCCACAATCGGATCAACGAAACACTGCACTGATAAAAAATGCACACGTAACCCTACTTGGGATCTACGGTGGGGCACAACCTCAGTTCAGTTCTGGCTCGTCACCGATGTTCATTGGCGCCGACGGCACAGTCCTAAACCACGCGGATTATCGCGTCCCAGAAGACATTCCGAAAGACGACTGGTGTTCGGGCAAAAGTTACGATACTGCTGACTGGGATGTTGACAAAGACGGGAGAGACGAGGAAGTCTACCTCGATGGCTCCCAGACGTGCAAGAAGTATGAACTGCACACGAAGATGGATCGCTGGGTCACTGTCGATGGTAAGCGTATCTCTGGGGGAGATACGATTTCTTACAGCAGACTCTCGTCGAACTCGCCCCAGCAACTCACTGTTCATGCCGAAATCACAGTCAGAGTTGAGCGCATAACAGAAAAATACGACTGGGACCCACACGGTAGATATGGCGGTGGTCCATCTGACGGAAGCTGGGACCAATCACAGAGGGTTGATGATAGGTACCGGTTTGATCGCATCCAGGTTAGTGATAGTCAAGAAGTGGTTGTGACAGACGCGGGAGATATTGATGTGGAACAGACCGTTGTTGAAACCGAAGGTAATACGAAGCATCTTATTCTTGAGATACAAGGACCACGGAACGGACGAACTGTATCTCAATCGAAACTCGAAGACCGGAAGCTCTGGAGCTATCTGGCGATGGGTTCCGACCATTCAGTAGATGGTACGTGGCGGACGTATTCAACACGACAGTATGATTCAGTGACGTTATATGAACCAGATGGTGACGTTTCGACTGACCCGAGTCCGCCGCACGTTCCACAGACGCGGCTGGTTGGGATGGACAGAAAACCGACAGTGACAGCAGTGGGATCTAGCTCGGATAAGACTCAGGTTATCGGACATCAGGGGTACAATGTCGACGTTTCACAATCGCTCCACGCTAACGTGAAAATTACGCCAAGACAGCCAGTTGCATACGAACGCATTGTTATCACCGATGCGAAACAGCCTGTGACAGACCTAGTCACGATCCATGGACAACCGGTACCTGTCGATGTTGATACGCGAGTGGAGCGGCGCAAACCCAGTGTGACTATACGACAAGTCAACTCCGGGGATTCGTTGCAGATACATGTTGAGGACCCAAAGACAGGCCAGCCTATTTCAGGCCGTAAAATGAATCTTCAAGGGGCAGTCCCGAAGTCACCTACTGCCTCAGGTAATGCTGTAACAGATGCAAACGGAAATGTGGAGGCCACCCGTGTAAACGCCTATGTTCAGGCCACTGTAGACCACGACGACTTTCAATCAATCTCAAACGGGGCATTCTATGACAAGTCATCAGCAGAGCGGACATTCATCCCGGACGTTATCTTATTATCTCGCCTCCATTCACTTGTACTAACACTAGCATTGATAACACCGCTTTTGTTCTTGTACGGTTACATCCGTCACTTTGGCTTCTTCGAGTGAGTCGTCTCAGATCATTACTCGTTCAGTTCGCACACGACTGAAAGAGGGGTTGCGTGTATATTCATTTACTGTCAGTTCATGCGCCGTACAGACTGTACAGACAATTATACGGTGTTCGGTGAGATCTGCTCCAGTGGATAGTGGCGCTTGGCTCGGAAAGAACTGCTCAGATCGCCGTGTGAGCGGCTGAGGCTTGTTGCTTCAAATCTGGTATCATTCCACCCTAGCTCAGAGGGCGCTTCAATACAGCAGTGGGATCTGCTGAAGAAGCTATCATTCGATATACGCGTGAAACAAACTGACAAACTCGGAGTTTGCTGAAGAGCGCTACTGTATAGGCAGTCGGGGGACAACAATACTTCGTCGGAGATATCACACTTTCACCGAGAAAGGGTCGCCACCAACGAAGACCATACCACTGGACTATCGGGGCCAGACAATGCCTCCGTGGGTATGTGCTGGCTGCCATCCGCTATAAGAAGGAGTCACCGGTGAAAGAATGAATGTGATAAGCGTTGCTTGAACTCTCGGAATTACTCCGTTCCAAGCCTGTATATCGACGAGGGGCCATCGCTATTATTGTCAGGAGAGAGCGCTGGAAGCGTTCATATTGAGAATCTGCTCGACTGCCTGCTCTTCGTGGTCCGGAATATCTCCCCAGTCAATAAGATCGTTATCGTACAAGAAAGCCCACACGTTCATATCACCATCTATGACGTGGTGCTCGAAGTCATTCGACATCACCCGCATTCGCATTTTCCCGGCATCAGACACGGAAAGAAGCGACTCAGAGTAGTCCGCCGAGTTCCCGGCTTGAGCTTGCAGCACGAAGTCCCGTTCGCGCGGTGTCAAGTCAAGGGCATCAATGGCCTCCTCGCCGATGTCTTGGTGTCGCATCAGTGCTCGAATGTCACACTGGTCGTAGATCTCTTTGGCCTTCGGATCAGTCATGAACTCGTCGACAGTTTGACTGATAAGCGTCAGACCACTTCCGTAATGGCGACTGTGCCGAGAAAACAGGTTCAGCATGTCCAGCGCCTGTTCGTGACCGAGCATATAGTGCGCCTCGTCGATCATCACGACCATCTTTCCAGTATTGGCCTTTGCCCGCTGGAAGAGCCAGTCGAGAACGATATGCATAATCAGCCCTTCGTTTGACCCATCAGCAACACTCGAAAGGTCAAACTGAACAACCCGGTCCTGCAGATGAACGTTTGTGTCTCCATTGAGATTTGCCCGCTGTCCTCCCTTTTTAAACTCCTCCAATCCAAGGAGAACACTTTGAGCATAGTCTGCGAGCCGTTCAGCTTGTTCGCGGTCCTCGATACTGGTTTCGGTATTGATTGTCGTGATCTCTGACTGAACGGTTTCTGGCACGTTGAGGAACTCACCGGGTGGTGAACCATTCGCCATTCGTGCAAGAACGTCTAACACGTCCTGAATTACAGGGCTTTGCTGGTTGTGCGTACTAACGTCTTTGGTAATCCCTCGCTCAAGGTATGCGTAGCGGATTGCACGGCGGAGCACGCCCTCTTCCTCTTTACTGAGCTCTCGTTTTCCCTGGAAGTGTGACTCGAACAATCCCATTACACTCCGGATTTTGTCGTCGTATGGGTCCCCTTCAACGTCATCAATATTATCGACCTGTTTGATATCGAGAGGGTTGATTCGTGACCGCCCGTCGATGGTCACGCGCTGCCCGTCCACAGCTTCGACAACATCACTGAAACCACCGACGGGGTCAATAATCAGGACTTCTGTCTCCGGATCCATCATCAGGCGCCGCCAGAGAGTAAGCTTGGCCAGATATGACTTTCCGGATCCAATTTTCCCAGATATTAACATATTATGCCCCGACTGTTCGAACCGGTCTACAACAATAGGAGCGTTTGTTGACATATGGAATCCCATCAGAACACCGGTCGATTCCACGACTGACCTATCAGTGAACGGGAACGCAGTACCCAATGCATCAAGATCCATGATCTGCGTGTTCCGGATCTGATCATTTGCTAATGGTGCCATCGACTGTTGTGCCTGAAGCTGCCGGTCGTAGAGTGTTGTCACCTTTGCGTTCACTTGTGAAAGAATCTGCTTGAGTTCCTGCGTGCCTTCCTTGAGGGTATCCTCGTCGTCAGCTAGAATCTCGAAATACACCCCGAAGTCGAATAGCTTCGTTGACCCCTCTGTTAGCCCCTCTCGGAGACGTTCAACGTGTTGCAACTGGTTCTCTTCTTCGATGGTGTTGAGCTTCCCGTCGCTCTTCTTCCGCCGGATCTGCGAGGTAAGCCGCGTTGCCCGAACATTGAGTTTCTGTTGCATCTTGTCAGAGTCGCGGGGAAAAATGTGATAGGACAAGCGGAGCTCGGTTCCATTGACTGACAGCCCGTTGGTGAACAGCTTATCCAGCCAGCCGGGGGCCACACGACTCGGGTAATCAGCGATGATAAGTGATCGAGCGTACTTTTCAGCTCCTTGGTCTCCGAGCCGTTTGATATAACTCTTTGATTCGATTATTCGCTCAGGAGACACAGCCAATCCGGCCGATTCAGAGCGCTCAATAGGATCATTGATTACCCCCGTCCGTCCGTTTTGATCGCTGTTTTGATCTCGTTTGACATTTTCAATATAATGTGACAGCTTTTCTTGAGTAATCGTTTCGTCTGACTGTTGTAGCCGGCGTGCGGCCTCAGTCACTACGTCGTCGTCGGCAGTATCGACTGAGGTCTTGGAGCCGTTGGAACCCAGCATTGAGGAAAGCGTGGTGCCTGCTGTTGCCGACTGTCTTCCATCCTGAGATAGAACCTCTGAAATAGCGATTCCAGCTGCCCCAAGTATCATAGCCCCGCCAAACAGCAATCCGAAAGATGGCCAGACGCCATACGTGTTGACCACCCACTCGAACCCGAACAGTGCATACACGGATTTCGTCATTGACGCGATGCCGCCAGTCTGGAACATTATCAGGTGTTGCATAGGAAATTCAGTCCTCCATGTAGGCAGTCAGTGTCTGCTCGTCCCCAGACTCAACAGAATACGGACCATTCAGGAATACGTCATTAAGGGGTTGTTCGTTGTTGTAATAGTGGTATAGCACGCTCATGACTTGGTCACGGTCATCTAGACGCTCAGTCTGTACATCGAACCGCTGGAGCGCTCGCTCAACTCTACTTAGACGCGTATCAAGCTCCCGAAGGCATTGTTGCTTACTGATATTTCTGTTGTCTGAACTGCCGAAGAAGTCGGCGATTGGTGCCAATGGACCGAACTTTTCAGCGGCCGTATCCAGTAATCCAGAGTCAACATTCTGGAATTGATTTATTTGTTCGGCCGATATTGGAATCACGATGTAGAATCGTCGCTGTTTCATATCGTTATCGAGGATAAAACGCTCAAGCCAATTCGGATACAGCTGACGACCCAAATTTACCAGTTTGCTATCAGTTGATCGATTCCGGTCCTCAGAGATGACATCATTGAGCCGGTCAACGTGATCGGAAATATCGAACTTTGTTGGATAGGCAACTATCTGTATCGGGAAATCGAGTGTTGCAAGGAAACTCGATTTGAATGCCTCGATAATTTCGGACTTCTTTTCTTCCGTATGTATTGACCACGAACGAGGTTGAACCTCAGTAATGCCGACGTACTCATCCTCATCCTTGACAATCATCCCGGCACCATTGACTCCAGTTGGGAGGTAGTCGTCTTTAGATTCGAGTACAAACTCGAAATCAATCAAATCCTGCGCGTAGTTTGGTATCGCTAACGCTCCTTGCTCTGTCGAATCGGTCTGCTGGGGTGGTGCAATTACACTCGTTTCTGTCACAGAATCTGCAACCCCGACTGCCCCAGAACTGTCGGTCTCAGTCAGATTCTCCTTTGAGCCTCTGGCTGGTGAATCTGCCCGACCTGACTCGTGATGAGACTGACTGTCGGTGGTCGCCGATATTCCGTCGAAACCGGATCCGGTTTTTTCAGATACTGCCTCCTGTACTTCTGTGTCATTGTTCATAGCTGCCTCGTCCCTGCCGCGTTCTTCTGATTTCTCAGTCGCCGTTTCTTCGCCCCCTGCAATTCCGGAACCTGATTCATTAGGTGTCATAGTGTTATTGTGTCTTGTCGCCGCTAATTATGCCTGCCTGCTGTCCCTATCCGAGTTGCTCTCATTGCCAGTGTGACTCGACTCATTCTGGTAGGGAGTGGAGAGCCTGTCAGACACGGATGTATCCCATTCAAAATCCTCCTCACACGTTTCTGACTGAATTTGCGCCGCTGTGTGAACGCGATTCTTGATTGGCACAGAATCGCGTTCACGCGTTCGCGGTTTCAGGTAATACTCGTTTGGTGTAAGTCGTCGCTTAATTGCCGCAGGAGCCCATTCAAGTGGTTTCTGGCCCTCAGGTGTTCTGATTACGACTGCGATCACACCAAGAAGCGACACCCCAATCAACGCCAGAGTAGCCACCAGTGGAATTTGGTCTATGAACAGGCTGGGAAATACCATTACAAGCGGTACTGAGCCAAGTATGACTAACTCATCAAATGTCAGTCCCATGAAAACGTCTGTCCGGAGTATCTCTCCCGGAATCGGTACCGCTTTCATCTATACTTCTTTAGATATTCCCTAAATTAATAAATTTTCTCGTTCAAATTTATCTTCTTTCACCCCGTAGGATCACTCACTAACTCGGTGGAGGGCACTACCCCGCTGCCATCGTACTCTTCACGCTCCATCGCCCATTGTACACACCACCGGGCGTCGGCCCATCACGCCACCCCAGAACCCGCTCTGTTGCTTCGACGGGTACCGTCAACTGCCAATCCCGAATCGTGACCGCATAGCCTCGCTCGACGAGCGCCCGCTCACACATCGTCGGTTATCGTCTCTCCCCGAATCGGTGATACGAGGGTGTCGCCTGACCGAGAGGCGTTGTTTAGCAGTTATTCCGGATTTCGGGGTAATTTGTTTCACGCCGATCACACCGGGTACCCGGTGCGATGAGGAGGGTACGAGGGCTGCAGGAAAAACGAGTGTCAGCCCTCTGATACTGGTCCACCCTGCGTCTTCTTCGGGGTCGTATACACCGCCCTAGTCGGGTACTTTCTCCGGGACGACTTCACGAATAGCGTGGGGTAACTCTTCGCTGGTCTACCCATGAGCACAATACGCTCGGTTTCGGTCACCCCCTAAAATTACTGACCGCAGCCCGCCCTACACCCCCCCCCACGCCGCCGCTTGTACTCGTCACGCTCAAGTGCCCACTTGTACGCACTCGCGGGCCTCGGGTCGCCAAGCCACGCCAGAAACCGCTCAGTCGCATCGAAGGGTAACGCCAGCCGCCGATCCCACACCATGACGTCGTAGCCCTGTTCAGCAATTGCCTGCTCGCACGCCTGTCGCTTGCTGTCGTCGGTGATCGCCCAAGTGGCCCGTGGCCGCGCGAGACTCCCGGCCACCCTAACCCACCGTCACAGGCGTACCAGATACGTGCAATCGGCTTCGTTAGCGTCCAGTTCGATGGCGGCCCATCCATTCATTTCCAGTACCGCCCGAGGGTGGTTGTTATTCAATTCAATGTATGTTCGAACGCTCTTCCGTAGGAGATTGTTGATACAGTTATCCCGAAGNNATCGCAAGACACCTCTACATCAACAATGTGCTACGCATGAGCGTATGTATTAGTACGAGGACTCACCATGAAAACAGCCGAGTCCCCCACTACGACTAGCGAGTGTTCGCCACCAAACCAGTGGATATCCCGCCAGCCCAGCGGGACCCGTGATCTTGACTTCCAGCAGATCCGACAGCGTCGGTCAGCAACGTGGAACGCCGCTCTCGATGCCAGTGTCGACGTAACAAAGGGCGGCCGCCCGGACCTGTTTCTCGTCTCCGTCGACGGCGACTGTCCTGCGAACTGCTCGCTGGTCGAGCATCCCAACGGGATCCACGCCGGCTGGTGCAGTTGCGAGGTCTTCCAGGCGACGACCGTCTGCCCGCATCTCTGTATTAGGAGATGAAGATAGGCATCTGATGTGTGGGAAATCAGGTGGTTCAGTCGTTTCAGTGGAATTGAGACTGAGGCAAAATTAGTGCATGATGAGTTATGCTTTAATACCTAGAGAAAATAACATGAACATGACCAACAGTTTCGATAAGCTAGGAGGCGAATATCTACGTATCAAGTTGGCGCTTGTGGTATGGGCGTTTGTTACGGTTGCCGCTACCCTCATATTGGACATGTTCATCAAGGGTATATCTGGTTTGGTTCTATCTTTGACAGTAGGAATTATATCTGCGTTCGTCACATACCGGGGTATTTAGACATTCTCGACTCCCGATATGACCTTCTTGAAGTCTCTAACTTTATTACCATCCAGTTGTGCGGCCAAGTGTGGCGACCTTCCGAACTGCTGAGGTTCTTGTTTGGTTTTCATGAAACAGTTCGAATGCTTTGTACGGGCCGTGGCTGTGTGAGCTATCACGACAGTCGATGGCCCACATGCCACTCAGGCCATTCACCGAGACTAACGGTCGCAACAGTGCGGTCATTCAGTACTCCGTGGAATCCCACGCATTGGGATCGCTATGTCCGACCACATCTCTGTGTACTCCGCCAGCACGCTGCCCTCGGCCATCTCGACCTGCCAGAACGAACGAGCGACAGTCAGTCGTCGTCAGCCGTGTAAGCACCGCTCCGGTGTTCGATTCTGTGGATTTCAAGCACTGAGGCATCATGTGCAAGCACACATGCAAGGCGGTACGTTCCAACTCGGAGTTTCCAGAACGGCCCGCCAGTCAGTGGTTCTAGGAAGTCCTTGGGCTCGCGCCATGTTGAGTCGACAACTTCGTCTAGTTTCGAAACGATTCGATCCTGAACGTGCGTATCGAGATCACCAAACTGCTCAGTCGCACGCTCAGTGAACTTCCACGTCCACTCAGCGTCACTCGTCATTACCGTCTTGATCCATCATTGCACGGACTTCCTCACGCGAAACCAGTTCAGCACTACCCGACCGAAGATCGTGCTCGCTCGCGGCAATCTGTTTCCACCCACTCCGACTAAATGCAGGGTGCTTCACTGCATCCCGAGCGATGTGGCGAAGGAACTCACTCCGTGAATTGAATCCCTCCTCCTGCCACGTTGCATCGATGTCTTCGAGAAACGATTTGCTCAATCGGAGGTTTATTTGTACCATCTCTGGACCACCGTTTCCAGTATCGCTGTCTGCATCAGACATATACAAATGCTATACGCTCGTGTAGTATAATTCTTCACCTATTCTGAGACGTACAGCTGCTCTGTCGAGTAGTGGTATCGCCTCATCAGCCGTCGCACATCGAGACGCCGGCCAACGGCCAAACGTCGACGCGTCCAGTCCGGTCGTGGTCAAGACACTGGCACAGTCGTTCTCGAACCGTTGTCTGCGAACACGGCTCGATATCAACTCCTAACCGCGGATCGTCTCGAATCTGGACGTACTCTGCGTCGACGTCCAACGGCGTGTGCTCGACCCGACACCAGATCGTCTTCGCTCCGGCTTGGTCTAGATCAGTCACGTACCGAGCAGCCACCGCTTCGTGGCGAATGGCGAAGTTCGACAAGGACTCGTTCGACAAACGATGCGACTTTCGTTGGCGACCGTGGCGCTGGGACCGACGCAAAAACACTCGAAGAGTCGTGCTGTGCCGCCGATTCTGGAGTATCAGTAACTGACATATGTCTCTCTCAGGACGTGCTTGCTGGCTCGCCCTGCATCCTCGCCGGGGCACGCAAAACAACGGTCGCGAGCGCTCACGCAACGATATACTCCTCGATCTCTTGGAACCACTGGCGGGCCGTCGTAATATGCACATCCAGTGGCTCGCAGATCGTCGCTTGTGTGAGCCGGATGTCTGACGCTTTCCCGGCGAGGTACAGAGCGCCGGCTGCGACACCGTCTGGTCGCCCGTTGATCTCGGTGGACTCAGTTGCCTGCTCTGCGAGTTCGAGCGCCCGCTGGCGAATCTCCGGGGAAACGTTGAATGGAAGGTCCGAACAAATCCGCGCCACCCAGTCCACCGGGAGCGACACCGGAATCGGGAGATTGAGTTCCACCAAGAACGTCCGGTAGCAGTTCCAGATATGCGATGCAGAACACCGGGAAACGTCGGCTACCGTCTCCATCGTCACGAGGCCATTGCACCGGCAGGCGGCGTACACAGCGGCCGCTGCACCGCCCTCAATCGACCGTCCGATCAGGAGGTCCTTGTCTTGGGCCTTCTTGAAGAGCGTTGATGCCTGCTCTTTCACCGCGTTGCTCTCAGATAGCGCACTCGCGATGCGTCGGATTTCGCCAAGCCCGTGAGCAAGATTCCGGTCGCGCTTACTCGTGAACTTCGACCGGCCATGGAGTTGTCGCTGGCGAGCAAGCCGTCGACGCCGTCTCGGAGAGATGTCTGCACTCTCGACGCTCCCGATGTTCGTCGACAGGCCTCGGTCGTGGCGAGTGGCCGTCCGAGGTGCGCCCGTCCGCTGCTGTTCCTCCTTGTCGTACGTCCGCCACGCTGGCCTGCGGTCAATCTGGTCTTGGTCGGTCACCAGGCCACAGTTCTTACAGTGCGTTTCTCGCCCGCTGCTGTCGAGCGTGCCGCCACACTCGGGACACCCCCGGCGTAGCTGTAGACAACGCCGTCTGGACGGTTTGTGAAGACATTAAGATACACCTCTCATCCGATTGGAGGGTCAGAAAACACGCTGCGGAGCCCGTTAGGCGTCTGGCAGTTTGCCGTCCGGGCGGGGGACTCGCTTGGCTTCAATCTCGATCTCGACCCGGCGACGGTGTTTGCATCGCTCGGCCTCATCGGGACAACTGCACGTCTCCTCAAGCACGTCGACTTCGTACCGGCTATCCGACGCTGAGTGAACCTCGTAGCGACCGGGCTTTGCGAGGAAGGAAACGTCGATATCTTCCTGCTTCGCTCGTTTCGTTCGTGGCTCGTCCTCGGAGGTGACAGCCAAGGGGTCCTCGTTGGGGTCTGTGACACCGCCGTCGTCGAACCGGACCTGCATGACTCCGCCGTCAGCGACTGCCTTGCGGGGTTCGCCGTCGACGTGCAATCCGAACTGGTCATCGAGAGCGTCGTCATCTACCCACTGCGGGATAGGTCGCTCGCCGGTCGCGAAGGCGACTCGCTTCTGGTGCTTGCACTCCTTGTCGGGGTTGAACTGCTTCCACTTGCACTCACAACTCCCTGTTCGAGTGTCGACAAGGTACTCTGAGCCGGAGCCAGAGTTGACCAGGAAGAGGTCGGCGGCGTTTCGTGCCCGACCAATCGAGTCCAACACGGTCATCACTTCGGTCAGTGCCCGAACGGTCCGGTTGTTCGGGTCAGCCTCCTCCAGTTCGCTCTCGTCGATGCTGCTGGCGTCGCTACGGGATTCTGTGGTAGCCATGAATGACAGGCGGCACGCCCTCTCTGGGACGCCCCTCACCCCGCTGGGGCACAGAAAATTCGGCGACTAGAGTCTGTGCAAGCGTAATTCTATTCCCAGACAGGAGTGGTCAGTACAGGGGAGACAGCGACCAGCTAGCTGTTTGCGAAATGCCAATATTCGCAGCGTCAAAAAACGGCTCTCAGGCACGTCTGGAAGGACACCGCTCCTTCTCAGCTGGCACCTTCGACGGCGTCGATCAGATCCGCCGCAGTCGATGAGATTCGGTCCAGCCGGTCCCGAAGCGTCTCTGGTGCGTCGCCGTCCCACGCCGCGAGGTAGAACGCCGAGTTGTCGGGGTCCAGCCCGAAGTGACGACTGACCACGTAGGCGACTGCCTCGGCTTCGACCTCGCGTTTCGACCGCTCCGCCTCATCCTCGACATTGAAGTGAAGATCCGCATGGGCGAACTCGTGAATCAGTGTACTCGCGAGGGCGGCCCGATTGTCTCGGTCGACCGCTTCGACCATCGGATTCGTTGTCATGACGTTCCGACGCTCGCAGACACCCCGTGCAGACCCATGCTCCCACTCTTCGGGAGCGACAATTCTCGCGTCGACGCCGATCTCGTCGGTCGCGTCCAAGAGGTCCTCGACAAGTCCATCCGGGTCGCCGTGAGCTTCTGTCTCCAGTTCGGGAAGCGGTTCGCCCTCAGTTTGGGAGATATCGAACACCGACGTTGGTCGGAACCCGACCAGTCCCCGACGCCATTGTTCGGGCTCTGTCTCATCGTACTCGCAATCAGTGTTCTCGTGATACGACGGCGAATTGCCGCATTCGGGGCACTTCTTCGTGATGATCGGAGCCCAGATCCAGATCGCGTCCTCGCCTTGCTGAACGTACCGGTCGAACTCGTCTTGCCACGTATTGTACCCCGCAACTCGGGTTGCTTCGGGACACTGGAGCTTGATGAGTAGCGTGTTCCGAGCCGAGTAATCGTGGAACTTCGATTGGACGTCAAGCCACTGCTGGAACTGCTCGCTGGCCTGCGCTTCGTCGGTGAGGTCGGCAAGGTCTTCGACCCACGCATCGAGTTGGTCGCGCATCTCCTCGTCCCGGGAGTCCGAATTGTCGAAGGTGCAAGTGGTCTGCTGGCTGGACGACTGCTCTGGAGTGTCTGACTGTATCGTTGACATTGATCTGTCTTCGGGACGCGCTCTCGGGCACGCCCCCGCACCTCCACTGGGGGACAGAAAATTCNNTCCTTCAACGCTGGACTAAATAGCGTAAAACAGTAGTGAAGATTTCCAATGCAGTACCTGCAAGAAGGCTGAACTGCAATGAGATCTCGTCTACTAAGAGGACGACCGTGACGCAGAGAAACGCTAGGATCCCAATAACTACGCACTCAGCTCCTAGCCCGAATCGGCTCCGAAAGAATTGATTGCTAGTGGTTTCACTCATTGCTATCTGATATATATCTCTGCAGACAAGTCCTTTACGTGTGCTATATGTGTGTTTGTGACAATTGATTCTTTCCGAGAGTAGTTAACGCAAATAGATAGTCTTGTAGCTCGTTCTGTTGGC
>NZ_LRHL01000045.1:0-404115 GCF_001647155.1 Haloarcula sp. K1
ATCGCAAGACACCTCTACATCAACAATGTGCTACGCATGAGCGAACACCGAAAAGGATCAGACTACTTCAATGACCCGCTCAAACAGGAGGGAGAGAGTAATAAGCCAACCGACAAGCTTGGCAACCTGTAGCCGACGCCACCACTGCCCGTCTGCCAGCGGAGGGAACACCTCACTAGTTACGAGTAGGATCAGAAACAGTCCGACAAGGTAAACTCGAAGACCAGTGATGCCAACGACCCAGATGGTGACTAGCGAGAGCGTTCCTAGAGTCACAAACGATACGAGAAACCACTGGAACCGACTCTGGCTAGGTTTTGACATCGACATGGATGAAACCCACTTGGTCTCCGGCATATGGATTACGTACTAAAGCATAGTGAGACCTGACAAATAGTAATTCTCCTGAAAAGCTATGGTTGTGGTCGATAAGACACCGGCTAACGATACGCTGTTTTATTATTACACGTTAGCCCCTCCGCAATCAAAAGACGATATTGTCTGTATAATACCAATTCAGATCTGCCACCTTGGGGGTTATCACCTCGTCCAGAAACCACTCTTGTCTGTCGGTAGCAATGTTGTACTTAAGTATCCCGGTATACAGATTACAACTCAAGATTAATATGTCGGGGGAATGCCACACGAACGGTGAGAATCCGCTTGTGAGTGTAGTAATACCTACGTATGGGAGAGATGGACGCCTGCCAGCCGCGATTAAAAGTGTGCTTAACCAACAGTACGACCGGATCGAACTGCTGGTCGTTGATGACGGGTCACCGACACCTGTAGCGACGACATTACCCGAGGATATTTTGAGTGAGGGGCGTGTGAAAACTATCCGGCATAAAGAAAACAGGGGTGCAAACGTCGCCCGAAATACGGGTATTCAGACTTCAAATGGTGATTATGTCGCGTTCCTTGACGATGATGACCGGTGGGACGAAACGAAGCTCAGGAAACAGGTCGATACGTTCACTGAATCATCACCCGAAACAGGAGTCGTTTACACATGGGTCAAACGGGAGAGCTCGACTGGAACAACGGTTTCAACCCCGTCTGCGGCGGGCGAGGTGGTCACAGATCTGCTGACCGGCGCAAACTTCGGACAGTTCTCTTCGGTTCTAGTCGACACTGAGGTGATCTCCGATGCCGGGCTGCCCGACGAGAGATTTCCCGCGTGGCAGGACCGTGAGTGGTTTTTCCGGCTCGCACAGGCTTGCGAGTTCCAACCGGTCACGGAGACACTTACGTATCGCCAAACTGGCCGAGAGGATAGCATCACAGCAAAGTTCGAACAGAAGCGCGACGTCGCCTATCCTCTGTTTGTCGAGAAGCACGGCAGCCTCGCAGCGGAGTACGGGAAATACTACAAGCGGACCTTTCTCGCGTCCATGCGACGCTCGCTTGCACGGTCAGCAATCCATGCTGGACGGTACGACGAGGCCCGTAAATACTTCTTACTGGCCTTTTTTGCCAACCCACTCTACCGTCCTGTCCACCCCCATCTGCTACCCTCCTTGGGAGGAGAGTGGACCTACGAGGGTGTTGCGTCCTTGCGTCGGAAACTGACAGAGACCATACCTGCAAAATGAGGACGTATTGTGGTATTGTGCTTTGGAATCCCACTCGTACCGGGACTCAGTTGACAACATTTCTGTCCGCTCAAACAAAGCCTATCCGCTTGAAACGATTACAGATATCCGTATGAATACGCTACATCGACAAACTGGTAGGTAACACCGACTAAAATACGGTACCGAACAACTCGAACGGATAGCTTCCGCCTGATACCAATTTCTAATACACAGTCTGTGCTACTTCGATGCCATCGGCCATGTGAAGTTTGGTACCGAACGAATCCAGTGACTAACAAAGTCTATCTGACGGGTCCAACACAATAATGGACGAGCCGACGCCTTTAGATGGTGCTGGTTCTGCTGTCTCGACAGTAGCCGAACAGAATATCTCAGCTGCGACGGACGGCGACCGACCACTGCTGGCCTTTTTTATTCCGGATCTCTCTGTCGGTGGTGCAGAGCAGGTCGCGATCACAATCGCGAACGGGCTGGCCACCCGGGGGTACGACATTGACCTTCTCCTGTCACGGGCGAGCGGTGAACTCCGTTCAGAGTTGTCTGAGCAGGTCTCTATCGTCGAGCTTCCACCATCGACGACGCCAGTGGTTGGGGTGGCCGCACATCTGCCGTTCCTAGCTAGATATTTAAGTAAACACACGCCGGCAGCGTTGTTTCCCCATCTTGAACACCCAAGCATTGTCTCGCTCGCTATCAATAGGTTCCTCGACATCGATACAACTGTCATTCCGACGCAACACTCCGCGTTCGGACACGAAGTCGAGGCGACACCAAAGGATCAGATTGTCGGACGAATCGTCCCTTGGCTTTACCCCGCTTCGGATCAAATCATCAGTGTTTCTGAGGGCGTCGCAGACAGCCTCACTGACAGTACTCCAGTCGAACGCTCGGACATCTCAGTACTTTATAACCCAGTAGATGTCGAACAGATTCGTGGACGGGCCAGCCAAACAGTCGATCACGACTGGGTAGAGAACGATGATCGGGATGTCGTCCTATTTGTTGGGCGACACGCACGTCAAAAGAACTTGGATGGATGGGTCCGTGCGTTCGAGAAGGTAGTCAGTAGGAACTCGAATGCACGTGCAATCATAGCAGGAAAGGGACCGTGCCGAGCGAAAGTTCAGGCGACGGTCGAACGACAGGGCCTGTCAGACGTGGTGTCGCTTCCTGGATTCGTCGATAACCCGTATCGATATATGGCAAAGTCAGACGCTTTTCTCCTCTCATCTCGGTATGAAGGGCTACCGACGGTCCTGATCGAGTGTTTGGCGGTTGGATGTCCGATCGTTTCAACGGACTGTCCGAGCGGCCCAAGAGAAATTCTCTCCGATGGAGAGTATGGGACACTTGTTCCTATGGATGATGTGGATGGATTGGCTAACGCAGTCCGTGACACGCTTGCTGGTCCTCCTGATCCTGACCGGTTGCGGTCCCGCGCCGACGACTTCTCGCCGCGACCTGTGTTTGACGAGTACGAGCGGTTCCTCGAGGAGCACGTCTTCACAACCTAACACTATCTGGCGGGCATTAGTCCAAGACTTCAGACGTGGGGAGCTGTCCATCAGCGATGATCGATTCGTGGAGGTTCGCAAGTCGCTGACCGTGTGCTTCCCACGTCCATCCCTTCGATACCAACCGTTCCTTACCGTTTGTTCCCATCCGTTCTCGCTCTTTTGGATTGGTGATGAGACTGTTCAGGGCGGTGGCAAGCGCATTGGAGTCTTTCTTTTGGATCAAGAGGCCTGTCTCTCCGTCCACCACCTGTTCTGGGATACCGGATACGGCTGAGGCGACAACCGCAGTTTCGCTGGCCATCGACTCGTATATCGTGTTCGGTCGGCCTTCTGCGTGGCTTGGGAGCATGAAAATATCTGCGGCAGCGAACCACCGCCGGAGACCCAGCGGTGGGACTTCCCAGAGGACCCGATAGTTCTCGTGGTGACTAGCTTTGAGTTCAGCGATGAGGTCAGTGCGGAGATCACCGTAATGACCGACGAAAACGAAGGCTACGTCGTCGGTATGAATCTCATCCAGGGCTTCACAAATCTCGTTAATCCCTTTCCGTTCCGTGTACCCGCCACAGAACATGATTAGTGTGGTATCTCTCTCAATTCCTAGTTCTTGCCGAATCGTCGCCTCGTTGTCCGTTGGATACCGCGCTGGATTCGCCCCGTTTGGGAGCACAGTAGCTTTCGGTGTTTCGGTAATACTGTTGGCGGTTCGTGCGAGTGACTCACTCACGCAAAAGACACCGTCCGCGTAATTGAGGGTCTCTCTGATTTTTCTCCGACTGATCTGTGAGAGTTCATAGAAACTGTTTAAAATTTTCCCACGCCCCATGACTGTCAGCGGGATATCGTTGCTCCTACAGTACGGCACTAACCCGTAGCCATCGTAATGGATGTGGCCAGCATGGCAGATATCTGGCGTCTCAAAGTTCTCTGAGAGATACTCTGGGAGCATTTCGGAAAACGACCGTGACGATAACGTGTATTTGAATATTTTTTGCGGTAACAAGTAGAGGAATCTAGGGTAATGGACCTCGTGAGAACTGTAATCATGTCGGCTCGGTATGTCGCCGAACTCGGAGTAAGGACCTATCGGAGGCGCTCTCGGACGAGGAGTAACGACATCTAGACTAGTGTCTGTCATACTGAGCGCCCTGATGGATCGGAAATTGAACAGCCCCATATAGGGATTAAAGGGGTCTGGATGGTTCATCGCGCTTACGACCGCATCGTACATGAATACTAACTGGAAGTGGGTCTCATTAAGTATGCATCCGGTACTGGCTGTCCTGTTTGTGCCATCCTTATTGAAATCTGAAAACAACAGATAAAATTTACATATATTTACTTGTATAATATCTATATTGAACTGCGTAACTACATCTGGGATGGTCCATTCACGATACTGTGGGTAGAATATTTATAACTATACCATCCACTGCAAAAAGTCTGCACTGTGCAGACTAATATACGCGAGTGGCTACGTACCCTTACAGGAGACCAAGTAGATGGGGGCGAGGAAGGACTCCGATATTTTTTAGGTGGAGCTTATAATGGCCTATATTTCTCACTGACCACTCAGTACCCTCTCGGCACGAACATTTACGAAAAAAAGTGGGATTTACTGATCGTACTAGACGCCTGTCGTGTGGACGCGTTGCGGGAAGTCGCACCCGAATTTGAGTTTATCGACAGGGTTGATAGCGTGTGGTCCACAGGAAGCTCTTCTCATGAGTGGTTGTGTAAAACCTTCACCCAGGAACACGCAGACGAGATCTCCGACACAGTATATCTCTCTACGAATCCGCATACTCAGCCGACATTTAAAGACGGGAAACGGCCACCGCGCAAGTACGTTGTGCCAGTTACTTGGGCAGATTGGAACGTAGTAGACGAAAGCCAGTTCAAACTCCTGAAACAGCTTTCTCGCCACCACAGGTACGAGGACTACTTCGATACGATTCCGCCGAATATCGTGACCGACCAAGCGATTCTTGCGGGACGAAAGCTCGACTTCGAGCGGATGATTCTTCACTATTATCAACCACACCGTCCGCATGTGGCATCCGCATACAGGGAACAGCGGGATATCACTGACGCTGAGGATCATCCATGGGAAGCTATCGAACGTGGGGAGATATCCAAGCAAGAGGCTTGGGAGAATTATCTGGATAACCTTCGACTAGTCCTTGGCTCAATCCGTCGCCTTCTCGGTAACATAGATGCGGAGCGGGTCGCCATCACTGCTGACCACGGTGAGTTGTTCGGAGAGATGAAACAGTACGGACATCCGGAGGGGATACCACACCCTCATCTCAAAAAGGTCCCATGGGCTGTTACATCTGCCACAGATCAAAAAACCAGCAATCCGTGCGCGAGCGTTGCAGAGCAAGAAGAACCATCGAAGTCAGACGTCGAAGATCGTCTAAAGCATCTTGGATATATCTAATATCTCTCCCTGATTGTTGAAGACTGAATTATTCGTTTCAGGCGATTTTCGACCGTTAGGTCAGTAGTGGGGAATATGAAATGGTAAGTATGCAGTTCACAAGATTTTGTATCGAATAACCAGATACCTATATAAAGTAACAATTTATAATACCATAGTCGGGTCGAATTCGGTACAGCATGTTAAGAGCGAACTACCTTGAGAAAGAAGTCATTACTGGGGCAGGAAATCAGTGTGAAACGAGTGAAGTGAATTCGGGGAGATACGGCTGTCTCAGCCCGAGAAATACCATTAAGGGACTATTTACCGAGCGAAAAACGGTAACAGTGGAACCGGTCGTGAGAAATTCACTTGGAAAGATCGCAACCACCGCCGAGGCGTGGATGGGTTCTGACAACAGGGCAGATAAGTCTGAGGAGACTAACCGGGAGGTTTCCAATGAGTAGACCAGCCTACGTGCCCGATAGTGCCGAAGACATCACGAATCACGGTGTTGGTCGCGATCACAACCCGAATGATCCAGACCTCTCTGTCGCACGAGAAGTTTTAAACGCGCTTCATAGTGCTATGGACGCTGCTGGTCCGAACGGATCGATATTTGTTCCGGAAGGGACCTACTACTTCGGTAGTGAGGACGTCTACTCCCTCATCAATCTGGGTGGAAGTCAGCCACGTGGCATCTCAGTTTACGGCGAGGGGCCTGCTAAGTCCACACTTGCGGTGACTGAACACATGGATCCTGCGGTTATCTCGAACCAGACGGCGTTTATCTACGACGGGGACGCAGACCATGGGGATGTCGAGATTCGTGGGCTTACGCTGGACGTAAACGCTCCCAATCTGGGCGATCTCAACGCGCACAGCGGCGGAGCAGATGGGTTCTCGCTTTCTGGCGATCCACTGTCGTTCTCGCTATACAATGTTCGGATTACAGACACCTATACGCGGGGTATTAGATGCAGGCAGTACCTCTCATCCGCGAGATACTGTACCCTCAACCGGATCGGCATCGAATATCACAAAGACAGCGGATCAAATACACATCCGTTTGACTCGTTGCAGACGCCGAAAGGCAGCACCACGGTCATCGAAAACTGTAAAATAAAGAACTGTCCGGGTAGTGCAATAAACATTCGATACGGTGACGGAACCTACCGAATCCGGAACGTGTACGCCGCTGGGACAGGTAGTCAGTTCCTCAAACTCTCCGCCGGAGAGAGGGTCGAACTGCGCCGCATCAACCACACAGCATACACAGCGGAACTGGAATCGCTGCTCCCGGACGAGCCAAACGATGGATTCCTGGGTCGACACTTCATCCAGAGCCTGGGGGATCGTGGGGACACCAGCGTGACGTTGGATATGGAACAAGTGTCGACGAAGAACCACACTTCGTATGCATTCCAAGTCCGTGATTCGGTGGGCGGTCCATCTGATATCACATGGATCGGCGATAGGATCGCGTTCGCCGGTTCGAACATGTACACTGATGATGAGGTCATCCGCGACCGACAGGGGGCAGCGTTCAAGAACGTTGATGTTGGCGAGATATCGGTTCACGACACCGATGCGAAGGTGTTTGAAACCGAGGACTCGTACGGCTCTATCGCCACGCTCTCCACGGGTAACGTCGGTAGTGTCGGAAGTATGGGGGACATCAATGTAGGCAGTCACCTCTCTGGAGGGAGCCCGCTGAATGTGGATGTTCCAAGCGAGGACGAGGTAGGAGTGAAGAGCCAGAGTAGTACAGAGGAGGAAACGACTACTACTGAGACCGTAGACGACTCACAGAACGACCTCCCAGACTGGACAGCCCGGTGGGGCGGTGACCCTTCGGATTGGTCAGTCGTCTCGAATGATTCAACAACGGGCGACGCATATGTCGAGTTCAGTGCCAGTTCCGTTAATTCGCATGCAATGTCTTGGGACGATGTCGGCGAAAATACCGATATCGAGGTACTCGGACTGGTCCATGTCAGCTCGGAAAACAACGATGGCGACGGCTGGGGCCGTTTGATCGGCCGAGGAGGCACCGATGCCAGTGGAAACATGGTCGGCTATTCTGTCTGGTTTGTTCGAAGCGATGGGAGCATCAAGCTCCGAGTTGAGAAGGACTTCAATGGGTCACAAACCACACTTGGCGAAACTGTAGCCAATTCAAACCCCCTTGATGAATGGAGCTATCTCCGGCTCCGTATCAATGGTTCATCTGTACAAGCCAAAAACTGGAGTTATGGCGCGAAAGAGCCTGATTCGTGGGATATAGACGTAACTGATGGGGACGTCACCGATCCGGGATGGACTGGGATCGGATCTTGGTCGAGTGACACTCAGATGTTTGATTTCTTCAGCGTTGGTACCAGCGGTGAACCAGCCAGGCTCGACGACGCCAGGCCGGAAATCGCGTGGCAACAGCCCCTTTCTGAAGAAACAGTAGACGGTACAGTCACCTTGAAAATCAGCGTAACTGATGCCGAAGACGCTGCTGGCACCCCCACCGTCGAATATCGCGTCGACGGTGAGACGTGGTCGACTGCGTCGTTCAACTCGGATACGGGATACTATGAGGCCAGCTGGGACTCCTCAGGGCTATCAGACGGAACCCACACGCTTGATGCCACGGTGACCGACTCAGCCGGGAACACCGATTCGAGCAGCATTACCGTTACCACTGACAATAGTGGGACCAGTCCTGTTGTCAACGGTCTATCTGTTTCACAGGTCGAGACAGATACTACGGATGCGGCCTTTGCGATTGACTGGGAGGTCAGCGATTCGGACGGAGATCTCTCAACCGTCGATCTGGGCCTGTACGATGAAACCAACAACGAGCAGGAGGATACGAAGAGTGTTGCTGTCTCGGGTGGCTCAGCTACAGGAACAACGGATCTCACAGCGAGTGGAGACGACGGAACTGGAAACGAGTACACCATTGTGCTGACCGCGACAGACAATAGTGGAAACGGCACGTCTGCTACCGCGTCAGCGTCCGCATCTGGAGACGGCTTGAAACCGCAGATCGGACGGTTCAGTGTCTCTGAATCGCAAAAAGGTGACGGCAAAGCTAATATCACTGTCGTGTGGGACGTGCATAGTAGTGATAGCGAACTCCGGTCAGTTGACATCGATGTCGTTGATTCAGATGCCGTGGTAGAGAGCGTCCAGTGGGAAGTCAGCGGAAATACGGCTTCAGACATCGATATGTTCAACATCGAGCAGGTCACCGAGAACAACTACAGCATCGCACTCACAGTGGTCAATAGTAGCGGGAAGTCTGTCTCTACAACCAAATCGGTAAGCGTCTAACAGCGGGACACACTGTCATTCGTCTCGTATCTCCGCGGTAATATGTGTGTGGGCTGTAGAATCTGTTTGCATTTTTCTCGGAAGAACAATTAAAACGCTACAGTACAGGATAAGCGCTCCAGAACAGGTTAGGAGCGCACTAACAATCATATTGACTATTCTATGGGCGTACAATACAAATGGTGGATACGTTCTCGACGAATACTAGACCGGTCGATACAAATGTCAATTCGCTGAGCAATGCCTGTGGGTAACAATTCATGAGCGAAAACTCTGAACAGACCGTTTTCACTCACTCGAGAACTACGGGAGCCATTGCAGTTGTCGGTGTCCTGCTACTTTCGATATCAACGGCTATTGCGGTAATTTCCCCTCCAGCCACCGAGTACGAGATATCGCTCTACGAATCATATCCGACTTCATTCTGGGGTTGTATCATCGGGTCTCTGTTTTCCGGGTCACTGTTGATATTTCGAAGCATCGGGAATTCGAACGAACGGTCGTGGGTCTTCGGCACTTCACTTATGTTGGCTACCGACGCGTTACTGCTACTGATGCCTCTCATACGGGGATATGTGATGTACGGAGATGCCGACCCGCTGACGCACCTCGGATACGTACAGGACATCGTCAACACAGGCACTACTGGGGCTAACATCTACCCTCTCGCTCACCTGCTTGTGCTCGCTACTGCCGACGCTACTGGACTGGAGGCTATGACATTAGCGATGCTGACGCCGGTGATTTTTTCCGCGGTATATTTTGGAGGAATGGTTTACCTCTTGTTTCAGGTAGCCGATTCGCGAAGGGGTTTCCTTCTGGGTCTCCCCTTCGTCTTGCTACCAATACTTGGATACAGCCATTCGCTGTTTCGTCCATTCGACTTTAGCATCCTGTTGATCCCGGTTGTTTTGTATCTCTTTTTCAAAAGCCAGCGGCATCCTACTCCTGCAATTAGAGCGGTTCTGGTACTCACACTCCTGAGTATTCTCCTCTATCACCCGCTAACCGCTGTGTTCGTTACAGCAATCTTTATGCTGTACTATATTGTTCAGTATCTTCCAAGAATACAGACGATATATCAGAGTCCGACGAGCGCCTTTGGGCTCTCGCTTGCGGTTATCATGAGTTGGTACTCGAATTTCCCTGGCGTTATACTGCGGTTCGATACTATCTATCGTGTCCTCTTCGGGTCGGATAGCAGCGATGCACCCGTTCAGGCGTACGCCCAAACTGCACAGGAGGCCACACCATCCCTGATCGATATTGTTCAGTTCGTTACGTTCAGATTTGGGACCGAAATGGTACTGTTTGGTCTTGGCGGGGGCCTGTTCGGAGTCGCTCTTCTGTTCGGTCTTAAAAAGGGAGACGTGCTGGACACTCGGACCACTATGATGGGGGCAGTTGTAGGCGTGTTCGGCACTAGTGGACTCTTGTTCCTTCTTCTTGACCTGATCGTCACACAGGAGCGCCCCTGGCAGGTGGCCAAAATTGGCTCGGTGCTTTTGCTTGGACCCTTGTTCCACATAATTCGGATCCGCCTCGGGCAACCCAGCCGGTCGTTACTTGCCCGCAGCACAAAGCCAGCGATCACTCTTACAGTATTGGTGCTCATCGTACTGTCCACGCTCACACTGTTTCCATCACCGCTGTCAGGAATGACTAACGACCAGGTCACAGCGATGGAAGTCGAGGGCAGCGAGTGGCTCACCGAACACGAGACCGGAAACAGAGAGCTCTATCATTTCGATATAGAGTACCGACGGTTCCACCACGCAGAACACGGTGTGAGCGAAGAGCTATCATTCTGGGAGGTGTTTCTCCCACCCCATTTCAATTACACAACCAGTCAGTACTTCGGCCAGAACTACGGTAGCGATAAGTACGTGATGATCAACAGAAAAGGCCGAATCTTCTATCAGGAGACGTACCCGGATTATCCGCAGCGGTGGAAATACACGTCACAGGATTTCCAGCGTTTTAATCGGGACAGAACAGTTGACCGATCCTACGACAACGGTGATATCAGGATCTATCTGGCTAACGGAACCAAGATGGAGGGGACGTAGCAAAAGCACTACAGGACCGACTCCTGTCTGAGTATGCCAGACTGGATTTTCTCATTCAATTTAATTGCCACTTCAATCACCTCCTGAACAGGAGTTGGATCACCTCTTCCGGTTACCCGAATTTACGGTTACGTCTTCACCGGAGGCGACTGGGCTCACTCCTACCTCTTTTATACTGGGAACCGATGGACTGAAGCGGCTTTGGCCTTGGTTGTTTGCGTTGATAGTAACGTCACCTGCGTTCCCAATTCCATCTGTGTTGGAGTGGTTGAATGTATCTATCGTGCCTTGAGAACTGGTGAACATGAATGCCTTAGCCTTCGAATTGTGTATAGATAGCCGATCAATGTCGATGTTGGAGAACTTCCCAGCGCCATGTTCGCGAATGACTGCCTCGTCCCGAGCACGGTTGGTATTATAAATCGCAATCATGTCTCCCTTCCATATCACGTTCATCGGGCCATCTCCGATGGCGTCCTGTGCTTGGAACGCGTAATCAGACATGTCTCTAGAGAGAACGTTGTCCATGATGACGGTGGTCGGAGTGGTTCCCCGGTTTCCGAGGTTATTAATGAAAAATCGGCCGTGGAAATCAGGCCCGATGTCCCGCTTATCGACCTTCTGCTCTAAAGAGGGGGTGTTCGCTCTGTGATAGATGTTTTTCAGTTCTACGACCTTGCCCGCGGACATTTTACACAGCCCAGACCCCGTTCCACTGATATAGCAGTTGTGAATTTTGGTGACTCCATCGCCAAATCTAATGTTGATCGCGTTTCCGGCACAGTCGATGAAACAGCTGTTCTTGACAGTAAACTCGTCGCCTGCCTGCGGTCGGACAGAGATATGGTGAGAGTTCGATTCTCCGTTGGTCGCGTTGTGGCGCCCGATTCCGTTATCTTGGAACGTACAGTTTGTGACAGATCTGAGGACAGCACGGCCACGAGCCCCCGCTAAATGCCACCCTCGAATCCATGCACGCTTGAGATGGAAATTACCGTTTTTCGACATTTGGAGGCCCCAGGAGCCCCCGTTGTTCTCCGCGAGTCCGCTGACGTTTTCGTAGTTCCCGTCCAGTTTGATATCTGCAATCTCGACGGTCCCGTGATCGTATCCGTCGTACCAGATAAAGCCGCTCTGGTTTGGACGGTTTTCAGCGGAAGCGTGTCTGGTAATTGCCAATGCTGATTTGTTCGCCCCCTCTCCGAGGATAGAGATACCAGCAGGCACGGTTTCACCGAACTCCACGTACGGGCTATAGCCTGAATCGTCACCGCCAAAATAGTACTCTCCTTCAGGAACAAATATTGTTCCTCCATGGCCGGCAGCCCTTGCAGCCTTGAGAATGGCGTTGAGATTTCGCTTCGCTGCTGCCGCACTGGGATCGTTCGGATTCGGCTCCGAACCGTAGTCACTGATATTTTCGGCGTCTTGGACTACCTCGGGCTCGTCAGTCGGTCGCGTAGGCGTTGCAGTCTGCTGAACCGGCGCCTTAGCAGACTTTTCAGTCCCGTTCCCATCTGGAGGTTCACCAGCACCCCTATCGAAACCCGGTAGCCAGGTGTAGAGTAGGCCTGTGATGATAGTCACGATACTTCCGATAAAAGCTATAAGCCTGCGACGACTGACCTCCCCAGAGCCACTTGTCATGACAGATATACGAAAGTTGTACTACCCGATATATTGGATCGATTGAAGTGGTACAAACGATGGAGGAACGTGATCATTGCTCTCGTCTCAAGGTAATATGCTCGGGACATTAGTATAGGCTTCCTACAGAGAAACCCAAATAAAATCCCCAGTCCTATTTTTCGCATTCCCTTCGACGGGAGCCAAACTCACTTTCACAATTCAAATGCCGGTTTTAACTACACATGGCACGGTTGAGAGAGTTGCTGAGATGTACTGAAGCCTGAATAGCTTCCATCTTTGGTATAGTGGAAATGAGATCGGTCCGTTATATAATATCAGACGAAAGGCATACTTGGAATCCTCTTATGAGTTCTCCTCGACTCTGGCCCATGCACCGGGGTTCACTGTTCAGTTCAGAACAAGGTTTTGCATCGCTCTGAGGCAACTCGTTAAACGAAGGACTGTATGTTCTCTTACACGTACTCACTAAAATCCGTCATGTGAGTGTTGCTCTCTTGACCGAACGAGGTACTTGCACCTAGACTCCCCACTCCGATGGCTGCGGTTATCGCTGCTAGCCCGAACTGGAAGAAAGATCTCCGATTAAGATGGACTTTACCTCTCTCATTTGCTGTTAGAGTGGTTGAGCGTCCCGGAATCTTGTTATCGTCAGCAGTTGGTTTGTGCTTATCGGACATACATATGAGTGGAGTAGGTATATGCTAATTAGCCGTTCTCACACGGTATAAACGTACTACGTGTGTCTTTACTTCCTATGTACTTAGAGTAGTTACCAATTATGCCCTCAAAACACATCGACTTGATACGCAAGACAGTTAGATATAATATGGTAATTGTATTATATTTACAGTAGGATATGGTTACCGGGCGGGTCGGAGCGGGTTGATGTGGTTTAGAGGCTGAGATCTGCTATGTGCAGGTGGGGAGACCGGTTTACTCGAAACAAAGCAATGTTACAGACCGAGATAGAGCAACTTCAAGAGAACACATAACGGACTCAGCTTCGGCACGCCTCGGGAGTATCAGATGTATACTAATATTCCCGTCAAGGATACAGTGCAACGATTCGATGTCGATGAGCAGCGATAGGCCAACGGACACGGTACCATCGTCGAGATGGAGAGAAGCATCTAAGATTGGGACAGTCGCCGTACATAATCCGCTCCGATGACGACTGACTGTGTCATCGTCTCTCAGCGGTATCCCCCGGAAAAGGGAGGCAATGCCTCCAGAATCCACGACACAGCCGTCAATCTCGACGACGGCTTCGACGTGACCGTTCTGGCGCCGTCCCTCTGCTACCCACCGGGAAACTTCGAACGGACTTGGAAGCGTAAGCAGACAGAACGCGATAAGGGAGTCGTCGTCCACCGACTGTGGACGTGGCAGCCACAGAGGGAGAATCCCTCTCTGCTCCGGCGGCTCCCTTACTACCTCATATTCGCAGTCCATGCGGCACTCTGGTTAGTCATGAATTTCCGGCAGTACGACGTTGTCATGACATCTACGCCACCGATCACCACTGGGTTCCCCGGACTCGTGGCTGCTGCCATCGGGAACCCCTGGGTGATCGATGTCCGCGATCTGTGGATTGAGAACTCGATCGCCCTCGGATACATTACAGCAGACAGTCCACTGGTAAAAGCCGGTCGCACGTTCCAGCGTCTTGCGTTACGCTCCGCTGATCGCATCACGGTAACGACTGAGACGCTCGGAGATGCAGTCGCTGACACGTACGGCAGGGATCTCCGGGATCGGATCCGAGTCATCCCAAACGGTGTTGACACCGACCGGTTCTCGTCAGTTTCGACCGCTGAGGAAAACGACTCGCGAATCGTATACACCGGGAATATCGGGAGTGCACAGGCACTCGAACCGTGTATCCGGGCAATGCAACACGTCTCAAGTGACGATGCCGTACTCCAGTTGGTCGGTGACGGGGATGAAGTATCTCGGCTCAAGGGTGTAGTGGAGAGACTCGATCTTGAAGACCGCGTGGAGTTTGTCGGATTGGTGGACCGTAAACGAATCCCGGAGATCCTGGACAGCGCAACTGTCGGATTGGCCCCGATAAAAGACAGTCCAGAGTTGGACTACGCGATACCCACGAAGCTCTACGAATATATGGCGTGCTCGCTACCCGTCGTGGTTACTGGGAGGGGGGAAATCAAGCGGTTCGCGACGGATACAGACGCAGGTGTCCACACAGAACCCGATCCCGAGAGTATTGCGGCAGCGATTGACACCCTCCTCGAAAACCCCGATCAGCGGGTGGCGATGGGTCGAGACGGACACCGAGTCGTTTCCGAAGAGTATGACAGGCAGGCCATCGCGGGCCGACTGGGCGAGGTGTTCCGGACGGTGACAACGAGCGAACAGCAAGAATTGTACACGGCCCCAAGTACTGACGATGACTGAGTCCCTGCAGATGCTTCCGAAAGCGGTCAGGTTGTATGGACACACACTCACACAGTTGGAGCCTGCTCAGCTACTCGGAATGGCTGAACGAACGACTCGGAACTCCGTCCTCACGCGATTCCCGCTCGACTTCGACGGGCGATACGACGCGGCGATTCCCCGAGCCCTCTCGGTGGCGACCAGTCCAGTCGAAACAGACCTCGACCTGCTTCGCGGTGAACTTTCGGAATCGACCGTCCGGATGTTCCAGCAACGGAGTCGCCAGGCGGCCGACGGCAACCTGACGTTCCTCAATAGGACAATACAGTTTCGGTCGCCAGACCAACCTAACTGGTTCGACGACCGGTTCGACGACTATCCGCTTCTCTGGCCGCTGAAACTATACGCGTTCGAACCTCTCCGATGGGCGACGCTGGGGTTCAAAGACCCACAGGCGGCTCCCGACAGGGTTGTCGAGGTGTTCGACCAGTGGGTGTGGGACTGGGCCGATAGTATCGAAATCGGTCAGCCGGGCTACCTTCGAAATGCGTGGACACCGTGGGCAGTATCACTCCGTATTCAAACACTCACGCGGTACCTCGCGTGGCGAACTGGGGGCACCCAGGAAGGCGTTCCAGAGAGACTTACTGAGGTGCTTGCTCGAGAGATATATCGGAACTCGCTCTTCCTCATAAACCACATTGAGGGTGATGTCGGCGGCAACCACCTCGTTGAGAACGGGCTCGCACTGCTCATGGCCGGACTCACCTTCTCTGAGGATGATAATTCATGGGCATCAAAAGGAATTTCTATTCTCGGCCGTACAGGGGCTAAACAGTTTCTTTCCGACGGAGGGCACTACGAGCGGTCGCCGATGTATCATGCAATCGTTACAACGCGATACGTGACAGCGTGCTCCGTACTGGCCGCCAGTGATCGCACGGTCCCCAACTGGATGACAGCGATGACAAGGCAGGCTGTAGCGTATCTGCGATATCTCTGTCCCCCGGACGAGCGGATCCCGCTGTGTAACGACGCCGTGTTCGGTCAGGCGCTTCCGCTTGCCGACTGTTTGGAGTACGCTGCTGCCGCCGGATTCAGTTCCGATGACCGTCCCGCTCCGGCTCACAGTCCAGCGAGTGGGGAATCTGGATACTACTGGCTCGATGCGAACCATGGACGTCTGTTAGTGGACGGCGGCCCCGTCGGGCCCCCGCATTTACCCGGCCACTCACATAACGATATGTTGAGTGTCTTGCTCTGGGTCGATGGACACCGTGTGCTTACTGATACGGGTGTGTATGATTATGCCAGCGACGAACGGCGACAGTACGTCAGGAGTGTCGCTGGACACAATACGGTTCAGGTCGGCGATACGGAGCCGATAGAGATCGGTGGAAAGTATCTGATGGGGGCGCGAACGGAACCGTCGGTACGCTACGAGGAGACAGAACCGGCGGTTTTCGACGGATGCTATGAAACAGCGTCTGATGCACCAGCGTCGTATCGGCACAACAGGACAATCGTTGCGGCGGACGGCTGGTGGCTTGTTCGCGATATGCTCAGTGGACCCGACACTGAGACAGAGCCGAGCATCTCCCGCCTCCACTTCCACCCGGACATTGCCGTCACAGTCGACGAGTCTGGACCAATACGTGCGTCCCACCGGGCAGCCACCGACGATGACCCGCCCTTGCTGAGTGTCTACCCGCTGGGTACCAGCGACGTTCGCACCACTACAACCCAATACTTCCCCGAGTTTGGCGTCACCCAGGAGCGACAGACAGTGGAACTACGGTCCGGTCCCGAATCAGGGACAACAGCTTTGGGGTATCTTCTCGCCCCGGGAGCCAGCGGTGGCGATATATCTGGCTCCTCGGGCGATGGTGAGGAATAACCGCCAGCGAGCTACAACCGCTACCCCTCTCCGATACAGTCGGTTTCGGTCACTTCAGGGTATATATAATCCTGGACTCGAAACTGGACCGCCCGCTTTCCATTTGGTTTCGTGGCTAAGGGAATGGTTCAATCGTAGGGGGTGGGCGAGAAGTCGCCTACGTCGGAGCGATCTAACTCCGTATCAACTAAGCAGACGCTTCAGTCGGGCTACGAGGCTCTTCGAACGGTCACCGCCACGGCGGCGCTGCTGATCAGACCCAGTATCTGCGGACTCGGACCCCTCTTCGCTCCCAGTGGCCGGCGCGTCGCCGTCGGCGGCCTCGATGGCATCGGCGATCATCCCCTCGGCGTCGTTGACGGCGTCCTTGACGGTGCCGTCGATTAGCGGGACGCTACTGAATCGGTCCTGACTGACCGACGTGTCTGCGGCGATGATAGCGGCGTCAGCGGCTTCGATGTCAGCATCGGAGAGTTCGTTCTCCGCGCCCATCGCGCCCTGGACTTCGACCTTGATATCGTGACCGTGCTCTCCCGCTGTCTGTTCGAGGTTCTCGGCTGCCATCTGACTGTGTGCGATACCAGTCGGACAGGAGGTGACTGCGACGAGTTTCATGTGTCTACTGTGGTGTGGACTTCGCTTCGCGTTGCGGCGAGTCGGGCGCGGTCCCCGCGCTCGCTCGCGGCACTGTACTCGGTTTCGCTGACGGCCGTCTTGACCTCCGGAATCGTCACGGCGCTCATGCTGAGTTCGTCGAGGCCGAGACCGACGAGCAGTTCCGTCAGAGCGGGGTCGCCGGCCATCTCACCGCACATCCCGACCCAGGCGTCTTCGGCGTGAGCTGCGGTAACTGTCCGATGGATCGCGCGCAGGACGCCTGGATGCGTCGGGTCGTGCAGGTCATCGACGCGCTCGTTCTCCCGGTCGGCGGCCATCACGTACTGCGTGAGGTCGTTCGTCCCGATAGAGAGGAAATCCACCCGCGCGGCGAGTTCGTCCGCCATGAAGGCGGCGCTCGGCGTTTCAATCATAACGCCGACTTCGGGAGCAACAGCGTCAGCGTCGTGGCCTCCAACCTCGGCCGCCGCTGCGTCCAGCGTGTCTAGTGCAGCCTCGAGTTCCTCGATAGTGGCGACCAGCGGGAACATGATGGCGAGGTCCCCAGCCCCATCCGCCCCAGCGCGCAGGAGCGCACGGAGTTGCGTGGCGAACAGGTCCGAATCGGGGTTGAGCGAGCGCCGGATTCCTCGCTCTCCCAGGAATGGGTTTCCTTCTTCCGGCAGGTCCAGGTACGGGATGCGCTTGTCGCCCCCAATATCCAGCGTGCGGACGACAACGCGCCCGTCCGGGAACGTATCGAGCGCCTCGCGGACGGCCTCGTACTGTTCGTCCTCCGACGGCGGCGTCTCCCGGTCGAGAAAGAGGAACTCGGTCCGGTAGAGGCCGACGCCGTCAGCTCCCCGTTCTGCTGCGGAGTCCAGTTCCGCCGGTCGGCCAACGTTCGCTGCAACCTCGACGTGTCTCCCGTCGGTTGTCTCGACGGACTCATCGACGACAGCGGCTCCCGAGTCGCTTGCTGCGGCCGCTCGCTCGGTGTCGTCGGGGCTGACTACCACCTTGCCGCTGTCGCCGTCGATCACGACCTCTTCCTCCCCCTCGACGGATTCGAGAGCGTCGCCGACACCGACGACGGCCGGCAGGGCCAGCGAGCGGGCGAAAATAGCCGCGTGGGACGTTCGGCCACCAGTGACCGTGGCAAACCCAGCGACACGTTCCGGGTCAAGTTGCGCCGTGTCGCTGGGGGTCAGCCGCTCGGCGAGGACGACGCTTCCCTCTGGTAGGTCACCGAGATCGACCCGCTCCCCGTCCGTCAGCAGACGGAGAAGTCGGTCACGGACGTCTCGGAGGTCGTCCGCGCGCTCGGCCATCCGGCCGTCCATCCCCTCGAACTGCTCGATGTGCTCGCCGAACGCGGCGTCAACGGCGTTCGGTGCGGGAAGCCCCTCGCTGACCATCGTCTCGACGGCGTCCTCGATAGTCGGGTCTTCGAGGAACTGGATGTGCGCGTCGAACACCGCGGCCTCGTCTTCGCCGACGCGTTCGGCAGTCGCCTCGCGCTCGGACTCCAGTTCGGTGCGGGCGGTGTCGACGGCGTCGGCGAACCGCTCGATTTCAGTCTCGGGATCGACTTCCACGCCGTCCGGGTCCAGGAGCGAGATGTCTCGGCCGTACCAGACAACCGACCCGACGCCGGAGCGCGGCGTCGCACCGGTACCGTGAAGCGTGCGTTCAGCCATCGTCAGTGTCCAGTTCCGCCTCTGGCGTTGTCAGTATCCGCTCCAGTTCGTCGAGCACTGCTTCTGCATCCGGCCCGTCGGCGACCAGTTTGATGTCGTCGTCCTGTCCGACGCCGAGGCTGGTGACTGCGATCATACTCGCCGCCTGGACGAGGTCACCGTCCGGACGACCGGCCGAGACCTCGGCCTCGTGGTCGTTGACCGCCTGGACGAACGCCGACGCCGGCCGAGCGTGCAGGCCAGCCTCCGGAACAATCGTCACAGTGCGCACGACCGTCATGCGATTGCCTCCCGGAGTGCGTCCTGAACGGTCGTCTCGTCCTCTGCCTCGTGGAGTCGGTCCCGAACGTCGTCATGCATCAGGGCCCGCGAGAGGGAACTGAGAATGTTGAGGTGCTCCTCGCCGCCGGCCTCCGGGACGAGAATCATGAAGATGAGCGTCGCCGGCTCGCCGTCCATCGAGCCGAAGTCGACGCCTTCTTCGGAGTGAGCAAATGCCAGTGACGGGCGGTTCACAGCGTCAGTCTTCGCGTGTGGAATCCCGATCCCCATGCCGACGCCCGTAGTGGTCTCCGATTCGCGTTCCAGCAGCGCGTCGAGTGCGCGGTCGCGGTCCTCGACCTTGCCGCCGTCGACTAGTAGGTCGAGCAAGAACTCGATACACGCTTCCTTTTCGGCTGGTGGCTCGGACAGCGAAATGTGGCTGGCCGGAATCAGTTCTTCGATGTCGTCCGCTGCGATTGCGTCTGTCATTGTAGTCTCCGTAGTTAGTCGTCCGTCGGTTGCGTGGTGCTCGTCTCCGCCCCGGCGTCGATACGGTCTTCGAAGTCCGGTTTGATCACCGTCGCGACGACGGCCGTCACGAGTGAGCCCAGAAGGATGCTGCCCAGGAATGCGAGTGGCTGGTTCGAAAGCAGGACCACGAAGATACCGCCGTGGGGTGCGGGCATCGTGACGCCGAGGGCCATCGAGGTCGCGCCGCCGACAGCGCTACCGGCCACAATAGCCGGGATGACGCGCAGCGGGTCCGCGGCTGCGTACGGAATCGCGCCCTCGGTGATGAACGACAGGCCGAGCACGACACCGCTTTTTCCGTTCTCGTACATCTCGGCCGCGTACTTGTGCGGTGCAATAAAGTTTGAGAGCGCGAGGCCGATCGGCGGAACCATCCCGCCGATCATCACCGCGGCCATCGGTGCGTAGATCTCCTCCGTGATGAGCCCAGTCGCGAACACGTAAGCGACCTTGTTAACGGGACCACCCATGTCGAAGGCCATCATCCCGCCGAGGATGAGGCCGACGACGATAGCCTGGCCGCCCTGCATCGACTGCAGGAAAGAGGTCAGGGCTTCGTTGGCGAGTGCGACAGGGACGCCCAGCACGAACAGCATGATGGGCGTTAGAACCGCCATTGTCGCGACAGGGATCAGCAGTACCGGCATCATCGGCTGGATGAACTCGGGGACGTCGAGGTTCTTGAAGAAACGCGCGACGTACCCGGCCAGCAGCCCAGCGACGATTGCGCCGAGATAGCCGGCACCGGCTTCGCCGCCGGAGATACCGATTACTGTCGCCGCTTCGGCGACGACGTTCCCTTGCTGGAGAATGTATGCCAGCAGGAATCCCGGGGCGAGTCCCGGACGGTCGGCGATGGCATACGCGATGTATCCGCCGAGAATCGGAACCATAATCGTCAGCCCGGCAGTACCGACCTGTGCTAGGAACCAGCCTGCCGAGCCGGTGTTCTCGAACACTGTCTGTGTGTCCCCTATCGCGTACGCGACGGCGAGGAAGATACCCCCGATAGTCACGAAGGGGATCATGAACGATACGCCCGTCATCAGGTCCTCCTTGACGGAGGTTACGTGGGCGCGAAGCGCACTCTCGGCCCGGTCTTGATCTGTCATGGTCAACGACACCGACAGCTACGCCCATTGTGTAATATAAAGGTACACGTTTGAGAGTGTTATTTACCGAAATTGTTTGCTATCTGGATTTAGGCGATTGTTTCTGCACGGAACTAGATCCGCGAATCCGTTGGAATAACAGACATATGCTTGTTAGCCGCAGGCAACTACTGGGATAGAAATCGGAATGTGTGGTGCCACACGCGCCATAGTGCTTATATCCGTCACTCGCACACACCGAAATATGGGTTCACTCTCGGTATCTGGGGAGGTGGCTACGTTCACCGTCGAAAAAATCGGGGGGATCGACGAGACGACAGTCGAGGTCCCACCAGGGGTGACTGTGCTCCGAGGCCGGAACGCGACTAATCGGACATCGTTTCTACAGGCGGTGATGTCCGCTCACGGGAGCGAGTGGGCGAGCATCAAAGGTGACGCCGACCAGGGGCACGTCGAACTCTCACTGGGGGAGGAGACGTACACCCAAACACTGACCAGAACGGACAACGGGGTTACCGGGTCGGGCCTCGGCCTGCTCACTGACCCGACGGTTGCGGATCTGTTCGCGTTCCTGCTCGAAGACAACGAGGCCAGACGAGCCGTCGAGCGGGGTGAGGACCTTCGCGAGATCATTATGCGGCCCGTCGACGTGGCGTCGATCCACCGACAGATACGTGCGGCCGAACAGCGCAAGGAAGAGATCGATGCGGAACTCGATCGTATCGCGTCGCTCAAGCGTGACCTCCCCGATCTCGAACGGCAACAGGCAACTCTGCGCGACGAGATCACTGAGACCAGAGACAAGCTCCAGCGCGTGGAGGACCGAATCGACGAGCGGGACGTGGATTTCCAGACGACCCAGGAAAACAGGGACGAACTCGAAACGGCCCTCGATGAACTCCAGGCGACTCGATCCGAACTGAAACGTGTGCGAAACGATATCCAGTCAGAACAGGAGAGTATCGCGGCACTGCGCGACGAGCGAGGGAGCCTCGCGGTCGAACGATCCGGGCTTCCGGAATCGCCGGACGAGCGACTCGAAGCGCTCGAATCGGACATCGACCGGCTTCGAGAGCGCAAACGAGAGCTCTCAGAGTACACCACCCGACTGCAGAACGTCGTCGGGTTCAACGAGGAACTGCTGTCCGGCGAGCACCGGGAGATAACCGACGCTATCGACGCAAAGCCAGAAAGTGTGGGTGACATCACGGACCAGCTGTATAAGGGGTCAAAGACGACCTGCTGGACCTGTGGCTCGCGAGTGAAACCGGACCGTATCGAGTCGACGCTCCAGAGTATGCGTGACCACCTTCAGGAGACGGTCACGGAGATCGACGATATCGACGACGAACTCGACGAACTGACCGACCGACGTGACGAAATTGCGGAGACGCGCACGCGAGCGCGAGAACTCACCGCCACGATTGAGGAGGTCGACGCCGAAATCGAGCGCCGGCAGACGACTGTTGTCGACCTCCGAGAGCGACGCAACAACCTCTCCGCCCGCGTCGAGGAACTCGAGGAGCGGGTCACCTCGCTCCGAACCGAAGAGTTCGACGAAGTGCTCGAACTCCATACGAAAGCGAACGAACTGGAGCTGGAACTGGACCGGCTCGAATCCGAACGAGACGAGGTACGCGAGGAGATCGCCGACATCGAGTCGGACATCCGCCGAAACGACGAACTAGCTGCCCAACGGGAAGACGTGGTTGACGAGCTGATCGACCTCCGGTCACGTATCGACCGCCTCGAAGCCGAGGCGACCGACCAGTTCAACGAGAAGATGGACGACCTGCTCGATATTCTCGGCTACGGCAACATCGAACGGATCTGGCTCGAACGGACCGACACGCCCGATGACCCGGTCCATAACAGCGATGACAGCGTCACTGGATCGACGTTCACGCTCCACGTCGTCAGGAGTACCGACGGTGGAACTGTCTACGAAGACACTGTCGGCCATCTGAGCGAGAGTGAGCGGGAAGTGACCGGGCTCGTGTTCGCACTCGCCGGCTACCTCGTCCACGACGTGTACGAGGACGTCCCGTTCATGCTGCTTGACTCACTGGAAGCCATCGATGCGGAGCGCATCGCCTCGCTCGTCGAGTACTTCGCGGAGTACCCCACCTATCTCGTCGTCGCGTTGCTCCCCGAGGACGCGCAGGCGCTTCCGGATAGTTACAACCGGATTACGGATATCTGATCCTGTTGTGGTCCCCCCAAAGACCGAATCTACTGAGCGCTCACTCACAGTCACAGCCGCCGCGGTCGAGAAGGTCACTGATGCCGTAGCGTGTCCCGCAGTCCTGACAGCGAATATCGATGCTCACGAACACTCGGTACTCGCCGACAGTGAGTTTGTCAGCGGTGTTCAGTCGGTCGACCGTGTCCCGGACGATTGTCTCGACGCGGCTGCGGAGGCGGTCTATTGTCCCGCGTTCCTGCTCGACCTGTTCAGTTTCGGATTCAGGCTCGTAGCTCACATCACGAACCTCTGTGAGATAGTACCGAATCGCCTGATACGTGACGAACTGGCTTTCCAGCGTATCGACGTCGATGCCTGCCCGTTCGAGTCGGTTCCGCGCTTCGATCCGTTTGCCCGCACTGACGTCGTCGTCCGTCAAGAGTCGATAGAAGTTCGCCGGTTCGCCGTCGATGACGTCCATGCCCGAATTGCGGATTGCAGCCACAAGCAGCGCTTGATTGAACCGATCAGCGAGGTCACGGAGACTCTGCCGTTCCCTATTCTTCCCGAGCCACGCGTGCTCCAGTTCCGTTCCCATCGACGTCAGTCCATACGTTTCGATCAACTGTGCGACTTTCGACTGCACTGACCCCATTATCGCCAGAACGCGTCGATCCGGTTTAGCCGTTTTGTTGCGATATCTGCGTCTCTCCACCACTTAGCAGCCATACTTCTTGGTTCCAGAAGACACCACTCAGAGGGATGTATTTGACCACGGATGTGTGTAATATAAGCCAATAGAGCCGAATATAGTTACATAAGGCCTGAATTCACAGATATACAAGTACCGAATACGATAGAAAGCCACTCCTCGATCTATTCTTCGGGATGTCTGGTACGCTCTCGGTAACGTCCATCTACCACGAGAATTTTATACCTGACATTATAAGCGTGAAATTACACGATGGTCCCCTCCACTCGGCGTACCCTCCTCCACAGCGCATGCGGGCTAGCGACGATGCTGGCCGGCTGTAGTGGAGTGTTCGAGGGCAGCGACGAATCAACACGCACCGCTTCCGAAAACGATGACTCGACCGCTCCGAGAACTGGCATGGAGTCCGATCCGGCGGCAGTTGTCACACGCGTTGACGCCGACCGGCAGCCTGTCTGGCTCGACGATGGAGACGGTCGGCCAACCGAAAGCCAGCATTCCCATCGATTGGAGTCCAAGATTATCGATACGGAATCTAAAGCGGACCGGCTCGCCGTCGCCGGAGACGTGGACAGTTCGCTGGTCGAAACCTTCCTCGACGAGACTGACTTCGACACGGAAACCGTCTACGTCCAGAACGTGATGGTCGAGGAGTGCTTTCGACTAACGCTCTGTCAGGTCAGCTGGACGACGAACAGCGTCTCGACCGACTACAGCCGAGTGAGTCGCCCCTACGACGAACCCTGCACAGCAGGCAACAAGGTGTACGCGGTGTGGTTCATCCGGATTCCCGATACAGTCAACGCCGACGACATCTCCAGTTACTCCTCCTCCATTGGTGGGAGCGCCTGTGACAGCCAGCGAGTCGATGCCGAGGGCGAGGGCGGGGGCGGGTCAGCCACGGATAGCGACCGCCGAACCCAGACTGGTGGTGAGCAGGCATGACCGACGACACGTCCGCGACGGGCGGGGAGTCCGGTCGGATGACCCGCCGTGGTGTGCTCGCCCTGGTTGGGGCCAGTGCTATCGCTGGCTGTAGCAGTATCGACAGTCTGGGTGGGGAACGCGAGGCAACTATCGATGCCTACAATCTGCCCGATGTCCCGCGCGACGAAGAGCGAGAATCCCCTGTTTCTCCTTCGATCCCGGTCGACATCACAGCGGAGCATTTCGACGCCGCGAGGGAGCGGATACGCTCGCTGCTGGCGACGCTTCCCACACCGTTGGGCCCCGAAGAAATCCCGAACGGTCACATCCGACAGCACCTGACAGATGCCGCCAGTGATGCCTCAGACGGCCTCGACGATGCGCGGACGGCCCGAACCGGGTTGATGGCGCTCCGGTCGTTGCGTCGCGCTCGCGAAAACGCCCGCTACGCCGCTGCGGGGTGGAGTGTTGTCGAGAGTGGCCGTACCGCTGCTCCGCTCCGAAACGAGCACGAAAGGACCGTGTCTGCGGCCCACGAAACCCGGCAGGAGCACGAATACGTCGGGATTGACCCGGTGCGCGCGGCGCTAGTCCACGCCCGTATCGAGACGGGACTGGAGCGGGCCAGTGACATGGACGTCCTACCCAGAGAAGAGTCGGAGTTCCTGTCGGTCGCCGAATGGGGTGAGACGGCCGAGTCGGCACAGGCGTATCTCGACGACGCTCGCCACCTGCGGGCCCGGTTCGCTGCTTCGCTTCCATCCGATGCCGGGACAGTCAGGCCGACGCTGACAGATGCAGCAGAAACACTGCTTGTGGACATCCGCGACAGGCAGGCGGACCTGCCGCCGGAAACGGCCGCTGACGAGCGATCTCCGGGACAGATGGTTGTGGACGAACTCCGCTGGGAGGTGGAGAGCGGTCTCAGCCGCCTCACTGATGCCGTCGGGCCCGCGAGCGCTGTTGTCGATGCGAACAGCCAGATCGCCCGGTTCCGAGCGCTCGACCGCATTCAGTCACGTCGGGAGGCGGACGAACTCGCTCGGCCATCAGATGGGACAGCGGTTCGCGACATCAGGCAGACCGCGTACGATGCACTCACCGCGGCCCTCGAATCGAGTTCACAGCCGGAACTGGTCCGGACGGTACTCGTTGACGCCGGCCACAAGGCCATGGCCGCTGACCGTGAGTTAACACATCATCAGGGAAAGATATCGGCCACCACGCTCGATAGAAGCGTTGCGGACTACTGGCACGCGACGGCACTCGCCCGTTCAGTGTCGGCAGCGACGCACCAAACAGTCCGGGCGCTGCAGGCCGACTGAAACGGCACGACAACAGCGCCACAACTGCTTCGGCGATCGTCGACCACGCGCCGCCACACTGTTATGTAGTTCCTTCTTCACAATATCCGTCTGATACTGATAGGCTCTGTGGGCTAATGTTGGTACGATTGTTATTCTCGGCCCCGTGGACGGCCAGCCCGACATCGAATGGGCTGTCACTATTCCTGAACTGCACCGCCCTATAGAAATCGGGACTGAAGCAGCACCCACCGCTATCAGCGCGAGTGATGTCGGGAGACCGGTGACAGAGCAGACTCTCAAGGTTCAGGCAATGCCTTCGGCCTGCGCTCTTGGTATTACTCAGCAGGTGTAATACACGACAGTAACAGTCGGTGATCTCTCTTGGCGTGAAATCACGACGTTACCGTTGTCATTCGAGCAACGGGGTAGTGAGGACAGAGGCGTGGTACGTCACGTCAGCCCGTTTGGCTGTAATGGATTCCCGTGAACAGGAGCCTGCACACCAATATGATACTGCGACCCAACTGACGGAGGACTCTCAGGCCGGGTCGAAACCGGTCATGCGTACCTTCGATCCGGAGACCGAGATGACGACCAGAGAGCGCGTCGGAACCATTCCAACGGACGGCACAAAACTCATACCCTTGGTTTTTTTACAGAATGAGTATTCTACCCGTCCCTCCGACTCTGAAACGTCAGCGTGGCCCCGTCGACGCGACTACCGAACAGAAACAGGGGTTTGTAGCTGCTGACTCCCTGAACAACGAACGATTCCGGCGGTCTGCGTCCCAGCTGTATATAAATCACCGCAGAACTGTGGTCCCTGCTTCTTTCCGGAAAGAGGCCACCCTCAAAACGGACGATGTTGAGAGCTGTCACCACGAAAGGCGAGCGTACAGTTCGGTCCGCCAGCATACGGGGGAGATCGCGATGAGTTCGAACTCACTGCCGTCAGCGGCGAAGACAGTACTCATCGGTGGCGGTATCGTCGGGAATAGCCTCGCGTACCATCTCGCCCGGATGGGGCGAGAAGACATCGCGATTCTGGACAAGGGGCCCTTACCCGACCCCGGTGGCTCGACGGGTCACGCCTCGAACTTCCTGATGCCGGTGGAACACTCGGAGGAGATGACCCACCTCACCCGACGGAGCATTGAGCAGTACAAGGACATGGACACGTTCACCAACAGCGGCGGTATCGAAGTGGCACGCACCGAGGAACGGGCCGAGGAACTGAAACGCCGAATCCAGTCGGCGAAGGCGTGGGGCGAACCGGCGGAGCTGTTGACCCCCGAGGAAGTCGAAGCGCTCGTGCCGTACGTCAACACTGACCTCGTCGAGGCGGGGTTCTACAGCACCGGGGCGGGCACGTGTGACCCGCTTCGGGCCGGTGAAGTGATGCGAGCGCGGGCCGACGAGTACACTGATGGCGGCCTGCACGTCTCGCCCAACACCGAAGTGCTCGACCTTCACGTCGAAGACGGGTCGATAGCGGCCGTCGAGACCGACCGCGGGACCGTCACGGCCGACGAGGTGGTCATCGCGGACGGGCTCTGGAGCCCGAAGTTAGCCGAGATGGCCGGCGTCGAGATCCCGCTGACACCGGCGGTTCACCAGATGGTCAGCGTCGGCCCGATTTCCTTCTTCGAGGACTACGAGGGCGAAATATCGTTCCCGGTCGTCCGCGACATGGACACCCAGATGTACGAGCGCCAGCACGGGAACGACCTCGAAGTCGGGTCGTATCAACACCGGCCGATACTCTGGGACGTCGAGGACATCCCGTCCATCGACGAAGCGCCGCTCTCGCCGACCCAGCCGCCGCTGACCGACGACGCCTTCGAGCAGTCGATGGCCGACGCGCTGGAGATCGTCCCGGAACTCCTCGACGACCCCGAGGCCGGCATCCGCCACGAAATCGACGGCCTACTTTCGCAGACGCCAGACGGTGCACCGCTTCTGGGCCCACTGCAGGACGTCGACGGGCTCTGGTCGTGTGCCGCAATCTGGATCAAAGAAGCCCCGGCCATCGGCGAGGCGGTTGCCCAGTGGATGACGCGTGGCTGGTCGGACATCGACCTCCACGGGGCCGACGTGAACCGGTTCTACGAGTACGGGACCTCCCGCTCGTTCGTCAAGGACCGGGCCAGCGAAGGGTTCCAGAAGATATACGACATCGTCCACCCGGCCGAACAGTACCAGTCGGCGCGGGAACTCCGGACGAGCCCGTTCTACGAGAAGCAGGCCGGCCTCGACGCGGAGTTCTTCGAGGCCGCGGGCTGGGAACGGCCGCAGTGGTACGAATCGAACAGCGATCTACTGGGCCGGTACGAGGACGAGCTCGCCGAGTTCCAGCGGCCCAACGAGTGGGATTCGCGGTGGTGGTCGCCGATTATCCTCGCGGAACATCTCCACACCCGCGAGCACGTCTCGATGATCGGCGATATGGGCTTCAGCATCTTCGATTTCCGCGGGTCGGACGTCGTCGACTACCTCGAACAGATGGCCGTGGGCCGCATCGACGTCGACGTCGGCAAGACCGTGTACACGCCGATTCTCGCCGAAAACGGCGGCTTCGTTTCGGACCTGACAATCGCCCGACTCGGCCCCAAGCACTACCGAGTCGTCACCGGCGGCGCGGCGGGCGGGTCCGACCGGGCCTGGTTCGGCGGCCACATCCCGGACGACGCCGACGTGACGATGATCGACCGCTCCGAGTCGCTGTGCACGCTGGGCGTCTGGGGACCGAACGCCCGGGATATGGTGGAGGGCGTCACCGAAGAAGACATGTCCCACGACGCGTTCGAGCCGTACACGGCACAGGAAATCACGGTCGGCGAGGTAGACGCGTGGGCGATGCGGCTCTCCTACATCGGCGAGCAGGGCTGGGAGATCTACGCTCCGATGGGTCAGGGCCGCCGGCTCTGGGACGTGCTCTGGGAGGCCGGCCAGGACCACAATGTCCGGCCGGCCGGCATGGGCGTCTACGGGACGACCGGCCGCCTGGAGAAGGGGTACCGGCTGTTCGGGCACGAACTCGAACTGGAGTACAACCCGGCGGAAGCGGGGCTGACCTTCCACGGTGTCAAGGACGCCGATTTCATCGGGAAGGAAGCCTACGCAGAGGCTATCGACGAGGAGAATACGGCCACGCTATGTACGCTGTCCGTTGACGACCACGCGCCAGAGGGCGGCGAGCGCCGCTTCATGCTCGGGAACGAACCGGTCCTCGATGAGAACGGGGACGTTCTGGTCGACGACGAGGGTCGTCGGTCGTACGTCACCAGCGCCGGGACCGGCCCGAGCGTTGGCAAGCACCTCCTCATGGCGTACCTCCCGCAGTCCCACGCCGAGGAAGGGCAGAGCCTCCAGGTCGAGTACATGGGCCAGCAGTATCCGGTGACCGTCGAGGTCGTCGGGAGCCGGCCCCTGTTCAACCCGGAGAACGAGCGCATCAGGAGCTAGCACAGCCAGTGAACCGACTGCAATCGAACGACGGAGACACGACATGGACACCGTAGCCTGCATCAAACGCGTGCCGGACACCGGCGCGAAGCTCACACTGACCGACGACGAACAGGAGATAGACACGAGCCATCTGGGGTTCACGATATCGCCCCACGAGGAGTGCGCCGTCGAGGAGGCCATTCAGGTGGCCGACGACCACGACGGGACGGCCACCGTGATGTCGCTCGGATCGGTGGACGCCGACGAACAGCTCCGGACCGGGCTCGCGATGACGGCCGGCGAGGCGACGCTGCTGGAAACCGACGGGGAGGAGTGGCGGCCTCGCGAAACGGCGGCCGCGCTCGCGGACGCCCTCAGCGGCGACGCCGGCACCGATCCGGAGTTCGACCTCCTCCTGTTCGGGAACGAATCGGCCGACGTGGCGAACCACCAGGTCGGGGTTCGCGTCGCCGAGCGGCTGGACGTGCCGTTCGTCGCGGGCGTGTCAGACCTGACGATTGAGGACGGGACGGCCGTCGCCGAGCGCGACGTGACTGGTGGGACCGAGGTGTACGAACTCGACCTGCCAGCGGCCGTCGGCGTGAGGGAGGGGCTCAACACGCCCCGCTACGCCTCGATGCGCGCCAAGATGCAGGCGCGCAAACAGTCGATCGGGCGGCAGGACCCAGTCGCCAGCGAGTTCGACGGGGGTATCGAGAAAGTCCGGTTGGAAGCGCCGGAGAGCACGGAGGGCTCGGCCGAGGTGCTCGGCGATGGATCGGACGCCGTACCCGCAGTCGTCGACCTGCTCCGCGACGACCTGGAGGTGATCTGACTGTGATACTGAGCCTCGTCGAACATGCGGGCGGAAGTCCCGAAGAGCCCTCGCTGGAGGCGCTCACGCTGGCCCGTGAACTGGCGACGGCGACCGACGCGGCGCTCGAAGCCGTCGCGTTCGGCGCAGAATCGGCGGCGCTCGGGGAGAAACTCGGTGACTACGGCGTAGAGACGCTCCACCACGTCGGTGACGAGCGGCTTGACACGTACGCACCCGAGGCCTGGGCGGAGAGTATCGCGCAGTTGCTCGACGCCACGGACCCGGACGCAGTCGTCGCCCCGGGGACTGACCGCGGACAGGAGGTGCTAGCCCACGTCGGTGCCAGGCGCGACCTGCCGATGGCGGCCAACTGTCTCGACGTCGAGGCCGGCGACGTGTACGAACTGTCGCGCCAGCGATGGGGTGGTAGCCTCGTCGAACACACACGCCTTGACAGTGACACGAAACTGGTGACTGCGGCGGAACACGAGTTTTCGCCGGAGACGGCGACAGAGACAGTTGAGTCGACGGTCCAGCCGTTCGAGCCGTCGCTCGACGAGAGCGCGTTCCGGGTCAGTGTCGACCGAGTCGAGGAGTCCGACGAGACCGGTGTGTCGCTCGGCGAGGCCCGCGTCGTCGTCGGCGGCGGGCGCGGTGTCGGTGGTCCGGAGGATTACGACAAACTGGAGACGCTGGCCGATAGCCTCGGCGGAACCGTCGGCGCGTCGCGGGCCGCCGTCAACGAGGGCTGGCGACCGCACAACGACCAGATCGGACAGACGGGCACGAAGATCAGCCCGGACCTCTACGTCGCCTGCGGTATCAGCGGTGCGGTGCAGCACATGGTGGGCTGTAAGGGTGCGGACAACATCCTGGCTATCAACACCGACCCGGAGGCGGCCATCATGCAGAAGGCCGACTACGCCGTCGTCGGCGACCTCCACGAGGTCGTGCCGGAGTTGAACGACGCGCTGGGAGACGGGGGCTGAGACGGGCAGCCGTTCCGTGTGCGGACTTGGTTGACGGGCTGGCCGCCTCGGCTCATTCTTTGACGACGTAGTCCCCGAAGTTCTCGACAGTTCCCACGGGCGGCGCGCCGAAAGCGAGCCAAGTGTGTGTCTCGTCCGTGTGGTTACAGAGATTCCGGACCGTGTCCGGGTGGACGCGGACGATCCCGCCCTCGGGGACATCGTGGAGGTCACCCTCGACGGCTATCTGGCCGCCGGTCGTCGCGACGAACACCTCCTCCTGGCCGTCGTGCGTGTGCGGTGTCGTCACCGATCCCGGTTCGACGATGACCTGATTCACCCGCATCTCCGTACAGCCGAGCGGGTCCGTGAGCTTCCGGACCTCTGTCTCACAGGTGTTGAACTGCTCTGTCGGTACCGTCGCTGGCTGGACGATTTCGAACGAAGACGCCATACAGCGTCTTGACAGAGTCCGGTCATAGCCTTTGTGACGGAACGGCCCACGCGGAGGGCGAATACCTTCAGGGAAATCATTAGGCGAGTGGGGCGAGAGTGCCGTGGTATGGACAGTCAATCACCAGAGCCGACTGGGGTTGAGCCCGACAGATGACGTTCGCGGACCAGCCTATCAGTGAGTTTCTCGACGACGTCGCGTCGGACCAGGTGACCCCGAGCGGCGGTGCGGTCGCGGCCGTCGGCGGCGCGATGGGCGCGGCGCTCTGTGAGATGGTCTGTATCCACACCGCCGGCACAGATGGGTCCGAGGCAGCGGCTGATGAACTAAGCGAGGTTGGTGACACGCTGGCCGACCGGCGAGAACGGCTGCTTGCCCTCGCCGACGAGGACGCAGCCACGGTCGACGCGGTCGGGGCCGCAATCGAGTCCGGGGACGACGACCGGATTCAGGTGGCTTCGAAACGTTCGACGGAAGTGCCACTGGAGACGGCCGAGGTCTGTCTCGACGTCGTTGAGCACGCCCGCACGGTGACTGCGAAGGGGACGCCGGTCGCTGTCCCGGACGCGGCCGTCGGGGCGCTGCTCGCGGCGGCGGCGCTACAGGCGTCCGTCGCGACTGTCCGGGCCAATCTCGACATGATCGACGACGAATCATTCGTGGCAGCGATGAAACAGCGGGCAGACGAGGCAGAAGCGGCCGGCAAAGCGGCGCTCGACGAAGCGGTCGCAAACGCGGAGCGGTGAGCGTCGTCACCTCGTCGAACGCCGAGCGGCATCCGTTAAAAATCGAGCGGACGAGCCACAGGAGCTGGGACGCGAGGCCGGTTCGTCAGAACAGCCCCGAAATGTTACCGTCTTCGTCGATGTCCATGTCGGCGGCAGCCGGTCGGGCCGGCAGGCCAGGCATCGTGAGCGCGTCGGCCGTGAGAGCGACCAGGAAGCCAGCTCCGGCAGACGGGTACACTTCGCTGATTTCGAGTTCCCAGCCCTCTGGCGCGCCCTTCTGGCTCGCGTCGTCGCTCAGCGAGTGGAACGTCTTGGACATGACGACCGGGTAGTCGTCGAAATCGAGCTCGTTCATCTGCTCGATGTCGTCGAGCGCGCCGCCGGTGTATTTCACGTCGTCAGCGCCGTAAATCTCGGTCGCGACGGTGTGGATCTTCTCCTTGATGCTGTCCTCGTCGTCGTACAGCATCCGGAAGTCCTCCTCGTTGCTCTCCTCGGTTGCCTCGATGACGTTCTCCGCGAGGTCGACGCCGCCCTCGCTGCCGTCGGAGAACACGTTCGACTCAGCCGCTCTGACCCCGAGGTCCTCACGGCAGTGGTCCAAGATGGCCTGAATCTCCTCGTCGGTGTCGTCCGGGAAGCGGTTGACGGAGACGACGACCGGGACGCCGAACTTCTGGAGGTTCGTCGCGTGCTTGTCGAGGTTCGAGAAGCCCGCTTCGACGGCTTCGACGCCGGCCTCGTCGATTTCGTCGTAGTCGACCGGCCACTGGTCGAGGCCGTGGTATTTGAGCGCGCGGACCGACGCCACCAGCACGACGGCGTTCGGCGTCATATCGCCCTTGCGACAGACCACGTCCATGAACTTCTCGGCCCCGAGGTCGGAGCCGAAACCAGCCTCGGTGACGAGGTAGTCGCCCATGCCGAAGGCAGTCTTGTCGGCGACGAGCGAGTTCGTCCCGTGGGCGATGTTCGCGAACGGCCCGCCGTGGACCAGCGCCGGCGTCCCCTCGATGGTCTGGACGACGTTCGGCTTGATCGCGTCCCGGAGTAGCATGGTTGCTGGGCCGGTCGCTTCGATATCTTCGACCGTGACCGGGTCGCCGTCCTCGTCGTAGGCGACGATGATGCGACTGACTCGCTCTTTGAGGTCGCCCAGGTCACTCGCCAGGCACAGCACCGCCATCAGTTCTGAGGCGGCGGTAAGGAGGAAGCTGTCCTCCCGTGGCGTCCCACCGGTTTTCCCGCCGAGGCCGACGACGGTCTCCCGGAGCGCGCGGTCGTTCATGTCGATAGCGCGCGGCCAGGAGACGTTGTTGATGTCGATGTTCAGGTCGTCACCCTGCGAGATCTTCGCGTCGAGCATCGCGGCGATGAGGTTGTGTGCGGAGGTGAGCGCGTGGAGGTCGCCGGTGAAGTGGAGGTTGATGTCCTCCATCGGAAGGACCTGCGACCGGCCGCCGCCTGCTGCGCCGCCTTTGACGCCGAACACCGGGCCAAGCGACGGTTCCCGGATGGCGATCATCGCTTCCTCGCCGACGTGGTTGAGCGTCTGTCCGAGGCCGACGGTCGTTACCGTCTTCCCCTCGCCTTTCGGCGTCGGGGTCATCCCGGTTACCAGGACGAGGTTCTGCTCCTTGTCCTCGGCCTGTTCACGGAGGCGCTCGATGGCGTGTTGTTTGACTTTCGCGGTGTATTCGCCGAAGTACTGGAGGTCGTCGAGGCCGAGTCCCCACGGCTCTACCAGTTCCCAGATCGGTTCCATCTCGGTCGACTGGGCGATATCGTAGTCCGTAGGAATCGGCTCCTGTGTCTCTTCGGTCGCGGATTGCTCATCCTGTGAAGACATCTCGACTAGCCCTTCCCTACACCGTCGTAATAATGTTAGTGAACCTGATACTATCGGGATAGGATGTGTTCGAGACGCCGTTACGGACCGCGTAAGCCACATCATGTATCTCGGCTTACGAGATTGGTTCCGTGGCCCAGCAGCAGTCCGGACGGCAGCGGCAGCGACGTCGGGATCTACGAAATGACTCGATCACGGTTTCCGGGCCGCCATTGAGGAGTTTCTCGTGGGTTTCGGCCTGAAGAGGGTGCTCCACCTCGTTACGTGCTATCGACGCAGAACCCTCTGGCGATAAATTAATCAGGCCGCCGCCGCCCAATTATGGTATGGAGTACCACGAGTCGGCGGACTACCTGCAGTCGCTACAACGCCGTCGGCCCAAGTTGGGGACCGATACGACGGCGCGGATGCTCGCACATCTCGGTGACCCGGACAACAGTTTCGACAGCGTGCAGATCGCCGGGTCGAACGGAAAGGGAAGCACCGCCCAGATGACCGAGAGCGTGATCAGAGCCGCCGGGCTGGACGTCGGCCTGTTCACTTCGCCGGGATTGAACGGCTTTCGGGAGCAAGTCACGGTCAACGGCGGCCGGATACCCAAAGAGCGGGTGACGGAGTTCGTCGAACAGATCGAGCCATGTATCGACCGCCTGGCCGCCGAGGACGACAAGCCGACGCATTTCGAGGTACTCACCGCGCTTGCGCTCTATCATTTCGATGTCGAAGACGTCGATGTGGCAGTTCTGGAAGTCGGTATCGGCGGCCGGTACGACGCCACGAGCGCGGTCGATCCCGTCGCAAGCGCCGTCACCAGTATCAGTTTAGAACACACCGACCTGCTCGGCGACACGGTCGAGAAGATCGCCCGCGACAAAGCACAGGTCGCGCCGCGGGACGCCCCACTCGTGACGGGAACGACCGGCGCTGCCCTTGATGCGATCCAGGGGATTACCGACACCATCACCGTCGGTGGTGAGGGGGCTGACGTCACCGCCGTCGAAAACGGCATGCGCTCGGCCGTCGAGAACCGCATCTCCCTCACGGGGCCGGACTGGGCGCTCGAATCGAACCTCAAACTGCTCGGACAGCATCAGGCGGAGAACGCCGGCGTCGCCGCGACGCTGGCCCGACAACTCATCGACGAGGACACCGAAACCATATCCGAGGGGCTGCGGGCCGCGACGCTGCCGGGGCGGTTCGAGATCCGGTCGACCGACCCGATGGTGGTTCTCGATGGCTCACACAACCCCGGCGCGATGGAGACGCTGACAACACTCATAGAGCGATACGAGTACGACGACCTCCACGTAGTCTTCGCCGCGATGCAGGACAAGGAGTACGAACGAATGATTGCGACGCTTCCGGCCGTCGAGACGGCGTTCGCCGCGCGACCGGAAGTCGACCGAGCCGCGAGCACTGGATCGCTCGCTGCCGCGTTCGAGGGGCAGGCAGCCCAGGTACAGCAGGTCGAGTCCGTTCCGGAAGCCACCGAACGAGCGGTAGCCACGGCCGGCGCGGACGACTTCGTACTCGTGGCCGGGTCTCTCTACGCAGTTGCCGAGGCTCGGGACCGCTGGAGTCGGCTGGTCGTTCCGACAGAGACGCTCCAGCAGCCGTCGGCGGGCGGGACCGCTGGATCAGGAAGTGAACCAGAAATCCACCAGCAGATGCTTTCGGTCACGCTGCGGCGCGACCAGGCAGGCGTCGTCAAACAGGCGTTCGAGGACTGCGGCGGCACCTGTACCCGTTCGGCTGTCGGGATGCCGGAGAAGCTCGTCGACACGACGCTGTCGGGAACGCCGCGACAGTTTCAACAGCTCACTGACAGACTGGCTTCGACAGGGCTGGGGCTCGGTCGGCTCGCCACGCAACTCGAAGGCACGCTGTCTGACAGGTCGTTCCCGCCGCCGTTCGACAGGGAAGAGGCGGCCGTGATGGGTATTCTCAACGTCACGCCGGACAGTTTCTACGACGGCGGCGAGTACAACCGTCGCGACCTCGCGGTCAGTCACGCGGAACAGATGATCGAGTCCGGGGCGGACATCGTCGACATCGGCGGCGAGAGCACGCGTCCCGGGGCTGACCCCGTGGCCGTCGAAACAGAGATCGACCGCGTAGTACCCGTTATCGAGGCCGTGTCCTCGCTCGACACGACTGTTTCCGTAGATACCCGAAAGGCTGCCGTCGCTGACGCGGCGCTGGACGCCGGTGCCGACATCGTCAATGACGTGTCGGGACTGTCGGACCCCGAGATGCGGTTCGTGGTTGCCGACCACGACGCGTCCGTCATCCTGATGCATAGCCTGTCCGCGCCAGTGGACCCAGGCCGAACTGTGACTTACGACGACGTCGTCGATGACGTGCTTCGAGACCTCACAGAACAGATCCTGCTCGCCGAGCAAGCCGGCATCGACCGCGAGCAGATTATCGTCGACCCCGGCTGTGGTTTCGGGAAGAACGCCGCCGAATCGTTCGAACTCGTCGACCGACTCCACGAGTTCCACGCGCTCGGCTGTCCGGTGCTGGTCGGGCACTCCCGGAAGTCGATGTTTGCCGACATGAGCGACGCCGGTGCGGACAGGCTGCCACCGACTCTGGCCACGACAGCGCTGGCCGCCGAACGTGGGGCTGACGCAGTCAGGGTCCACGACGTCTCCGAGAACAACGCCGTGCTCAAGACGGTCTCAGCGACGGCGTCGCGACCGTCTCAGATGCGACAACAGTGATACCTGTGCAGCCCGAACAGTATGTATGCTACAGTTTCCAGTTCAGCTCGGTTCGGGCCTGCTCGAATCCGTCGGGCAGGTGGCAGCAGTCGCTGGCACCGTCGTTCTTCTGCTGATGCTCGTCGGTCTGGGTGCCTTCGCGTACAAGAGCCTCATCGGAGACGGTATCCGCTGGCCCGATGAGCGAGAAGAGGCGGACAGTGAGGAGGACGACGGCGTCGTGCAAGGGAGCCGTGAGGACGACTGGAAGTATTACTGACGGCAGAATCCCACTCGCGTGTTGGAACTGGGCATCACCCTGCTTTTGATCTCGTAGCCGTTTCGAAGCAACGCATACCGGCCAAACGGCAGCAGTGATCAGTGTACCCATCGTCTCAATCAGTACTGCGGTCGTAGGAGTGTTCGAACTCCCAGTGGTACCGACAGTCCGTGCAGGTCGCCCACTCGGGGATGTCGAACCGCTCGGGGTGGCGTTGCCCGTGCTCCATCCGGCTCCGACAGACCGGGCAGGTGAGATACAGGAGCTGCAGGTCGGCGAACTCGTCGTGGCTGTATTCGCCGACACACCGCGGACAGTCGATGCTGTCACGCGCGTTGTGCTGGAAGATTTCCGACTCGCATCGCGGACATTCGACCGTCGCTGGCGGCCGTCTCGCCCACCCAATGTCACCGTCGTACGTCGTCGTTGCCGTGTCCATGCTCGACAGCCTGAACTTGTTCGGCCCGTCACTCCGCTGGAGTGGCGCGGCCACTCGCTTGCCGACCCAGACAAGCTTCGAGAGCAGAGCTGCGAGCCATCCAGACACTGTGACATGGTATGTATTCTGACGGCTTAAATTTCCGGGCAGTACGAACGCTGACCCGGTGATGAGCGGTCGATAGGTTTTCACGGCGACCCGCGGTATGTGGCATATGAGTGTTGACGCGGCTGTCGGTGTTGCGCCGACCGTCCCGGGACTGGCGGCAACTGTTGTGAATCCCGTCGTGGGACAATTGATGCCCGGCGTTGGCACCGAACTGTCCAGACCGCTCCGCGGGCTCGTCTCGTTCGTTCTCGTGCTCGTGGCCGGCGCATTGGTGCTCCGGCTGCGGCGGAACTACGTCGACGAGTCGATTGACGCGATTTCGGACAGCCCGGCGATGGCCGTCCTCTACGGCATCGCTGGGTACGTGATCGTCGGCATCGTCGGCCTCTACGGGGCAACAACGCTGGCCCGCCTCAGCGTCGCTGGCGGGGTATTCGTCCGTGTCGCGATTCTCATCAGTAGTGCGTTCGTCCTGGTACTCACAAGCTTCGGCTTTCTCGTGGTCGGCACACTCCTCACTGATATCTTTGGCAGCCGCCGACCAACATACGGGCTCCTCATCGGAGCGTTTCTCAGCGCTGTCTCGTGGGTTCTGCTTTCACCCGCCGGCAGTATCGTGTCCAGCCTCGCCATCGCCGCGTTCGGAATCGGCGGCTCTGCCCGGATTTGGATACACTCTGAACGGACGGTCGAAACAGAACTGGGCGGCCGGTAGCGTGAACGGTTTCGGCCGCTGTTGGCTATAGCATCTGACACGACCGGTCGCGTCGGAAAACGCCAAAAAGAGAGCGCTTCAGTCGGTACCCGTCGCCGTGTCGTCTCCCGGGTCGGAGATATCTGTCACCATTTCGTCGCCGGCGGTCACGACGTCGACATCATCCCGTTCAGAGAGGTCCTGAATCGTTTCTGCGAACTCTTCCGATTCGAGTATCTGGTACTCGTTGTCGAGCCCCAGATACACTGTATAGCACATCAGACACAGGATGAACGCGAACGGGAGTCCTGTGGTGATTGCGGCCGTCTGGAGCGCCGTCAGACCGCCACCGATGAGCAGGATGGACGCGACAAGGCCCTCGGTAAGGGCCCAGAAGATCCGCTGCGTCCGCGGAACGTCGTGCTTACCGCCCGAGGTCAGGTGGTCGATGACCAGTGACCCCGAGTCTGACGACGTGACGAAGAACGTGATGACCAGCAAGGTCGCGAGTAGGCCGCTAACCACGCCCAGCGGGAACTGCTCCAGCAGGGCGAACATCGCGACAGTCTGGCCGACCTCGTTGTACGTCGCCAGCGCCTGTCCGTTCCCCATCAGTGAGTTGAACATCGCGCTACCGCCGAACACCGACAGCCACAGCGTCGAGAACATCGACGGCAGGAACAGCACGCCCAGGACGAACTCTCGAACGGACCGTCCCTTCGAAATACGCGCGATGAACATCCCGACGAACGGCGACCACGCGATCCACCAGCCCCAGTAGAACACGGTCCAGGCGGTCGGGGTCCCGTTTGCCGCTTCGTTCAGCGTCCCGGTAAAGAACCCGAGCGCGAGGATGTTCCCGAAGTACGCGCCGAGCCCCTCCACCCAGGTGCCGAAGATGTACACCGTCGGGCCCACGATCAGGAGGAACCCGAGCAGTGCGAACATCAGGTAGAGGTTGAGCGTACTCAGCCGCTTGACACCGCCGTCGAGCCCCGCCGCGACCGAGAGGGTCGCGATGAGCGTGATGCCGGCGATGAGCGCGACTTGCGGCCAGGTCCCTGTCGGGACACTCACCGCACCGAGCATGTCGCCGCCCACGTAGGAGAGCCCCGTGTTGACCTGTGCAACACCGAGTCCCAGTGAGGTTGACAGCCCGAACAGCGTCGCGAACACCGTCACGAGGTCGATGATGTGGCCCGGCCAGCCGTAAATCCGCTCGCCCAGCAGGGGCCAGAATATCGACCGGAAGGTGAGTGGGAGTCCCCGGTTAAACGAGAAGAACGCGAGGCCGAGTCCCACTAGGCCGTACACCGCCCACGGGTGAAAGCCCCAGTGGAAGAACGTCTGCGCCATCGCGGCGGACGCCGCTGCGCCGGTCCCCGCTTCGGCCCCGAAGAAGCTCGGGGGGTTCTGGAAGTAGTACAGCGGTTCCGAGACGCTGAAGAACATGAGGCCGATACCCATGCCGGCGCTGAACAGCATCGCCATCCAGGAGAAGTCGCTGAACTCCTTTTCGGCCTCGACGCCGCCGATTCTGATATTGCCGTACTTGCTGAACGCGAAGTAAAGCAGTGTGATGATGAACACGTTCACCGCCAGCAGGTAGAACCAGCCGAAAGTGTCCCCGATGGTATTGAACAGCCATGTGTACGCCGAGGCTGCGGTGTCACCGAGCAGTATCGTCACTGCGATGAACAGCGCAATGATCACCAGCGCCACCGGGAATACCACCGGATGGATGTCGAATCCAGCCGCCTGAATGTTCGTATCACCGGGTTCGCGGTCGGACTCCGGATGGAACAACTCGACCTGAAGCCCGTCAGACATTTCCCCGGTTTGGTCGTCACTGTTTGCCATACGTTACCCCTCTCGAACGCGGTACTGGTCTGTGGTGTCTCATTGTCGTAGTCGCGGTCGTCCTCTGTCGTAGTCCGTTGCCACCGTCATGGTAACGACATCCCGGCGTAGCGCGCCTACAGCAGTCGCATCCTGTTTGTCTTACTGTACTCGCTCGGGCGGACACGACGTGCCCGCAGGGCTATTGTCGGCGTGTTTTGTGTGCTACACAGTCTCATACTTATGCACTGATGCAACTGTAATAAAACTTCACCTTAGACACCAATATATCACGGACTGAAGCACTGTACGGCTGTGACTCGGCAGACATTTCTCCTATCTAGTACATTGAGGTTTGCTGGCTGTCGACGAGTCTTCGATTGTCTCACCGCTTGATGGGTGCGTATTTATTTCGGACTCCCACTTAGCATCAGTATGGCACGACTTCTGGCAACAGGGGCAGCCGCGGTGGCAGCACTGCTGATGGGCGTCGGCCTCGTCGGGATGACAGTCGGCGACTTCCGACTCGCAGGATTCAGTTTCCTCAGCGCCAGCCTGGTGATCTACATACGTGAGACGCGACTGATAGACGCGTAGCTGGTGTCAAATGTCGTTGACACTCATCCGCTGACTGATGACTGGAATGCTCGACGTCCGGACCACTTTATCGGTTGTCCCACCGAGCAGGTTCCCGAGCTTTCCACGGAACGCCGAGCCCAGGACAATCGCGTCCATGTCTTCGTTTTCAGCGAACTCGACGATTTCCTCGCTGGGTGCGCCGGTTTTGAAATGCGTCTTGTAATCGACGCCGTGCTCTTGGGCGACGTTCCCGAGATTCGCCAGAACCTCTTCCCCGTAGTTTCGATACTCCTCGCGCATCTCCTCTTCGTCATCTCTGAGCGCAAGCGCACGCGGCGTGCCCGGCAGGTCAATGACGTACAATGCATGGACTGTCGCGCCGAGTGCAGCGGCGAGTTCGATGCCGTGTTCTGCCCCTCTCCGGGCCTCATCACTGCCGTCATACGGGACGAGTATGTGGTCGTACATGGTGCCTGACTCATGTGTAATTCCCCCACACACCTGTTATAGGTTTCCCCGCTCGTGGCGTCGATCCGTCGATCTGAATGCCGATTCCGGCTCACAGTGCGCCGTTTTGGGCCTTCCGTGCGACGTTGTCGACGGGGTAGCCCGCGTCGCGTATCGCCGTAATGATGGTCTGTGCATGCTCGGCACCGCTCGTCTCGACGTTGAAGACGAGGTACGCCTCCCCGATTTCGAGGTTCTCGACGGACCGCTCGTGGCGAACGTCGTGGATGTTAGCTCCCTGCCGGGCGATGACCCCCGAGATCTCCTCCATCACACCCGGCTGGTCGTCGATGCGAACCCGAAGCTGAAGGAGCTGCTGGCGCTCCGTGAGCGCATGGATGAGAACCTCACGCATTTGTGTCATGTCGAGGTTCCCGCCACAGAGCAGCGGCATCACCGTTTCACCCGACACGTCGAGGCTGTCACTCAGTACGGCAGCCACGGAGGCGGCCCCGGCACCTTCTACGACCTGTTTGGCCCGTTCCATCAACAGGAGAATCGCCTGTGCGATGTCGGTGTCCGAAACAGTGACGACCTCGTCGACGTTCGCCTCGATGATGTCGAGCGTCGTCTCCGAGATGCCGCCTGTGGCGATGCCGTCAGCGATTGTGTCAACCTCGTCGAGCACGACCGGAATCCCCTTGTCGAGACTTTCGTGCACCGTCTCCGCGCCGGTCGCCTGGACACCGACGACGCGCGTCTCGGGCGAGAGGTGTTTGATTGCGGTCGAGACGCCGCTGATGAGCCCACCGCCCCCGATAGGAACGACGACCGTGTCAACGTCCGGGCAGTCATGGTACATTTCGGTACCGAGGGTCCCCTGGCCAGCGATTATGTCAAGGTCGTCGTAGGCGTGAACGAACTCGGCGTCGGTCTCCTCGACGACGGCTTTGGCGTGAGACATCGTCTCCTGAAAGTCGTTACCCACCAGTTCGACGCTCCCGCCGTAGCCTCTGGTGGCGTCTATCTTGGCCTGTGGCGCGTTCACCGGCATAAAAATCGTCGACTCTGCCCCGCATTTCGTCGCGGCGAGGGCAACGCCCTGTGCGTGGTTGCCGGCGCTAGCGGCGACAAACGACTCCACGCCATCGGCGACATCCTGAGAGATTTTGTTGTACGCGCCTCTGGTCTTGAACGACCCTGTCCACTGGAGGTGCTCCATCTTCAGATGTACCTCCGCGTCGACGAACCCACCGAGGGACGTGCTCCGTTCAACCGGCGTTTTCTTTACAACCGTGTCGTCGTCCAGCCGTTCGCGGGCTCGTTCGATGTCCGCGTATGTGACGGGCAGGGTGTCCGATTCGGTTTGTGTCATGTGTTCGTATCGTCCCGGGCCTTATGTCAAAGTTGGTGGGTCAGTGCGCTGTCCTGTCATTTGATGATGCGCTCTCGGGTTGGGTCGAACAGCGGCTCATCACGCACCGTTGCGTCGTAGGTCTCACCCTCACACTGTATCTGGACCGACGTGCCCGACTCGGCGTATTCAGTTGGGACGTACGTGTACGCGATGGATTCACCGATACTGTAGCCGTAGTTCCCAGCCTGCACATAGCCGATTGCGTCACCGTCTTTCGTCACTGGCCGCCCACTCAGCATGATATCTGTCGAGTCGTCGAGCGTGAGTGGCGTGATTTTGCTGTCGATGCCCCTGTCGCGTGCGGCCTCTAAGGCTTCCTTGCCGATGAACTCTGTATCCATATCGACGGCGAAGGGCAGACCGGCCTCGAAGGGGTTCGAGTCCGTGTCGATGTCCGTCCCCCAGAGGCGGTAGCCTTTCTCTAATCGCATGGAACTGAGCGCCCCGCCGCCCATCGGTCGGACGCCGAGGTCCTGTCCGGCCTCTGCCAGCGTCTCCCAGAGGCGCTGGCCGTACTCCGTCGGTGCCCACAGCTCCCAGCCGAGTTCACCCACGTACGAGACTCGCAGCCCGATGACTGGCACGTCGCCAACGTACATTTGCTTGGCGCTGAAGTACGGGAAGCCACCGTTGGTCACGTCCGTGTCGGTACACCGCTGGAGGAGGAGCCGCGCGTTCGGCCCCCAGAGACCGATTGTGGATTTCGCGCCTTCCTCGACGTGGACTGACACCGTCTCGGGCGCTTCGTCTTCCAGATGGCCGCCGTGGATGCCGGGCGAGTTCCCGCCACCGGTCGTCACCATGAACGCCTCGTCATCGAGTCTGACAACAGTGATATCCGCGAGAATACCGCCGCCCTCGTTCAACAGCAGCGAGTAGCGGACCTGCCCGGTGTTGATATCCATATCGTTACTACAGACCCGCTGGAGGAACGCCTGGCTCCCCTCGCCTTCGACCATAATCGAGCTGAACGTCGTCATGTCGAACATCGACACCTTGTCGCGGGCGTGGAGATGCTCCGCAGCCTCGATTTTCGAGCGGTTGATGCCCTGCCAGCCGTTCTGATCGGGAATCCGGTCCTCGTATCTTTCGACCAAGTCGGCGTTCGACTCGTACCACTGTGGCGTCTCCCAGCCGCCGCTCTGGTAGAACTCCGCGCCGAGTTCTTTTTGTTGGTGGTAGAACGGACTCGTCCGGAGTCCCCGGTGGTCGTCGGGCTGCCACCGCGGCTCGACGATGCTGTACACCTGCTCGTAGCGCTTGGCCCCGCGGTCGACGAAGTAGTCTTTCTCGCCCGCGTGCGGCTCGAACCGTCGGACGTGGATGCCGCCGGTGTCGACCGGGCCGGACGGCAGTCTGGGAACGCCGTTTTCCATCCACTCGGCAAGGATGCGGCCGTAGCCCCCGGAGTGGGTCCACCAGATAGCCAGTCCGGTCCAGAGGCCGTCGACCTGCGCCGTCTCGCCGACGGCCGGCATCCCGTCGGGCGTGAATACGAAGATACCGTTCTCGGTGGCCTCGTATTCCACGTCCTGTGTCGCCGGCAGCAGTTCGTCGAAGGCCTGCTTTGCCGACTTGTCTCGGCCGCGGTGGGTCGGTGTCTCCCAATGCTCCTTCGTGAACCCTCTAACTGACGCTTGGTGTTCCTCGGAGTTCTTCCCCATCGCCTCGGGGTCGACCGAGAGCGTCTCGTGGTTGTACGAGCCCATCCCGAGCGCGTCGCCGTGGGTCCGGAAGTACAGCGAGTGGTCCTGGTCGCGGCCGACTGGCTGGTGTGGCCCTTCGCTCATGTACTCAGCGATAGAGCGGTCGCCCGGCACGTCCAGCCCGGTCGTGTTGTCGCCGACCGAGGATTCGGCGTCGGCGAGTTCGTCCATCGGTTCGGTGACGACGTACTGGTGCTCCACTGGCGCAATCGGGAGGTCGAGCCCAGCCAGCTGGCCGGTCTGGTAGCCCCAGTTGTTCGTCGCAATAACGGCTCGCTCGCAGTCGATGCGGCCCTGTGCGGTCTCGACAGCGTTGATTTCGCCCCCCGAAACATCCAGATCGGTGACCTCCGTGTTCCCGTAGAACGACGCCGAAGAGTTTTCCATATACCACTGGAGCGCGCCGATGCCGTCGACGCGTCCATCAGTCGGCGAGTAGTAGCCACCGAGGATTTCGTCCTCGTCGACCATCGGAAGGTGCTCGGTGACTTCCTCGGGCGAGAGCAACTGCGGTTCCGGCAGCCCATAGGAAGTCGCCCACTCGACGCGCCGACGGAGGAAGTCCATCCGCTCGTCGCTGCGGGCCACCTCGATGCCGCCAACCTCGTCGTAGACGCCGGCATCGGAGAGCAGTCGGCTGGTGTAGTGCGCCGTCTTCGTCTGTATTTTCGACGGCGACGTCTGGAACATGATGCCGGGCGCGTGGACTGATGACCCGCCGGTGACCGGGAGCGGTCCCTGGTCGATGACGACAACGTCCTCCGCGCCGAGTTCCGTCAGGTGATACGCGACGCTACACCCAACGGCCCCGGCACCGATAACAACAGTATCCGCCCGAGACGGGGGAGTCTCTGTGCTCATGTATCTCGTTTGGGACTGTTTCTGTCACAATCTTAAATACACCGGTGGGGAGAACCACGCAGAGAGGAGATTTCCGGGTAGAGCGGCACAGTGTCGATTATTCGGCCGGTATCTGAGCGTCTGTTGTCCGTCGCAAACAGGGAGTAAACGGCCAGTCGGACTGAACCACAGCGTGTTACAATCCCGATAGAATCAGCGGCGGGTCGGAGGTTGCTCTCAGACGAGCGGCTCCTCGCGGACCGTCGCGTCGTATCGCTCCCCTTCGTAGAGGATTTCGACGCTGGTTCCGGGTTCAGCGTACTCCGGCGGCAGGTATGTGTAGGCGACACACGCGCCTTCAGTGTAGCCGTACTCGGCGCTGTGGAGATAGCCGATGGTCTCGTCACCGTCGAGGACTGGCTTGTTGTCCAACACGACGGCGTCCTCGTCATCGAGGGTCAGACAGGCGACCTTGTGGTCGATGTTGTCGCCGTCGGCGGCCGCCGCGACCGCCTCCTTGCCGATGAAGTCGGTTTCGAGGTCGACGGCCCAGCCGAGGCCGGCCTCGTAGGGGTTGTGCTCCGTGTGGAGGTCCTTCCCCCAGAGCCGGAAGCCCTTCTCGATGCGGAGCGAATCGAGCGCGCCGTTGCCGTACGGGCGGATGCCGTACTCCTCGCCGGCCTCCATGATGTGCTCCCAGAGGCGTTCGCCGTACTCCGAGGGCGTGTAGAACTCCCAGCCGAGCTCGCCCGCGTACGAGACGCGGAGCGCAGTCACGGGAATGTTCTTGATGAAGAACTGCTGGCTCGTGAAGAACGGGAAGGCGTCGTCGGAGAGGTCGACGTCGGTGATCTTCGAGAGGACCTTCCGGGCGTTCGGGCCGGTACAGACCATCGCCGCCAGGCTGGAGGTCACGTCGTTGACGACCACGTCGTCGGGGGACTGCTCGCGCACCCACGCGACATGGTTGTTCCCGACTTCGCGACCCGTCGTCAGTAGGAGGTAGCGGTCCTCGTCGGTTCGCGTGACCGTGATGTCCGCCCGGACGCCGCCGCCCTCGTTACACATCAGCGTGTACTTCACGTCGCCCACGTCGATGTCCATGTCGTTCGTACAGAGGTACTGGACGAACTCGCCGGCGTCGCTCCCGATGACCTCCATCTTGTTGAACGATGTCATGTCGTGGAGCCCGACGTTCTCCCGGACGTTCAGCGCCTCGGCGCCTTCGATGGGTGACCAGTACTTCGCTTCCCAGCCCTCGCGGTCGGGGATCTGGTCACCGTACTCCGCCAGGAGGTCGGCATTTGAGTCGAACCAGTGGGGTTCCTCCCAGCCGGCCTCGGCCCACAGTTCGGCGTCGTACTTCTTGTGGGTGTGGTACATCGGGGTCCGACGGATGTCCCGCTGTTTGTCGGTCCAGACCCACTTGGGGTGCATGATGTTGTAGACGATGCGGTACTCCTCGCCGCCGATGTCCCGAGCGAAGTCCCAACTGCCCTCGTGCTCGTCGAAGCGGTTCACGTCGCAGTGGGCGAGGTCAATCGGGCCGTCAGGGAGGCGCGGGACGCCGTGTTCCATCCACTCGGCGAGCGCTTTGCCGGCACCGCCGGCGTGGGTGACCCAGATGGCCGCCGCCGTCCAGAGGCCGTCGTACTCCTGGACGGGCCCCATCACAGGGAGGCCGTTGGGCGACTCCGCGAACATGCCGTTGTACTTGTGTTCGAGTTCCTTGCCGGCCGTCGCGGGCAACAGCTCGTCGCTGGCCTGTCGCGGGGCCTTGTCCGGCCGGTCCGGATGTGTCGCGTTGTCCATGTGGTAGTCCGTGAACTCGTGGACCGAGCCCTGCTCGCCGTCGGGGTCGTTGCCGCCGAGGTCCTGTGGATCGGGCACGATTGGCTCGTGGTTGTACGAGCCGATACCGTAGGAGTCCCCGTGGTTCCGGTAGTACATCGCGTTGTCCTGGTCGCGGAGAATCGGCCGGTCCGGACCCACGAGGAGCCGTTTTGCCTTCTCCCCGGAGACGTTCTCGTAGTTCTCGAACAGCGGGTGGTCCGTGATGTCGACCGCGCTGTCGGCCAGTTCGTCGAGGGACTCCGTCATCGTGTACTGGTGTTCGACCGGCGTCACCGGCAGGTGCACGTCGAGTTTCTCGCCGAGTTGACGGGCCCAGATGTTCGTCGCGACGACGACCTCGTTACACTCGATACTACCGTTCTCCGTGACGACGGCCTGGACCTCGCCGTCCGCTGTTTCGACGTCCTCGGTGCGCGTGTGCGGCACGAACTTCGCGCCCCCGTCCATCGCTTCCCTGGCCAGTGCGTCACACGCGACGACGCCCGAGACCTGCCCGTCCGTCGGGGAGTAGTAGCCGCCCTTGATCTGGTCGGCGTCGACCAGCGGGAGGTGCTCGGTGACTTCTTCGGGCGAGAGCAACTGCGGGTCCTCGATGCCCCAGGCCTTGGCGTATTCGACGCGACGCTGGAGGAAGTCCATGCGTTCCTCGCTGCGCGCGACTTCGATGCCGCCTGTTTCGTTGTAGGCCTGCTGCCCATCCGCGCCCTCGAGGTCCGAGTACAGCCGACGGCTGTAGTCCGCAAACTGGCTGAGGACTTTCGGCTCCGCGGTCTGGAACATGATTCCGGGAGCGTGGGTGGATGATCCACCAGTGGTTGGCATCGGCCCCTGGTCGACTACGACCACGTCCTCACGGCCGAGCGCTGTCAGCTGGTAGGCGATGTTGCAGCCGACGATTCCGGCACCGACGATGACGGTATCGGCCTGGGTCGGCAGGCTATCGGTAGGCTCCATGACTCTGGGTAGAACGTGCTATGGCGTGGCAATATAGTTACCGCCTGGTCCACCTCCTTTGCAAACTGACATCGCATTATCACGTAGTGTTTCAGAATAACAGGAGTACCATTGTTAATAGATTTGGGTCCCCTGTGGTGATTGTCGCTTCCGGTCAGAAACTCCGAGCAGTGTCCAACACGCTATTGTACTGTCAAGTTATATGTTAACAGCCCTCTGTGATTTTTATGATACGGGGTTTCACACCGGCGACAGCCGCTCTACCGGTCAGTGGTTCTGTTCCGAAGGAGCATCACAGCACCGCTCCGTGTGGCCCAGCGACGCTCCTACTCCCAGCGCTTTTGCCTGCGCGCCGCCGGGCATCGATATGGACTACACCGCCGTCACGCACACGACGACTGACCGACGGCTCGGGAGACTCCCGTCAGGACGAGCCGTGTCCGTGACTGTCCACCGGTACGTCGGCAGCCCCGGGCCGACAGTGTATATTCAGGCGGCGCAACACGGCATCGAACTCAACGGCCCAGCCGCGTTACGGCGACTGCACGACCGCCTGACCGACGCGGCTATCGCCGGGACAGTACTTGTCATCCCAGTCGTGAACCAGCTCGCGTTCGATCACCGGTCGTACATGACCCCCGGCGAGTACGACGTGATGAACCCGAACCTGAACCGCGTGTGGCCGGGAGACGAGTCCGGAAGCCTACAGGAACAGTTTGCCGCTCGGCTGTGGGAACTCGTAAAAGACGCGGACGCCGCGGTCGATCTCCACACCGGCACGGCAGATATGCTGGAACACGTCAGATGCCGGGCGGGCGACCCGGCCGCCGAGCGCCTCGCCGAAGCGTTCGGTACTTCCTACAGAATCACCGACGAGTCCGAGGACACCGGCGACGACGGCTCTGGCGGGACGTTCCGTGCTGTGGCTGCGGCAGCCGGAATTCCGGTTATCACGGCGGAGCTATCGAACAGTCGCCGGATAGCACAGGACGCGGTTGCGGCTGGTGTCGACGGGATACAGAATCTCCTGCGCGAGTGGGCAGTCCTCCCGGCAGAGCCGGAGTCGAAGGCGGCACAGACGGTACTCCGAAACGACACGGAGCCGGTCACCGCGTCGGAATCGGGATTGTTCGAATGTCGGCCGGACATCGCCGTCGGTGACACTGTCGACGCCGGGGAGCGACTGGGGACTGTCTACGAACCCTCCTCGTTCGAGCAACAACAGGTCGTCTCAGCGACAGAACGAGGAGTGATATTCTCGCTTGCCAGGGAGTCTGTCGTCGTGAAAGGGGAACGCCTCGCAGGCATCGCGACACCGCGATAACCGAGACGTATCCGAGGAGCCGCCTGCGGGCACTGTTTCAGACGTGTGTTGCTAGCCGTAGTTTTGGGAAAGTTTATAAATGGGTTCGGTATTCCACACCTATCTCTACAGCATAACGTGTCATAGTCACTCAATGACATGGGACTTCACACCGCATTCACGGCGCTCGCGGAGGTCATCGATGCGTACGAATCCCGCGGTCGGTCCATCGAGACCGTCGAAGCATTGCCGGCCGACACCGGTGATGCAGTCCTCGATGTGACGGTGGCGATGCCGGTCTCGCTGCGTTCCGGCGGCGGCGCTGACGAAGGTCTCAGCCCGGAGACGGCGAATCTAACCGACAGTGGTGACCTCGAAGTCACGTTCTCACCGTCGGCCACTGAACTTCCGTCGACCGCTGGGACCTCACTGTCGATAGGTGATGCCTCGGCGACGGTTACTGACGACGGCTTGCTCCTGACGGTAGAGCTGACAATTGATGCCATGGGCGCGCCAGACGAGGCAGCCAGCGTCGACTGTGGGCCGGAGCCAGCTGTCGATAGCGATTCAGCAACAGGCACCGTAGCGCGTTCGGCCGATGCCGTCGAGAGTAACATTGACGCGCTCGACGGTTCGGATATCTCGGATTCAGAGTCTGTCAGTGAGGGAGGTGACGGTTCACGGGAAAGCCCACAGTCGGACGGCGCGGCTACAGCGGCTCCTGAGTCTGATCGCGAGAACAACTCTGAATACGGCCCGTTCGCCGCCGTCCGCGACGACTCCGTCCCACCGTACGAGGACACCGACTACCTGCAAGCACTGTACGACGAGTGTGACAACTTCAGGGAGATCGCCGAGCAGATACAGATGGATGTCTCCTCCGAGACGGTCCGACGATACATGATAGAAGCGGACATCCACGTCCCGAACACGTACAACACCTCCAGCGACGAGGAAGAAGAAGCGGCCGAATCAGGGCAGTCTGACAACGGCGCGAGCCAGGGTGAAGTCGATGCCGGGGGCGGACAGGTCAGTGTGGCCGAACCCGTTTCGGCCGAGTCAGTTGGTTCCGAGAGTTCGGTCGGGGAACTTCCAGACGAGCAACTGGTCACCGACGGGATTGGACTCCCAGCTGATGTCCAGCTGCAAGACGTCGCGGACGCGGTCGTCGATTCCGACACGGTGTACGAGGTCCAGCGACGCCTGAGCCTCGACCGGGGCCAGACCCGGGACCTGCTGGCGGAACTCAATCTGTTAGATCTCGTCCTGTGCCGGCTCGCGGACGAACCGGACCACGCTGTCTCCTACGGGACTGTGGCCAGTCGGATCCGGCAGTGTGCGCCTCATAGCGCGTGATAGAAGCGATTTCTTATAAATGGGTTCGATGCCCCACCCACAGAGAAAAGTACGGGTGCGCCTTATCTCTGGCAACTCATGGCCCTCGGAACACGCGCTGTCTCAGACAGTCAGGGTGTCCGGACGCTGCTGACGAGCGCCCGGTTCGAACTGATGCCGTTCGAGAGCTTCGACGAGGAGATTACCCACCTCCCCGACAATGCGACGATCGCAATCACGACCTCACCACAACTCGGCATCGAGAAAACCGTCGAAAAGACGGAGGAAGCTGCCGAAATGGGGTACGATGTCGTGCCACACATCGCGGCCCGGTATGTGGAGGACCGGGAGCAACTCGAAGCAATTGCAGAGCGACTTGAGCAGGCAGGCATCACGGACATCTTCGTCCCAGGAGGTGACCGCGAGGAACCGGCCGGTGAGTACGAGTCGGCGCACGGCCTGCTCGAAGCGCTCGCAGAGACCGAATACTCCTTCGAGGAAGTCGGAATCACGGGCTACCCCGAGGGCCACGACTTCATCGACGACGAGACGCTGGCGGAGTCGATGGCACAGAAAGAGCCGTACGCGACGTACATCGTCACCCAGCTCTGTTACGACCCGGAGACCGTGGTAGAGTGGGTCGAAGACATCCGTGCTCGCGGTATCGAACTCCCGGTCGAAGTCGGTATCCCGGGCGTGATGAACTACCAGCGCCTGATGCAAATCTCTCAAAAGGTCGGTGTCGGTGATTCGATCAAGTTCCTCAGGAAGACGACGGGCATTCTCGGGTTCGTCAAGCAACTGGTCGGCTCCCGCGGGACCTACGAACCCGACGAACTCATCGACGGCCTCGCGCCCTACGTCGGAGACGACGAGTACAACATCCGCGGCGTCCACATCTACACGTTCAATCAGACGCCTGATACGGAAAAATGGCGGCACAACCGTCTCGACTCCTGAAACCGATCTACTTACTGTCCGTCCTCGGGCCACCCAGCTACAAGTACCTGTTTTCGACCGTCTCGCTGGCAGAGACTGCCAGCGTGTCATGCCGTGGCCAGCGTATCCCCGACGCAGTCCAGCAAGAAACGTGAAGTGAGATTTTCCGGGTAGCATCTATACGGCCGCGGAACTGCAGGAGAGTGGGCGGAGGGCTACAACGGTATCAGTGAAAACCGGGCGCGGCAGTCGGGAGGTAAAATAGCGGCGGACGACAGGTGGGTGTGCGGACTGCTGGGACAGACGGAGTGGGGATTAGTCGTCGCTTTCGGCCTCTTTCCGGGCGTTGAGCTTCGCCTGCTCACGGGCGCTCGGGTTGACAGACTCCTTGAACGGCACTTTCGCGGCGGTCGCGAACACCGGCTCACCGGGCTCGTCGGCGTACTCGTCGGGGAGATGGACCTGGAACTCCAGATCAAGTTCCTCGTCGTAGATCTCGTCGTTGAGCGGCGTGTCGGTGACTTCCTGAATCTTCTCGGCCGGGACGAATCCCATCCCGATGTTGGTTTCGAGATCCGGGTTCCACCACGGCGAGGTGAGGTAGCCACACTCTTCGCCCGTGTCCGGGTCGGAGATGAGCCAGAAGTCGGGGGCGTAGTCACGGATCGGCTCGCCAGCGATCTTCAGGCCGATGAGCTTGTGCTCGAACGGGTAGTTGCCGTTCTCGATCTGGTCTTTCTGCTCTTCGAGGACCTCTTTGCCGATGTAGTCGGCCTCCTTGTCGTCGGGAACGTGGTAACCCAGGTTGACCTGGAACGGCGAGGTCTCGTGGTCGAGGTCCTGGCCCCAGGACATGATACCGGCGGCGATCCGGCGGTGGTGTCCCGGTGCGATCTGGCGACCGTCGTGGTCTTTGACGGACTCCATGACGGGGTCCCAGACCTGTTCGGCGTTTTCCATCGCGTCTTTGACGTAGACCTCGAAGCCTTTCTCACCCGAGAAGCCGGTCTGGCTGATCAACACATCACAGCCGTTGATTTCGGCGTCCATCAGGCCGTAGTACGGGACGTCTTTGACCTTGTCGCCGACGACGTCGACCATCACGTCGAGCGCCCTCGGGCCCTGGATCTGCATCGGAGCCACATCGATCTCATCGATTTCGACGTCGAAGTCGTTGTCGACGTTGACGCCCTGCAGCCACTGCATCAGCGTCGAGTCCGAGATGGAGAACCAGAACTCGTCTTCCTCGGGGCGCAGGAGAACGGGGTCGTTCAGGACGCCGCCGTCCTCGTTACAGAGGATGACGTACTTTCCGTCCATGGCGTCCATACCTGTCACGTCGCGGGTGACGACGTAGTTCGTCAGCGCCTCGGCGTCGGGCCCTTTGACCCGAATCTGGCGCTCTACGGCGACGTCCCAGAGGGTGACGGTGTTAGTCAGTGCGTCGTACTCCTTCATCACGCCGCCGTCCTCGGGCTCGATGAGACCGCGCGGGTGATAGAGGCGGTTGTAGACAGTTGCCCGCCAGGCACCCTCCTCGTTGAACGACTTGTGGAAGAACGGGGACTTTCGAACGCGCGTTGACACCAACATCTCGATGTTGGGGTCACCAGTCTGGCGGAGGTTACGGGGGACAGTCCGATCTGACTGGTCGACACTGGGATGGTTAGGATGTTCCTCGTTACCGGTCATGCCTATGAAAGAAGATGTGAAATACTAATAAAGGATATTGTTACTTGCTTCTGGGGTTTATATGCGGGAGGGACTTTGCGGGCAATTTCGACACTCAAAACCGTTGTTTAACAGCCCCAGAACATGAATATTCAACAGTATCTGGTATCTCGCTACTCGGCTGAAACTGGTAGCTGTAGTACGAAACGACCGGCACGGAACACGACCGAGCGGTTGGTGTGACTGTTCGGCAGATATCAGTCCGGGTCACTGCTGACTCGGGTGTATTTGACGATGTCGAAGTCGCTGTGTATCGTTCGTTCCGTCTCGGACCAGCGCGACCAGTCGACGGTCGGGAAGACCGTATCGCCGTCGAACGCTGCCGTTAGTTCGGTGAGGATTAGCTCGTCGGCCTTTGGGAGAAACTGCTCGTACACAGTAGCGCCGCCAATGACATACGTCGTAGATGCGCCGCTGTTGGCCGCTTCGGTCAACGCCGCCGTCGTCGAGGTGACAGCCGTGACACTGTCAGGAAGGTGACGCGGCGTCGTAGTCAGAACAATGTTCAATCGCTCCGGGAGTGGGCCGTCGAGATCACGGCGGATGCTCTCAAAGGTACGCCGGCCCATAATCACCGGATGACCGATAGTCGTCTGTTTGAAATGTATCAGATCCTCGGGATACTGCCACGGAATGTCGCCGCCGGCACCGATCACGCCGTTAGTCGCAACGGCGGCGATCAGCGAGAGTTTCATACGTACCTCTTTGTCGGGCTGCTGGTAATAAGTCTATCCCACCGACGAGCGAGGCCACCGCTCGAAACCGACGCATCAAATCCGCTGCCCGAGCTATAGTAACAATTGAAACGATGTACACACTGATCGCACTGCCGCCGTGCGATCAGGTGCGCATTGATTTTCAATGGCTACTATACGGACATTGTTTCAAGTGACAGCAAGTCGTATTCTGGAACTGGAATCCTGCCGTTTGGATCTGAACCAGTGGGATGTCGCCACACCAATGCTAGCCCGGACCTTGATAGCGTATCTCGCGCGCGACTTATGAGGTACCAGCCATATAAAACGCCGTATGGATACGATTCACCTGTCGCCCGGTCCCGCCGCTGCTCAGGCGTTTCGCCTGGGAATTATCGCGAGCGCGGTCGGTGGACTCGCCGGGATTGCAACACTGTACTGGCTAGACGTCCTGACACCGGTGTTTGCTGGATACGCACTTGTTCTCTTGTTCCCCGTGTATCTTGTCTTCGCCGCAACAGCGTTGAGCGTGTGGTTGGGATACAACAAAGACGCGAAAGCATTGCGACCGGTCTACCGTCAAAAGGATTCGAGCGGGCGATCCGAGTAAACACCACGGTTAGATAGGTTCAGGATCTGCCCCAATGACTCTCTTTTTGATAGTTTTGTGCACATACTCCAGAATACAGTTTCAAATGCGATTCGATGTCACGAGAGTTGGTTTAAATCGGTAAAACGATTGGAACGCCTTCCGAGCGCTCCCAGTGGCGGAACTGTGGACTCACTCCTTTCTGTCGATTATTGTTGCTGCAATGAGGTTCCGCATACCCCGCCGGAGACGGCCGCTCATCGCTGTCGAGGACAATCCGATTTCGTCTGCGACTTCGTTCAAGGAGATATCCCTGGGTTCTCCGAAATAACCGTTTTCGTATGCGGTTGTCAGCGCGGTCCGCTGTTCATCGGTCAATCCGTATGACGACTCACCGCCAGTGTCCGTGTTTCCGTAGATTTCGATGATATCGACCGAGATGTCATTCTCGTTGGCATATTCCCAGATCGTGTTGAGTGCCTCTCGGTCGGGGAGGAGGAGCCGGACGAGCCATCCGTTACCCTTCGTTTCGGTATGGACGAGAAATCCGTTGACATCCGTGACGACTGAGCTGATGAGTTTCGTTTCGGGGGTGTGTTCGATGTAGTATATGCCGGTCTGGTCGGTCCAGTCGACGAGTTCGTAGCTCTGGACTGTCGGATCGGCATCGAGCATCTCTTCGAGTCGGTCTCTGTCACGATACTCGATGAGGAACGGAAACACGGTGGAGCCTGGATCGGTATTCCCCTGTGTGATGACACGTATCGCTATGTCTTCGAGGTTCTGTAACGTTGGAACCAGAGCGAGGCGTTCGTGTTCAATGTGTATTTTCGTCGTTATTGACATTTTAGGTACGGAGATTACAATCGAAGCGTCAAAGACGAATACCAGTTCGACAACGGAGTGGCATCATCTGTGAACTGCTGTATGTACGCGGGGTCTCCACGTCAATGTTTACATGCACAGGTACACACACGAGGGCAAAAATAAAAAGCTGACTGCCGTCCCAAATGGCCCCGATCGTGTTAGCGAGACTGTGTTTTCACCAATGAGAACGAGTCTCCGGACGCAGTCTAAGCGACGAAGTAACGAGAAACAACTCAGAAGACATGTGTCATTGAACCATCCAATTCGGCGAGTAGCACACGTCTCCATCGGAATGTGTATTAACAATCGTTTATAATTGTGCGTAATAAATACCCGTAATTATCCTACAATGAGCTTAGAAGGCTGTACCCAGTATATTGTATTGATATGAGTGAACCACAAAACCAATCCACCGCGGATAGCGAGTTCTCAAACGACGATTTCTATCTACCGGCAGTCGCGCTACCGCCGAACTTCGGTCGTATCGAGGCGGCTGTTTCCGACCTCTTCGACTTCCACGGCGTCGTGCTGATTCCGGACAGTTACAATAAGTAACTCAGCCGCGTAGCATGTGTGGTTTATTTGAGGGTACCTATAGTAACAATTGAAACGATGTACACACTGATCGCACTGCCGCCGTGCAATCAGGTGTGCATTGATTTTCAATGGCTACTATAACTAATCGTGGTCAGTCGGTCAGTTTATCAGCGACCGCTTCGACAGCCTCGACAGGAACGTCGTACTCGTCGGCGACCGCTTGTGCCTGTGCTGCCGAGAGTGAACTGGTTCCGGCGACCGGATTTTTGCTTGGTTCTCGCGGCTGTGAGGGCGCCAACGTTTCGTCGTTGATAGACAGGCTCACTGCGTCCCAGCGGGTGTAGTGACCCATCGCATCGAAGTACGCCTTTGTCGCCCGCCGTTCGTCGTCCTGGAACTCGGCAGTCAGGAGCCCCTCCTCACCGACCAGCGGACCAGCCTTGACAATCCCCGCCGGGTTGATGAGCATACTCCCGCCCGCGGCGACGTTGAACCCGAGTTCGTCCTCAGAGAAACCGTCTGGAACAGCGTCGCTCATGTACGCCGAGCACGCAGCGACGAACGACTGGGTTTCGAAGGCGTACTCCCGCATGGCGGGATAGATATCACAGGTATCCACGGCCTCGCTCGTCTCCGCTCGAGTCTTGTCCCCTGGATGACCGTGTTGTTCCCAGAAGCCGGGCCAGACGGCGGCGTGTATCTCCTCGCCCATTGCGGTCAGCGCCGCTTTCGAGAGCGTCATGTGGTTCTCGTAGCAGATGAGACCGCCGAGCCAACCGACATCCGTCTCATACGTGGCCAGGCTGGATGAGTCGCCCCGGCCCCAGATGGCTCGCTCCTCGTGGGTCGGCATCAGTTTCCGGTGTCGACCCATCAGCTCCCCCGTACTGTCGAAGTAAAACAGCGAATTGTAGAGCGTCTCGCTTCCCTGCCGGTCACTGACTTCGTTCGTGCCCAGCACGAGTGTGAGGTCCGCCTCCGCGACTGCCTCACCGAGTACCTCGATAGCCTCGTCGTCGACGTGGAGACTGTTCTTCTGGAGGTCCACCATCAGGTCGGTCCATCTGGAGATAGAGACGCTACCTCGCCAGTATGGGTACCCCGGGAAGTACGTCTCCGGGAAGACCACGATGTCTGCACCGTCCCGTCCCGCCTGCTCGATATACCGGCATGTCTTGTCCAGCGTTCCCTCCTTGTCGTGGTAGACTGGCTCTACCTGCGCGGCCGCGAGTGTGAACGATTCGGCTGGCATTCGTTCGCAATATACAGACCATCATCAAATCAGTTTGTCCGAAGACGGTGCGAATCTGGGCTCAGCATTCCGTCGCCATAGTCTGAACTGCGTCCGTACTACCCTACTGGCGTTCCGGTTCTGGGGCCTGCCAGGCGACGATGATACCGGCGACAGCAACCGTGCCAGCCAATAAAAACGCCGGCTCAAATCCGACGCTGTTTACTACGGCTCCACCAGCGATCGGTGCAACAAATGCCCCTGCCAGGCCGATACTGGTCTGGAACGCGACCGCCGTCGCAGCGACGGGCGGATCAACGAGCTCTCGAACATACGTAAACGAGAGGCCAAGCGTCAGTTGGACCGCAAACCCGATCAGCAGGAGGACGGCAACAAGCAGTGGCAACGAGCGAAACTGCGTAAACCCGAGGAGAAGCGGCGCAGCAAGGCCGAAGGACGACAACACGACCGGTCGCCGTCTGCCGTTGAAGACCCGGTCCGAGATGAGCCCGCCGCTGATTCGAGAGACCACACCAACGGCGGGGAACACGGCAACGACGAGTCCGCTTACGGCCAGGGAGAAGTCCAGTCCTTGCGTGAGGTACGACGAGCCCCAGCTATTCACGAACAGGTACAGCGCGTAGCCGAGGAAGCCGAGGACACCGACGAGCCAGACGTTCCGGCTCCGGAGCACTGCCCCGAATTCCTGCAGGGACGGGGCATCGCCGCGGCTCCCGCCGTGCCCGCGGCTCGCCGGCCAGAAGACGGCCAAGCCCGCGAGGGCGGGGCCAATGAATGCCAGAAAGACAGCCGGCCAGCCGAACCGCTGGGCGATGAGCGGCCCCGTTCCCTGTCCGAGTGCGAAGCCGACCGGCCCACTGGCAGTGAAGATGCCGACTGCTGTCGCACGGTTGGAGCCGTCGACGGCCCGGCTCACCATGTCGATACCGGCGTTCCAGACGATGACATACGCAGCTCCTCCCAGTGCACGCGACGCGAGGATTGATTGGTACTGGCCACGCCGACCGGCTAGCCAGCCCCACGTCCCGGCGATGACTAACGTGCCCACCGCAAGTGCCATCGCGGTCCTCGAATCGGTCCGGTCCAGCACAGCCCCGACAGGGAGACTGACGACGACAGCGGTGCCGAACATGACCCCGACCAGGAGGCCGGCGGCTGTCGGCCCGACCTGTAGTGACTCCTGAATGAGTGGTGTCACGCTTGCAGGGACGATCTCGTAGGCAGCCAGTCCCAACGAGATGAGGCTTGCACCCGCTACAAGCCACCACGTCGAGTCGGCTGTTTGAACAGGTGTCTCTGCAGCGGTGTCCGAAATATCGGAATCAGTAGCCTGTGGTGTCATTCTGGCGGGGATGAGCGTTCGGTCATCGTACTGTCGTAGTCGGCACCGGAGCTATAGTAGCCATTGAAAATCAATGCACACCTGATCGCACGGCGGCAGTGCGATCAGTGTGTACATCGTTTCAATTGTTACTATAGAAGTGAGAAGCTCAGTCAGTTCGAGTGGCGAGCGTCTGGCGAGCAGTTCCCGAACAACACCGAAAAAACTGCTTGGTGAGGTGCGGTGGCGACTGAGAGTCACTGTTTCCGAATGAGATAACAGAGCGTATTGAAACCATGGGGCCTGAAGCGGATGATACAACAGAGTGGTTGCCGAGTGCGGCGTAGCACGAGCGTGGAACCCGTGGCACGACACCCAAACAGAAGCAGGAAAGCAATCGGATATATAGACACTCACCCATAGTATAGGTACAAGCATAGAGGTATGGTCTGGTATTTCCCAATTTTCGTTCTATCTTTTCGTTTATACTAACTACCAGTCTGAACTCAGTATTCGTTCGGAGCATATTCAGAAGAACTGTGCTGGATATGTTTATACTCGCAAGAGGTGATACGTAATTCAGTATTTGTATTGAGCCTCCAGGATTGGCTATCAAATCAGAACAGTGTGTTTCATCGGGCAAGTCAAGGCGGGGTCACCAAGCGTGAACGATTCAGCCCGGGTCATCAGTCGGTCGACGAACTCGTCGTGGATGTCTTCGTGGACGATGGCCCGCGACAATGCGTCACAGGTCTCACCGGTGCTGTAGTAGACGCCTGCCGTGGCCGCGTCGACTGCCGTTTCCACGTCCGCATCGGGAAAGACAACGAGCGGCGACTTCCCGCCCAGTTCGAGAGTAACGGGAGCGATGCGGGCGGCAGTGGTCTGTATATGTAGTCGAACCAGTCCCAGTTACCGACCCAGCCCTGCCAGTCGCTCCGGCAGACTCCGCAGGAATTGACCTGAGCGACGACGCCATCCGGGTCCGGCTCCGGGCGGTCGACGTCTTTCAACGTCGGCCACCCGTCTATCCGTCTATAGTACTGTATTCGTAGTACTGACTTCGAACTTCGATTTCGTTTTTCGTATATCGAAGTATCTCTAACAGATTTGCCATATACCTAGAGGTGAATCTATCTCTGGGCCCAGTGATACCGAGGGAGACCATGACCTCCTGTTCGTCGTTGAATATCGGCACGGCGACACCGCGAACGCCCCTGAGATGCTCCTCGTCGTCTATCGCGTAGCCCTGGTCACGGATTCGCTCGAGGGCCGCTTCGAGATCGGACCGGGATGACAGCGTGTTATCAGTCCCTTTCGGAAGTCCATGGTCGGCAACGATTTCGTTTCGTTTTTCGACCGGAAGATGCGCCAGAATAACTTTGCCCAGCGATGTCCAGTGCATCTCGGTGTGATTCCCGATAGGGATTTCGTCGCCCGCAGCCTTTCCGCCTGAACTCCTGTAGAGGATGACCCGCTGGCCGTTCTCTTCGATGCCGGCACCAGCAATCTCACCGGTCTCTCTGCTGAGTTCCTCAACTTTATTGCGAAGCAGTCGACCGATGTCTAGTCTCTGCCGAACGCTGCCCCCCAGCTCCAGAAAGCGGAAAGACCGGCGATACTGCCCGGATTCCTTGACGACGTAGTCACGCTGGACGAGTGTGTTGAGGTGAATAAACACAGTGCTTGTGGGTATATCCAGATGAGACGCGAGATCGGAAAGACCGACCGGTTCACGTTTTTCGAGCGCGGCGAGAATATCCAGCGTTGTCTCAACCGCACTGATCGTTTTGTTGTTTTGCGAGGCCATGGATGCGCTTTTTTTTGCAGAGTGAAATAGATTCCGCCGAGAGCCAAAATGTTTCCAATCACGTTGGAAAGTGGTACTATCCACCGATGTTGTCTATTCTAACATGAGTACGGATGTTATTTTCCTCGGCCTTGTCACTCGCGAAGAGTGACAACATACCACACGAGCATGTGGGACGTAAGATCCAGTCCCTAATTCAGCAGTTACAGTTACTCTAACGTCGCTTTGTGACATTCGTCTGTTCCACACGAGCGCAACAAGTGGCTTTCAATCTGGTTGAAAGGAATTGGAACCGCTCTGAGATCCCATTTTCCGCGAAGTAGTAGTTCTCTGCTCCGTCTTCTGTATCACGGAATGAGGTCGTACGTACGGGTGTGACGTTTGGGCCTCGGTTCAGAACCGCCGGCTACGCAGTCATACCGGGCGTTGCTCCGCAAGGCGCTGCCGGTTTCGATGTGATCGGTCTGCCTGACTGTGCCGGTACTACCAACATTTATTAATGATGATTGCGATGCTTCTTCTACTCGGTATGAGCGAAGTTACACTATCAAATGTCAGCAAGGTATACGACGACAACGTCCTTGCAGTTGAGGACCTCTCTCTGGCCGTCGAGGATGGAGAGTTTGTCGTCGTTGTCGGACCATCCGGGTGTGGCAAGTCGACCACACTTCGGATGATCGCCGGCCTCGAAACAGTCACCGACGGTGAGATTGCTATCGGCGGGGACGTAGTCAACGACGTTCGTCCACAGGACCGGAACATTGCGATGGTGTTCCAGAGCTACGCGCTGTACCCACACATGACCGTGCGCGATAACATGTCCTTCGGGCTTCGGCTGTCAGGCGAGTACGATGATCAGATCGAGCAACGGGTAACCGAGGCCGCCGAGCTACTGGAGATTTCGGATCTCATGGACGACCTACCGAAGCAACTCTCGGGTGGCCAGCAACAGCGCGTCGCGCTTGGGCGGGCTATCGTCCGCGACCCAGAGGTGTTTCTGATGGACGAGCCGCTGTCGAATCTCGATGCGAAGCTTCGGACCCAGATGCGTACGGAGATCCAGCGGATTCAGGAAGAGCTTGACGTGACGACGATTTACGTCACGCACGATCAGACGGAAGCGATGACGATGGCGGACCGGATCGTGATTCTCAATCAGGGTGAGCTCCAACAGGTTGCGCCGCCGGAGCGCTGCTACGACGAGCCCAACAACAAATTTGTCGCGGGGTTCATCGGGTCACCATCGATGAACTTCTTCGAGGTGAGCGTGACAAATAGCGGTGGACGTACGGCGGTCCACTCAGCAGGTGTGGAGTTTACGCTCAACGTCGATATTCCGGATGGGGAGTACACGCTAGGCGTCCGTCCGGAGGATTTCGTCGCCGAGGACGCCGGGTCGTACATCGATACGGTCGTGGACGTCGTAGAACCCATGGGTTCGGACAATTTCCTCTATCTGGAGACAGCAGACGGGTCGAAAGAAGTCGTAGCCCGAGTCGATAGCGAGTACCGCCCGGAACGGGGCGACGAAATCGCGTTAGGATTTCATACGGAAGATATGCATCTGTTCGGTCCCGACGGCGAGCGAGTGGAACTGAACCAGCTACAGCGGACAGAATCAGCGTAACATGTTGTACGATACTATCGGTCGGAAAGAGAGCGAGTGGGCTGGAATGACGGCGAGTCAGATCCGAGGTGTCGGCGAACAGCCGGGCTCTGTTCTCGTTATTCCCGTCGGAAGCGTCGAACAGCACGGGAACCACCTCCCGGTCGTCACCGACACACTCCTGGTCGAGGCGATGGTCGACACTGCTGTCGAGCGTCTGGACGACGTGCCTGTCGTCGTGACGCCGCCGATATGGAGCGGGTTCTCGCCACACCATCTGTCGTTCGGTGGGACCCTGTCGCTCGAATTCGCACACTTACGAGCAACGCTTGAGGATATCGCACACGCTGGCATCCAGAACGGATTCGACGCGGTGCTGTTCGTCAATGGCCACGGCGGGAACAGTTCGCTCATCGACGCCGTCGTGAGTACCGTGGGCGTCGACACCGATGCGGAAGTACTCGGAACGACGTACTTCCACCTGGCGTCGGATCGAATCGAGGAACTCCGAACGACGGAGACGGGGGGGATGGCCCACGGCGGCGAGTTCGAGACGTCCCTCATGCTTGCGCTCCGACCGGACCTCGTGGGCGACCCGGAGGTCCGCGACGGGGAACCGATGGACGAACACTACAGATGGGGTGGACAGGACCTGCTCGACGGGGGCAACGTCGCCGTTTATCGTTCCTTCGACGAGTATTCCACGTCCGGTGCCATCGGAACGCCGAAGCAGGCGACTGCCGAGACAGGCGAACGAATCCGCTCGGTCATCGGCGACGAACTCGCGGCCCTCATGACCGCGATTCACGAGAGCAATTCCTGACCAATGAGCCACAGAACACAAAGAATTATGTACATGGAAGTAGGTGACATTAATGATGCAGCCCGATAACAACGACAGGTCTGTCGAGGACAGTATCGACCGCCGACAGCTTCTCCAAGCACTCGGCGCAGGCGGTGCCATCGCCATCGCCGGGTGTAGCGGCGACGGTGGGAGCGGCAGTGACGGTGGTGACGGCGACAGTGGGAGCGGCGGTGACGGGGGCGACGGCAGTACGCAGAGCGTGCAGTTCCTCACGATGGGCGTTGGAGACAACATCAAGCAGTTCTTCGAGGAGAACAACGCGGCCTTCGAGGACGAACACGACGTCGACGTAGAGTTCACCAGCGTGACGTGGGATAACGCACGCCAGACCGTGAACAACCGTGTCGACGGCGGCGAGGCGCCCGACGTCAGTCGGTGGCCGGCGCGCTGGATCCCACAGCTCGTAGGCAAGGACGCGCTCGAACCGCTCGACGACATGATGGACGGGGAGTTCGGTGAGCAGTTCTACGACGGCGTGGCCGAAGGAACGATGTACAACGGCTCTCACTACGGCGTGCCGTGGGCCGCCTCGAACAAGTGCCTGTACTACAACAAAGACGTCTTCGAGACGGCTGGGCTCGACCCCGAAGACCCGTCGCTCGATTCGTGGCAGGATATGCTGGATGCCGCAACGCAGATCCGTGACAGTGATGCGAGCGTACCAGCGCTGGGACTTGCAGGGGCCGACGCAATCGAGACCGGGTCGCAGTACTACCACTACCACTGGTCACACGGCGCGGACCTCGTCGACGACGAGGGACTGCCGGTCGTGAACTCCAGCGGCGCTGTCGAGGCCCTCTCGTTGTACACCGACCTCCACCTCGAACACAACGTCACACAGTCGTCACCGCTCTCCTCGACTCGGCAGGACATCCGACAGCTGTTCGAGAACGGTGACCTCGGGATGGTTATCGGGCACGTCTACACGGGACTCAACATCACCACCGCAAAAGAAAACGGCGAGGTCGACTTCGACTACGGCATCGTACAGGTGCCGCGTGGCCCTGAGGGCCGGTACAGCCTGTTCACTATCGACACGCTCGCCGTCCTGAGTCAGAGCGAGCACAAGGACCTCGCCCGGGACCTGATCCGGTTCTACTTCGACGAGGAGCGGCGGTTCCAGTACTCGAAGCAGAAAGGGTTCCTCCCCGTCGTCGAAGCCGTCGGTGAGCGCTCGTACTTCTCGGATTCGGAGAACTGGGGGCCGTTCGTCGAGGCGGGACAGTACGCTCGTGCCCGGCCGAAGCTCAGCAACTTCAGCGAATTCAACGACCGGATGGTCCAGGCCATTCAGGAGGCACTGGCGGACCGGAAGTCACCGCAGAAAGCGCTCAACGATGCCCAGAGTGATCTCGAAGATGCCATGGAGTGACAGACAGGGATGAGTCTGGCAGAGGAATACACCGAGACGTCCGACGACTCACGTCTCGAACGAGGATTGGCGTACGTCCAGCGCAACAGCCGGGCGTACCTTCTCATCGCCCCCGCAGCGGTGTTCCTGCTGGCCGTCGTCGGGTACCCGATTATCGAGACGTTTCGGCTGTCACTGTACCAGTCACCCGCCGACTCGAACATCGAGACGTTCGTCGGGCTCCAGCACTACGTCGAGATATTCAACAGCGACATCTTCTACCGCCTGCTCTGGCAGACCGGTCGCTGGGTCGTCGTTGGCGTCGCGGGCAAGACACTGCTTGGACTGCTGATAGCCGTTCACCTCAAGGGAGACATCCGCGGTCGGAAGTTCTTCCGCACGGCGTTTCTCATTCCGTGGGGGATTCCATACGCTATCTCCGCTGTAGTGTTCCGGTGGATAGAGCACCCGCAGTTCGGCTATCTCAACGCGATCTTGCTGAAACTCGGCATCATCGAGCAGGGAATCGGTATCCTCGGAAACCCGAGTATCGCGTGGCTCGGCGTCGTCGTAGCCGATATCTGGATCGGAACACCGTTCATGGCGATTATCTTCCTCGCGGGCCTGCAGTCGATACCCCAGGAACTGTACGAGGCAGCCGCCATCGACGGTGCCGAGAAGTGGCATCAGTTCCGGTACATCACGCTCCCACAGCTGAAGAGCGTCGTCCTGATTGCCACGCTACTGTCGACGATATGGACGTTCGTCAGTTTCGACGTCATCTGGACGATGACCGGCGGCGGCCCGATCAGTTCGACGGCGACGCTCGTCATCCACATCTATCAGGTGGGGCTCCAGAACGGGAACCTCGGGCGCGGAGCCGCCTACAGCGTCATCGGGTTCCTGTTCCTGTTTGTCTTCGCTATCATCTACCTGCGCATCTACACGCGAGGGGGTGACGAGCTATGACGATGGCAGGCCACGACCGGAGCAATCTCCGCAAAGTCCGACTCTATGGCGTGCTGATCGGACTGCTCGGGCTCATGATGTTGCCGTTCTACGCGATGTTCTCAAGCACTCTCAAGCCAGAATCGGAGATATTCGCTGCGCCGGCAACGCTGGTTCCCAGCGACCCCAGCATCCAGGCGTATCTGCAGGTCTGGACACAGACCGACGTGTTGCTCTGGGTCGGGAACAGCTTCATCATCTCAGTTGGGACGGTCGTGTTGACGCTCCTGTTAGCGATACCGGCCGCGTACTCGTGTGCTCGGAACGACTTCGTGGGGAAACGGACCTTCCTCCTCTCCGTGCTGGTCGTCCAGATGTTCGCACCGGTCGTGTTGATCGTCGGCCTCTTCGACGTTATCACCCAGATGGGGCTGTTCAACACCTATCTCGCTGTGATCGTCCCGGCGGCGGCGTTCACGCTCCCGTTCAACGTCTGGATGCTGTACGGGTATTTCAAGACGATACCCGTCGCGCTCGAAGAATCTGCGCGTATCGACGGGGCGAGCCAACTGCAAATCCTCACGAAGATTGTACTCCCGCTCACGAAGCCAGCGCTGGTCGCCAGTGTCACCTACACCTTCCTCTACGCCTGGAACCGGCTGCTGTTCGTGCTCACCTTCCTCACTGACAGTGCGAAGTACAACATCCCGCGCGGGGTCTTCTCGATGGTCGGCGCGCTGCAGACCGACTGGCGGATGATGCTCACTGTGTCTGTTATCGGCATTATCCCACTCTTGATTTTGTTCGCCTTCTTGGAGGAGTATATCGTCGCAGGGATGACGGCTGGCGCGGTCAAAGAGTAGCTGCCTCTACTTTTATTATCGCCGCGATAGTTGGTCGCGTATGGAATTCGCGATGTGGGCGTACCCGTGGGACCTTCTGGACGAAGGGCCAGCGGAGGTGGAACGGCGACTGCGTGACATCGGCATCGACGAGCTGAACCTCGCGACGAACTATCACACTGTGCAGGCGTTCACGCCGCACAGTCCGGAGCGACGGACGCTGTTTGCCCGCGCGAGTTCGTATTTCGAGCCTGGTCCGGAGTACGGCGACCTCGAACCAGTTCCGTACGAGAAGATGGACAGCGACTGGGTCGCCGACATCGCCGCCGACCTGTCGGAGCTTTCACTCAATTCTTGGACAGTCGGCTGTCACAACTCCCGGCTCGGGATGGCCAACCCCGAATACACGCTGGAATCGGCACACGGTGACGACCTGATCTTCGGCCTGTGTCCCTCCCAGCCCGCGGTCCAGACGTATCTCTCGGCGCTGGTTTCGGATCTGGCGTCCCGCGATGAGTTCGCTCGGATCGAACTGGAAACGTTCGATTACTTCTACGGAACGGGCTTTGGATGGCATCATCAGAAGATCCACGCGCAGTTGGGCACACTCGGCGAATTCTTGCTTGGGCTGTGCTTCTGCCCGCACTGTCGCGAGAATGCGAAGGCCGCGGGCGTCGATGCTGAACGGGCACGCGAAACGGTAGCCGGCGCGCTGGACGATATCGTCGCCGGGGACGTGGCACACGACCGTTCGCCGGAAGGCTGGCTCGCGGAGCACGAAACCGTCGCCGCATACGTCGATGTCCGCGAACAGACGCTGTCGTCACTGTACGCCAGACTGGCTGACGCCGCTGGAACGACGCCGCTTGGCTACTACGTCGGCGCACCGGAACCCGGCCGCGAATGGGTCGTCGGGGCCGACCTGCAGGCACTCTCGAACCATGTCGATTACTACTGCCTTCCGGCTTACGAGTCGACGAGCGAAGCGGTCATAGAGGCGTACGACGCCGTCGAGACAGTTGTCGATGACGTGCCACTCCACGTCGGTCTCCTGCCGGGCCATCCAGCCATCCACGACGAGGCGACCGTTGTCGATATCGTACAGACCCTCAACTCGAAGGGAGTGCCGCGGCTCTCGTTCTATAATTACGGACTGCTCCCGGAGCAGTCACTGGAGTGGGTCGGAACCGCCGTCGACGCGGTGCGCGGATAGGGGCAAGCGGTACTTTGATATCGGTTCCCGAACGACAGGGATGCATGGAGATAACCGGCGTGTCAGCGGTCACTGTAGATGTACCGTTGGCCGACTTGGATGAACATCTCGGTATCGGGCCGTACGTGACAAATCACGGGAAACTACACTCGATGGAACGCGTGCTCGTCCGTGTCGACACAGATGAGGGGATTAGCGGTTGGGGAGAGATGCGCGTCTTCCTGTCACCGGCGGCCACTGAATCCATTATCGAAGACGGCGTTGGCCCGATGATCGAGGGCCAGTCGCCGTTCGAAATCGAGCGGCTCCGACGACAGGTGTTCGTCGAGTACACGAACGTAGATATGTTCTTTGCGGCGGTCGAAACAGCCTGCTGGGACATCGTCGGCAAAGCCCTCGACAGACCGGTATACGAACTTCTCGGCGGGTGGACGGCACCGACACAGGGCACTCAGCAACACCGGCAAACCGTCGATGGCAACAGTACTGCACCGACGGCTGTCCCCGTTGCGTTCTGTCTTGGTATCCTCTCGCCCGAGGAGTCCCGTATCAAGGCCCGAGAAGCGCTCGAAGCCGGCTTCACTGTCCTCAAAACGAAGGCGGGTCGGGACTGGCGACAGGACGTCGAGCGAATCAAAGCGATGCACGATGAAGTCGACGGCCAGCTAGAGTTCCGGCTCGACCCGAACCAGGGCTGGACGCTCGACCAAGCAGTTCGGGTCGGCGCGATGCTCGAAGACGCTGGAATCTACCTGCAGTACATGGAGCAGCCGATTCGAGTCGACTCACACAGGTCGCTTGCCCGACTCCGGCAACGACTCCGCCAGCCTATCGCGCCGAATGAGGATACGTACATCTCGCATAATCTGCAATCGCTCGTCGAAGCCGGCGCGATGGACGTCGGCGTTATCGACCTGACTCCGGCCGGCGGCATCAGTGGTATTCGACAGCAGGCCGCCATCCTCGAAGACGCCGGTGTTCCCTTTACGCACCACTGTGCGTTCGATCTGGGGATTCGAACCGCGGCGATCCTCCACGCGTTCACCGGCATCCCGGGCTTTTCGTTGCCCCCGGATTCGACGTACTACGGCTGGGAGGCAGACGTCATCGAGGCTCCGTTCGAAGTCAGCGACGGCTGCCTCCCCGCCCCGGAGGGACCCGGTCTGGGCATCAGTATCGACGTGGACACCGTCGAGGAGTATCGAATCACATGAGCGGCGGAGAGCAACTTTCAAGAGGGCAGCTTACGTGGGTGTCGGTGTCATGGTAGAGTTATCATTAGCGGACCGGCCAGCCATTGTGACTGGAGCGTCGCGAGGTATCGGGCGCGAGATCGCGGCCCGGTTCGCCGAAGCGGGTGGCGACGTCGTCGTCTGCTCGCGCACTTACGAGGACGTCGAAGCGGTTGCGACGGAGTTGACCGACACACACGATGGCCGCGTTGTTCCGGTCGAATGTGACGTCACAGACCGGGCGGCGGTACAGGACCTCGTCGACACGACCATCGAGGAGTTCGGGGACGTTCGGGTGCTCGTGAACAACGCTGGCGGCGCAGACGAGTCCGCCAATCTGTTGCACCGGTGTGACGAGGACACCTTCGAGTCGATGCTCGACCTGAACCTGAAAAGCCAGTTCCTCCTGAGCAAAGAGGTACTGCCAGCGATGGTCGCCGCTGGCGGTGGGTCGATAATCCATATGGGCTCAGTCAACGGCCTGTTCGGTATCGGGCTCTCCGGCTACTCCGAGGCGAAAAGTGGACTGCTGGCCCTCTCCCGGAACATTGCCGCCCACTACGGTCAGCACGGAATCCGCTCGAACGTTATTTCGGCGGCGACCATCGAAACAGCGAACAGGCGGGCAGAGATGGAAAACACGGAGGAACGGACCGGTGAGACGAGCGCACGGGAGCGCTGGCTCGACCAGTACCCACTCGGTCGGTTCGGCACACCGCGGGAAGTCGCAGATACGACCCTGTTCCTTGCCTCCGACCTGTCGAGTTTCGTTACCGGTGAGAATCTGGTGCTCGACGGCGGATTGACGACGAGCCTGCCGACATCGTTCATCAACGAAGTCTACGACGCAGACGACCAGCCGACAACCAATTGACTCACGACCCATGGAAGAACTAACAACTGACGACGCCCCCGATAGTATCGGCCCGTACTCGCAAGGAATCGCTAGCGGTGACCGCATTTACGTTTCCGGTCAGGGACCGGTCGACCCGGATACCGGCGAGGTAATCCAGGGCACGCCCGCCGAACAGACTCGGCGCACACTCCGGAACGTAGCTGCTGTTCTGGATGCCGGTGACGCTTCACTCGACGATGTGGTGAAAGCGACGGTTTTCGTGAAGGATATGCGGTACTACGACGAGGTGAACGAAGTGTACGGTGAGCTCATGTCACCCCCCTATCCCGCTCGCAGCGCTGTGGAGGTAGTTAAACTACCAGTGGACATCGACGTCGAGATAGAAGTTATCGCGGAACGGTAGTATGTCGCATCTAGTAGTGTTCGACCTCGATGGGACACTCACTCGACAGCGGGGTGGGTTCGAGCTGTTGCACACACTCTACGGAACGACACCCGCGGCCGATACACTGATGGAGCGGTTCGAGGCCGGTCAGATTACGTTCGCGGAGTGGTGTCGAGGCGCGGTCGACGTGTGGCGTGCGAACGATATCACCAGAGCAGATATCACCCGTGCGACCCGGGCCGTCAAGCCGAAAGCGGGTGCCGTCGACCTCCTCGAGCACCTCCAGCATACGGATATCCGATTCGGCATTCTCAGTGCCGGCGTTGCAAACCTCGCGACGCAGTTCGAGCAGTACGAGCCAGCGTTCGTTCGCGGAAACTGGCTTCGGTTCGAAGATGGCCGGATTTCGGGTATCGATGTCGGTGTCGGGCCCGACCAGAAAGGAGAACTACTGAGAGAGATCCGAATCAAGCAGAACCCTTCGTCAATCACCTATATCGGCGATTCACACACTGATACGGAGGCGTTCGTCGAGGCAGATACCGCGGTGTTGTTCGACCCGGACGAACGCATTCCCGAGACAGCAATCGACGAAGCGGATACAATCGTAGAGAGTGCGGACATACGAGAGGTTCAAAACCTCATCCCGAGAATTTAGCCTCGTAATCTCCAAATGAGGGTGTATATTTCCAAGTGAGTATATTGTCCCAGTGTCTTTACAATATATGCTTTCAAAACCATCTTTTCCTCGTTCAGATAGTAGAGAGTATATCCAGACACCCGTCCTCAAAGAGACGTAGCGTTCGGTGTGAGAGTTGGCCCACTGTCGAAGTAACGTACTGACTCCGGCCGGTATTACCCATCAGATCCGATGTAGCCGTCAGCTCTGCGTCAAGTGTTCGCTGGCGCAGTGGCAACATCTAGCAATTTGCAACGGGCTTCGACGGCCCTTTTACCGTCGGGAGGTGACCGACAACTGAATGAGTCGCTATCGAACGACCGGTTGCTTTCTCCTCCTGGCTGCAATCTGGGGTACTGCCTTCATGGCGACAGACGTCGGCCTCGCCGACCTGCCGCCGGTACCGTTCGCCGCCGCCCGCTTCGACATCGCCTCCGTCCTCCTGTTCGCCGCGTTAGCCGTTACAGGGTCGCTAGAACGACCGCAAACGCGCGATGACTACGTGTACGTCGTCGTCGGCGGTGCGCTTATGATCGGAGTCCACCACGTATTCTTGTTCACCGGGCAGCAGTACGTCACCGGGGCTGTCGCCGCCGTCCTGCTCGGTCTCGTCCCCGTCGTGACGCCCGCGCTGACGAAGCTCGCGTCCAGCGATGACACGTTCACCGCGAATACCGGTGTCGGCGTAGTACTCGGGTTCGTCGGCGTCATCGTCATCGCTGACCCCGACCCGGCGAATCTCCTCAGCAGCACTATCGGGATCGCGCTCGTGTTCGCGTCGGCGCTGGCGTTTGCTATCCCGGCCGTCGTCACGCACGACACCAGTCCGTCGATGTCGTTTCTGGCCACACAGGCGTGGTTGATGGCTATCGGGGCCGTTGTCCTCCATGTCACCGTGCTCGCGCTCCCCGGACAGTCGTTTGCAGACGCATCGTGGACGCTGTCCGCGTTTGCGGCGCTACTGTATTTGGCCGTCGTCGCCGGTATCGGCGGTTTCCTGCTGTACTTCCGGCTACTTGACCAGCTGGGTCCTATCGAGATGAGCTTCATCGAGTACGTGATTCCGCTGTTCGCCGCGCTCGCCGGCTGGCTCGTGCTTGACCAGCAGGTCACACTCGCGACCGTTGGTGGGTTCGCGTGCATCCTCATGGGATTCATCGCAGCGAAGTGGGCGACGTTGCGAGCGGAACTGCGTCGGGTCGTCGAACCGAAAACCAGCCCCCCGGCGGACTGAATGGAGTCAGGGGTCGCAGGCCGTCACTGCTTGAACGGAGTCCGAAGGCAGTCACTGAGTGGGCCACCCTGATGGGTTCGAGAAAATAAACAGCGAAGCTGGAAACGGCAATAATGACCGTCAGGCAGGAGTGACAGCGGCCTCGGGTTTCTGAAAACAAGCGGACTACAGCCGCTATTTTGTTATCTTTTCAGTGGATCGGCGACAGGACTTGTTATGTACCGACAAATCCGTCTGCAAACGGGATCTTGTAAGCGAAGCCCGCATCATAGCCGCGTGCACATACTGGCGGGGCTGACGGGTTTTTATAAGACTACCCGTTGCTGTATACTATGCTACAACCCATTCACACGCTATGGAGCCGGTATCGATCTATCCCACTCATCTGGCGTATCTTCGTCGCCTTCATACTGGGTGCAGGTGCCGGTATCGCGTTCGGGGAGCAGATGGCCGTGGTCAGACCAGTGGGCGACCTCTTCCTTCGGCTGCTCAATATGCTGGTCATCCCGATCATCGTCTTCACACTGCTGACCGGGATTCGACAGCTCTCCCCCGCGAAGCTTGGGAGGATCGGCGGTGCGACAGTCGGGCTCTACGCCCTGACGACGACCCTCGCAGGCATCATTGGCCTTGCGGTTGCGAACGTGCTTCAGCCGGGCCGTGGCCTCGAATTCGGCGGCGGTGAAGCGCAATCGAAAGCACCGCCGTCGTTGCTGGATGTCGTTCTCGGAATCGTGCCGAACAATCCGGTCGCGGCGCTCGCGGAGGGGAATCTGCTGGCGACGGTTTTCTTCGTCATCGTATTCGGAATCGCGCTGACGTACGTCCGCTCCCAGCAAGACGCGCTCGCGGATAGCGTCGATTCGGTGTTCGAAGCGTTTGAGGTTGGTGCTGAAGCGATGTTTGTCATCGTTCGGGGAGTCCTCGAATTCGGTGTGCTCGGCGTGTTCGCGCTGATGGCGTCCGGAATCGGCACTGAAGGGATCGGCCTGTTCTCCTCACTGGGCGAACTCGTGTTGGCAGTCACTATCGCAATCGTCATTCACATCGGCTTCACCTATCTCGTTCTCTTGATGGGCGTGGTTGCCGACGTGTCGCCGATTGCGTTCCTCAGCGGGGCGAAAGACGCGATGGTGACCGCGTTCGCGACTCGGTCCTCGAGCGGAACGCTCCCTGTCACGATGCGCAATGCGGACGAAGACCTGCAGATCGCCGAGCGGGTGTATTCGTTCACCCTCCCAGTCGGTGCGACGGCGAACATGGACGGGGCCGCCATCCGGCAGGCAGTCACCGTGATGTTCGCCGCGAACGTCGTCGGACAGCCACTGGTGCTCACTGAACAGGTCTTCGTCTTGATAGTGGCCGTCCTCATCAGCATCGGAACCGCCGGCGTTCCGGGAGCGGGCATCGTCATGCTCACCGTGATTCTCACACAGGTCGGCCTCCCGCTGGAGGTCGTCGGGTTCGTCGCTGGCGTCGACCCGATCCTCGGGCGGATTGCAACGATGAACAACGTCACCGGCGACCTCGCGGTTTCGACCGTCGTCGGGAAGTGGAACGACGGACTCGACCTAAATGAGGGCGTCTGGTCACGAAATCTGAGCGGCGTCGCCGAGTTCGTTCCCGGTGACGACTAGAGGACCACGGCGGTAGAGATTGAAACAGAAACTAATGCTGGTACAGTTGTTATCTTAACCTATAAGAGCCGAAATACTTCTGGCGGCTGAACTGACAACAGCAGTGTGAGCGATTTCCGGGCCGGTGACACCAGTCAGGCCCGTTTGTCCGACGAGTAGTGTAGTTTTGCGGTTTCAGAAACCGTGCGGTACCATCGCAGTGTTATTTGGTTCGTTTCCGTTCCTGTGTCGGGTGGTCAGTGACGTACACTTTCGTCTCGTCCGGAACGTCGTCGGTGACCCAGGAGTTCGCCCCGATGCTGACGTGGTCGCCGACGGTGATAGCGCCCAGAACTTTCGTGCCCGCGCCGATGACGACGTGGTCGCCGATGTCGGGGTGTCGTTTGTACCCCTTTTTCAGTCTGTGTTCGTCGCTCTCGTCGGCCTCGAAGTGGAGCGCGCCGAGCGTTACGTCCTGATAGAGGCGTACCCACTCGCCGACGGTCGTGGTTTCACCGATGACGACACCGGTTCCATGGTCGATGAAGAAGTAGTCGCCGATTTCAGCGCCGGGGTGGATGTCGATACCGGTCTCAGTCTTGGCGTATTCGGTGAGTTCGCGAGCGTACTCGGAGGCCCCGGCCTCGTAGAGTGTGTGTGCGACCCGCTGTACGAGTATCGCCATGAAGCCCGGATAGGACCGGATTATCTCCATGTACGTCTTCGCCGCCGGATCGCCTTTGAACGCGGCCTCGACGTCTTTTTTGAGTCGCGCGCGAACCGCTGGGAGCTGATCGATGACGGCGTCGACTGTCTCGGCGGGGTCAGATCCGGCGTACGGTCTGATACCGGCAAAGAAGAGGCCACCAAGGGTGTCGAGACGGTCCAGCACGGCGAGTTCGTCCCGGACCAGTTCAGCGGCGTTCCAGCAGGTCGGGAAGAACAGTCGCTTGAGGATGTCGACTTCCGGCCGTCGGTGTTCCCGCCGCGGGAACTCCATCTGCGTCTGGGTCGGGAACGGCTCTTCATCGGCCCGGTACGCCGCGAAGAGTTTCTCGTGTGTGTCGCCCGTGTAACAGTAGTCCATATCGGATGGTTGGGCTGAACCATCTTAGTTTTGAAACAATAGTTGTCTTTTCCGCTATATGTTGTGTTCTCGCTGACGCTGTAGAATTGAAAACGAGCAGCATCCCACACTGAGAGGTAGCTATTTGATACTGGCTTGTCATCGAGTCTGTATGAACGGCGAGTGCTACTTCTGTCACGGCATCGTCTCCCCACCGGAGGAGGGCCACATCTGGCTGCGTGAGCACGACAGCCACGAGGTGTATATGCACGAACAGTGTGCTAGCGGCCACAACGTCATCGAAGAGGGACAGAATCCGGCCGGTGAACTCCTGATTACGTGCCCGGAATGTGGCGAAGTCGAAACCGTGTAGCAATCCACGCAGGTAGCCCGGCGGACTGCCAGCGCGCCCATCCTACGGGAGTGAAATATCGACGCCGGACTGCAGGCTGGCGGCTTTCACGGTGTTGTACATCAGCATCGCGATGGTGAGCGGGCCGACGCCGCCCGGGACCGGCGTGATGGCGTCTGCCTTCGCTTTGGCGCTCTCGAAGTCCACGTCCCCGACGAGTTCGTACCCCTTCTCCGTGTCAGCATCAACCCGGTTGATGCCCACATCAATAACTGTCGTACCCGCCGAGAGCATCGATCCGTCTATCATTTCCGGAACCCCGGCGGCGGCGATCACGATGTCGGCGTTGCGAGTCTTTTCGGCCAGGTCGTCAGTTCGGGAGTGACACACAGTTGTCGTCGCGTTTCCGCCCGGGCCGTACTGAATGAGCAGGTTCGCCATCGGCTTGCCGACGATGTCCGAGCGACCGACGACAACGGCGTCTTTCCCCTCCGTCTCCACACCAGTTTCGGCCAGTATCTTCTGTATTCCGTGGGGCGTACAGGGCTTGTATCGAGCATTGCCGGCGACGAGCCGGCCGACGTTTTCGGGATGGAACCCGTCGACGTCTTTCATTGGATCGATCCGCTCCAAGACGTCGCGCTTGGGAACGTGGTCGGGGACCGGCATCTGGACGAGAATTCCGTGGACGGCCGGGTCCGCGTTCAGCTCGTCGATGGTCGAAAACAGCGTCTCAGCCGGTTCGTCCGCGCTAATTTCGTAATGGAACCCCTCGATGCCGATCTCCTCACAGGCCTGTTGTTTCATCGAGACGTACGTTTCACTCGCGCCGTCGTCGCTCATCAACACCGTCGCCAGCCCTGGTGTGACACCCTCGCTGACGAGTGTGTCCGTGCACGCCGCGACGCCCGCTGTGATCTGGTCGCCGATTTCGTTGCCGTCGATTATTGTAGTCATTATTGCTGTGTTCGCTATCGGCCCGGGAGTCCCCGGTCAGGCGTCCGGAGTGGGAACCGCTGCTGGACGGTCGGCTGTCGGGGCTGGGCAAGCGTTCGATACTCGTCTCAACCCCCGCCGGAATAGTCGGCGATGGGGAATAATCCAGCCTTTGAAGTGACATCGGCTATTCGTCCAGCGTGCAACCACAAGCGGTCGACAATTCGACAGTATTTCGGGTAACGCTCATGCGTAGCACATTGTTGATGTAGAGGTGTCTTGCGATNNCTTCGGGATAACTGTATCAACAATCTCCTACGGAAGAGCGTTCGGGTAAAGGGGCGAGGTACCGAAGGTTTTTGTCCGAACCCGTGGTTGGTCTACACAACCATACCGGGAGGCATCGCCCTCTCATCCGGGAGCAACTGCACTATGAGTGAGATTCGGTTCAGCACCGACAGAGAATCGTTCATCGAAACCGCGAGGACCGCAGCGGACGGCGCTCGCGTGCCGGTCGAAGCGCGCGTCACAGTCCCTGACCCGTTCGAGGCGTATCGCCGCGCCCGGGACGGGAACACAGACGGCTTCTACCTCGAGACGACCGGCGGGCAATCCGGCTGGGGGTACTTCGGCGTCGATCCGGTCGAGCAAATCGAAGTCTCTGCGAGCGCGACGCCCGCACAGGACGGCGGGAGTCCGAGTATCGAGACCATCGACGAGCTACTCGACCGCGAACACCTAGAGCGCGGCGACTGTACGGTTCCGTACCCGTGTGGCGCGTTCGGCTGGCTTTCCTACGACGTGGCACGGGAACTGGAAGATATCCCAGAGACTACCGTTTCGGACGGCCTCCCACGGCTTCAGTTTGGCGTGTTCGACTGCATCGCCGCGTGGGAGGAGCCACACGACGGCGACGTCGAGATACATGTAACGGCCTGTCCCACCGTCAACGGGTCGCCTGAATCGGCATTCGAGCGTGGCCGGACGATGGCCCGAGAGCTAGCACAGGACGCCATCCACGGCGAGAAACACGTCCAGTCCCAGCCAACCGCTGCGAGTCAGGCCACGTTCGAGAGCGAGTGCGGCGAAGCAGCGTTCGCCGACCGCGTCCGGCAAATAAAACAGTACGTCAGGGACGGCGACACGTTCCAGACAAACGTCTCACACCGGCTGACCGCCCCGGCGGCCGTCCACCCAGTCGACACCTTCGACGCCGTCCGCCGGGTGAACCCGGCCCCGTATTCGGCCCTGCTCGAGTTCCCCGGCGTCGACCTCGTCAGCGCCAGCCCGGAACTGTTGCTGGACGTCGATGGCGACCAGTTGCTCACGGAGCCGATTGCCGGGACGCGCCCGCGAGGCGCGACGCCGTCCGAAGACGAGGACCTTGAGGCAGACCTCTGTAGCGACGAGAAGGAGCGGGCTGAACACGCCATGCTGGTCGACCTCGAACGCAACGACCTCGGCAAGGTCAGCGAGTATGGGTCCGTCGACGTCGCCGAGTACCGCCGCGTCGACCGGTATTCCGAGGTGATGCACCTCGTTTCCCTCATCGAAGGGGAGTTGCGCGACGCAGTGAGCATCGCCGACGCGGTCGCAGCCGTGTTCCCCGGTGGGACCATCACCGGCGCGCCGAAGCCGCGGACGATGGAGATTATCGACGAGGTGGAGCGGACCCGACGGGGGCCCTACACCGGCAGTATCGGGATGTTCGGTTTCGACGACCGTGCGACGCTGAACATCACGATCAGGACGCTGGTTCACTACGACAGCGAGTACCGCCTCCGCGTCGGGAGCGGCATCGTACACGACTCCGTTCCAGAGGCGGAGTACAGGGAGACACTGGACAAGGCCCGGGCGCTCGTTACTGCCGTCGACGAGGCGCTCGGCGAACAGGGGTCGTTCGCCGTCGAATCCGAGACCGAACCGATGGAGGGGATGCGATGATACTCATTATCGACAACTACGATTCCTTCGCCTACAATCTGGTCCAGTACGTCGGCGAGTTCGACGATGTCACGGTCCGCCGGAACGACGCTATCGATGTTGAGGGCATCCACGAACTCGACCCGGACGGCATCGTCGTCTCGCCGGGGCCCGGGACGCCCGCAGAGGCCGGCGTGTCCATCGACGTGTTCGCCGAGACAGAGTACCCGGCGCTTGGCGTCTGTCTGGGCCACCAGGCGCTCTGTGCGGCCCACGGGACTCCTGTCGGCCACGCGCCGAGCGTGGTCCACGGGAAGCCCTCGGAGGTCCGCCACGATGGAACGAGGCTATACGACGGGATCAACGACCCGTTCGAGGTCGGGCGGTATCACTCGCTGGCCGTTGAGGCGGCAGCGCTCCCGGACGAGCTGGAGGAGACGGCCTACACCAACGACGAGCAGGGCGTCGTGATGGGCGTCCAGCACGCCGAGAAACCACACATCGGCGTCCAGTTCCATCCGGAGAGCATCCTCACTGACGCCGGGAAACAGATCGTCGAGAACTTCTGTACCGGAATCGCCGAGGCCTGAAACCGCAGCGCCCGCGGTTTATTTCTTTTCTGGTGGGTCCACATCGTGATGCGTCTGAATGTCCGGCAGTTTCCTGACCGCACGTCTGACGAGGGATGTGTGGTCCTGTTCGTCCCGATACCATGTCACGGTCAGCCCACCGACCGCCACGAGCGATATCACGGCGAACGGGCCGCCGGTCAGAACGGCCAGCGCCTGTAGCGTCTCAGCGCCCCCGAGAAGCAACACCGAGACGGCGACCGCACCCTGAAAAACGCCCCAGAAGACGATATGCGTCGCCGACGGTGCCATCCCCCGTCGCGTCGCCAGCACTGAAACGACGAGCGTCGAGGTGTCCGCCGATGTGGCCATGAACACGATGATGAGTGCGAGAAACAGGAACATCAGGAGCTGTCCAAGCGGCAACGACGCGAACAGCGGGAACCCGGCAATGGCTTCCGAACCACCGCGTTGTGCGATAGCGGCGAGGATATCGGCCCGACCCGTCTGCTGGATGAACAGCGACGTGCCACCGAGCAGCAGGAACCAGACCATCGTCGCTGTCGAGGTCGCGACGACGCTCGTGAACACGACGGTTCTGACCCGGCGACCGCGGGAGAGTGCGGCGATGAACAGCCCTGCGAAGGGTGCCCACGAAAACCACCACGACCAGTTCCAGACGGTCCACGCCGCGACCCACTGCCCGCCCGTGTGGAGACTCAACGGCACGAACGCCACCACGTAGGTCCCGAGTGCCTGCGTCCCGCGCTGGAGGATGAACGACCGCGGACCGACGGCAACGATGAGGAGCGCGAACAGTCCGAACAGGACGATATTGAGGCCGGCGATGCGACGGATGCCACGGTGGATCCCAGTCGCGCTGGAGACAACAAATATCAGGGTCAAGCCGCCGACGAACAGGACCGGCCCGACCTCACCGGCTGCCACGTCCCACTGGTAATTGATCCCGGCGAGGAACTGCTCGCTCACGAGTGCGACCGAGGTGGCGATGCCCCCGATAGTGGCAAAAACGGCCAGCGTATCGACCAGTGTGGCCCAGGCCGAATCGAGCTCATCGACACCGAGCAAGGGGGCCAGCACTGTCGAGACCCGGAGCGGAGCGCCCCGCGTGAACGCGAAGTACGCTATCGGGACGCCGATGACAGCGTAGGCGCTCCAGGCCGAGACGCCCCAGTGAAAGAGGGTGTACACAAGCGCGCCGTTGACGGCGCCCGGCGACCCGGCTGCTGCCCCGATGTACGGCGGTGGCTGGTCGTAGTGAAACAGGGCCTCAGTGGGGCCCCAGAACACCAGTCCGGCCGCGATGCCGGCGGTGAAAACGAGCGTAAAGTATGTCGGATACGTGTAGCTTGGCTCCGTGTCCGGACCGCCGAGTTTGATTTCGCCCCAGGGCCCAAGCAACAGAAACAGACAGTAACAGACCGAGAGGAAGACCGCGGCGAGAAACAGCGGGCCGCCGCCGCGAAGGACTGTGGCAGCAGCGGCGTCGACGGCACCCGTCGTCCGGGCAGGGAATGCGATCTGGAGCCCGAAGAACGCGGCGAACACGAGCACCGGGAACGCGAGGATGGCTGGCTCGTGCTGTGTGAGGAACTCGCGGACGGCCCGCCTGATACTGGTCCGGCGGACACGGAGCAGGACATCGGCCGCGGCCGGCGCAGTGGCGTCTTCGGAGTAGGGAAGGAGCGCTATGTAACAGAGTCCCGAGCTGAAAAACACGAGAGCGATAGTCAGCCACGCCGGGCCGGTCACGGCTTCGCCGACGAGCGTCGGAAAGAAGAACCCCGCGAGCACGAGCGCCCCGGACGCGGCACACAGTGGCACGAGTAGCCGGCCGACAATCTCCGAAATGCCACTGGCGTCCGAGGTGGCCATACGTTGATATTCAGTATCGAATACATATATTACTATCCCACAGCGCGATGCAAGCCGGTCGACACCGTCGCTGGCGAGCGTCGGGACCGTTACTCTGTGGTGTCTCCGCTCTCCCCGTCATCGGCAACGATTCCGTCCAGTAGTGGTTCGCTCGACTCACGGCCCAGCACCGACTTTCCCAGAAGCCGTCCGCCGATAGAACGGGGGTTGATAACTTCGTCCGCCCCGACCGCGCGGAACTTCTCGACGTGTTTCTCGGCAGTCGCCGCTGCGACTGTGCGGATGTCAAGATTGACGTTCTTCGTCGCGATGACCGCAAGCACGTCGCGGGCATCGTCGTTACTCCCCACCACAACACCGCTTGCGGTCCCGACGCGTGCGTCCCTGAGGACATCCTCATCGGTGGGATCACCGGTGAGCAGATTCACGCCCTCGCCCTGCAGCGACGCGACCGTCTCCTCATCGGGGGTAACAACCACAACCTCCGTCTCGTCGCCCAGTTCCTCAAGCAGCGATGCCGTAACGTCTCCGTACCCAAGAACCACGACGTGGTCCTCGAGGAGTGTGAGTTCTGATGCTGTCATGACTCCGAACGCTGTCGCCATTCTGGATTCGATAGCGGGGCCAATGAGCGCGCCTACGGCGACGGTGAACGCGCCGGTTCCGAACAGGATGATAGAGAGCGAGAACCACCGTGCTTCCGCTGTCACAGGTGTGATATCGCCGTAACCAACCGTCGCGATTGTGACGACGACGTAGTACACGGCGTCGCCCCAACTGTCGAGTTCGAGGAACTGGCCTCGCAGCCCGTAGGCACCCACGGTCCCGTAGAGAACGACGCCAAAAATCGCCGACAGCGATGCGATCTGAATCGGCGAGAGGTCAAGAGACTGGTCGAACCGGTGACGGTTGCGGACCAGCAGCGGGTACGTGACCAGCGTCAGCAACAACAACGGGATATCAGTTGGCTGAAACGTGGTAAGCGGCAGTACTACCAAACCGAGAAGCACGACGGCCGCCACGCGCCACGCGAGTTGTTTGCGCCGCTGGAGCCCGACCGTCACGATGCCGAGGACGAACGCGAACAACACCCCACCGAACCTGACGAACGGTAGCGGAAGGTCGACGACGGCGGTCAGCGGGCCATTAAGTGCAAGCGACGCCTGACTCAGATTCGAAAGGCCGGTCACGAACGCCAGCAGCGCGACCGTCCCGGTCAGGACGACCGTCGGTTTTGCGCCGGATAGCTCGTCCCACTCGACGAACGGGACTCTGTCAGCCGGATAGAACACGTCCTCCAGCGTCCGGTCCGACGAGTCTTCTGGGACGTTAGCCATTAGCATACTTTTGTCGGAGTCAATATAAAAAACACGCGGCGAGCGGGCACCGAACTCAAGTCAGCGGGCCACATACGACCGAATCAATGCGTCGATTGCACGAGCATGGGTGTCGCCGTTCGCCAAGGACGCTTAGAGAGAGTTGGAGCCGACTCATCTGGAGGGCGGACAGATGAACGCCGCCGTCCTGTTCGGACTGGGAACGATGATAGCCTGGGGGTTCTGGATAGCGTTTGGCAACGTCGCGTCAAGTACAATGGACCCGGAGACCGCGGCGTTCGTGTCCTACGCCGCTGCAACGGTCGTCACCGGGATATACGTCGTTGTCTCAGACGCATCGTTCGTCGTCACGAACCGGGGGATGATGTTTGCCGGCGCGGCGGGCGTCGCGGCGGCCGTCGGCGTGGTCTCGACGTTCGTCGGCGTGACTGTGGGGCCCACGTCGATCGTGTCCACCATCGGCGGGATGTACTTCATCACTGCCGCAGTCATCGGCGTTATCGCGTTCGGGGAGTCCATGACGTTGACGAAAGCCGCCGGCATCGGTCTGGCGCTGATAGCGATTGTCGTCATCAATCAGTGACTGGACACAACTGGTTGGCTTTCGAGAACGTTGTGTGAGTGTCCCCCGTCACAGCAGGGGTTTATGAGATGGGGGCAGGTACGGCCGGATATGAAGCGCGTAGTCAGTACCGACGAAGCACCGGCCGCGGTCGGCGCGTACAGTCAGGCAACGTCGAACGGCGACCTCCTCATCACCGCCGGACAGCTCCCGCTAACGACAGACGGCGAACTCCTCGACGACGAGCCAGTCGCCGACCAGACGCGGCAGTGTCTTCACAATGTCGCGGCGATTCTGGAGTCAGAAGACCTCTCGCTGGACGACGTACTCAAGACAACCGTCTATCTCGACGACATCGACGACTTCGACTCGTTCAACGAGGCCTACAGCGAGTTTTTCGAATCGGAGCCACCGGCGCGGAGCGCCGTCGGCGTTGGTGCGGTCCCGAAAGGTGCAGCGGTCGAAATCGAAGCTATCGCGACCACCGAGTAGCGAGCGCGGCCGTTCCGTATCTTATCGCAACTCCATCTGTTCTGCTCGCTCTGCGGCGAGCGTCGTCAGTTCGTCGACGCTACTGTCCGAGCGGTCCGCGAGGACGCGAAGTAACATTCCGAGCTGTATGGCCGCTGCCTCGCGGAGTTCGGCCGCCTCCTCGGTGTCGTTACCGAAATAGTACTCGTGGCGGCCGTCCTCGTGGATAATGCCGGTGTACACCGAGCGCAGGTCGGCCTCGGTTATCGCGGCTGACGCCTCCGTCTTGACTTCCTCGAACCGTGGGTTCATGATTTCAATCGGGGGTAACGTCCCGCTGCCTCATTGTTTCAGCGGAACGACTCGGCCAGCGCTGTCCCATCAGTGTGTAAGCAAGTGATATGTTGTGTGGGTCGATGACGCCACTGCAACCAGTGGTCCCGGGACCGCTCGGCTGGGGTTTTTAATCGTTCAACACGAGGCACAGAGTATGACACGGGAAACCACGGCCCTCGCTCATTCGACCGCCGTCCGGGTGTCGACGGACGGCCGGTCACAGAACGGGGACCGGGTCCTCGCCGCGGCGCGGACGACGGCGGACTCGACACCGGTCGTCAGGACGGGACCGACGGGCATCACAGCAGCCACACCGCTAGTGATGGTTACACGTAGCGAACGGACAGCCTTCTACAGCGACCCGTCACCGGCGACCGTCCGTGACCTCATCGACGAACTGGAAGCGGGGACAGTACCGACAGCCGATGCGGACGCTGTCGTCGAGCACGACCCCGAAACGGCGTCGCTCCCCGCCCCGGAGCGTGGCCCGCTCTCAGTCGGCCGCCGCAACGTACTGGGCCCCTGTGGCTGGGTCGCCCCGCTTTCGCCGGCCGACTGGTCGTTCGTCTCGACCCAACGGACCGCCGACGTTGCAGCGGGAGCCGGGCTGCTGGGCCGCGGTCGCGGGGACGCCGCCGCTGACGAACCGGTCGCCGATACGTGGGAAACAGCCAGCGAAACCGACGGTGACCCAGTGGTCGTCTGTAACGCCAACGACGCCAGCGACCTCCCGACGGGCGACGACACGCTCCTGTCCGGCGCACCGATGGCAGTCCTCGACGGGATTGCGGCGGTCGCCGAGTACGTGGACGCTGGTGACGCTGTCGTCTATGTAAACGAGTCGCAGACGGACGTGCAAGCAGACCTCCGCGAGGCAATCGACGCAGCCGCCGACACCCTCCCTGTCGTTCCACAGTTGGTAGCCGGCCCGGACGAGTTCCGCGCCGGCGAGCCCACGGCGGCGCTCGAAGCACTGGAAGGGGCCGACCGCATCGAACCGCGGCTCCAGCCGCCATCACCGGCCAAACGAGGCCTGTACGGCCGCCCAACAGTCGTCCACACGCCGCGGACGTTTGCGCAAGTCCAGCAGGCCGTCGCCGAGCCCGGTAGCGTCGACGCTGACGCGGCGGACCCCGGGACGCGAATCGTAGCGGTCGCCGGCGACGTTGCGGACTCGGCGACAGTCGAACTCAGGTCGAGCGCAAGCCTCGCAGCGGTTCGCGAGGCGGTCGAGATGGACGGGTCGTTCAAAATGGCCTGTGTTGGCGGCGTCCTCGGCGGTGTCACGCGCAGTCTTGATATGGCACCGACCGCACAGTCGCTCCGGGCTGCCGGGCTCGGAACCAATGGCGTCGTCGAACTGTTCGACACCGGTCGATGTACCGTTGAAACGGTTGGGAAGCGGGCGCGGTTCGCATCGATGGAGAACAGCGGCCGGTGTGTGCCCGGCCGTGAGGGAACGAAGCAGCTCGCTGAACTGCTGCGCGACATATACGACGGCTCGTTCGAGAACGACAAGATACGTGAACTCGGTCGCGTGATGCGTCAGTCGAGTAACTGCCAGACCGGCGCGCACGCGCCGCGGCCAGTGACCACAGCCATCGACGAGTTCGAACCCGAGTTCCGCGCTCACACCGACGGCCACTGTCCCAGCGGCACCTGTACGGAGAAACTATGAGCACAGATAAATCGATTCCACGAGTTCCCGACCTGCACGACCCACAGCCTGAGACGCCAGTCACTCGCGAGTTCGAGACCGGAACCGCAAACGACCCCGACGTGGGTACCGATACGGACGACCCGACGACGCTCACTGTCGACGGCGAGCCGGTGACCGTCGCCCCGGGTTCGACTATCATCGACGCGCTACAGGACCTCGACGACGATATCGTCAGCGTCGACCCCGGCGCGGAGGGCGTCGAAGACGACGCCGACGTGCCAGCGCTGTGTTACTACGACCGCGATGGGGACTGCAGCGACGAGATCGGCCCGCGCAGCGAGTGTCGCACCTGCATGGTCGAGACCGACGAACACGGCCTCGTCCCGTCGTGTTCGTTCCCCGCCGAGGACGGCCTCACCGTCTCGACAGACACCCCTGACGCCGAGGAGGCCCGTAGCGTCAATCTCGACCTCGTGCTGTCGAACCACAACCTCCGGTGTACCACCTGCAACGGCAACGGCCGCTGTGAACTGCAGGACGCCGCCATCAGCGAGAGCGTCGATCACCCCCGCTACGGCGTCTTCGACGAGCGCGACCAGTACGAACCCATCGACGACACCTCCTCGTTCATCCAGATCGACCGTAACAAGTGCATCCTCTGTAACCGCTGTGTCGACGCCTGCAACGACGTGCAGGTCGAGGGCGTCCTCCGTATCGAGGGCCACGGCGAGGACACCCGTATCGGCTTCCAGTCCGACGCCGAAACCATGCACGACTCCGAATGTGTCTCATGTGGCCACTGCGCCACCGTCTGCCCCACTGGATCGCTGACAGAGAAGGGCATCGACGGCGCGGCGACGCTCCCGTTGCCCGGCTTTACCCAACGAAACTCCATCGGGAAAGTCATCGAGCACGAGGACGTCGAGACAATCGACGACACCACAGCACCGAATCGCGGATTCGAACCCGACGACCCGAGAGCGGCGAAGGGGAAGCAAGGCCTCGCCAGATTCGCGTCTGCGGCGAAACGGCGGGCCGGCGACATCGCCAAGGACTACGGGAAGAAGGCGTTCCTCGCCGGCGAACACACCGCCGAGAGCATCGCGGCGAACACGATGCCCGAGGGCCGACTGTTCGACATCGCCAGCGCGGTCAGCGACTACCGCCTCTCGAAAATCGACAAGCAGGAAACGACCTGCGGGTTCTGCGCCGTCGGCTGCCGGTTCGAGATGTGGGGCAAGGACGGCGACTCGCTCGGCGTCGTCCCGGTAGATGACCCTGACAACGCGCCCGCGAACAACTTCTCGACCTGCGTGAAAGGGAAGTTCGGCCACGAGTTCGCCAACAGCAAACAGCGGGTCACCGAGCCGCTGCTCCGCAACGACGACGGCGAACTCGAACCGACGACCTGGGAGGAGGCGCTCGATTATGTGGCCGAGCGCTTCACCGAGATTCAGGACCAGCACGGCATCGACTCGCTGGGCTGTCTGGCCTCCTCGAAGGGCAGCAACGAGGAGGCGTACCTCGTCCAGAAGTTCGCCCGGCAGGTCCTTGGCACGAAGAACATCGACAACTGCGCCCGGCTGTGTCACTCCTCGACAGTCGCCGCGCTCCAGCAGACGCTCGGCTACGGCGCGATGACCAACCGCATCAACGAGGATATCGGCGAGGCCGACGCCTACCTCATCAGCGGCTCCAACACCACGGAATCCCATCCGGTGCTCGCCACGCGCATCAAGCAGAACGTCCGGGAGGGGGCCGACCTCGTCGTGTTCGACCCGCGGAAAATCGGCATCGCCGAACACGCCGACCAGTACACCCGGACCAACCCCGGCTACGACGTGGCCTGGCTCAACGGCCTGATTCGGTACATCATCGAACACGACCTCCACGACGCGGACTTCATCGAACGCAACACGAGGAACTTCGAGGAAGTCAGGGAGAAAGTCCAGGCGTTCACGCCCGAGAAAGTCGAAGACCTGGCGGGCGTGTCGCCGGAAGAACTCGCCTCGGCGGCCGAGACACTCGCCGAGGCCGACAGCGTCGTCTTCGGCTGGGCGATGGGGATGACCCAGCAGAGCCACGGCACGGAGAACCTCATCGCGATGGCCGACCTCGCGCTCGTGCTGGGGCAGGTCGGCAAGCCGGGCGCCGGCCTCTCGCCGTTCCGCGGCCAGAACAACGTCCAGGGCGGGGGCGGCGACATGGGAACCCTGCCGGGGAGTCTGCCGGGCTATCAGAACCCGGCGGACGACGAGGTCGGCGAGAAGTTCGCCGACGCGTGGGGCGAGCGACCGCCCGAGGAACCCGGGCTCAAAGTGCCGGAGATGCTCGCCGAGGCCCACGCGGGGAACCTCCGCGGTATGTACGTGGTCGGCGAGAACCCGGCGCTCTCGGAGCCAGACATCCAGCACGCCGCCGAGGCCCTGGAAGACATGGAGTTCCTCGTCGTCCAGGACATCTTCATGACCGAAACGGCGGAGTACGCCGACGTGGTGCTCCCTGCGGCCACGTCGCCGGAGAAACACGGCACGTTCACCAACACTGAGCGACGCATCCAGCGGGTCCGGCCCACGTCTGAGCCGCCGGGCGAGGCCCGCCAGGACTGGGAAATCACGCAGGCGCTGGCTCGACGGCTGGGCTACGACTGGGACTACGACCACCCGCGGGAGGTCATGGACGAGATCAACTCGCTCGCGCCAATCTACGGCGGTGTCACCTACGACCGGCTCGAATCCGGCGAGGAACACGGCCTGCAGTGGCCCTGCTGGGACGAGGGCCACGAGGGCACGCCGTATCTCTATGATTACGAGGACGGCAATTTCAATTTCGAGGACGGCAAAGCCCGCTTCGTTCCGGCCGACGGCGGGCACCCCGGCGAAATTCCCGACGAGGAGTACCCGCTGACGCTCACTTCGGGTCGGGTGCTGTATCACTGGCACACGGGCCAGATCACCCGCCGCGTCGAGGGGCTGATGAGCCACGTCGGCGAGAGCTTCGTCGAAGTACATCCCGAGACGGCCGAGAAGCTCGGCATCGCCGACGGCGAGTACGTCCGCGTCGAGTCCCGGCGGGGCGATATCGTCGTCAAGGCACAGGTCACCGACCGCGTCGGCCCGGGGACGCTGTTCATCCCGATGCACTTCGCAGCTGGCGCGGTCAACAAGCTTACCGGCGAGACGTTCGACCCGACCGCCGGCATCCCCGAGTACAAAGTGTCGAGCGTCCGCGTGGAAGTCCTGGGACCGGAAACGGACGAAGCGGTGCTCCGGACGCCAGACGCCGGTGGGAAACAGATCCGGAAGCGAGGGGCGGGCGACGACTGAACCGGGGCGTCCGCTTCCAGCCAATACGTGGAATCATGAGCTGTCCCACAAGATACACCAACATATTTTGCATATACAACCATATCTGATTATGATCTAACTATAAATACTAGATTTGAACATATATTTAGCCATACTAACGACATCATAGACTTTTGACTGGGAAACGTGTGTGAACTCTGTTGAAGACTGACCAAATAGTGTGATTTTAATATAAGCTGTCTGCTCTTGGCTCAGCTCTCACTCGCGCGGTCCGGCCGGTCGGTCCGCGATCTCATCGAGGAGGTCGACGAGAGACTCGGTCGCCAGCTCCAGCAGCGTCTCCCCGCGTTCGGCGCTCCCCTCGCGCGGGTCACCGACGACACCGTTTTCGGTGAACTCGTCTGAATCGAACGCGAGGTTGACGCCGCTTTGCCACTCCCCCCAGCCGTCGCTGCCACCGGCCGCCGCCTCGTCCAGTCGGTCTTCGTGGACTGTTTCGGTATTCGTGTGCTGGAGGAGCGAGGTTTCCAGCGGCCCACCGTGGCCCATATCGGTGCTGTGGTCGCCGACCGCGTTGAACCATGTGAACGGAACGGCGAAGGCCTCGTCGTGGCGGGTTATCTTGCCGGACACTTCCCGCAAGGCGTCGATGTTGCCGCCGTGGCCGTTGACCAGCACCACATGGTCCCAGCCGTGGCTGGCGAGGCTCCGGACGATGTCACGGACGTAGGACCGAAACGTCGATTCGGAGGTCCACAGCGTGCCGGTGAACGCCCGGTGCTCCTCGGCGACGCCGACGGGGACTGCCGGTGCGACAACGACGTGGTCGTCGTACTGCTCGGCACCGTGTTCAGCAACTGCCTCGGCGTTGAGCGTGTCCGTCCCGAGCGGCGCGTGTGGTCCGTGTTGCTCCGTGCTCCCGACGGGAAGCAGCGCCAGGCTCGTCTCGACAGCCGCCATATCTGTCCAGGTTTCCGTCTGTAGATCCATGGTCACGTCTCTGTACGAAGCGGAAATAAAGCCCAGTCTCTCTCCGCCTGTTACGGTTGGTTGCCATCTACACAAAGTGGAACACGTACGGCCCGGACCACACCTCAACTGCGGAGCGACTGCTCATACTGCCGGCTGTAACTATTTCAAGAGATTCGCCACCCCGAAGTGGCGAGATTCTTCACAGACGTACAGCCGGCAGTATCAGTCCCCGGTCGAGGCAGGGTTGTTCCGCCGTGACCAGATCAGCGGTGTCCCGCCGGATTCGACCACCCGAACAGTCAGATAGACAAGCGAGACGATGGCGGCATACTCGATCACACTCGCTACCAGATGTAGCTCGGTCGGGATATGCACCGATACGATTACCGGCGGCTGATTCATCGATGCATGGAACAGGGCGACGAGCCAGAGGTTGCCCGTCAGTGCGTATACGCTCCCGTAAGCGAGTCCCATGAGCGTCAGTCCGAGGAGTCTGGCTGCCAGCATGGAACCGACGCCGTGCCCCGATGCGAGAAACCACCGCGGGAGATGAAACAGGGCAAATAGGACTGCGACGAGGCCGATACCAGCCAGCACCGCACGCCGAGTCGTCCCGCCGGCCAGCCTCGTGAATTTCTCCTGCAGGTACGTGCGAAAGAGGAGTTCTTCCGGGATCGCAGTGAACAGAAGCGAACTGAAAAGCGCCGCGAGATACAGCAGCGGGTGGGCAGCGGTTCTCGACAGCGAGGCGTCGAACCCGGAGATCCCACCCACCGCGAGGGCGACCGCAACAAGGTTGTACAGTCCCCAGAACGCGATGACCACCCCGATCACGGGTATCAGTGTGCGAACAGGCGGGAGCAGAGAGCGCGGTGAGACGGTCTCAATTCTGAGCGCACCAACGGTGAGTGCGACGAGGAAGACACCCCAGAGCATTCCCAAGACGGGCGGCGGCGATGCGCCGGGGGAGATGATCACCAGTCCGGAGAGGACGACAATTACCAGGAGGTACGCTACAACGGGAACCAACGGCCCGCTGCTGAATCTCGGCAGGCCAATATCAGGGCACAATATCCAGTCGGAATCCGATGGCCGACCCAAAATTATCTTCCATCTCGCAGTCCGGTGCAAATCCGTCGACGACGAGTACCAAGGTGTGTGAATCGGCCACAACCCACAGCTCTCGACGTTTAAAACCAGTTTTTAGTCTCTGGTAGCTTTAGTATGCTCCCGACCGACGGGGCAAACGCCGGCGACCGCCTGAGACGGTTCCCGGCTGCCAGCGCCCTCCCCGTATGCCGCCGGTTTCCACGAATCGGAATCCATCCCAGTCCGGGTGTCCACACGGCAACGGGCACACCCCGCCCTCCCCGTTGTCGACTGCTCAATTAACAGTGCGTTGGTACTACAGTTGAGACCCACACCACAGACCGAAAGTAACCATGAAACGACGTGTATGCCGGTTATACTGTTGCTATGTGAATGTACGTGCGTCGGTTTTCACAGGCGACGTGTTCTACGATATGTATCACCGAGTGGCCGGACATCTCGGTACGGCACTCGATTCCCGGGCAGTGTTCGCTGAGAGGCCGGCGCCCCACATTCCGACGGGCGTATCGCGGCAGGTGGTCAGCAGTGCGTGATCGGACTGTTCTGCTACTGGCCGTCGTCGCAATCGTATCACTCACTGGTAGCATCGCAATGCTCGCAGTGGCAGGGCCAACAGACCCCCGTCCGGATAGGGCCGATGCCGCATCAGTATCGGTGTCGGACGGAGCAGCCGGCCGGTTCGCACGTCTCCACACGGCCGGGGTCACAGGTTCGAACGTCTCGGTCGGCATCGTCGATCCGACCGGATTCGATACGGAGTCAGAAACGATTGCCGGACAGGTCACCGAAACACGGAGCTTCGGCGGTGGGTCCGTAGACGACACACGGGAGGCACACGGAACCGCGACGGCCGCCGTCGTGTCGCGGACCGCACCGGACGCCGACCTCTATCTCGCCCGGGTCGATAGCGTCGACAGTTACCGACAGGCAGTCAACTGGCTCGTTCAAGCGGATGTCGACGTGATTGTCGCACCCGTTTCGTTCTACGGGCAGCCAGGCGATGGAACCGGACCGGTCGCCCGGAGTGCGACGCGAGCGACGGAGAGTGGGTCAGTGTTCATCGCCCCAGCCGGTAATCTCGCGCAATCCCACTGGTCGGGGCAGTACACGTCCGAGGACGTAAAGAATCGGACGGTCACGTTTACCAACGGGAGTCGGGAGAATTACGTTCGAGGCGGGACCGAAATCACGGTCTGGCTCTCGTGGGACCGGGGCCATGCAGACGAGGAGTACACAGTCGAACTGTACCGGACGAACGGAACCGACTCCCGTCTCGTCGCCCGCTCACAGCCCTACCGCGGTGACGATGTACCAAACGAGCGGATCGTTGCCGACGTCAGACCCGGCGACTACTATCTCGTCGTTCGAGGGCCAGCATCGCCGACTGGCGCGCGGCTCCGGCTCGTGTCACCGACGCACGACCTCCAGCACACGACGACTCGGAACAGCATTGTGGCTCCGGGCACGGCCCGGAAAGCCATCACTGTCGGGGCGTACAACAGCCGTATCGACCAGCTCGAACCGTTCAGTTCACGAGGCCCGACAGTCGATAACCGGGTCGGCGTCGACGTCGTGGCCCCGGACAGACAGTTCGCCGCCGCAGCACCTGACGGCTTCGTCGGCTCTTCGGCCGCAGTCCCCTACGTCGGTGGCACCGCAGCCTTGCTGCTGGATGCAAACGAGTCGCTGTCCCCCCGCGAAACCGAACACCTGCTGGAACGGACCACGAGAGACGTGGGACGACCGGGACTCGACAACGGAACCGGCCACGGGGCGGTCGAGCCAGTCCGCGCGGTCCGGGCTGCACAGAACCGTACTGATGGTTAAAACTCGTTTTAAGCCAGCCACAGACCTTTGATGAGTCCCGTATCATATATCCGACAGTGACGCCATGTCGAGCCCTATCGAAACGTTACAGGAGCGGACCGGGACAGCAGACGAATCACCGCGGGTACTCGGTGTTGCGGAGAACGAAACCGACGACGTTCTCGACGCGCTCGCATCGGACACCAGCCGGTCGCTGTTCCGCACGCTGTACGACGAGCCTGGAACGCCGTCCGAGATAGCGGACCGGTGTGACACGTCGGTCCAGAACGTCCACTACCACGTCTCGAATCTCGAAGACGCAGAGCTCATCGAACCGGTCGAGACGGTCTACTCCTCGAAGGGTAACGAGATGACCGTGTACGGTCCCGCAAGCGATCCGATTGTGCTCGTCGGCGATCGCGACCTGGAGCCGCGTCTCCAGCAGTCGATGGCTGATGTCGTCACTGGGCTGGGACTCATCGGCTTCGCGAGCCTCTTCGTCCAATGGGGCGCGGAGAAACTGGCGACCGCGACCGCAGGCGACGGGGTTTTGGCTCCGGCGAGTCCGAACGCAGGGCCGGTCAGTGGGACGAACGCTGTCGCTAGATTCGTTTTCGAGGTCATCGAACCGGGCCTGCTGTTTTTCTGCCTCTGTCTCACGGTGCTTGGTATAGCCGCCCTACTGGTTGACGGGCAAGCCTGAGCGAGTTCCGTAGCCGAGCCGACACTTCCGCTGCGGCGATCTGCGGGCAGGAAAGCATCGCTCACTGATCTAGCCCCAACGATAACGGTATAGTTTGGTCAATAGGGACGATCACCCTGATAGAAAAGCCGACTTGCTGTGCCCCGATACTGCTTCGAAAAGCGGCCTGCGGACGTCAGGCGAAGCGTCAGTTCATAAGAGACCGCAGGCAGATCCCCACACCAGCGATGGCGAGGATGCCACCGACGGCGAGAGCGCCGGTACCGATTCCGAAATCACCGTCCTGTGACTGCCCTGGGGCCGGCGTTTCGCCGGTAACTGAATCGACGCTGTCGGAGGACGCATCCGCAGACGAGTTGGTGCCATCAGTGATCAGTAGCGTGCCGACCGCATCGGGTTCGTCGGCCGCCTCGGTCCCGCGAAACAGCGACAATTCATAGCTCGCCGCGGCGAGTTGCGAATCGAGGGCGACCTCCGAACCGGACTCGACTGCGACGGCGTCGGCGTCCGCCGCGGTTTCGAGGGTGGGTTCGTCGTGGCCGGCCGCCGTGGTGTCGAACAGGAGGACGACACGATCATCGCCGTTCCCGTCGCGGACGGTCGCATTGATCTCGTAGTTGGTGGCCGGGCTCCCGATAGAGACAGTGGCCGCATCAGCGGTTGCGAGGACGATTGGAATCCGGCCAGTGTCGCCCTGTTGAGCCCGGGTCACCGACTCCTCGAAGCCGAATTCGGCAGTCTCCTCGACCTCGAACTCCTCGTTTGCCGTCTCGTTTGCTTCGATAACGAGCGTCCCGACAGTCGGCGAATCGTCGGTCGTGCCGTCGAACACGCGGTAGGTGTACGCGGCGGGGGCAAGCGTCGACGGGAGTTCCGGCTCTGTCGCAGTCACGGTGAGCGAGTCGCCGTCGTCCGCGACACTGAGGGTCTCCGCGTCGGTGCCGGCAGCCGCGGTGTCGAAGAGGACCAGCACCTCACCGTCCTCGTCGTCGTCGCTGACAGTCGCGTTGATCTGATAATTGACTGCCTCGCTGCCGACGGAGAGCGTTTTGTTCCCGCCATCAGTCATCGAGACCGGAATTTCAGCGGTTTCTCCCTGAGAGACCGTGACGACGTTTTCGTCCTCGTCAGTCTCTGTCGGAGTCTGGATATCCGGTACTGGGTCAGTACAGTTGCTGTCGCACTCAGCGACGGTTCCAGTACGTTCAAACAGCGTGTCACCGTCGACATGAGCGGATAGTTCGTAGGACGTGTTCGCCGGCACCGCGGACATGTCGAACTGGGCGACGAACGTCCCATTGGGCTGCACGCTGACCTGTCTTTGCTGAAGGAATGGGTTCGACGCATCAGCTGACTGGATTCTGACCGTCATCTCCGTCCCGGATTCCAGCGTGGTCTCCCCGGTGATCACCTGCTGTTCGTCTGAGTGCAGTGGAAAACTGTCCTCTGAGACCGTGGCCTGCTGCTCCGCAGCGGCCAGCCCCGGAGCCGTCGCCGTTGCGGCGATAAGCACCGCGGCCAGCGCCACCGACCGAACCCTCACAGAACCACCTCCCGCAGAGCGGGCAACTGTGCGTATATTTGCGGGCGATACTGCAGACAGTACTGGACTGCAGATGGAGGGCAATTCACTGGCATACGATTAGCAGTTACGGTGGGACTGAAAAACCGTCTGCGATAGCTTAAAACCACGTTGAACTCGGCAGTACTAATCAGCTTGGAGGGCCGGCGAGGGCGCTCTGCTGCAAACGGTCATCTCTGTTATGCCGTTTCGGCGTCGGCGATGTTCATGCCATCAACATATTCAGTCGTTTTGCAATAAGAGACGACAGGGCGTGGGAAGTTGGGGGAGATCAGTATTTTTATGGTAATTTCGGGATGAGTGACTAGTATGCGAACGGTCCTCGCAAACCAGCTCTCCAACGTCCGGGTCGTGAGTACCGATGGCCGCGAAGTCGGCACACTGCAAAACATTACGCTCGATACAGCTACGGGAGAACTTCAGACAATTGTCATCAACAGCGAAGTGCAGGAGATATTCGGCGTTGAGCGGGATTCCGACGGCGACATTCGATTGCCGGCGTCCCTCATCGAATCGAAGCGGGATCACCTGACCATTCAGCCGCCGACAGAACAAAGTGTCGGCGGCGGCGATACTGTGGACTCGTAGGCGACCCGTCGGCTGTTCAAACGGGCCGAAACGAATGCGGTTGGTAGTTGAGTGTATCCGATTGTCGCTGGCTGATGGGGACGAGCGGCGACGGTTACAAGGTGCATTTTGCGAGTTTAGAACGCCCGTTCTGTAGTTCAAAAGCGTGCTTCCGTCGGCGTCAGTCGACAATACGAGGGCTCCGCCCCAGTCGGCGGGACCCGAATCACCATCAAGAGGGTATCCCCGACCAGCCACAGCTATAGTAGCCGTTGGAAATCGTTTCAATTGTTACTACAATTCGGTAGCGGTCTGTCAATGCAGACACGAACAGGTTCGGACGAATGCTCTTTTTTACAAATAGCTGAAAGGGTCTATGGAAGTACTATCGCCTGCACAGAACTATCCCGGCGTTGTCCTCGGTGTCCTCTGTGCTGGTGTCGGAGCCGTGTTGCAGGGCGTCGAAAGTAGCGTTCTATGGGGTCTTATCGGGTACTTTGTGGGCAAATCGATACAGAGTACGCTGTGGACGATTACCGGCGAACGGACCTCGTGACCCGAAGACAGTCGGCGCGAGATGCCGACTCGGCCGTGGTGGCGGTCCGTAAAGCCGACTACCCGTTTCGCTTGAAGCTGGCGGCAACCATTGCGGTCAAGACGGCGAGGACGAGCAGTTTGACAGCGACAAGGTGCCCAATCGGTGAAGCGAGCAGCGCTAGAGCGGACAACCCGATGAGGCCGGCAGTCTGGTAGACGCCGGTCACGAATACGACCGAGATAACGACGGGGAGGTGGCGGCGGAACGCGTGTGCCTGTGGTTTCAGCGCCTCACCGGCGTCGGGTCGGGACCGTACTGTCGGCAAGACGACGAAGTTGTGCCACATCGCGCCGCCGAACCACAGCGAGAACGCGCCGACGTGAGCGAGCCGGACCCCCCAGTCCACGAGTGTCGTCCCCGTTTCCACCCAAGCGAATCCAGTAAGCGAAACGAGGCTGGCGAGGAGCAGCGTGGACCGAACCGACACCGCCCGGCGAGTCGGCGAGCCGTCAGCAATACGTCTGATACCGAGCAACGAGATCGCCCCGTTTTCACCTTCTCCCGTACCCATGAGCAACCCAGTTTTAGGCACACCTAATCAAAACCCTGGGGCCGGAGATGTTCGGTCGATTTCGTACCCGAGACAGAGCGAAGGGGTTCGGGACTACACTTTCCGCAATAGCTGAGAGACCAAGAGATATGTCCTCAGAATCGCAAACAGGGTCCGCTTCGTCGCTCACGCCGTCGGTTTCCGATATCGAGCGGAGCGCAGGCCGATATCTCTTCGCCGTCTCTGTCCTCTCGGAATCTCCCACAGAGCGGGTTTCGACCGGGGAACTGCAGGAGTTCTTGAACGTGACCCCGGCCAGCGTCACGGAGATGGTGTCGAAACTCGACGAGCGGGGACTGGTGGACTACGAAAAATATCAGGGAGTGACGCTCACGGATCGCGGGGACGCTCTCGTGACGGAGGTTGGGTGGCGTTTCTGCGTCGTTTCCACCTTCTTCGAATCGGTGTTAGATACGACCCTCGACGAACAGACGGCGTTCGATATCGGCTTCCTCCTCCCGAAAAACGGTGTGTTTCGTCTCCGAAGTCATGTGGGTGGAGCCTGTCTGGGCCACTGTCCAGAGGCAGGCGGCGACGGCGAGCAGTGCGTTCCATAGACGGGGAGTGGTGTCAGCACCCGCTATCGAATCTCTCGCCGATTCGGAACCGCCCGTTCCACGTCGTCAAACAAGTCAGCGGAAGACCGTGACGGCGAACGTATTAGCGAGCGGATCCGCGGCCCGTTCTCAGTCTCGAAATGGGTACGACAGTGACGGGATACCCTGACTGGGCACCGTGCAATCGGTGGAGCGATCGGGATGCTGCCGAACCCCTTCGGGACAGGTGACATCAGTCCACTCGTGTACCATCCAGTATAGAGATGCCAAGAGAGATTCAGTTGCGAGACCAGTCGGAAGGACAACGCCGTGAACAGCTCTTCGACGTACTGTCGGGAGCCGAGATCGGTGATACCATCGAAGTCGTGGCCGACAGGGATATCGACCCCCAGCTGGTGCGCTACCAGCTGGAACAAGGCCGGTCGCTGGAGTGGGAATACGCACATCCCGACGCAGAGCCGCGAGAGCTGCAGGTGACCGTCGGCGAACCGCTCGGGGACGAGTCGCACCCCACAATCGACGTCCGTGACCTGAAGCCACAACGACGACACGAGGCGCTTCTGGATATCTTCGACGGTCTGGCGGCGGGTGACGGGTTCGTCCTCGTCAACGACCACGACCCCAAGCCGCTGTATCACGAGCTCAAATCGATGCATGGGGAGGTAATCGAGTGGGACTACGCGAGTCAGGGCGGCGGTGAATGGCGGGTCGAGATCGTCAAGACCAGCGATTCCGAGACCACCGGTGAAGACATCGTTACGCGGTACGACGTCCGCGAAATCCCCAAACAGGAGCGGCATCCGACGATCCATCACCGATACGGAATGATACCCGAGGGCGGGACGATGGAACTCATCGCCCCACACGAGCCGCGGCCCCTGCAACGGGAGTTCAGACAGCGGTACGGCGACGCGTTCGCCTGGGAGGTCGTCGAATCTGAGCCCGGCCGCTGCCGCGTCCAGATCACGAAAACTGAGAGTACAGGGGAGTCCGGTGAATCGGATACCGCTGCAGATGACGTGTCGGAAGCCCCATCTGACGACGAGTCAGTCGAGATTACCGACGAACTCGATGTCAGAGATCTCCCGCCGGCACAGCGACACGAGCAGATCTTCGAGGCGTACGCCGAACTGGACACCGGGAGCGGATTCGTGCTGGTGAACGACCACGACCCCAAGCCGCTGTACCACCAGTTCGAGGCCGAGGCGGGCCCGGAGTTCCGCTGGACCTACCGCCAGCAGGACCCCGGTGAGTTCAGAGTCCTGATCGGAAAGGCCGAGACGACCGTCGACGAGTCAGCCGACGAAGAGACGGAGGTCCCGTTCTGACCATGGACTACGGACCCAAACGCCGAGAACAGGGGAACAGAGCACTCCCTACAACGAACGCAAGTAACAGCTCCCAATGACTGAACCAATCGATCCGGACCGACCGCTCGGCGCACTCGTCAGAGAGAACCCGGCGTTCGCTCGCGTCTTCGAAGCAGTCGGGCTCGATTTCTGCTGTGGCGGTGACCAGATGCTCCGGACAGCCTGTACCGAAGCGGACCTCGATCTCGATGCCGTCCGGGAGCAACTGGACGAGGCGCGTCGAAAAAGGGAGGAGCGCGGGGACGAATGGGAATCGATGACTGCCCTCATCGAACACGTCGTCGACAGCCACCATCAGTACCTCCGCGAGGAGCTGCCAGCCCTGGAACAACTCGCTGAGAAAGTTCGGAGCGTCCACGCGGAAGAGCATCCAGAGCTGGCGGACATCGAGCGGGAAGTCCTCGAACTGGCCGAGGAGATGAGTCAGCACACGACAGAGGAGGAACAGGACGTGTTCCCCGTCATCGAGAAGCTCGACAGCAGAGACGAACTCACAGGCGAGGAAAGAGCGCGTCTGGACGAGGCGATCGCGGACCTCGAATCGGACCACGAAGCGACGGCCGAGCACCTCGAACGGATCGCAGAGCTGAGCGACGGGTACGCGGTTCCGGACGACGCCTGTCCGAGCTATCAGAGCCTGCTCGAACGACTCGAAACACTGGAACAGGACACACATATGCACGTCCACAAGGAGAACAACGTCCTGTTCCCGCAGGTCGAATCACGGCTTGCGGGCCAAGTCTGACGGTCAAAAGGCCGATTGGCAGCCTTTAGAGTCCTGCTCATCTCCACCCAGGATTTGTCAACTAATCATTCCGAGGTGTCGAACACGTTCGTGCAAAGCATTTTCGTGTACCTGGTCGCAGTCGGGCCTGAATGTGTTTAGGTAAGCCTAAAAATGGAGGACAGACACAGCCCAGAACCCGCCCTCAGCCGTCACAGAGGAGGTGCAGTGTTCGTGATACGTGACCATATTCGGCATCTCCGTCACGTCATCGACGAACAGTCGCTGTCCATACGAGGCGTGATAACACTCGGAGCGTTGCTCTCGCTCCCGATATTCGGAACTGGTGTCCGCACCCTGGGCAGTTCCCTCGGCCTCGGTCGACTCGTCGTTCCGTTGCTAGTCCTCGCGCATGTGCCGGCCGTTATCGCGCTAATCGCCCTCTGGTCGATAGGCTGTGACGTCTGTGGAACCGAGGCTTCAAGGTAACGATAGCCGGTGTCGTCAGGACTCTGTGATGCAGACACACGGCGACTGAGCGGTGGCGGTACAAGGTGGCTGGTTACCGTAACATCGCGTCGGCGTACTCACTCGCCGTCTGTCGGGCTGTTTCGAGTTCCTCGGTGTCATCCAGCATCACGGCGCGGGTCCGGGCACCGTCGATGATCGTCAGCAGCGAACGGGTAACGTGATCCGCGTCGACGTCGCTGAACACACCCTCGTCGATCCCGTGATTGATGACCGCCTTGAGCATGTACCGAATGTACTCGTCGTTCTGTCGGAACCGGTCGCTGAACGCCTCCTTGTACGGTGCTTGACTCCGCATCTCTAACAGGGCGACCGAGAGATCGGGGTTTTCCTGGGGTTTGACGAGCAGTTCATCGAGCAAGATTTCCAGTCTGGCTTCGGGGTCCGTCGTCTCGACGTCGTGAATCGAATCGACGAACCGCTCCAGCAGATAATCGAGAAAGGCCGCAAGAAGGTCGTCTTTCGTGTCGTAGTAGTAATGCACTGCAGCCGTCGATTTGCCGTACTCGTCCGCGATCCGTTTTATCGTGAGATCGGCGTACCCGTGCTCGCGCAGCGCCCGGTAGGTCGCCTGCATTATCTCCTCGGTCTGGTCCGAGAAGGTGCGGTCCGATGGTCCAGCCATTGAGTAACGGTTTCACCTACGGTTGGATAACCGTTGTGACCCACATAACATTGAGTACATAAATTATTAGTTAGTAAGTTTTATCCGCCAGAATAGACGTAATCAATGCCAATCGATCACTTTGTGGATTTCAAAGCGTTTTTGACTAACTAGTTAGTAAGTTCCGTCACAGCCGCCATGGATGACGATACAGCTACCGAAATTCTCGACGCGACGTTCCGCGCCCTCTGCCAGCACGGGTACGCCGCGCTCACGGTCAAAGACATCGCTGCCGAGGCAGACCGGAGCAAAGCGTCTATTCACTACTACTACGACAGCAAAGAGAACCTCTTTACCGAGTTTCTGGACTTCTTGTACGAACGATACACTGCAAAGATAACGGGCGTCGACGGGAGTACACCGCGGGAAGAACTCGATTCGCTGTTGGACACCGTTCTCACTGATGGGCGACAGACGCCCGGTCAGGAGTTCAGAACGGCAATACTCGAAATAAAGGCACAGGCCCCGTACAACGACGCCTTCCGGACACAGCTGGCCAGGTTCGATGCCGTGCTCTTCGACCGGCTGCGGGAAATCATCGCGGCCGGCGTCGAAACCGGGGAGTTCGATAGCAGGGTCGAGCCGGCCGTCGCAGCGGAGTTTCTCGTGACGGCGATTACAGGTGCCCATACCCGACACGTCGCCACAGACCGTTCGATAGACAGATTCAAAGAGACGATTACGCGATACGCTGAGACCCATCTCCTGACGGACACGCCAGCGGAGGCGACCCGCTGATGGGGATTCGAAGTCGCGTTAGTGCGCTGTTCAAGGGGCCCGAGGAGTTCGACCTCACGTCGGGTGGCATCGGGAAGCCGCTGTTTTTCCTCTCGATGCCGATCGTCATCACGAATCTCTTCCAGACCGCGTATAACCTCGCGGACACGTTCTGGCTCGGCCAGTACAGCACGGACGCGCTGGCTGCAATCAGCTTCGCGTTCCCGATGGTGTTCCTCCTCATCTCGCTCGGGATGGGGATATCCGTCGCCGGCAGCGTCCTCGTCGCGCAGTTTACCGGCGCGGGCGAGGAGCGCGACGCCGAGTACGCCGCCTCACAGACGGTCACGTTCGCCGTCATCGTCTCGTTCGTTCTCGGCATCGCGGGCTATCTCGGCGTCGATACGTTTCTGAGCCTGATGGGCGCGTCCGAAGACGTCCTCCCCATGGCGACTAGTTACATGGAGGTCATCTCACTCGGCCTGCTGTTCATGTTCGGCTTCTTCGTCTTCGTCGCGCTCATGCGGGGCTACGGCGACACGATAACGCCGATGCTCGTCATGTTCGGCTCAGTTGTGCTCAACATCATCATCGACCCGTTCCTGATATTTGGCTGGACAGTCGTCGAGAACGCGCCGCTCGTGGGAACTGTCTCGTTCCCCGAACTCGGCATCGAAGGGGCCGCCATCGCAACCGTCTTTTCCCGGGCGCTGGCGCTGGTCGTCGGGCTGGCGATCATGTTCCGGGGGAACCGCGGCGTCCAGATTCACCTCCGCGATATGGCACCGGACCTCTCGTATCTCCGCCGTCTCGTTCGCATTGGCCTACCCGCCTCCGTCGAGGGGACGGGGCGTGCGCTGTCGATGAACCTGCTGTTGGTCATCGTCGCGATGTTCCCGGACACGGTCGTCGCCGCCTACGGCATCGGAACGCGCGTGTTCTCGGTCGTCTTCCTGCCGGCTATCGCGGTCGCTCGCGGCGTCGAGACGATGACCGGCCAGAACATGGGGGCCGACAAACCGGATCGGGCAGCGAAAGCGGCCGGCCTCGCGGCGACGGTGCTGTTCGGCGTGCTCACCCTGGCTGGCGTTCTCGTCTGGTTCACCGCCGCACCGATAGCCGACCTGTTCACGACGGACCCCGAGGTCGTCGAAATCACGACGCAGTTCCTCCGCTACGTCGCGCTATCCTTCGGGTTTATCGGCATCATGCGGGCCTACACCGGGAGCTTCCGCGGTGCCGGGAAGACGCTCACCGCCGCGGCCATCTCCGTGCTGATGCTCGGAATCATCCGCTTCCCGATTGCGTGGTTCGCCGCTGTGCCGCTCGGCGAGACCGGCATCTGGCTGTCGTTCGCCGTCTCGAACGTCGCAGGGGCGCTCATCGCCTACGGCTGGTATCGACGCGGGACGTGGCGAGACAGCAACCTCACCGAAGCCAAGGTCGATATCGACGAAGCGGGCGTCGAGATGTCGGCTGACGGAGACTGACAGCAGGGTGCGAGCGCGTGTGACACCCTTCGAGTGAACCAATGCTTTCAGGGGAGCCGCCGTTACTGCTGCTATGCCCGCAGAACCGAACGCCAGTCAGGAGCCCGCGTCGCCGCTGTTTGCAGCTATCTACGATCCGGCTACGGCACTCGTTGAGCGGACGCTCTTACGGCCACATCGTGAGTACCTGGTGGCGAATCTGGATGGCACAGTGCTGGACCTCGGCGCTGGAACCGGCGCGATGTTTCCGTATTTCAACAGCGTTGCGAACGCGTCGACGGAGGTTCACGCTATCGAGCCAGACCCGCATATGCGGCGTCAGGCAGAGGAGAAGGCAAACGCGCAGGCCACGCCGATTCATATCGAGTCGGCACCGGCGGAAGCTCTCCCGTACGACGAGGACACGTTCGACGTCGTCATCGCCTCCATGGTTTTCTGTACGATTCCAGAGGTCGAGTCCGCGATAAGTGAAATCGTCCGCGTACTCAAACCCGGCGGCGAACTGCGTTTCTTCGAGCACGTCATCGACGACGGGTGGCGCGCCCGGGTACAGTCAGCCCTCGCACCGCTCTGGAGGCGTCTCGCCGGCGGTTGCCACCTCACCCGACAGACGGGGACGCAGCTCGTCGCTGAACAGTCGTTCGACGTCGTCGAAATCAAGCGGCTCAATCTCGGCGTGACACCGGTTCGCCCGTTCGTTCGGGGACGGCTCCGCAAGCGCTCGGTGTCTCCGGCGGAGTAACTCTGCGGCGATTAACCCTGGCTCTGGGTGACAGACCCCTCCTCGTTCGGCTGAATGACGACGAACCCCTCATCGCCGGTAAACTCCATCTGTATCGATTCCCCGGAGGTCTGGCCGATTTCAAACGTCTTGTTCATCTCGATAGACGGCGAGAGGTTCGAACTCCACGCGACGGTCGCATCCGGGTCGGTGAAGACCGGCGGCGTCATCACCAGCGGGTCGCCGTGCGTTGTCAGCGCGACTTCACCGGGACCGGTGAGAAAGACGTTCGTCAGGCCACCGGCGGCCATGCCGGAGAGGCTGCCGACGGTGTTGATTTCGTAGTCGACAGTTGACTCGAACGCGAGCACGTCAGTGCCGTTGACCGATATCGATTCTCCGTCATCGAGGGTCAGCACCTGTACCTTCTTGCCGTTCTCGGCCACGTAGAGGTGGCCGCTTCCTTCGGCTTCCATGACCGGCGTCCCTTCGCCGCTCACGGCCTCCTTGACGAAGCCCGTGATACCGCCTTCCGCCGAGGACTTGCCAGTGAACGTGACCTCGCCGGTGTACGCGACCATCGACCCGGCTTTGACCATCACAGTCCCATCGAGTGGGATGTCAAGTAGCCTGTTGTTCTCTTTCTGGAACCCATCGCCACCGTCTGCGGGGGCGTTGGAGCGGACGAATTCCTGTAAGTCCATAGTTACATCGGGACACTCGATAGGCCATGCTCATAGGCCTCGTGAAGGATTAAAACGCATTTTGTGTGAAGCGGTCCCATATTGATGGGCAACGCAGTTACTGAGCCGAAAAGAAACTGAGAAATAGTATAGCCGAATAGCTATTCCGTATCGCTATACAGTCGTTCGAGGAGATCAGTGACGCCAGCTTTGGTTTTGAGGTAGCGCCGCTCTCCATCGGGTGTTCGAACAGCGTAGTTGTACACGACGCTGTCCGGGACGTACCACCGGTCGCTGTATGTGGCCAGAACTTCGTCAGGGTTTCCACCGTCCGTGACTTCAAAAGGTTCGTCAGTTGTATCGGCATCAGAAACCGTACACTCACCCTCGGATTCAGTCAGTGGTTTCGACTCGGCACCTGTCTCAGTTGGCTGTTCAGTGCCATCACCTGTGATACAGAGGTCACCGGCTATCGGATAGTCACCGGGGATACCTGTAATGAGGTCCTCAGAGCGACCGGCTTTTAGCGCTTCTCGCATCAGGATGTCCTGTGCGCTGATCACGCGCTCGCCGTCGTCCGGATACCGCTGGTGGTACTCGCCGTCGCTGTCCATCTCCCAGAGCTTGCGGTTGTCCGAGAGGAGGAGGTCGAGGGTGAAACGGAGTTGGCGCTGGATTTTGGGGCTTGTCACGGGTGTGACTGCTTCGACCCGGTAATCAAGGTTGCGGGTCATCCAGTCGGCGCTACCGATGTAGTACTCGGGGTCGCCCCAGTCGTCTTCGGTAGCGGGGTCGCCCCGTGCGCCGTTCTCGAAGTAGAAGATACGGGAATGCTCTAGAAAGCGGCCGACGAGCGAGTACACCGAGATGTTTTCGCTGATGCCTTCCAGTCCGGGTCGGAGGCGGCAGATATCGCGGACGATGAGGTCGATGTCGACGCCTGCCATCGATGCGCGGTACAGTTCGGCGACGATACCGGGGTCTTCGAGTCCGTTGATTTTTGCGACAATACGGGCAGGCCGACCGGCCTGTGCGTGCTGTGCTTCCCGACGGATGCACCGGGTGAACTCCTTGCGCATGGTCACCGGTGCGATGAGGAGTTCGCGGAACTCCTCGTCCAGCGACGGCCCGGTGAAGAAATTGAACACCTTGGTCAGGTCGCGGCCGATGTCACGGTCGGCGGTCAACAGTCCGAGGTCGACGTATCCCTTCGCCGTCTCGGAGTGATAGTTCCCCGTGCCGATGTGGGAGTACAGTTCGACGCCGTCGTCTTCCTCCCGAACGACCAGCGCCGTCTTCGTGTGGGTCTTCAGCCCCACCGTTCCGTAGGCGACGTGGATACCGTTTTCCTCCAGTTTGCGAACCCATTCGAGGTTGTTCTGCTCGTCGAAGCGGGCCTTCAGTTCGACCATCACCGCCACCTGTTTCCCGTTTTCAGCGGCCGTTATCAGCGACTGGATGATCTGTGAGTCGCTTGCGGTCCGGTAGATAGCTGCTTTCACCGCCAGAACGTCCGGGTCTTCGGCTGCTGCTGAGAGAAACCGCTGGACGGTGTCCGTGAAGTCGTGGTACGGGTGATGCAGCAATATGTCTCCGTCTTGAATGCGCCGGAAGACACTCGGATCCGTCGTATCCGGCCTCCCAAACGACTGCTGTCGGTGACCGTTGAGACGGGGGTGTGGCTGTGGCGTCCACTCATCCAGCGAGAGGTCCGGTCGGTCAAGGTCGGTCAACTCCGCGAAATCCCGGTAATCCAGCGGACCCGGGAGGTCGTATATCTCGCGCTCATCGAGACCGAGCTGTGTCGCGAGCGTCGAGCGAATACGGGAGTCGGCGTCGGGGGAGAGTTCCATTCTGACGACCGACGCGAATCGCCGCTGTTCGAGGACGTCTTCGACCATGTCAATGAGGTCCTCGGCAATCTCCTGATTACGTCGGACCTCCGCGTTGCGGGTCAGTCGGAACAGGGCCGTGTCGACGATTTCGACGTTCGGTAACAGTAGATCAAGGTTCGCACGGATGACCTCCTCAAGCAGTACGTATCGAGTATCGTCCCCGAGTTGGACCAACCGCGGCCTGTTCGGCGGAATCTTGATTCGGGTGAACGTCGGGTCCTCGGCGTTCGGATGCCGGGTGAGTACAGCGAGCGAGAGCGACCGGTTAGAAATAAACGGGAACGGATGTGCCGGGTCGAACGAAAGCGGTGTCAGGGTCGGCAACACAGACTCCTCAAAGTAGGTTCGCAGTTCAGACTGTTCCGCGGCAGCAGCGTCGTCGTAGTCGAGAATCTCGATACCTTCCGCAGCAAGCGCGGGACGAATCGCGTCGCGGTAACAGCGGGCCTGCGTCGCTAGCATCGGCCGCAGGGTCTCGTGGACCGCCGCCAACTGCTCCTCGGGCGTTCGACCGTCTGGGGCCGTCTCGGTCACGTCGGCTTCTATCTGCTGTTTGAGGCCGCCGATGCGTTTCATCGTGAATTCGTCGAGATTGCGAGTGACGATAGCGAGGAACCGGACCCGTTCCAACAGCGGATTCCGTTGGTCCAGCGCCTCGTGGAGCACGCGCCGCTGGAACGCGAGCGCACTCAATTCACGGTTGAGATACAGCGACGGGTCGGTCAGGTCGACATCCGCTGGCTCGTACGCGGGGATGGCGGGTTCTGAATCGCGGTCCATCGGCTTACGTTGATGTCGGCGGGGCGCGCTCCGGGTCGACGATGCTATCGGACGACCGGGCTTCGTGGGTCGTCTCCGGGTCCACCGTGACGAACTCCTGCGTCGAGCACTGGTACGCCGTCAACTGCCCGCCGTAGACGCACCCGGTGTCTAGACCAACCGCAGTAGGTGTCTCGAATGGCTCGGAAAGCACCGTGTGACCGAAGAAGACGCGAGGGTCAGCACGGCGCGTTTCGAACCAGTACGGGCGGTCGTAGCTTCCGTCCGGAACAAGTGAGCGCATGTTCAGCAGTTCAGTCAGTTCGTGTTCCGCGATTGACTTGCGGTGGTCGACGCCACCGTGGACGACCAGCGAATCGTCCCACGAGATTGCCACCGGGAGCGACGCCATCCACGAGAGGTCGTCGTCGGTCAACGACGGAATCGATTTGCGGCCGTCGATGAGTTTCTGCTCGTTGTTGCCACGGACGGTGAGGAAGTTCGGCGTGTGCCGGACCATGTCGACGACACCAGCGCTGTCCGGACCTTTTCGGACGAGGTCACCAACGAAGACCACGAGTTCGTCCGGGGTGGGGTCTAACCGGTTCAGGAGGCGTTCGAGGGTCGGACGACACCCGTGGACGTCGCCGACAACGTAGATTTCCTCCCATCTGTGACCGCGGATTCGCTGGTGTGGTGCGCCGAGGTCCGGATGAAACGTCGGTGGTGAAGCCATCTATGTAAGGTCGTTTGTGAAACATCGGTGAATCTGGTATAGGTGCTTTATATGAGTTCTATATAGCTGTATGAGAGCGAATATATGCTCGCCGCCTGCTGTCGAACCAACCGGCGGTGACTGGTTGCTTCTCAGTTACAACAGGGCGGAAGTGACATCCTGATTTTTCAGTCCTCCGGCTGAATCACGGGTATGCCGACAAGCGATTACACCCCCGCCGACACGTTGCGCCCTGCAACGCCGGCGGGCTATCAGTCACCCCGGCCGTTTCGATACCCGCCGCTGGTGATACTCGGTCTCGTGAGTGTGCTGGTACCGGTCGCTGCGGTGGTGTTCGGCGGCATACTCTGGTACGCCCAGGGAACCGCGCTCGACGCCGTTTTTTCGGTCGACGAAACCGCCACAGGCATCACGCTCACGCTCACGTCCGGACTGGTCGCGGTCACATGCGTCGGCACGATTGTCGCAGTTACTGTGCTCCATGAACTAGTTCACGGGCTCGCCTATCGATGGTTCGGCTACGATGTTGCCTACGGCGTGGCCCCACAGCTCGGCGCGTTTTATGTGGCAACGTTTCATCAGTTTCAGGAGCGAACTCACAATATTATCGTCGGCATCGCGCCGCTCGTTGTACTCGACGCGTTGCTTCTCCCCGTGTTGTTCGTTCCACTCCCGCTTCTCGCGTTCGCAGCCTTCCTCGCCCTGCTGTTCAATACAGCGGGAGCGGCCGGCGACCTCTACTCAGTTGCAACGCTACTCAGAACGCCCGCGGGGTCACTCACGTATGACAGCGATATTCGCCATTCGTATGTTTTCTATCCTGAAGCGTAACCACGGTTTATCTGGACCAGCAACACTGTGACAGCGCACTCAAGCGCGTCGTCATTGGTGGACACTTCCCCCGAGACTCCAGTCCAACAGTTCAGCGAGTTCGAGGGTTGTGAGTCACCCCTCGACAGCGTCTCTGGTACGTTCGGCGTCCAGCCCGAACAGCAATCCGGCGAGAAACAGCAGTTCGTTGCCGTGATAGTACTGTTCCACGACAAAATTGATGAGGCCGATATCCGGAGTGGTCGCGCCCAACAGCACTAAAACGAGCGCGAGAACGGCAGCGAGTCCAGCGACCCATCGGATGACGATACCGGAGAGCAGTCCCACCACGAAGACGACAACAGCAGTGAAGAGACTCATGTCTCGCTCCAGCGTGTAACAGCCGTTGGTCTGACAGTGGCTTCCATAGGATGAACAACACTTCCGCCATATTTAGTTCTACTAGCAGCAGGAAAATAGAGCTACGTCACTCGATCCCGGCAACCACACGCGGCAAACAGCCCGCATCCGGTTCGAAGTACGAGTAGTGGTCGGCAACGAGGTCAGTGACGTTCACCTCTTGGTAGCCGTCGGGAAGCGGCCCCGCGTCACGGGTTCCAGCGTGGCCCACGGCGTGGGTCCGGTCCGATGCCCGGTAGACCCACGAGAGGACCTTGTCGTTGTGGCTGTAGAAGTTGGATACCGGAGCGTCAACAGTCCCGATAGCGTCGCCGTATCGGCCACCCTGCACCACGCTATCGTAGGGGATAGCGCCGCCAAGCAGTGATACCGAGGCAAGCGCATCCGTCGCCCCCCGCGCAGCTAACGCGCAAAGTGTCTCACCGGTCACTCGCGCGCCAAGCGAATGTGCAAGCAAATGGACGGGCCGCCCGTCGGTTTCGGCCCACTCGACTAGCCACTGAGCGAGGTGAGAACTGTTCGACTCGGCGTTGGCCTTCGCCTGCTCCCACTCGACATCGGAGTCCCAGCTGTACGCGACGACCGGTGTGGGCCGTGTCCCATCGAGCGCTACCTGCGCCGTATAGGCGTTGTCGCGCGCCCTCTCGGCGTCGGTACTGAATCCGTGGACGAACAGGAACACCTCCGACGCGTCGTCGAACGACCACGTGCCACCAGTCTCGAAGGCTGGCCCCTCCGCCGCGTCGAGGAGCCCGCGCGTAGTGACGACCGGCTGTGAGTCCGGCGCAGTGTATCCGCCCGAGTCGCCCTGCAGCGACCAGTACACGTAGGCACCGCCACCCCCGAGCAGACCGAGGCCGCTTCCGAGGCCAATGAGCAGCCGCCGTCTGGTCACACCCGTTTGACTGTCCATGACTGTAGCTTGTGGGTAGGTCACAGGTGTGCCGATAAGTCAGTTGAGATTGTCGCGTCCAGAAACGGGACGCAACGAAAGAGCTGTGTCTCAGCCCACAGGCTTCATGTCTCGGCGGGCGGTTATCGGAGCCATGACGACCTGGGACGAGCGATACCGAGCGGGCACGTACCCACAGCGCCCGGACCCACATCGGGTGTTAGAACGATACCTGCCGACCTTCCCACCGGGGCGAGCGCTTGATATCGCAACCGGGACGGGCCGGAACGCCCTTCCGGTCGCAGCGGCCGGGTACAGCGTCGATGCGGTCGACCAATCGCGAGCGGGGCTGCACATTGCCCGCGAGAACGCACGCGAAGTGGGCGTCGAAGACGATATCGAGTGGATACAGGCGGACCTCGACTCGTTCGGATACCCGGCGTCGACGTACGACGTCATTACGGTTAGCTTCTATCGCCCCGTCGACCGCCTCCCCGACATTATCGAGGCGCTGGCCGACGGCGGCTGTCTGTTCATCCAGCACCACCTCCGGACGACCGACGACGTGGACGGCGGCCCCTCCGGGGAGCGGTACCGGTTCGCCTCGAACGAACTGCTCAGGGCCGGACTCGGCCTGACGGTGTTGCACTACGACGAGCGCACTGCAACAAGGGACGGGACGACCGCAGCCACCGCCCAACTGGTCGCCAGGAAGTCACAGGGCGGTCGGCAGTCGTATCCGGACATCTCGGAGTAGGGTAGCAGACGGAGACAGGGTGTCAGACAACTCGTCACAGGCTATTGATTTCAGGCAGTGTAGACTGAACAAGCTGCACAGTCGGTCTGCGTATCTACCATCTTCACTCAGAGGGCGCAGGTTCCAACGATGTGCGGTCGAGGCCGACAGTGTCGTAGTCCTGCTCGGTCGAAAGGACTCGCTCTTCGCCGGTTGTGACGAGTCCAGCGTGGAGTGCATCGAATGGGGTGAGATCGTACTCGTCGAGGAACGCTGCGGCGGCTAGAACCGCGTCCTCGTGCTCTTCCGGCACGATTGGAACCAGTTCGAGCAGGTTGGTAATTGCCCGCGGCGCATCGATCTCGTACTCGGCCGCCTCACGGTCGTAGAACAGCACCAGAACCTCGGCGTACGCGAGTATCGAGGTATGTATGTCATCGTGCTCTTCGAGGGCGCGGACTGCGGCGTCCTGAAGCCAGTCGTCGTCCTTCAACAGTGCGGTGAGAAAGTCAGTTTCAACGTACACGACTTACGCCTCGCCATCCTGTGTCCGATCTTTCGCTTCCTCTTGAACCTCTCGTGATATCGCCTTCCGCGATTCAGTTTTCAGCTTGTCGGCCTCTGTCTCTGCAAAAGCATCGCCAACGGCCGCTCGGAGGCCCTCTAGCGGGTCCTCGTCAACTGGGAAGAGTGCGACGTGGCTCGGGAGTTCAACGATACGATACTGGTCACCGAACCGGTCGCGGACATCCTTCGGGAGGTAGATCCGTCCTCGTTCGTCTGTCGTCTTCGACATGACGTATTCAGCCTTAGTGTGGGAAGAATAAAAAATATTCCCGTAAATATAGTAGATTTCCCGCCCATATTGAGTCGTCCAGTCCGACCAATTTTCAAGCTCATTTACTGCTTGAGTTGTATTGACCGTCTCAAAGTGGGTGTGATAACGGTTCTATACCACTCTAGAGGTGACCGTAGAACAACCAAGAAGGGTACCGCGAACGGGAAACCAGAAGAACTCGGAGATCAATCCCCGGTCGGTTCTTCGCCGCCGTCGGCCAGCGCCGGGAGCCGCTCACGCTCGAACCACGCGAACTCCCGCGGGAACTGGTCCGTCGCCGCCAGGTCCCAGGGGTCGCCGTCCGTGACCAGTGGGCCCTCCAGCCACGAGGTTACGAGGTTCCAGACGAAGATGAGCTGGCCGATGACCAGCAGGACGACACCCAGCGTCGCCAGCTGGTGCAGGAGCGTAAACAGGTCCACCGGGCCAGCGGTCAGAGCGTACGTGGCGTACCGGCGGGGCATTCCGGCGTAGCCGAGCAGGACCATCGGGAAGAAGGTGACGTTGGTCCCGAGAAGCGTCAGCCAGAAGTGCCACTTCGCCAGCGAGCGCTGGTACCACCGACCTGTGTAGAGCGGGAACCAGTAGTAGATGCCCGCAAAGACAGCGAAGGCGATCCCGCCCATGATGACGTAGTGGAAGTGAGCGACGACGTGGTAGGTGTCGTGTAAGATGAGATCAACGGGGATGGCGGCCTCGAACACGCCGGTGACGCCGCCGATGATGAAGTTCCCGACGAACCCGACACAGAAAAGGAACGGCGCGGTCGTCCGCAACGCGCCGTTCCACATGGTCGCCATCCAGTTGAAGGTCTTCACCGCGCTCGGGATGGCGATGGCGATAGAGACCGCCATGAACGAGGCCCGTAGTCGAGGGTCCATACCCGTCGCGAACATGTGATGCGCCCAGACGCCAAAGGAGAGAACTCCGAGCGCCAGCGTCGAGTAGACGACGAACTTGAATCCGAACAGCTTCCGGCCACAGAACTTCGGCAGGATGTAGCTCACGAGTCCCATCGGCGGCAGGACGAGGATGTACACCTCGGGGTGGCCGAAGAACCAGAACAGGTGCTGCCACAGCAGCGGGCCGCCGCCGTCGAGCGTGAAGAACGTCGTCCCGAGATTGCGGTCAAGCAGGAGCATGACAAGCGCACTGCCCAGCAAGGGGAAGGCAAACAGGATCTGTGCGGACTGCACCAGGACAGTCCAGGAGAAGATATCGAGGGTGGCCCATGTCACGTCCTCGCTCCGCTCGGTGAAGATAGTCGCGATGAAGTTGATCGCCCCCATCGTCGCCGCGACGCCCGAGAGGTGGAGGCCGAGCAGCATCAGGTCCACGCCGGGGTTCTGCTGTTCGATCGACAGCGGCGTGTACATCGTCCAGGCGGTCTGTGCCGGTTCGATGTTTTCGAGGAACGGCCCGCCGAGGACGCCACCCCAGATGAGCAGCGCCGCCGGCGGCAACAACCAGAACGCGATGGCGTTGATTCGCGGAAACGCCATGTCGTCGGCCCCGATGAGCAGCGGGATCAGGTAGTTCGAGAACGCCGCCAAAATGGGCGTCCCAAACAGGAACAGCATCGTGATGCCGTGGGTCGTCAGGAGGCCGTTGTAGGCACTGGCGCTGAGGAAGTCCTCAGCGGGGTACATCAGTTCGAACCGCATCAGAACGACGGCGATACCGCCCCACGCGAACGCGACGACGGCGAACACGCCGTAGAGAATCCCGATATCCTTGTGGTCGACCGTCGTCAGCCACCGGAGAATCCCGCTCGGCTTCTCCGCGTGGGTGCGTTCGTGCGCCCCGTGGCCGCCACCGATCGCAATCGTATACGACCGCCAGTCTTCGATCCGTGCGAGTATCCCAGCGATACCGACGAGCAGTATCGCCATCAGTACTGTCGTCGCCAATGCGCCTACAGACACCATTTGGAGGGTCTTTATACGGACTGCCCGTGGTTCTTATCGGGAAGATGTTCGGAGACAGTTTATATGCATCCAGAGTACGAAGCGGCGCGTCTACAGACGAAGCGGTTCGGGACCGAGGTTTTCCGTCGTGCGGTCGGAACTCCTCGCGATGCACCCACAGCACCGAAACCGACAGCGAGCGAGTGTGCGCACTGGCCGGCGTTCGAGCCAGTCCGCATCGACCAGCCGCGACTTCGGCCCTGTAGTTCTTCGAGACCGCAGTGACGAGGAGGACGCGCGATGACAGCGACCGATTTCGACGCCGTCCGGGAATACGACGACGACCAGTTCTCGGCTGTCGAAGTGTTCCGCAGCGACCGGATGAAAGTCGTCTGTGGCTACTTCGAACCCGGCCAGTTTATTCCGGTGCACGCGCCCGCGAGCGACGTCGCGATACACGTCCAGTCCGGGAGCGGTATCGTCCGTGATGGAGACACGGAGCGGGCGGTCGAGCCGGGCGACGTAGTTGTCGTCGAGGCCGACACCGACCGCGGTGTCAAAGCGGACGAGGATGGTCGGCTGGAGGCGTTACTGGTGACGGCACCGCCGCCGACCGACGCCGAACACGAACCGGTCCGGAAAGGGCTCAAGCAGAACGAGTTCGATCCGTAAGCCCAGCTCAGAGGGCTGTTGCTGGGAAGTCCAAACCGGAATACGGCAGGCAGTCGATTGGATCGACGGAAGCGTCATCCGCCGCGAGTTTCGCAGGAACGGTATCGACAGCTGGAGTCACAGTTCGTCGATGATTTCGCTTGCGAAGGTCGTCATCGCCGCCTCTGGCTCCGCCGCTCGAAGCCCGACGATAACGTGGTCGAGGCCGTGCTCTTCGAGCCGTCGGAAGTACTCTCTGAACCACTCGACGCCGGCACGATAGCCCAGGTGGAGCGGTTCGGGCTCCGCCGTCGGATCAGCAGCGAACTCGACCTGAACGGCAATCGTGAACGGCTTCTCTGACGCGTGGCTCCGCCATGTGTCGAGATACGACTCCAGGGTCGACTCGGGAAGGTGGTAAAATATCCAGCCGTCGCCGTTCTCGGCGATCCACTCCGTGGACTGTCTGGCGTTGCCGGTCGGGAAGAGCGGGAGCGTGTCCGTTGTCGGTTTCGGGAGGACATCGAGTTCTCCGTCGAGGTAGCCCCAGGAGCCATCGAGCGTCGGGTATTCCTCGCGCCAGAGCACGCGAAGCGCCTCGACGCTTTCGCGGACGAGTTGGCCCCGGTTCTCGGGGTCGACGCCGAACGCCGGATACTCCGGGTCGCGGTCGCCCGAGGCGACGCCCAGCACGAGACGGCCGTCGGAAAGCCGGTCGACGGTCGCAGCCGATTTCGCCATGTGGAGGGGATGGCGCAGCGGGAGAACGATACTCGCGGTGCCAAGCGCCACCGACTCGGTGTGGGCGGCGACGTGGGACAGCAGGGACCACGGGTCGAAGGCCCCGCCGGCGTCCCCGAACCGCGGCCAGTACGTCGGCACGTCTCGCGCCCAGAGCGCGTCGAAGCCGACGGCTTCGGCGTGGCTTGCGAGCCGGAGTTCGGCGTCGATATCCGGCGTCGACTCCGTTTCGCCCGTGAGCGGGAACCCGAGGCCGAACGAGAGGTCGTCCCCCTCGAACAGCCGCCGATAGCCAGCGTTCGCGTGGTCCACGTCAGTCATCAGCCGCCTTTCACGCTGGAGGCGTATTTGCACACGGGTGGATTGCCCACTACGGGTCGTCGTCCGGGGTATCAACTGCCACGGTCTCCGACGCCCCACTCCGGGGGAGTTGCCACTCGACATCTAGCGCACGGTCCGGGAACGACGGCTTGGCAACGACTTCCAGCGTCCGGTCTTCGGCTGCCGGTGTGACGGGCGATGCGATCATCAGTCGGGCCACGTCGGCCCGCGAAACGCTGCCCCAGAGCTTCGCTCCGGGCTCGGCGACGGAGACGGTGTCAGTTCGCGGTCCGTTCGTGAGCACGCCCGGGCGGAGGATCGTGTGTCGAACCGGAGCGTCGCGAATCGCGGCCTCGGCCTCCGCTTTCGCACGTTGTATCGGCTGGATGACGACGTCGAAGGCCGTCGCGAGCGGACTGGCCGGCTCGTCGCCCACGCCGATAGCGGATTCCATGACGAACGCATCGACGCCAGCGTCGACGGCCGCATCGAGGAGATTGATCGTCCCCGCACCGTCGACGTACTCCTCTCTGGCCCAGACGTCCGTGATGTTCGAGCCGACGGCGCTCAGGACGACATCAACGTCCGACAGCGCCTCGGCCAACGCAGTCGGGTTCAGCAAGTCGTCGACGACGACCTCGTCAGCGCCGGCCGCCTGCAGGTCGTCTGTTTTCGACGGTGTGCTGGTCAGTGCTCGGACCGTCGGCACGCGCGAACTGAGCAGTCGGAGCGTCGCGCGCCCGGTCCCGCCGCTGGCTCCGGCGACGAACACCGTCTCCACGTCGGAAGAGTCCATATCGTGGCTTGGGGCTGCCGGTACATGATTGGCTGGGCCTGTTTCGTCACATCCAGATCGTGATCGCTCTACTGCAACCGCAGACGTCAGTCGTCACACGGCGGTGTCTGCTGGGACGAGGATGTCTCCTCGAAGCGGTGATAGAGCCGGCGCAGTTCCATGCGGATGGTCACACGCTCGATGAGAGCGAAGCCCGCAACGACGACCAGGAAGCCGACGAACGTCCACAGTGACACCGACGAGCCCAGCAGTACCCAGCCCATGAGCGCGGCGAAAATCGGCACGACGTACGCGACCAGATTCGCACGGACCGGGCCGATACGCTTGATGAGGCCGAAGTAGATGGCGTACGCGACTGCCGTCGAGGGGATGCCCACGGCCACGATGCTCGCAATCGTTTCGGGGCCGATGCCGATGACGGCCGTAGGTGGCTCCCCGGCCAGCAGGCTCGCGATGTGGAGCAACACCGCGCCGACAGCCATCGCCCACGCAGTCAGCGGTGTACTGTCCATCTGGGGGCCGACACGCTGGAGGAGCACGCTACCGAGTGCAACGGCCGCTGCCGCGCCGAGGACCAGAAGTTGCCCGATGGCGCTCGCATCGGTGAACGTCGACGGCGACGGCTGCACGATGAGGATAACGCCGCTCAGCGCGATACCGATACCGAGCGCACCGAGCCACGATAGTCGGTCACCCAGCAGCCACCAGGCGAACACGGGGGCGAGTATCGGGTTCAGGCCGTACATCACGGACGCCGCTGCGGGCGTGGTCGCGCCCTGACCGAGGAACAACAGCCCGTTGTTGAGTGCGATCAGGAACAGCGCCGCCATCCCGATTCCAACGAAGTCCGCGCGCGTCCGTGGCAGCCACGTCGACCGGGGCCGGGTAAGGACGATGTAGCCAAGCAGCGTCACCGCTGCCAGGTCGAACCGGAGACCGGCAAACAGCACCGGTGGCAGCTCACGGAGCCCGGTTTTGATCGCGACGAACGAGCCACCGAACAATACCGCGAGTAGGACGAACAGCGCGGTGTCACGGTAGCGGGCCGGGAGTGAGGGACGATCAGAAAACGTGGACCGCAGCATCGGCCAGGTCAGTTGGACCACCCGTTAGAGCGAAGATATCTCATTACCTGTGTAACGGGTCGAAATGTGAAGAGGGCTGTGGGAGACGTGGTGTCACGGACCGACAGTCGTATCGGCAACTCCCACCGGGAAAGCTCGAAATCGATTCAGTCCCAGGCGGCGGGCGACCAGTCCGGATCGACGCGTCGGTCGACCGTGTCAATGCTGTCGATACGGTCGATTTCGGCGTCCGTCAGGGACAGGTCGAGGCTCGCCAGGTTATCGGTGATGTGGGCTTCGCTCGTGGCTTTCGGGATCGCCGTCACGCCCTTCTCGCGGAGCCACGCGAGGCTGACCTGCGCTTCGCTCGCGTCGTGGTCGTCGGCGATGGCTTCGATGACGTCGTGACCGAACACTTCACCGCGTGCCAGCGGGGAGTACGCCACCAGTTCGTAGTCCTGTTCCGCCGCGTGCTCGCGGAGTTCCGACTGCTGGAGGAACGGGTGCGTCTCGACCTGGTTTGCAAACACCGGAGCATCGAGCACGTCCATCGCCGTCTCGACGTGGTGCGGTTCGAAGTTCGAGACGCCGACGTTGTCGATCAAGCCGCGGTCGACGAGTTCGTCGAACGCCGGAAGCGTCTCCTCGGGTTCGTACTCGCCCGCCGCCCAGTGGACGTACAGCAGATCCACCGAATCGACGCCGAGTTTGTCGAGGCTCTCCTCGGTCGTCTCGATCACGTCGTCGTGCGAGAGGTTCGAGATCCAGACCTTCGTCGCCAGGAAGATATCGTCGCGGTCCACGTCAGCCGCAGCGAGACCGTCGCCGACGGCGCTTTCGTTGTCGTAGGCCTGTGCGGTGTCGATATGGCGGTAGCCGGCCTCCAGCGCCGTCCGGACGCTTTCCGCACACTGTTCTGCGTCGTCGTTCTGCCACGTTCCGAGACCGAGCATCGGCATGCCGCTCGCTCGTGGACCGCCGTCTGTCGAGGACTGTTGCTGAGTCATTATCGGATACCGGAGCTTGCGACTTTAAGCCGTTTGGAAGCCGGCGGGTAGCGCCGACTATCGGACGGACAGCAGATTGACTGGCTACTACAGGTAGTGTACGGTCGTTCAGAAGCCATAGGACCCGAAAATCCAGAGCGCGACGACGGGCGATGCGGCGAGGAACGCGCCAAGAACGACCGTCCCGAGAACCGTATCCCACCCCAGGCCCCGAACCGGTCGCTCGTACCGCCACAGCTGGACCGCAACGTAGACACCGGCGACGACTATGCCACCGAGCACCAAGAACGGCGGAAACCCGAGTGACGGAAACGACGGGAAGCCCATCGCCGTAAACAGCTCCGAACCACTCGAAGCCGCGAAATCGAGGCCGATGCCGACAGCGCCGACGGCGGTGGCCGCGACGACGTACGAGATGCCAGCGATGACGTGCCGGAGTGCTGCAGCCAGCCCGAACGGCTCTGCATCGGTCGGCAACACCTCTGGGGCCGCGTAACTACCGATTCCGGTGTAGAGGAACGGGACGGTCAGCACACCGACGGCGACGGCATACGGAAGGACCGACGAGATCGCGACGATGAGAACTGCCATGGTCAGGGCGTACGTGCGGCCGGTCGCGCCCCCGAGAACCAGAGGCGGGACGAACAGCACAGCGATAGCCACCAGGGCAAACAGACAGAGCGGGACGGAGTAAGGCCGGAACCGCCCGACAAAACGGGAGAGAGACATGCCAGGGTCGTTTCGAACCCAAGCGCATAGGTTTTCGGCTCTCCAGTGAGAGTCGGAGTCAGCATGCTTTTACGCTCCGTTGCGGTATCGTGACACCAGAACGTCACTATCGCGGGTGAACCGCGCTATCACTGAGTCCTGTCCGGACCGCCGCTACCCGCTGGTCGCCGGACTTTGCCAGACCGTGTTCCCACCCGACACGTCCGAGGGAGCCGCAGCAGCGACCATCCTGAACCGAGAGGAAGCTGTCCCGGAGTCGCTCCCGGCGGCAGAGCTTGAAAACGTGCAACTCCTCCCCCACCGGACGGACCTCCTCGAATACATGCCGACCAGCGCGACCGCCGCCGAGTTCGCGGTCCGGAGACGGTTCGCCGAATCAATCGTCCGGGTCACGCGGCCGGGGACGCTCTCTCTGGTCGATGAGTGGGAAAGCGACGAGGAGCGCCAGGCTGTCGAGCGGCGCTGTAGCGAGCACGGGAGTGCTGTCCGTCTGCGGGACGCTGGGCCCATCTCCGTGCTCCGTGATGCCGACACCGACTCGCTCGACTGGGTGTATATCAACAGCTCCCACGAGTATGAGGCGACGCTGGCCGAATTCAGAGAGCCAGCGGGCCGTCACAGCGGACGGCTAATCGCGGGCGACGACTACAAAATCGTGAACGGCGTCATCCCTGCCGTTCACCAGTTCTGTGCGGAGACCGACTGGCGGCTGGCGTCTCTCACGCTCGAAACGCACGGCCGTCGGAGTTACGCACTCCGCAAAGCATAATGACCGACCGCTGTGTGGACTGAATCGACGAATTTCCCCGGAATCGTCACCGTACCTGTGGCTAAAACCCAGTGACACGAGCGGCATCGTCGGCCAGACGGTTTATACGGCCGGACGGACTTGACCCTGTATGGCAGACTTCGGATTACAGGTGCGGATGCTCGTCGTCGGTGCGATTCTGTTCGCGTTCTACGTTTTCGCCGGCACGGCACTGTCGGTGCTGTTGGGCCTGCCGCTCGTCCCGGTGCTCCTCGTCGGAATCCTCGTGGTGCCGGCGATCCAGTACAAACTCGGGAAGTGGCTGGCACTCCGTGGCGCGGAGGATATGCCGGACGACCAGCGGTTCGGCTACGTCCACCAGATGGTCCGGCGGCTCTGCAGAGATATGAATATCGAGGAGCCCCGACTGATGGTGATGGACATGGGCGTGCCCAACGCCTTCGCGGTCGGACGGAAAGGTGCGGGTGTCGTCGTCGTGTCGAGCGAACTGATGCAACTCCTCGACGACGACGAACTGGAGGGCGTGATCGCACACGAACTGGCCCACATCAAGAACCGGGACGTCATCACGATGGTCGTCGGCCAGTCTATCGGGATGCTCGTCGGCTACGTCGCCTACTTCGCGGTACTGTTCGGCGGCGAGCGAAACGTCGGCTCCTGGATCATGGCGATGATCGCCTCCTCGCTCGCGAACGCGCTGGTCATGGTGTTCGTGCTGGCTATCTCACGGTATCGGGAGTACGTCGCCGACGCGGACGCGCGCCGCGCCATCGGCACCGGCGAGCCGCTGGCCCGTGCGCTCGAAAAAATCTCACGCGGTGCTGAAGGACGCGAATCGAAAGTCGAGGACAGCATGAACGCCCTCTGTATCTTCAACGCCGACAAGGGGCTGTTCGAGAAACTGTTCTCGACCCATCCCCCGACTGAGAAGCGCATTCAGCGGCTCCGGTCCTGATACTGCCGGCTGTAACTATTTCACAGGGTGTCATAAAACGATTCACACACCTCAGTAGCTTCCGGAAAAGCGGTCTCTGAGAGAAGGAGATTGTTACTGCTATCCAGAAACGGTTAGAGCAGTCCTCTCAGTCTGGAACAGAAACCCATGCCAACTGTTCTATGACACCCTTATTTCAAGGTATTTGCCACCCCGAGGTGGCGAGATTCTTCACAGACGTACAGCTGGCAGTATGAATCGGGAGGCGGACTGAACCGATTGGCACGGCTGTATCGCAGCCGACGCTCTCGTACAACTCTCTGGTAACTGGCCGCTTATCCGCGTCGAGCCGGAAGTATCGCTATGTCAGACACAATGCGAGCGGCGGTCGTGCCTGAGGCAGGGGCAGACTTCGAGGTCGTCGAACGGGACGTGCCCGAACCCGACCCGGGCGAGGTACGGGTCTCGGTCGACGCCTGTGGCATCTGTCACAGCGACGTGTTCACGAAAGAGGGGACCAACCCGGTCGTCTCCTATCCGCGGGTTCCCGGCCACGAGGTGGCTGGACACGTCGATGCCGTCGGCGACGCTGTCGATGCCTGGGACGTGGGCGACAGGGTCGGCGTCGGCTGGCACGGCGGCCACTGTTCGACGTGTGAGCAGTGTCGACAGGGGAACTTCCTCCAGTGTGAGAACGGCGAGATCACTGGGCTGAGCTACGACGGCGGCTACGCCGAGTACATGACTGCACCGTCGGAAGCGCTCGCCAAGATTCCGGAGGCGCTGGACGCGGCGGCCGCAGCGCCGTTGCTCTGTGCGGGCGTGACGACGTTCAACGCGCTGCGGAACAGCGATGCGAACGTCGGAGATCTGGTCGCGGTGCAGGGCGTCGGCGGACTCGGTCACCTCGGGGTCCAGTATGCTCACGCGGCCGGCTTTGAGACGGCCGCCATTTCCCGAACGCCGGAGAAGGAATCGCTGGCGAAAGAGCTGGGGGCCGACCACTTCATCAACGCGGCGGACGTGGATGCCGGCCAGCGGCTACAGGAACTCGGTGGGGCCGACGTCGTGCTGGCGACGGCACCGTCGAGTGACGCCATCAGTTCTATCGTCAGCGGAATCGGCGTCGATGGCTCAGTCGTAGTCGTCGGCGTTCCCGGCGAGCCAGTGGAAGTGAGCGCACAGCAGCTCGTCCAGAGCCGGGGCGGTGTCGAAGGCTGGGCCTCCGGACACGCGCGCGACTCACAGGACACACTGGAGTTCAGTTCGCTCCGTGACATCGCGCCGGAGATAGAGACCTACCCGCTCGAAGACGTCAACGAAGCATACGGGCGGATGATCGACAACGAAGCGCGGTTCCGGACCGTGCTGGAACTGTAATCGAGCAGGTCTCGATATCGGTTGAAGCGCGTCTATACGCCACAGTCCCGGCTGAGACCACAATTTCCCGTCGTGATTTCCCGGAGAGCAACGCCTTTGTCTGTGGATCAAGAACCCGTATTCAATGGACGGCACCGCCGACGACCGCGTCTACTACGTCATCAGCGACCTCCACATCGGCGGCGACGAGCAGCTAGAGGACGTGGAATTTCTCGACGAACTACTCGATTTTCTGGGGCGGTTAGAGACCACCGACGAGCACGCCGAACTACTCATCAACGGCGACGCGTTCGGGCTGTGGGAGTTCACCGGCATGTCGGGACTGGAGAAGTTCGACGCCCTCGAAGAGACCTATCCGTCGCTGTTCGAGCAGTTGCGAAAGACCGGCGAGAACATCCAGATCACGCTGATACCGGGCAACCACGACCACGAACTCGCGGCCTACGACGAGTACGTGGAGCGGTTCGCGGCGTACAACGTAGACCTTGTCCAGTCGAAGTCGATTACCCGTCCGGTGGGGGACCAAGCCATCCACCTCGAACACGGCAATCAGCAGGACCCCAACAACCGCATCGAAGACTGGGGGGACACCAACGTGACGCCGCTTGGCTACTACTACAACACGCTCGTGACAAGTCGGGCCGGCCAGCTGTCGGACCGGGGTCGGTACAACTGGCTCAAGGACGTCCAGGCCGTAACGCCGACCGAGCGGGTCCCGGTGTGGATGCTCTCGAAGTACTTCTATCGGGAGATGAACCCGCTGTTGCGGTACGCGCTGGTCCCGTTCCTGTTGCTGTTCAACATCAGCGCCATCCTGGCGATTCTGGCGGCGCTGAACCTGCTGGGCGTCTGGTCCGCGCCGGTCGAAACGACGACGTCGTTTCTTGGCCAGTTCGGCACGGTCGGCACCGCCATCTGGATGCTGCTTGTCGTGAACGCGTCGCTGGCCGGGCTGCTGTTGCTCGTGGGCATCCCGTTGTACCTTCTGCGACAGGACATCAAGAAGACCATCAACCGGTTCGGAGTCTTCGAGACCGACCTCACGGTCGATACCCAGACACCGTACAAGGAAGCCGCCCGAGAAGTGTTCGACGAAAAGGAAGACGTGGTCGTCTTCTGTTACGGTCACACGCACCGGCCGAGCGTGCAGTCGGTAGACGGCGGGCTGGTCGTCAACAGCGGGACCTGGCTCAAACGCCTCCACCGTCGGGACGGCATCATCGGGCTCCTCCCCCCGGTTTTTTACCCCTCCTACCAGCTCTGTGCAGTCCGTATCACGGCCGAAGACGGACAAGTGGTCGTCGACTACGAGGAAGTCCAGAAACCGAGCCCAAGTCCGGAGGAGTTGACACTCACCGAACGCTTGCTGACGGTCGGTCGGACACCCAACCCCGAACTCCCCGACCGTGCGGTCGTGGAAACCGAGCAGTCGGTGCCGCCGCGGGAACCGGCCGAGTAAGGGGTGGACCGGTCCGACGGCAACGTGGTTGCTGTCGGAAGTGGACCGGATTTGGGATATCTGCAACAGCCGTTGTCGGTGCGTCGACCGGGAAGTGATTTCCTACCTTCGTGTGAAATTGAGACCCATCGAGCGTCAGACGGAAGGAGGTCGTTTGCTCCCGGATCGGAGTTCTCTGCAGAAAAGTCTATTACATACGACTGTAATGGCTACGTATGAGCAATACCGCGGACGATGGTCGGGCTGACGGGTCGCCACCGTCCACGGCAGAGTTCACACCGGAGCGAGTGCTCTCGGTGTTTCGAGACCGAACGGACCAGGCGAAGCCGTTGACGGCAACCGATGTGATGGACGCACTCGGTTGTTCCCGGAAAACGGCACACAACAAGCTCGAAGTACTCGTCGAGCGGGGTGAGCTGGAAACGCGGAAGGTCGGCGCACGGAGCCGGGTCTGGTGGATCCCGTTCTCCCAGCTCGTCGGCTCGGACGCGCAACAGCAGCAACGAGAGCCGCCGGTCGAGCACAGTATCGCCGACGCGGACCTGCCGGGGACGGGGGACGTACTCGACGACCGGCGTGCAGCGCTGAGGGCCGCGTACGACTACCTCCGTGAAAACCCCAACACGGATGCCGGGAAGCTCATTACCGAGGTGTTTCAAGAGCATCCGGCGGGCTACAAGACCGCTGACGAGTGGTGGGACGCTATCGGACCCGCGCTCGAAGACCTCCCACAGGTCGACCTGGCCGCCGACCACGAGCACGTCTGGCACTACGTCGGTGGGTGAGTTCACCGATGCCAGAGGAAAAGCCGACGGAACAGTCGGACGTAACGGAAGACGCGGAGTCAGAGACATCGGAAGTGTACGCCTCTCGCAAAGAGCAGCGGTATCCCATCTCATCGTACACGCCGGTCGCGTACGACAACCTCGAGGTGGCACCGGAGAGCGATGCCCATCCGGACACGGGGACGGGTGGGCGGTTCAGAGAACTCTCCTTGCCGAAAGTGCCGAAGCTCCGCCACGTCGTCGGTCCCAGCGCGATCATGCTGGGGGCGTCGCTCGGCAGCGGCGAGACGCTGTTCTGGCCGCATCTGGTCGCCAGTTACGGCTGGGGACTGTACTGGCTGTTCCTCGTGGCGGTCTGTCTCCACTTTGTCATCAATACGGAGATACAGCGGTGGACACTGGCGACCGGTGAGAGCGTGTTTCGGGCGTTCGAACGGGTCCATCCGGTTCTCCCGCTGGCCATGCTGGTCGGCGGGTTCATCAGTCTCGGCTGGCCGGGGTGGGCCGCGAGCGCCGCGCAGATCGGCGCACAGGGCCTTGGACTCGGCACGTACGACGTCGCCGGCGTCGACATCGTCGGCTGGCGACTGTTCGGCATCGCGCTCATGGTGTTCATCTGGATTACCTACCAGGTGACGCCGCTGATGTACAACGTCGTCGAGAGCCTCCAGCTTGTTCTGGTGGCGCTGTCTATTGCGTTCACCCTGCTGCTGTTCGTTCTCATCGGGTCAGTGGACGTGCTGGTCGGCGTTCCGGGGAGCCTGACGGAGGTCGGCGACTACTCGCCGGTCGGGACCATCGCCGTGCTGGTCGGGGCGCTGGCCTACGCTGGCGCGGGCGGCTACCTCAACCTCTCACAGAGCCTCTGGATACGCGAGAAGGGCTACGGGATGGGGCGGTATCAGGGCCGGATCAAGAACCCCTTCGCCGGCGACGACCCCGAGACGGTCCACGAGGACGGGTTCACGTTCACCCCGGACACGCAAAACCTCAAACGGTGGCGCGGCTGGTGGCGCGTGACACAGCTCGAACACCTGTTGACCTTCCTGCTGGGCCTCCTCCTCGTCACGACGATGCTGGTCGTCATCGCGGTGTCACAGGCACCGGGAGCGACGAGCGACGCGGTCGATATGTGGCTCATCGAGATCGCGCCGTCGGTCGGCGGGTTCACGACGAGCGTCATCTACGTCACGCTGTTTCTCGCCCTGTTCACGACCGAATACGCGATCATCGAGTCGTTCGTCCGGAACAGCTCCGACATCATCTACGAGCTGTACGGTCGGGACGCGGGCTGGAGCCTGCCCCGACTGTTCTGGGGACTGCTGACCGTCTTCTGTGGCTGGGGCATCTTCATCCTCACCCTCCCGATATCGATATCCGATCCCTTCGGGCTCCTGGTCGTCGGCGCGGCGATGTCCGGGCTGTTGATGTGGCCGTACATCGTCATCGTCCAGCTCGTCAACACGGTCCGGCTGCCGGAGCACACGATGCCGGGCTGGGGTCGCATTGTCGCAATGTGGGTCGCCGCGGCGTTTTTCGGCTACTTCAGCGTCCTCCTGATCGGGACCGGGCTAGCGACACAGCTGGGGTTGCAGGCGTTTGCCGTCCAGACGACGGTGCTCGGCAGCGCACTGGGAGGGTACGCCCTCTGGGCGATCTGCCTGCTCGTCCAGGCGTATACGATGTATCGAGTGGGACGCGCGAAAGTCACGGCAAGCGGGACAGTCACTGACGCCGCCACCGCGCAAGGGTGGTTCTCGTGACCGACGAACTCCGCGTCCACTTGCATTACACGATGCGGGGGTCGTACCCGCTCCGGATGGTCGACGTGTTGTTCTGTACGGAGCGGGCCTACTTCGTCGAGTACGACTATTTGACACCCGTCGACCTGCTGTTCGGGTCGCCGGACCAGCGGGCCGCCGCGTTCGCGTCACAGGTGGTCGAGGGGGGTGTCCCCGCGGCTATCGAGACCGCGGAACAGGTCGAGACACAGTCGTACGACACACTCGATAGCGTTGATGTTCACACGGGCGGCCGGGTCGGTCGGCCAAAGATCACAGCGCGACCCCGAACGGGCTCCGCCACAACAGTCAGAGTCCACGGGCAGTTCGACGCTGAGCCCTTCACGCAGGCGCTTCGGTCGACAGTCGACGGACACGACGTGACAGTCCGACAGCGAGACGGTATCGGGTTCTGACCTCGTAGCTCGTGGAGCCAGCGATGCGGGCCGTGCTACTGGAGCGCGGCCGCGACCATCTCGATGGGATGTGGCGGCTCCGCGTCACCGTCGCCGAAGTCGTCGATCTGGGACCGGCAGGACGCGCCGGGCGCGACGACTCGCTCGGCAGGCGAATCGTCAATCTGGCCCAGGAGGAGGTCCGCGATGCCCTCGCTCATCGAGTAGTGTTCGGCCTCGTAGCCGAAGCTCCCTGCCATCCCGCAACAGCCCGAATCAAGCGGGTCGATGGTGTAGCCCGCACGGCGGAGGACGCCGACGGCGTGGTGGTCTTTCTTCGTCGCCTTCTGGTGGCAGTGGCCGTGGTACGCCAGCGAGTCGCCCGACTTGTCGAAGGAGATACCCTCCCCCAGCCGGTACGTGTCGAGATACTCGCAGACGCCGTACGTGTTCGCCGCGACGGTGTCGACGTCGTCGCCCGAGAGGAGGTCCCGGTAGTCGACCTGATACATCACCGCGTCGGACGGTTCGATGGTGACCACGTCCCAGCCGTCGCGGATTCGCGGTGCGAGCACGTCGACGTTCGCTCGTGCCGTCTCGCGAGCGTGGTCCAGCATGCTCTTGGAATACGCCGGACGACCGCTATCGGTCACACCGTCAGGCACAACTACGTGGACGCCCGCCGCCTCCAACACTTCTACGGCCGCTTTCCCGACATCGGGATGGCTGTAGTTCGTGTACGGGTCGGCGATCACGAGCGCCTTCCGATCGGCTTTGTTCGCAGCAATCAGTGCCCCGCCGCGGTCAGCCCACCAGTCCCGGAACGTAGTCCGGTGGAAGGCGGGCAGCGTCCGTTCCTCGGTGATACCGACCGTTTTCTCCATGAGGAGTCCCGAGCCCGGCAAATCCAGCAGCCAGTTCGACATCGGGGCGAACGCGCTCCCAAGCGAGAGCACCGTCTCGACGTTGGCGAACAGCCGGTCCCGCAGCGAGATACCTTCACGCTGGTGGTGTTCGTGGACCACCTCGGCTTTGAGCTTCGCCATGTCGACGCCGCTCGGGCAGTCCTTTTTGCAGCCTTTACAGCCGATACAGAGGTCGAGGACTTCCGTGACGAACTCCTCGTCGGTGGGGTCCTCGGGGAGGTCACCGTCCATCGCCGACCGGAGCATGTTGGCCCGACCACGAGTGCTGGTGATTTCCTCCTCGGCGGCGCGGTAGGTCGGACACATGACGCCGCCGGTGGTTTCCTGATGGCCGGTACAGCCCGCACAGCCGTGACAGAGTTCGACCATCCCCTGAAACCCGTTCTCGTTGTCCCAGTCGAGCGTGGGTTCGAAGCCCGCGTCGAACTCGTAGTCCGGGTCGTACCGGAGGTTCTCGGCCGGGTCGTGGTCGCCGCAGATGTTGCCCGGATTCAGCCGCCAGTCCGGGTCGAAGGCCGTCTTCAGGTCCCGAAACGTCTCCCAGAGGTCGTCGCCGTACAGTTTGCGGTTCCACTGGGTCCGGGCGCGGCCGTCGCCGTGTTCACCCGACACCGACCCGTCGTACTGGACGACGAGGTCCGTGATAGCGTCGGAGATGGCCTCCATCGTCTCGATGCCGTCCCCGGATTTCAGGTTCAACAGCGGCCGGATGTGCAACACGCCGGGGCCGGCGTGGGCGTAGTAGGAGGCGAACGTGTCGTGTTCGTCGAACAGCTCCCGGATATCGGCGACGTACTCCGGGAGGTTCTCGGCCGGGACCGCCGTGTCCTCGACGAACGGCCAGTGTTTGTCGTCGCCCGTCCGCGACAGGAGAATCGGGAGGCCGGCCTTGCGCATCTTCCAGAACTTCGCCTGCCGGTCCGCGTCGTAGGCCTCCAGCGCGTCGACGGCGTTGACGGGGGCGTCGGTGACCGAACCCGCCCCGTCACTCGGCGACTCTCTGGCCTCGTAGTCCGGAAGCCGGTCGGCGAGCAGGTCGGCGACTTTCTGCGCGCCGGCATCCGCGGAGTCGGCGTAGAACTCGACGAGCAGCGTCGAATCCGTCTCCTCGGGGAGCATACCGACAACGTCAGCGAACTCCGGCGTCTCCGCGGCGAGGTCGAGGAGCACGTCGTCCATCACCTCGACGGCCGAGGGGTCGTGATCGAGAATCGGGGCGACGTCCCGCATCGCCGACAGGATATCGTCGTAGGTCAGCATGGCGATGGCCGTAGCGTCGGGAACGGGTTCGAGCGAGACTGTCGCCTCAGTGACAACAGCCAGTGTCCCTTCGCTCCCGGCGAGCAAGCGGGCAAGGTTGACTTCGCCGCGTTCCCTGGCGCTGTCGACCAGTTCATCCAGATTATATCCCGAGACGTTGCGCTTGAGCTCCGGATATCTGGCGTCTATCTCCGCCGCGTCCTTCGAGAGGATCTTCGCGACTTCGGCGTAGATCCGGGTTTCGAGGTCGGCGTTCGGGCCGGCCTCGGCCGCTCGCGATTCGAGGTCGTCGACATCGACCCAGCCAAACGTTGTCTGAGTGCCGTCAGCGAGAACGACCTCGCACTCCTCGATGTAGGCGTCTGTCTTGCCGTATTTCAGCGAGTGTGCACCGGTCGTGTTGTTCCCGATTGCACCGCCGAGGACGCTCTTGTCGCCCCAGGCGGGGTCCGGCGCGAACTTCAGGCCGTGGGGTTCGAGCCGGTCGTTGAGACGGGCGATGGTGATGCCCGTCTGTGCGCGGGCCTGCTTGGCCTCGGGATCGACCGACAGCGTCTCGTCCATGTGCCGCTTGAAATCGAGGACGACGGCCTCGTTGACGGCCTGCCCGGCGAGACTGGTCCCGCCACCCCGTGGGAGCACCGGAATATCCTGCTTGTCGCAGTACTCCATCACCGCGACCACATCGTCGGTCGAAACCGGTGAGACAACGCCGATTGGGCGCTGTTCGTACGCGCTCGCATCAGTCGCAAATAGCTCACGGGTGTACGTATCGAAGCGTACGTCGCCATCCACGCGGCGCTTCAGGGCCGCCACGAGGTCCGGTCGGTGGACGCTGTCGCCTTGGTAATCGTAGTTCGCGCTCGGGTCTGTCGCCGGGTCACGTTGCTCGGGGAGTCGGGAATCGTATGCCATGAGTAGGGAGTAGGTGGAGGGTAGGTGGGTAGGTGAGTCGGGTTAGAACGCGCCCGGAGCCACGACGTAGGCGAGAATGAGCGTCAGTATGCCCGTGAACACGCCGTAGTACAGCACCGGTATCAGTTCGAGACGGATGACGCGTCCCTCCTCACCGATGAGACCGACCACCGTGAGGGCGGCGACCACGTTGTGAATCGCGATGAGGTTGCCGATTGCGCCGCCGACCGCCTGCGCGGCGACCACGATCTGGGTCGGCGCACCGATCTGCTGTGCGGCCTGGAACTGGAACAGCCCGAACAGGATGTCGCTGACAGTGTTCGAACCGGCGATAAACGCGCCGAACGCGCCGATGAAGCCCGAGAAGAACGGGAACATCTGGCCGGTCCCGTTCGCCGTGATTTCCGACAGCAGGCCGAGCATTCCGGAGTTGATCGGCGCGGCCTCCAGCACGACGGCGCTGCCGGTCCGCTGCATGATCATGACCGTGGCGACCGCGAACCACAGTGCGACGACGGCCGGAGCGATGTTCCGAAGCGCCTCGCTCCACGAGGCCTTGATTCCATCAGTGTCCATTCCGTGGAGCGCGTACGTGATCACGGCGACGAGGACGAAGAGGCTCCCGGGGAGGTAGAACAGCTCGACGCCCTCCGAGAACGGCGTACCGAGGATGTTACTCCACAGGAGAACGCCGTTCGTCGACAATAACTCCTGAATCGGACTGACGACGCGGGTCACGACCAGCAGTGCGGCGACGAGGAGGTACGGCAGCCAGGCCATACCCAGCGACATGTCCTGCGAGTGGGATTCTTCAAACGTTGCCGTGCCGCCGTCGGCCGCGACGGTTCCCTCTCGGCTGTCACCCGTCGTGGTGCCGACGCCCTCGCCGGGCTCGATACTGCCGATCCAGTGGTCCGGCCACTGCTCCTGCGGGCCGAAGTCCCATTCGTCGTCTGGGAGGAAGTAGCCGGCCCGTAGCGTGGTCGTGACCACGAGCAGGCCAACCATCGCACCGAGCAGGGCCGGGAACGTCGGACCGAGGAAGTACGCGGTCGCGACGTAGGGTATTGCAAAGGAAGCCCACGCGAAGAGGCACAGCGGCAGGACTTCGAGCGCCGGTTTGATCGACCGCTCTTCTCCGAAGAAACGCGTCATCATCGCTACGCCGATGAACGGGATGGCGATGCCGACGATAGCGTGGATGAGCGCCGCCCACACACCGATCTGAGCGACGTACGCGCCGACGCTCTCGAAGCCGCCCTGCTGGAGCACCTGCTGTGATGCGCCCGTACCCTCTGCGAACACCACGTCACGCAGTCCGATTATCAGCGGCGTTCCGACCGCGCCGAACGTGATTGCGAGGATATTCCCCGTAAGCGCGACGACCACCGCGGCCAGTGGCGGGAAGCCCAGGCCGACCAGCAGCGGGCCGACGATGGCCGCGGGCGTCCCGAAGCCGGCCGCGCCCTCGATGAACGAGCCCATGAGGAAAACGAGCAGGATGACCTGCACGCGCCGGTCGTCGCTGATCGAGGAGAACCCCGCGTTGATGACTTCGAACGCGCCGGACTGTTTCAGCGTGTACAGCAGGAGTATGGCCCCGAAGACAATGACCAAGATTCTGGTCGCTGTCAGCGCGCCGCGTATCGACGCGGCAGCGATCAGCGTGGGCGACATCTGCCAGCCGACAAAGGCAGCGATAGCCGCAACCGCCCATGCGATGGGCATTGTCCGTGTCGCAGGCTGGTACAGCCCGACCATCAACACCGCAATCGTCGCCAGCGGCAGCAGTGCCAGGAGCACCAGCGTGTGCTCAGACATGGGTTCTCACCACCGGAATCCGTTCGTCCGGAGACGTGCCGCCACTGTCACCAGCTACGTGCCCTGGGAAACAGTATCGCGCTCTCATTTCTGAACCACCTCGGTACGGGCCTCTATCGCTCGAAACCTTCCGATACAGCGGTTTCTGGTAGGGTGCATCAGTCACGTCGTCTGGCAGGGAGTATTTATACCTATCTACTGTTTACATTATCGTCTACCCATAATAGCGCCGGAACAGAAGCGAGAAGCGCTGATAGCCGAAAAAACAGGCCGTATTCTGTACGAACGTCCGGAGTGCAGTACAGTCGTGTGTATCCGGTATAACAGTGCTTTACGCCCCGATTTCACTCGACTGTACTCTCACGCGAGCCCCTTACAGTCGTCTGTATCTGGTGGTTTCAGGGCGTTATTCACAGTCCTGTGGACGCAGTTGGAAAACGGGCCGTACCGGGGTTCAAGATCGAGGCTGTCGTCCCCTCGCTGGAACGGCGCTGGCGCGCGATAGAACGTGAACCGGACACTCGGCGCTGAGCGACACAAGACGGTCTCTGAGGCAGATGGATGTGTTGGAGGGTCTCCCGGCGAATACCCAGCGGAGACGAAAACGTATCGCGTCCGCCTGTCGTACGGATTGCCGCTTGGCCAACGCCGTTACGGCGGAGGTGGAAACCACGAGTATGACACGCGTTACAGTCTGGAACGAATACGTCCACGAGCAGGAACACGAAGCGGTCGCGGACCTGTACCCCGACGGGATTCACGGCACTATCGCCTCGGCACTGGAAGAGCGCGGATTCGACACGGAGACCGCGACGCTGCAGGAGCCCGAACACGGGCTTACCGAGGACGTACTGGCAGAAACGGACGTTCTGACCTGGTGGGGCCACGCCGCGCACGACCAGGTCGACGACGAGGTGGTTTCCCGAGTGAAAGAGCGGGTCCTCGACGGCATGGGGCTCATCGTCCTCCACTCGGGCCATTACTCGAAGATCTTCCGCGAACTGATGGGGACGACCTGCAGTCTGAAATGGCGCGAAGCCGCCGAAACCGAGCGATTGTGGGTCGTCGAGCCGGGCCATCCCATCGCCGACGGCGTCGACGAGTACATCGAACTCCCGGAGACTGAGATGTACGGGGAACGGTTCGACATTCCGGCACCGGATACGCTCGTGTTCAACTCCTGGTTCGAGGGCGGTGAGGTGTTCCGGTCAGGGTGTTGCTACCGCCGCGGGGCGGGCCGAATCTTCTATTTCCGGCCGGGCCACGAGACCTATCCGATTTACCACAACGAGGCGATCCAACAAGTCCTCGCCAATGCTTGCGAGTGGGCCGCGGCCGGGGACGGTCCGGAGCCATCGTTTGGCAACGCCGATCCGATTGAAGCCATCGACGAAAGCGACGAGCGGTCGGTCCACTGATTTCGGCGTCAGGTTTAGTGGCGTCGTATTCAATCGAGTCGTGTTTACACACTATTACAACGAATACGCACAGCCGTGGACCTTGTACAGTCACTGTGGGAACACGGGCTGTGTCTTGTCTCGCCATGGTTCAGCGCCTCCTAGGTGGTCGACATCGAGCTGTACCCCAGTTCGGAGTGTTGATTCGAGATGACCAAACAGCGGATCGAGCGACGTCTCGATCGGCGACAGCACCCGCCACCGATACGTACTGCCAGTACGTTCCGATTCGAAGACGACACCATCCCCGATGTGGTCGGTGACGATAGTGGGTACTGCACGACACCGGTCAGTGTCTGCGTGGTACGTATATACCGTTCTGGCAGTCGGTCGGCGGTCGAGAACCTGGTACTCCCGCGTCCCGGAACAGCGGTGCTCATCGAGACACTCGTTACAGCCGTTGTCGTCGAGAAACACCTCATCAAACGCGGAGATGGCGTCAGCGGGACCGTCTACGTGGTCGATACGCCACATGGCGTTTTCGGTCACGGTACATGTGGCGTTCCGGAGTCGTAGCGTCGGGTACTCGTGAAACAGGTCCATTACCGGGTCGGCACCCGCAGTGAACCTGATGTTGAACTCGAACTCCTTCACAGAGAACACATGGCTCTGTGATGCCATAGTGAATCAGTCGATAATGCTGTCGGTCGGTTTCAGAACCCCAAACTGACTGCAGTGACGTAGTAAAGGCGGCAGTGCCACAAATTACGCACTTGCTTAGCCTCATCCGGTCCGAGTTTGCTTACCGCCGAATGCAGTCCGTACTCGCCGGCCAGTGACCAGTAACACGGTATTCAGCGGTTAGCAATGAGATAGACACGTCCGGAGCCGTTTCGGAATCTACTCCTCGGGACCAAACAGCGCGTCCGCGTCGGCGGGCGTATCGAAGTCGTGGAAGTGTTCCCCTTTCTCCTTCGTGAGAATATTCAGGGCCGCCGCCGCGCCGTCGCCGGCGGAGATGACTGCCTGCCACTCCTCGGCTCGGACCATACCACCTGTCGCGTAGGCGTCGTCGACACTCGTCTCCATCGTCACGTCCACGTCGACGACGTCTTCAGCAGTCATGTCACAGCCCAGCGTCTCAGCGAGGTCGCGGTTAGCCCCGGTCGCGAGGATGAGATAGGATGCTTCGTACGTGTCATCCTCGGTTGCGACCTCGAATCCGGCGTCGGTTTGGCCCACATCGGTCACCTCTGTTCCCTGCTTTCGGTCGACGCCGAAGCTGTCGACTTGTGTACGAGCAGTCTCCATGAACGCGGACCCGTCCTGAGAGCCTACTCCGAGATAGTTGAACAGGTGTGCTTTGTGCATCCAGGTCCCGTCAGTGTCGAAGACTGTCGTTTCTAGGCCGTTTTTCTGTGTGAACAGTGCCGCACTCAGGCCGGCGGGGCCGCCGCCGACGACGAGAACGTCCGTCATGCCGCCTAGTTCTGTCTCACCACTGGTAATTGTTGTCATCCAATACGAGCAGCGAAGGTGACGTACCGAAGTGGCATGAGAACGGTTTTCCACAGCCACCCCGAAGCGATCACATGCGCGCAGCCATCTACCGTGGCCCCGGCGAGATCACCGTCGAAGAAGTTCCCCGGCCGGAGATCGAATCGCCAACCGACGCGATTGTCCGCGTGACCCATACCGCCGTCTGTGGCTCCGACCTGTGGTTCTATCGCGGTCAGAGCGACCGAGAGGAAGGGTCCCGCGTCGGCCACGAACCGATGGGTATCGTCGAGGAAGTCGGCGACGACGTGCGCTCAGTCGAGCCCGGCGACCGGGTGTTCGCCCCGTTCGTCATCAGCTGTGGGCGGTGTGAGTTCTGCCGGAAGGGACTGCACACGTCCTGTGTCAACGGCGACTCCTGGGGCGGCGACAACGGCGGCGGCCAGGGCGAGTACGTCAGAGCGACGGAAGCCGACGGGACGCTCGTCCGCGTTCCCGACCGCCACGCCGACGACGAGGACACGCTGGAAGCGATTCTCCCGCTGACGGACGTGATGGGGACCGGGCACCACGCGGCAGTCAGCGCCGGCGTCAGCGAGGGAGACACCTGTATCGTGGTCGGCGACGGCGCTGTCGGACTGTGTGGCGTGCTCGCGGCGCGTCGTCTCGGCGCGGAACGTATCATCGCGATGGGCCACCACGAGGACCGGCTCGAACTCGCGGAGTCGTTCGGCGCGACCGAGACCATCGCCGCCCGTGGTCAGGACGCCGTGGACGCGGCAGACGATCTGACCAACGGCGGTGCGAACCACGTCCTAGAATGTGTCGGTGCGGCCTCGGCGATGGAGACCGCCATCGACGTCTGTCGGCCGGGCGGGACCGTCGGCTACGTCGGTGTCCCGCACGGGGTCGACGACTCCGGACTGGACGTGTTCTCGCTGTTCGGCGACAACATCGCGCTCAACGGCGGCGTGGCACCGGTTCGTGCCTACGCCGACGAACTGCTGGCCGATGTGCTGCAGGGCACACTCGACCCGTCACCGATCTTCACGAAAACCGTCGACCTCGACGGCGTTCCCGAGGGGTATCGGGCGATGGACGAGCGCGAAGCGATCAAAGTTCTCGTCAAGCTGTAGTCGGTCTGCACTGGCAGTCAGCCAGGCAACCCACGAGGTAGCTCGTTACGCGTTCCGCGACTAGTTTCGGAGAATTCCCACGGACCAGGCTTCGGATCGGCCGATACTGGCGGTCAGCGGCGGTTCAGCTAAAGGCTAGAGACGCTGCTACACTAGCTTTCCGCACGACCGACAGCGAGGGCGGTCAGCCGACGGGTCGTAGGCTAACGCAACGTCGTTGCAGTGACGGCAGTATCGGTCGGAGCCGGTGGTGTAAGAGTGCGTGTTTCCTTCGTGAACTAACATATGTGAGATGATGACAGGGAAGTATAAATTCTTTCTGGACAAATAGGCCACTATACCCTTATATTCAATATATACTGCCAATAGTTACTACGATAGTAGACGATTCATCCATATCTGGGGAGTCTCTGTCACAATGCGCCTATTCGATAGTATGCTCCGAGTGTCCGTGCGTCGGCTGCCGTATCGTTGTCGCTCAGGCCTCGAACCCACCGTTGATGATATCCGCGACCCGCTTGCGGTCGAATAACTGTTCCTCGGCCGGGATTTCGGGATACGGCCCCTCAGTGTACGTCGGCCATTCGCCGAACTGCTCGGGATACAGTTGCTTTGCGGTCATCTCCAGTTGGAAGAGATGCAGTATCGGGCCCTGATATCTCGCTCCCTGGGGGTAGATCCGGTCGTTCTGTACGGCCGTGATTTCCGATCCGACCGGGTCGGATTTAAACGCCTCCCGTCGCTCCGGAAGGCTCGTGTTCGGCTCGAACCCGCCGAGGTGCAGGATGACGTCCGGGTCCGCCGCAAGCAGCGTCTCGAAGTCGACCACGGAGTTGGTCTCGACCGAGCCCTCGAAGGCGTCCCGCGCTCCGAACGGGCGGGTGTGTGCGGTCAGGAATCCGGGGTTGTCAAGGGTATAGGCGTAGATCTCGTCGAGATCAGCCGCAGCGAGCAGTACCGCCGACGGGCGCTCCGACTCGGGCGGCAGGTTCGCGTCGATGGTCGAGCGCATCTCGTCGTGAACCGCCGCAAGCGCCTCGTATCGGGCCTGTTCTTGGAACGCCTCAGCCACGAGTTTGAACTGCTCCCAGAGAGTGTAGTACTCGTAGTCCCCCCATCCGGACGGGGGTTCGGCGTGTCGGTCACTCAGCGAGTTGCCGAACCACGGCGAGACGTTGGTGGCGATCTCTTCGAAGTCCTCACGGTCCCAGTTGTCCTGTTTGGCGATCCAGGCCGGGTCTGCCAGGTGGATATCGCTGTCCAGTTCGTACAGTTTCTCCTTGCTCGGTTCCCACGAGGAGTACAGCCCAGTCCAGTCCAGCGACACGCCCGGCAACCGTTCGACGAACTGGTTCCACAGCCCACTGTAATAGTCCGGTGCGTGCATTGCCGTGACAGTGTCCCCGCGACCCAGGGCGAGCGCCATGTCTGCGTGGTGCGTGAGCCGCGTGAAGACGGTCTCCGGTGGCGAGTCGAAGGTCACCTCCCCCATCGGGGACATCGACACGGAGTACGACCCGTCTGCAGTTGTCGTGTCCGTCTCCGTCACGGCCTCCGTCGGCGCGGAGCCGGTTCCCCGCTCGGCATTACCGGTGCATCCCGCAAGCAGCCCGGCACTGAGAACCGTGCCCCCATACTTGACGTACTCTCTTCGCGTCGGTGACTCGATGTCAGTGGTGTCGTCAGCCATTGTTTTAGGCTAGCCTAAAAAATATATAGATGTTCCGGTTCACCAACCCGGAACAATCCAGTATCAAGCGTAGAGCCCGGCGTCCGTGGGAAGAGTCCAGTATCAAGCGCAGAGCCCGGCATCCGTGGGCCAGAGTGCGATTTCGCGGTGGTCTTACTGGCCCTATTCGGCCACGAGCTCCTCGGCGCGGTCCGGTTCGGCACTATCGTCACCAGCAGTGTGTTCGTCGCCGTCGTGGCGGGCACGGATTGGATTCACGCGCGGCCCGTGTGGCGTGGCTGAGACCTCTGCCTCGATTTCGAAAACGTCCGCGAGGAGTTGCTCCGTGACGACAGCTTCGGGTCGTCCCCGGGCCTGTATCTTGCCGTCTTTGAGTGCGACCATCCGGTCGGCGAGACGGGCCGCCTGCTCGATGTCGTGCAGGACGACCACGATGGTAATGTCGCTCTCGTCCCGGAGTGTTTCGATGATCTCCATCACCTCAAGCTGGTGGTGGAGATCGAGGAAGGTCGTCGGTTCATCGAGCAACAGCACGTCGGTGTCCTGTGCGAGGACCATCGCGATCCAGGCGAGCTGTTTCTGGCCACCACTGAGGCTACCGACTTCACGTTCACGGAGATGGCCGCAGCCGGCCAGGTCAATCGCCCGCTCGACGGCGGCCTCGTCTTCCTCGGTGACACTGTCGAAGAACCCCCGGTGTGGGTACCGACCGTGGTACACCAGATCCTCGACCGAGATGCTGTTTGGCGACGTACTCTCCTGAGAGAGCAGGCCGAGCTTCCGAGCGATCGCTTTGGTCTCCAGTGTCTGAATGTCTTGCCCGTCCAGCAGTACCGATCCGGCTTCCGGTTCGAGCTGATTTGCGAGGCCTTTCAGCAGCGTGCTCTTGCCCGACCCGTTCGGACCGACGAGCGCCGTCACGGCCCCTGGTTCGGCGGTGATCGATTCACCGTCGATGACCGGTTCATCCGTCCCGGAGTACGAAAGCACCACATCGTCGCCGACTAGGGGCCGGTCCCGGTGACTGGACTGGGACCCAGCAGCGGTGTCATTGACCGTAGCGATACCGTCCGAGTTGGAGTTGTCCTGTGACATTAGATCTCACCCATCTGTTCCTGTCGCCGCATCAGGTAGAGGAAGTACGGCCCGCCGACGACGCCAGTGACGACGCCGACTGGAACCTGTGCGGGGCTCAGGGCCAGCCGTGCACCGACGTCCGCGACGACCATCAGCGCCGGACCGACGAACACGCAGCCGATGAGGAGCCGGCGGTAGTCGCTCCCGACGATGAGTCTGACGATGTGGGGGACCACGAGGCCGAAGAAACCGATGATGCCCGCGACGGAGATGGCCGTACTGGCCGCCAGAATGGCGACCGCGGACAGCATGAACCGGACCCGCTCGACACTCATCCCGAGCGAACTCGCGGTCTCTTCTCCGAGCAGGAGGAGGTTCAGCTGTCGTGCGCCCGCCAGCGCGAGGAGCGTCGCGGCCAGCGTCGGGATGACAGCGATGCGAAACTCCTCCCAGCCGACGCCCGTTAGCGACCCGGTAATCCAGGCCAGCGCCGACTGGACAACGCCCAGGTCGTCGGCGAAGAAGAACAGCCCCCGCTGGAGGGAGGTAAACACCATGTTGACGATGACACCAGCAAGGACCAGTCTGACCGGGCTCGTTCCGCCCTGCCACGCGATCATGTACACGAGCAGGAACGCGATGGAGCCACCGACCGCGGCAAACAGCGGGAGGAACGGAGCGAGACTGCTGAACAGAACGAGGGTCAGCAGTACGGTGAGCCCCGCCCCGGAACTCACGCCCAGTATGAACGGGCTCGCCAGTTCGTTTCGGGTCACAGCCTGGAATATCGCCCCGGAAACGGCGAGACACATCCCCGCAAGCACGGCGACGATTACCCGCGGCATCCGGATGTTCCAGACGATGAGCGTCCGTTTCGGCAGTTCGGGCAGCTCAGTCCCGAAGAAAAACGACTGCCACGCCTGAACACTGAACCACACCTTCGGGTCGAACACGGCCTGCCACGCCTCGAGGATGGTCATCGAATACGCCCCGAAGCTCACCTGCAGGAGCCCGGCCACAAAGGCGACGGCAACGCTCGCGACACATAGCCCGAACAGGGACCCATCGAGAGTGTCGAGCCAGGTCCTGGCCCGTGACAACACGTCGGTGGCCCCCCGTGTCTCGCTGACCATTACTCGCCCACCTCCGCGAGTCCGTCGCTCGCGCCGAGGTAGTCCCGGATCGTTTCGTCATCTATTGCATCGAGAACGGCGGTCTGGTCGAGCCCCGAAACGACCGCTTCGGGGCTCAAGTAGCCCGCCAGTACTTCCTGACCTGTTTCGGCCCGGTCAGCTATCTCGTCGGACGTGAGATACGACGACCGCCGTTGTTCGATGACCGCCTCGCGAACCCGCTGGAAGCGGTCCGACCCCGGTTCGACGGGGGCGTCCTCGGCGTACCGGTCGTCGAAGTGTTCGACCCAGGTCGATCGTTCGGTCCATTCGTCGTCGAGTTCAGCCCTCCGTCGGATCCAGTCCACCCCATCAGCGACAGACTCCCACCAGCCGTCGTCGATTCTCGTATCCGCGATCACCCGACGTGCGACCCGTGCGCCCCGGCCGGCCGCAATGATCGCCTGCATGTCCGCCGCCTCGGACGGTGAGGCAACGTAGAGACCCGGAACCGGTGTCGTGCCGTCGGCGTCGGCATACGTGTTGTCGAAGGCTTCGTGTTCCTCGCCGTCGTGTTCGTACGTCTCGAACATCGCCGCGTCGTCGTCCAGACCGCGCATATACTCGCCGTCGTAGCGAGTCGCCGCGATGACCCGCTGAGTCGTGGCGGTCTCCCCGTCCTGCGTTTCGACGACGAATCCCTCCCCGGCATCGGTTCTGTCGAGCGATTCGACCAGCTCGGATACGATGGAACAACCGGCAGTTTCGGCGTGGTCCTGAATGCGGTCGTACAGCGTCTCTACGTCGATACCGGCCGGGAAACCGAGGTAGTTTTCGAGGTAGGCACAGCGCTTGAGCGACGACCGGCCGCGGTCGTAGATGACCGTATCGAGGCCCGCTCTGGCCGTGAACACCCCCGCCGAACAACCGGCTGGACCGCCCCCGACGATGATGACATCGTGGTCGAACGTCGTCTCCGTCCGGTTCCCCACTGCCACCATGTTCACGACGCTCCGTCCAGTGTCCGTGACACCGACAGCCGGTGTGACGGTTCGGAGGTGTCAATCGATTCGTTCAACATACTGTTTAGGCCAGCCTAAATGGATAAAGCGTTTTCGGATTTTAGGCAGACCGAACATCATGTCAACAGTTCGTATTCGTTGCCGGGATAAGATGGATGCAGCCTGACACGGATTGGTGGAGCGATGTACCGGTGCGTTCCTACCCAGTGGTCGAAGCTATCCGGACATAATCTCCAACCGTCCGTATCAGTCGTCGGCGGCCACCCTGAGCTCGGGGAAGTATCGGCCGTGGAAATCAAACGGGGCTGCGTGGGGGAGCGTTGCCCGGACGCGCTCCGTAAACGTCTGACCGTCGAGGACGAGTAGCCGGGACCGGTCGGCGTCCCCATCGAGCGCAACGACTACCACCACACCGTCATCCTCGGCGTCGCCGTTCGGTGCAGGGACGAACACCGGCTCACCGAAGTAGTCCCCGCCATCGTCGAACGTCTCGACAGCGCCCGTGTCCGTGTCGAGTTTCAGGACGCGACGGGCCCACTCGGTGACGGGCGTATCCATCCCCATCGCGTACACGTAGCGATGCGGGCGACACCACCGAGCCGGTGAGACGGTCGGCAGCGCGCTGCCGTCGGGGTACACCATCTCGCGCGACACCGTCGCGTCGACGTCGCCGTATCGGGTCACGTCGCTTCCGGTACCGAGGTCCACAGTGAACCGCTCGATGCGGCCGACGATAGCGCCCATCTCGCCCGCACGGAGGGTGTCCAGATACAGCGAGTCGATAGTCGTCGCGTCGGGTACTGTTTCGAGGTCGAACACGAGTTCTCTCCCGCCGGCTCGTTCGAACGCGTTGACGTGGTGGAAGCCGAACACGGCGTCGATGACCGGCTCCGCCACGACCGTCCCGGTAGTCCTGTCCATGACGACGATTCGGGTCCCGCGGTCGGGGTTCCACTCGAACTGCTCGATGAAGGGTGCCTGTCGGCCGGGCTTGAGAAACCGTCGGGGGTCGAGCCGAAGCGGAAATTCCGTCAATACGACGTACCGGGGCGTGAGCGCGAAGCTGTGCATGTACGACGGCTGGTCGGTGTCGACGCTCCCGACGTGTCGCCGGGTCCCGTCCGGCGTCATGGCAGTGACGTGGTACTGGCTGGTCCGTCCGAACGCCGTGTCGACGTTGACGAGGACGCCGCTCGTCGGGTCGCGTTTGACGTGGGCACAGGAGAGCTGGCCGGTCGGGACGCCGTCGTCGTGTTCGATGTGACCCGTCGTTTCGAGCGTGTTCGGGTCGAAACGCACCTTCCGGGGCGATTCAGTCAGTGCGACGTACTCGCGGCCGAACCGCTCAGCGATGATGTTCGTGTTGTCGTAGGGGTCTGTCAGAAACGTCGCCAGCCGCGAGCGAAGCGTCGTCTCGCCGGTCGCGAAGCCGCCCTCGAACTCGCCACTCGTCGCCGCTTCGTACGCATCCGTTCGGAGGAAGCGGTTCCGATAGTGAACGGCGTCACCATCCGGGTCGAAGGTGAACCGGCACAGCATCGCGAACCCGTCGAACCAGTGGTCGACACTGCTTCCATTTGGGAAGGAAAACGCGCCGGGGCCGTTCCGGATGAGACTGCCACGGAGCCAGTCCGGGAGGCCACCGGTCACGGGGATCGATGCCGTTGTTTCGTCGTGTAGCGAGTGGAACCCGGGATGGGGAGCCATACCGTTGCAACGGGTGGCAGCGGCTAAGTCCTGATGCCCCTGACTGGAGTACATACGGATTGTTGTAGATTATGTCCGGGTAGCGCTGATCTCGGGGTCGGCGCATACCGGAACATCGCCCCAACAATCCGTATCAGTCCTGCGTCGAGTACGCGTTTCCGCTGACGACGACGCAGTCGTCCCGTGGAGTCTGTGTTCGATGGGGCGGCGAACCAGTGTGACGGCGGCGTAACGACCGAAGCACGTCGGCTTTCACCCACGCGAAGCCGACCACGATGACGGCGAAGCCGGCGACGGTAACCGGGCCAAGTGTTTCACCGAGCAGGAGCCAGCCGCTGATGGCCGTCACTGCCGGAACCACGTAGGAGACCAGGCTGGTTTCAGCGGCCCCGACTGTGCTGATCAGCCGGAAGTAAAGGAGGAACCCAATCGCGCTGGCGACGATGCCGAGGTACGCGATTGCCGCTAGCTGTTCGAGCCCGACTGTGACTGTTCCGAGCCGTTCCGAGGGCAGCCCCGCGCTGACGGCGTGCAGGATGCCCGCCCCGAGCAGGGTCATCCAGGCCTGCAGACTCACAAGCGGGAGCGAACTGGTGTAGCGTTCGGTCAGGACTGCCCCGACGGCGAAGGCCACAGCCGAACTGATGAGCAGGGCAACGCCGAGCAGTCGGCCGCCGACCGCTCCCGGCGTGGGATTTGCGATGATAACCACGCCGATGAATCCACAGACGGTACCGATGAGTTCGTGCGGACGGGCCCTGTAGCTCGGTATCAGCGTCGATGCGAACGCCGGCGTCACAACCGGCGTGAGACTAAGCAGGATCGCGCCGAAGGAACTCGGGACGTACTGCTGTCCGAGAAACAGGAGCGCGAAGTGTGCGCCGATGAGGACGGTGCCGCCGATGAGAATCAGTGACCAGTCATCGCGGGTCTGTGGTCGCAGTGACCGGCCGCGCCAGAGAGCATAACCGAGCAGTACAACCGCAGCGATGTCGTGTCGGACAGCTGCCAGCAGCACCGGCGGAACGCCTTCGAGACCAGTCTTGATCGCCACAAAGGAAAGTCCCCAGATGAGTGCGAGCGCAGCAAACAGCAAGCCAATATGTCGTGTCGAGCGTGTCATTCCAGTAGAGACCTACCGTATGTGCTGGAGGAGTATGAAGCTTCTATCGCCACTGTGACGCACACACACGGCTTCTGTCGGCGAATCCGACGTTCAGAAATTATGGCAGATAGTGCGTGTCCACAGTACAATTGCGGTCACTTGTACCGAGACGTATTGTTCTACTCGGGTACGGAACACAGAAGTCGTATTCAGGTGCGACCGTGTCCTCAGTTCGCGGTCAGGTGTGTCAAAAAAGGCTGATGCCCACATCGGCAGCCCGGCTGATGACCCAGGTCAGGTCGACATCGTGTCGAAGTGCCAGCCCGGGTCAGTCCCGGTTTCGTCGATGTGCTCGGACCGGCACGCCGGACAGCAGTCGGGGACAGCGGTTTCGGACCGGGGGACGTACACCGCGCCGTCACACTCCACACAGGCGTCCGCGACGACGGTCACGCAGTCCGCACAGAGATTGAAGTCGTCGACTGTGAGGTCTCGCAGGGGTTCGAGTTGTTTGTCCAAGAGGTACTCGTCGATAGCCGCCTGACAGTTTTGGCACAGTTGCATAGCGATCCAACTTGACGCATGATACCGTGACACAAATAGTTGCTGCCCGGTTATCGATCCTGAAGTTACCGGCGGGTGGCGATCCGACGACAGAACCGGCGAAAAGTGATACATAGCGGTGCGGGCTACGGCGCACGGAACACGCGAATGGTGTCCCGAGACGTCGGTTCCCGAATGAGTTGTGCGAACCCTAGTTCTGAAAATACTTGCTTCCAGTTGCGGTGATACAGCGGGAAGTCGTCGTCGACGTAGCTCACGTCAGTGTCTTCGCGTCCACGTTGGGGACTGTTGCCCTCGTTTTCGGCGATTACGAGGAGGTCCCCTGCGATGCGAGCGATCTCCTCGAACACCCACGCGTCGTCGGGGTGAATGTGCTGGAGCGTCTCGACCGAGTAGACGACATCGAAGGCGTCGTCCTCAAACTCGGTAACGATGTCCTCAAGCGCTCCGGTGTGGAACGTCCCCGAATCCGCGAGCCGAGGGTAGTGTTCGGCCATCACGTCGAAGGATTCGTCGTTGATGTCGATACCAGTGAGGTTCCCGTACCCGTTGGTCTGGAGGTGTGCCAGATGGCGGCCCGAGCCACACCCCAGTTCGATGATCCGGGCGTCATCGTGGACGTAGTGGTCGAGCACGTTGACCAGCGTCTCACTCACTTCGTTCGGTCCGAGTTCAGCGTAGTACGCCGGCGAGAACTTCCCGGAGCGGGAGGCCCAGTCGTCGCGAACGTCGTCCGGGTCCATACCCACCGTACACCGTTGCGGAATAAATGTACCACGAAGTGTGTCAGGCGGGCCGCGGACGCAGTCAGGGAGTCATAAGTCACGGATGAGTGTCCCACCAGACGGACAGATGATGAAACTGCCAGTGTCGTGGCCTACGACTCGTGCTGGAGCAACCGGTCGGCCCGTGTTTCAAGCTCCGCCTCGTCGATCTCGCCCGACGCGTACTGCTGTTTGAGGGTCTCCAGTGAATCCGGTTCAGCGGTCGCCTCGCGCTGTAACTGCACGTACAGCAGGACACCGATCGCCACAACAGCGATGACGAACGCTGCGAGCAGCAGCCACCAGCCGCCTGGGGCCATGCCCATGCCCGTCGCCTCACCGTGGGGTCCCATCGGTCCGTGCTGGAGTAGCGCAGTTGTTGGCGGTAGCATCTGGTACACCTCTGTTTGTATCTACGGGGTTCAAGCCATAATTACGTGCGTTAGTTCCCACAGGCTGAGAACACGAAGCGGGCCGAACAGCGGTGAATACAGCGCTGAGAGGGAGGTCTGTAACAGGTGGTGTCCGTGGGTCGCGACACCAGTTTCACCCGACTCGGAATTCTCGTCCGTACCAGTCGTCGATTCGGAGTTCGTACGGCGTCGTCGTCGATGTGTCGTCCCAGCTGACTGGATTCGGGGCGAACTGTGTGTTGCTGGCCAGCGAGGCGAGGGCTGGCTCTACCTCGTCATATGTCGCCTCTACCAGCTCACCCGTAACCACGACGCTTCGCCACACGGATTTGGGTTCTGTCTCTTCGTACACGGTGAACCCGACGGTGGCGTCAGCCGTCAGATAGCGGTGTTTCTGGCTCTCGTCGCTCTCTGAAAGGTGAAACGCCAGGCTATCGGTCGCCGGGTCGTACCCGAAGGCGACCGGGACCGGATACGGAGCCGCCTCCGTCGGGCTGGACAGTGCCAGCACGCCGATTCCGTTGTCAGTGAGGACGTCGACAACCGTTTCGTCACGTAATTCTCGCATCCCGACTGCGATGTTAACTGGAAACTACTTGGGATGCAGACCGCATTTTCACTCGATGGGAACGTGAGAGTTACTTTTCAAATAATGGGTAACAGAACAGGTATGGGCACAGACTCGACGGGGGAGTTTGCCGAGTGGGACGAAGAACGGTACAGCACAAATATCGAACGGTTCGATGAGCAGCACAAGCGCCTGTTCGGGCTGCTGAACGACCTCCATACGGCGATGAACGAGGGCCACTCCGAGGAGGAAGTCGGTGACATCCTCCGGGAGCTCGAACGCTACACGGAGTACCATTTCGGTGACGAAGAGGAGTTCATGCAGAACTGTGGCTACGCCATGGACTGCAGCGACTGTTTCTACAATCACCGCGAAATGCACGAGGAGTTCGCCGGGAAAGTACAAGAGCTCCGCGAGAAACACGAGAACGGGGAGTACGTCACGATGGAGGTCCTGACAGTCGCCCGGGACTGGCTCGATGCGCATATCGCCGCCGGCGACGAGGACCAGAACTACGCTGACTACTTCCAGAGCGAAGTCAGCGACGACTACGAGTACGAACCCGGACAGTTGTATCAGGACCGAACAGCGTCGGAGGACCCCGTGCCAGTTGACCGGCAGCCCGAAGACGCCGGCGTGCGCCTCGACAGCGACGTCTACGACGGTGGCTCGCTTTCGGTTCCGGAGGGGTCGGTCGCGGCCTGGTTCGAAGACATCGTTTCGGACCACGGGGACCGGACCGCGGCGCTCGTCCGGGATGACGGCGAGTTCGTCGAGCGGAGTTTCGAGGAGATGGCCGAGCGGGCGAAGGCGGTCGCGGGCGGGCTCCTCTCGACGGAACTGCGTCCCGGGGATCGACTGGCCATCAGAGCCCAGTCCCAGTACGAGTGGTCCGTGCTCGACCTGGCCTGTCATTTCGCCGGACTCGTCCCGGTCGCACTCTACCCGTCTGCGAGCAACGACCGAGCAGCCCAGATCATCGAGCGGACCGGCGCGACCGGACTCGTGGCAGCGGGAGACGAGGCCGGGGATCTCTCGATGGCCGTCGAAACCGTGCTCGACTTCGAGGCGCTACCGACTGCTGAGGCGAGAGTGCTCCCCGGCCTGCAGACTGACGGTGACGAGGTTGCGACAGTCGCGTTCGACGTGGCAGCCCCTGCGGAGAAGGCCGGCTGCGCGCTGACACACCGGAATCTACTGGCGGCAGCAGAGAGTCTCCGGGAGGGGCTTCCCACCGGCCCCGGCGCGACCGGGACGTGTTCGCTCCCGCTGGCACACATCTATCAACGTGTCGCGACGTACTACCTCTGGGCGACCGGGAGCGCCGTCGCCTACCTTGAGGCCGAGGAGTTCGTGGAACAGCTCGCGGCCGTCAAGCCCGACGTGCTCGTCGGGGTCCCGAAGATGTACCAGCAGCTCTACGGGACGATACAGGACCGTCTCGGCGACATGGGCTGGATGAAGCGGAAGGTCGGCGGTCGAGTGGCATCCTACGGGCAGGGTATCGTCGAGGGGCGGGGAACACCGCTGAAGTACAGGGCCGCCAAGCGACTCGTCTACAAGCCGTTGCGACGAGAGACAGGGTTATCAAACCTCACCTACGCCCTCTCCGGGACAGGCCGGCTGGACGATCATCTGCTGTACTTCTTCCGGGGGCTGGGCGTTCCGATATGCGAACTATACGGCTCCGTCGGAACAACCGGTGTCGGCGCGCTGAATCCGGCTGCGTCCTTCGTTGAGGAGTCAATCGGCGACCCAATGCCGGGCGTGGAAATCGCTGTCTCGGAAAGCAGGGAGATACTGGTCCGTGGCCCGACTGTCCTCGGTGGGTTCCTCGACGGCGACCAGACTGGCGCACAGACGCTCCGGGACGACTGGTATCACACCGGCGAAGTCGGTGAGGTGGGGCCAGACGGGGAACTGTCGCTCGCCGAGTGAGCATATCGGGTGAGCGGTGAACAGCCCTGTTTACCGTACAGTCGATCGAGGTCGTAGTTCGAGTCGGGTCAGACGAGCCGAGACCCGAGTGCGACGAGTGGCACGAGAACGACTAGGTACGCGGCCGCCGAAATCGCCCAGTCGCGTCGGATAGCCGCTATTCGAGCCGACGGCAGTCGGGACCGCGGGAGCACGACGAAAACGAAGAAGCCGACCATCAGGATATAGAGGACAGCAGCGGCGACCACTGTTGCCAGTATCGACTGCCCGCCCACGAGCCCTTCGCTGGTGAGAAGCATCCAGACGAACAGCGGACCAGTCAGCCAGCCAGCGATGTGATACCGATTTGTTGGGTGCGAAAGCCTGTGAGGCCGTACGCCGTAGTGACGCTATGCGCACACAGGACGCGGGACACCGAGCGGCAGCAGTCGCCGCCATCGCTGACCGGGATTACCGTCGCGCTGGTGACGAGTACACGCGGGCCGGGTGGCGTGTTCTTTCGGACCCGCGGGAAGGCATCGAGCCGTTCAGTGCCGACGAGAAGGGATGGGTCGGTGACGGTCTCCAGTACCTCGCGACGAGCGCGGTCTGCTACCGCGTCGCCGGAGCGGACACGCGCGCCACCCGCCGCGGCGTTGAGGGAGTCGCCGTGGCCAAGGATTTGACCAACGGGCTCGAACACCCCGTTCAGCACGCCTGCCTCAAGGAGTTCGTCGGAGACTTCCGAACAGTCGCAGGACTCGACGATGTCGAGGCAGCGTACCGCGAAGCTGAATCGGCCTACAAGGACGCTGGCAGTGCTGTCGACAACCCGCAAGCGTGGGGGACGACGCCGCTGTTCGAGGCCGCTGCGACCCTCATCCAGCAAGTCGCTCGTGGCCCTGCCAACGGCGAAATCGCTCTTCCCTGGGAAGACCTCCACGGCACGGACCCGGACGAGCCCGGCAGGTTCCTCGCACAGCGGGCCGTCGTCAAACGGCAACGGTTCCCCAGCCTCGTCCAGCAAGTGGTTACCGACGGATTCCTTGCCGCCCCTCGCGGGACGACGGAGTACGACACCGACCACCACCGCTGCCCGCACTGTGGCTCGGCAGATGTGAACTGGGTCGCAGAGAGTGTCGTCTGTCTACGGTGTTCCCGTCCGACGGCCGAGACAAACTAATACACAGCATCTGTTTTCAGAGTGGAGCGGAATGTCGATATTATGTATCCATATTTCGAATTTTCAATCTTAAAAGCGCCCTATAAAAAGTCATCTGAAGTCTGCGTTATCCGATTGGACAGCAGCACCTCTATCAGAGGTAGATCCGGAGTTACTCAGTCTAGTAAGAATAGAGGATTAGAGAGAAGAGGTCCAGACAGGCTGAGCCCACTGGTCACGTTGTCGGTTCGGTCGACTCGGGCAGTGACGCCGAGTCGGTGCGTACTTCGAGCAGTAGTCGCCGATTAACGATGTGATCGACGACAGCAGTGCTGTCGAGAATTTCCGTCTCACCGTCGTGGGTATCCGGGTCGCCGGCGTACCGCCGTATCTTGAACGAGTCCATCGCGTTCCGGTTCTCCGAGACTGGTTCGATAACTTCGAGGTACTCGTCGGTGGTGGTGTTACGATAGGTCTCTCCCGTGGCAAAACCGACAACAGGGACATCCACAGGCCACTCCCACGAGAACTGCCGGAGATACTGGTCGAACTGCCAGACGAGGTGCGCCGGGTCGAGATCGTCGTCGAGCGCTCCCACGGCGGCCGAGTCGAGTGTCCGGTCCCAGTAGTCGACGACGCAGTCCTTGAGATCGTCTTGCAGACAGTCCTCGACCAGTTTCTGCTCGATGGGATAGCCGATTTCGATGGCAACGATGGCGTGTCGGTCGAGATGGGTGAGACAGCGCTGGCATTCGATCTCGAACACGGACAGGCCGAGTGGGTTATCCGCAGTCAAGTGCGCCAGTTCGTTCCCGCAACTGGGACACCAGAGAAACAACACCCCGTTGTCTGCACCGGACAACTCGCCGAGCACAGTCAGGTCATCAAACGCGGTGTCGGGATCGTTCGTCAGGGAGTCGGACTCCGACTCCGGAACGGCCTCTGCGGCATCGTCCGCGTATTTGGCCAGCTTTCGGTCTTTCAGCAGCGACTTGATAACCGAATCGTGCGAGGAGTGAGACTCCGTATCACGTATCTTCTCTATCTGTTCTTTCGTCCAATCTCGTACGCGTATAGTTGCCATTTATCACACATTCAAACCGGGCTACAAAAACATTTTCCTTTTATAATGAAGGTTAATCTTCGCGCACAACCACCACGTAGAGATCAGTTACCGACTGGCAGCAGTGATACGCCGCTTGATTTCGGCGTTCGAGACACGTATCTGGGTAGCTGCCAGCCGATGGGTGACGAGGTCGAGGAGGTCCAGTTCCGACAGTAATCTCCGGGCGTGTGTCTGGCTCAAATCGAGACGCTGGGTCACCTCGTCCAGTGAGGTGGACTGGGTAACAGTCTGTGCGAGGTCGGCCACAGTCACGTCCTGAGAGATACCGATTCCATCCGCGACGAGATTGTCGTCACTGTCCTGTGAGTCCGCCTCAGCGAGCAGGTCGGCGACAGATCTGGCCCCCAGTCCGTCCGGTTCTTCGGGTTGGCTGTTGTCGGCCACCCTGTCCTCAGAAGGGTCCGACTCGACCGGGGAGCTGGCGTCGGTGTCGGTATCCGAATCTGTCTGCATGTCCGCAAGGCTGAGTCCGCCTGCCTGTGGCGTCGTGTCGGTCGGGTCGTGGATATCATACTCCACCATATATCGGCGCACAGTTTCGGAAGTCACGTCGGCGTCAAGCGCTTCGGTCATCTCCGGGAACGTATCGCAGGCCTCGTAAGCCGCCTGAAGTGCCTCGGGGTCCTTGTATGCTGGCACGGAATCCGACTGCGAGAGGGTCTCTGCCAGTTCATTGGACGTGCCCCCCTGATCGTCTGATGGTACTGGTATGTCAGTTCCGACAGGGACGGTAACCGTCACGTCAATCTCAACCCGCTTATCGGTCAAATCGAAGCCCTCAGCCTCGACAGATACGTCGTCGTGTATCGATACGCCACCGAATACCGGCGTCGCGAGTGTCAGGTCAGCACTGATTTCGTCGTTATCCGCTGTCGTCTGGCCCCTGACTGAGACCGATTTGACCTCAGTATCAGACGAATCTAGGCATTCGAGTACCTGCGTGAAAGTCTCAAAGGCGTCACTAACTACCATGTGACATTCACGCTCACAGACCCACTATTACATACGGGAACCGGAAAAAATTGCGATGGTACACGAAATAGACAGATTCGGCCCATCAACGATGCTACAGTCAAAATACCGTGTGTACAGAATGTGCACATCTACGGTGAAATCGAGATATCGTCCGTTGTTTTACACCCTGAGAGTGTTATTCTTTCGTGCCCGAAAAGGTGGCTCTCCGCAATTCGCAGAAGAAGTGGATATACACCCTTAGAGTGTATATATTTGCGGCAGTCGAACAGGTGTCATTCACAGCCGGTAACTCCTACAACCGTTCCCAGAGTTCTGCACTCGCATCGCCGACGGCGGTCATGTCCGAATCATCGACTCCAGTGACGCCCGATTGCTGGTCGTACACAGTCTCCCCATCGATAATCGTCCGGGTAACGTCCGCACGGCTTGCAGCGCTGACGACGTAGTAGGGTGCACTCCCGTCTAACACCGGGTTCGGCCCCAGGTCAAGTGTCACGAAATCACCACGCTTGCCGACCTCGATACTACCGACAGCGTCGTCCATCCCCAGCACTGCCGCGCTGCCGATTGTCGCCCATGCGAGGGCAGTTGCCATGTCGAAGCCGCTCGGGTTGCGCTGCTTGAGTTTGTGGATACCGACGGCCGAACGCATAGTCTCGAACATATCCGGGTCCCACCCGTCGTCACCGAGTCCGATTGTCATCTCGTTGGCTTGCATCGTTTCGACGTCAGCGATACCGACGGCGTTGTTGATGTTGGAATATGGGTTGTGTGCGACGTTGACGTCGTTTTCGGCGAGGATTTCGATTTCGGACTCGGTGGAATGGACGCAGTGGGCGGCGATGATTTCGGCGTCGAAAAAGCCCATGTCTTCGAGCGCTGGCACCGGTCGTTTCCCGTAGTCGGCGATGGATTCGTGAACGTCGACCAGCCCCTCTTCGAGGTGTATCTGGATCGGGCGGTCGTGGTCGGTAGCCCGGTCGACACACTCCTCGACGATGTCCGCAGTGTTGGTAAACAGCGTGTGGAGGCAGTAGTGACCGGAGACGGTGTCGTACCGCTCCTCGGTTTCGTCGATGAATCGCTGATTCTCCGCGATGCCGTCTCTGGCCTGGGACTCGGAGTTTCGGGCCGTCGTCTCGAAGGCGATCATCCCGCGGATCGGCGTCTGTGCGACGCCCGCTGCGACGGCGTCGAGGCCGCCCGGCAGTGTGTTCGGCCCGGAGTAGTTGTCACAGAAGGTTGTGACGCCGCTCTGAAGCATCTCGGTACAGGACCCCAGTGCGGACAGGCGAGCGTCACGCTCGGTAAACGCCTCGTCGACGTTCCACCAGATATCAACGAGCGCTTCGTAGAAACTCTCTGGTGAGGCAGCGAGCGGCGCACCGCGAATCGGGAGCGCGTACATGTGAGTGTGGCAGTTCACCAGTCCCGGGATGACGACCTCGTCAGTGGCGTCGATCACGTCAGCACCGGACGCGTAGCCGTCCTCGATAGCGACGATCTCACCGTCCTCGACAACGACGTGTACCTCCGACCGGACCGTGCGCCCACCGTCCATCGTGATGAGCGTCCCTGCGTTCAGTATCACAGGTTGGGCGATACCGGCAACCGACTAAAAGCTACTCCGCCCCAGAACGGCCTTAGCGGCCATTCTCTCACAAGCCGTGTGTGGGCCGGATGTGGCGTCTCACACACTAACTGTTTTCGTCGTTCGCCCTGCCCGTACTGGCATGACAGATATTCACATCAAAGACGCACAGGTGGTGACGGCGTCGGGCATCCAGCACGGTGAGATTGCGATTTCCGACGGAACGATAGACGCCGCTGGTCCGGCGTCGTCGGTCCCGACTCCCAGTGACCCGGATACCGTCATCGACGCGGACGGCATGGTCGCGCTCCCGGGCGCTATCGACGTGCACACCCACATGCACGACGACGAACTGTTTCCGGATGGAATCGACTTCGCGTCTCAGACTGCGAGTGCGGTCGCCGGCGGAGTGACGACGGTCATCGAGTTGCCGACGCAGACACCCGTCACGACTCCCGAAGCAATGCAGGAGAAAGCAGCGGCGTGCTCGGCGCTCGCACACGTCGATTTCGGCCTTGTCGCGGGCAATGTTCAGGACCCCGATATCGACGTGGCCGGCATCGTGGACGCCGGAACGGCGGATTTCAAGACGTTCACCGCCGACCCGTATCTGGCGAGCGACGCGTCCATCGCCCGGCTCATGCGGCGCGTCGGCGATGCCGGGGGAACAGTTCGCGTCCACTGTGAGACGCAGGGACTGCTCGACGACGCGCGGTCGGCTATCGACGGCGACGAGCCCGAGGTGTACATGGACTCACGGCCGCTCGAAGCCGAGCTAGACGCGATTTCTCGGGCGGGCTACTTCGCGGAGTACGCCGACTGTCCGCTGCACGTCGTCCACATCTCCAGCGGGAGCGGCGCGCGGGAGGGCGACCGCTTCAAATCGCGAGCGAACGTTCCGGTCACGCTCGAAACCTGTCCGCAGTATCTCGCCTTCTCGAAGGGAGACGTTGCTGAACACGGGCCGTTCCTGAAAGTCAACCCTAGCCTCAAATCCGACGCCGAGCGGGAGCGGCTCTGGGATGCGGTTCAGGACGGGACGATCGACCTCATCGGCACGGACCACTTCCCGACGTACCGCGAAACTCGGGATGTCGGCTGGGATGACATCTGGGAGCCATACGCCGGCCTCCCGGGCGTCGAGACGATGGTCGAGTTCCTCGTCAGCGAGGGCGTCCACGAGGATCGGATTTCGTGGCCGCGACTACGTGAACTCGTGTGTGCGGCACCGGCCCAGAACGCTGGCATCTATCCCAAGAAAGGCTCACTGCAAGTCGGAACGGACGCGGACGTGATGCTCGTCCGGACCGAGGAGTACGAGGTCACCCCCGACGACCTCACGTTCGTCGGTGGCTGGACGCCGTACGAGGGACAGCAGTGGAGCGCGCGCGTAGATACGGTCGTCGCCGGCGGTGAGGTCGTCGCGATAGACCACGAGGTCCAGTCAACGGCGGGCCGTGGCCAGTTCTTGGACCGCCCGCTGTAGCGGTTTTGGTCTCCATTGACCTGATAGATGGTTCACAAATAGATGTGTGGCGTGTGCTTGCCGTGTGTGAATATGTGTCATCCACGACAGAGGAGGTTCACCTCACAATCGAGCTAAAGCCGCAGTACGGTTTTATACCCAGTTGTACTCAGGGAGTAGTATGGGCATGACGCAAGTCACAACCCTCGAGTGTACACTCTGTGGGGCGGAGTACGACCCGAACCAGATCATCTACACCTGTCCCAAACACGAGGGCGTAAAGGGAATTCTCGAAGTGACATACGACTACGATGCTATCGACGACGCGTTCGATGGCGACCTCGGCGGCCCGATATCGAGCCAGTGGAAGTACGAGGCGTTTCTGCCAGTCGCAGCGGACGCCGATGTCGTGACGCTCAACGAGGGCGGGACCGACCTCTTCGACGCACCGAACCTCAGCGATGCCCTGGGGGTCGAAACGCTTGTCAAAGACGACGGACGGAACCCGACGGGGTGTTTCAAGGACCGCGCCAGCGCTATCGCTGTCACGAAGGCCAAACACGCCGGTCGAGACATCATCACCTGCGCCTCGACCGGGAACGCCGCCGCGTCGCTGTCGGGCTATGCCGCCCGCGGGGGGATGGACTGTCGAATCTTCGTCCCCGGTGACGCTCCGACAGGCAAGCTCGCACAGCCGCTCGTCTACGGTGCGGACGTCCTCGCTGTCAACGGCAGCTACGACGAAGCCTACGACCTCAGCGTCGAAGTCACCGAGAAGTACGGCTGGTACAACCGCAACGCGGCCATCAATCCGTTCCAGGTCGAGGGCAAGCGGACGGTTGGTCACGAACTCGCCGACCAGTCGATTGCTCGCGGACACGTCCCGGACTGGGTCGTGTTCTCGATGGGCGACGGCTGTACGATCGCCGGGGCCTGGAAGGGGTTCAAGGAGTTCTACGACCTCGGCTACGTCGACGACCACCCCCAGATGCTGGGCGTCCAGGCCGACGGTGCGTCGGCCATCCACGACGCCTTCCACGACCACGACGATATCGACGATATCGCCGAAACGCTGGCCGACTCAATCGCGGTCGGGCGGCCGCGGAACACGCTCAAGGCCTGCCGCGCGCTGGAACAGAGCGGCGGAACGAGCGTGCTGGTCTCCGACGACGAGATTCTGGCGGCAGAGAAACTGCTTGGCAGCACCGAGGGAATCTACTCCGAGCCAGCGGGCGCGACGCCCGTCGCCGGCGTCCGAACCGCACTCGACCGTGGGATCATCGAACAGGACGAAACCGTCGTCGTGGTGTCCACTGGCTTCGGACTAAAAGACACGAAAAGCGCCGAGAAGGCGACCGGTGAAGTGGATCGAATCGACCCCGACATCGCGGAGGTCGAAGGCCTGTACGGCACGGCCGAGGAAGCCGCGGCCGACGATTGAGCAGGCCGAAAAGGGATATCGTCACCTATCAAGTCGGCGGCCAGCGACCTACAGGTAGCCGTCCGCGAACTCGTCGATCATCAACCGCCGGTCCTCGCCAAGCGGATAGAGAATCGGGCACTGGCAGCCAGTTTCCGCGTACTCCCGGACTTTTTCTCGGCACTGTTCGGGCGTCCCGCTGGCGGTGAGTTTGTGAACTACGTCGTCCGGAATGAGGTGCATCCCCTCTTTGATGTCGTCCTTGTCGGCCGGCCACCCGCCGATAGTTTCGCCCACCTCGTCGATGAGGTCCTGGCTGACACCGCTGGCTTTCATAATGTGGGGCTGTTGTCCGAGATACTGCGTGATGAGTTCGCGGGCGTTGTCCAGGGCCTTCTCCTGGTCATGGTCCATCGAACAGACGACTAACTGGGGCCGGTCGATGTCGTCGAGCGAACGGTCGCCACGTTCCGCCCCGGTCTTCAGTGCGTCGAGGGCCTTCTCGTTGTACTCCGGGCTGACGAGGTAGTTCAGCAGCGCGCCGTCGGCGAAGTGGCCGGTGAGTTCCAGCATTTTGAACCCGGTTCCGCCGACGTAGACCGGGACGGTCCGCGGCCCGTCGTCGCCGTGGACCACGTCCAGTTCCACGTCGCGCATCTGGAAGAACTCCCCGTCGTAGGTGACATTCTCCATGTCCAGCAAATCCTGTGTCACCTCGACGCACTCCCGCATCGCCCGCAGTGCGCCGCTGCGGTCGATGCCGACTTTCTCAGCCAGTGGGTCCCACCAGGCCCCGATACCGCACATGATCCGGTCCGGACCGGCGAGTTCCTCCAGCGTGCTCATCGACTGCGCGATCAGCGCCGCGTTGCGCGTCCAGTTGTTGATGACACCCGTCCCAAGTTTGATATCGTCGGTGACCGCGGCGTACGCGCCGAGCGGGGACACGGCGTCGCGTGCCAGCCGCGATTCGGCCTGCCAGATCTCGTCGATCCCCTGTTCCTCCGCGTACTGCACGAGTTCCACGTTCTCTTCCAGCGAGTGTTTGTCCTGCAAGTAGATCCCGACACGGTCGCCTCTCTCGAAGACCTGATTGGCGCTCATGAGACATCCTGAATTCTTCGAATGCCGATAAATAGATTTGGCAACACACACGGTCTGTGGCAGGTGTGGCCGCTCGTTTCGGCCCGTACCCGACTATCCGTTAATCCGTCTCGCGGCTGTAGGACTGCAACAGCGCCGAGGGAACCGCGAGCTGGTCGCTCTTGGTCCGGATGACGGCGTACGCCAGTACGAGAATCGTCGCCAGATACGGGTACGTCCCCATGATCTGTGGGTTCATGAGGAACTCGACGACGGGGTTGATGACCCCGGCGAGCGGCGCGTCAGGACCCACCGTCAGCGAGATGGACTGCGAGCGAATGCGGAGCGCGTCGAGCAGGCCGAACAGATACGCTCCCACGAGCATCCGGCGGGGCCGCCACTGTGCGAAGATAACCAGCGCGACGGCGATCCAGCCCCGGCCCGCGGTCATGCCGGGCACCCAGAGCTGTGAGAACGCCAGCGAGAGGTGTGCCCCAGCCGCGCCGGCGAACCCGCCGCCGATGAGTACCGCGAGATACCGCAGTCTGAACACGGACACGCCCATCGTGTCCGCCATCTCGGGGTCTTCGCCGACGGCTATCATTTCCAGCCCGAGATTCGAATGGTGCAGGAAGTACCAAACCACGACCAGCAGGCCGAGTGCGAGGTAGTCCGTCGCCGTGCTCCGGAAAAAGGCCTCACCGATGACCGGGATATCGACGAGGTACTGTCCGACGAGCGGGAGCGTCATTTGTGGGAAGCCGTCGATTGATTCCTCGACCCAGCCAGAGCCGAAGAACGTCGTCAGACCGCCCCCCAGCAGCGTCAGCATGACGCCGCTGATGACCTGGTTCGACTTCAGCGTGATACAGAGGAACGCGTGGACCAGCGCAAGCACCATCCCGAGGAGGATGCCGACGCCGAATCCGAGCCAGTGGCTCCCCGTCACGACGGTAGTGATGAACCCGCCGAGCGCGCCGACGAGCATCATGCCCTCGACGCCGAGGTTGAGGACGCCCGCCCGCTCGCTGAGGAGTTCCCCCATCCCGGCCAGCAGGAGCACGGTCGCCGCCTGAACGGTGGCATCGAGCAGCCCGGCGATGAAGCTCACCATCAGTCGTCACCCCGCTGTGGCTGGGCCGGCGTCTCCGCTGGCCCGCGTTTTACGTCGATACCGACACGGTAGCTCTTGAAGAACTCCGCAGTGATCAGGAAGAGGATTACCAGCGCCTGGATGATCTCGACCAGCGCCGCGGGCACGCCAAAGGCCACTTCCATGCTCGACCCGCCGACGAACAGCACGGCGAAGAAGAGCCCCGCGAGCAGCACTTTGAGCGCGCTGTTGCGGCCGAGCAACGCGATCGGAATGGCGGTGAAGCCGTATCCGGGTTCGAACCCGGCGCGGTATCGCCCCTGTGCGCCGGCGATTTCACTGATGCCGCCCATGGCCGCGAACGCACCGCCAACGACGAACACCAGGAGGTAGACGTAGAACTTGCTCATCCCCGCCTGCTGTGCGGCCGCATCGTTCGAGCCGACGAACGTGATTTCGAACCCGAGTCGCGTTCGCGTCATCAGGACGTAGGTCACCACGACCATACAGACGGCGACCAGTAAGCCGGCGTGGACCCCGCTGACCAGTTCCGGAATCGTCGCGGCCTCGGAGAACCGCTCGGACTGCGGGAAGTTCCCGGTCCCGCCCTGCATCGGTCCCCGGAGCAAGTAGCTCTGGATTTCGAGGGCGACGAACGTCAGCAGTAGCGAGGTGATGATCTCGTTGACGTCCCACTTCGCACGCAGGTACGCCGGGATGCCCGCCCAGATACCGCCGGCCACGGCTGCGGCGACGAACATCAGCGGGACCAGTGCGAGCCCCGGAAGCGAGACGTTCAGCCCGATCCAGGTCCCGGCGAGTGCACCGGCGACGAGCTGTCCCTCGGCACCGATGTTGAACAGTCCCGCTTTCAGCGGGAGATACACCGCCAGTCCCGTGAGAATCAGCGGCACCGCTTTCGTCAGCGTCTCGGTGAGGCCGAACTCGGTAAAGAGCGTGTCGACGAACATCGTCGCGTACGCCGCGACGGGATTTACATCGAGGACGACCAGCGCGACGGCGCTCACCGCCAGCGCGGCCAGTACGGTGAACACGGGCGTCCCGTAGGCAAGCCAGGCGGGAATCTCCTCGCGTGCGTCGACGTTGACTGCGACATTCATCAGCTCTCACTCTCCTGTGTGGCCACGGACTGAGGCGGCGACGAAGCCGTCTCACTGGCGTCGTCCCCACCTCCGCCGGTCATCTCCAGACCGATCCGTTCCCGGTCGGCCTCGGCCGGTGTCGTTTCGTAGACGAACTCGCCCTCGTACACGACGAGAATTCTGTCGCTCAAGTCGAAAATCTCGTCCAGGTCTTCAGAGAGCAGGATAATACCCGTGCCCGCCTTGCGCTGTTCGAGCAGTGTCTCCCTGATGAACTCGATTGCGCCGACGTCGACGCCACGGGTCGGCTGGTTCGCGATGAGCAGATCCGGGTCGCGGTAGATTTCCCTGGCCAGGATGAGCTTCTGGAGGTTCCCACCGGAGAGGTCGCCGGCGTTGGTCTCGGTGACGTCGCTGACACCGCGGACATCGAACTCCTCGACCAGTGTTTCGGCGTAGGATTGGAGTTCCCCGTAGTCCAAAAACGGCCGGTCGCCGAACCGGCCGTCCCTGAAGTCTTTCATCGTGGCGTTGTGCATCACCGAGAGGTCCGCGGCACAGCCGTACTGGAGTCGGTCCTCGGGGACGAACGAGACGCCGCTGTCGACGAACGTCTTCGGTTTCGCGCCAGTGATGTCCTCGCCGTTGACCACTAACTCGCCGGCTGTCACGTCACGGATGCCGGCCAGGACCTCGGCCAGTTCCTTCTGGCCGTTACCGCTTACGCCCGCAATACCGACGATTTCGCCCTGCCGAACCGTCAGGTCGATACCGGAGAGAGCTTCGATATCTCGGTTATCGGTGGCCTCAACCCCGCGTGCGCGCAGAACCGGCTCACCGAGGTCGACAGCGTCCCTGTCGATTTCGAACAGCACTTCGCGGCCGACCATCATCTCCGCGAGGTCTGCCCGGGAGACTGACGACACCTCGGCGGTGCCGACGTTTTCTCCCTCCCGGAGAACCGTTACGCGGTCGACGATGGCGTCGACCTCGGTGAGCTTGTGCGTAATGAAGATTATCGAGAGTCCCTCGTCAGTCAGCCGTTCGAGCGAGTCGAAGAGCCGCTCGGCCTCGGTCGGCGTAAGGACTGCTGTGGGTTCATCGAGAATCAGGAGGTCGACATCCCGGTACAGCGCCTTGAGTATCTCGACGCGCTGTTGCTGGCCGACATCGAGTTCCCAGATCTTTGCGCTCACGTCGATGTCGAACCCGTACTGATCCGCCAGGTCCTGAATCCGCTGCTCGGGGACGTCGAGACCGAGCGAGAACTGGCCGGCGAGCGACTGGACGAGGCTGTTGTTCCGGACCGTCGCCGGGAGCCAGCTGTCCTCGGCATCGCTGCGAAACGCTGTGGCCGGTTCACGTTCACCGAGCACGACGTTCTCGGCGACGGTCAGGCGTGGTATCAGCATGAAGTGCTGGTGGACCATCCCGATCCCGGCGTCGATAGCGTCCTGTGGCGACTCCAGGTCGAGCCGCTCGCCGTCGAGATAGATATCGCCGTGGTCCTGAGAGTAGAGCCCGTACAGAATCTTCATCAGCGTGCTTTTTCCCGCGCCGTTTTCACCGAGGAGGCCGTGGATTTCCCCGCGCTCGACGGAGAGGTTGACGTGGTCGTTGGCGACGACCCCAGGGAACTCCTTCAGAATCCCCTCCATCCTGAGCGTGGTGTGTTCGGACATGCTCTCTGATCTTGGCCGGGTATCAACAATGTAGTGGCATAATTGTTTCCAAAGGTAGCCATATTCGCCGTCCAGAACGGGAAATGCCGGACATTTGCCAAGTATCAGTTGTTATGTGTTAGCGTCCGTTGTCGACGTCCATCCAGTCTGTCGTGACAGCCAGTAGGATAGACATATGCTGCAGATAATCACCATATACGTATGATAGATTTGGTTTTGTGGCACATATATTGATAATAGGGTAGAAAAAGCTGCACGAACGGGACAATTTAAGTGATTGTTTCTGCAATGGGAATCCGGATAGTGAATGGTTGACAAGAAACACGCCAAATCGAGACGGGAGCTACTGACAGCACTTGGGGCAGCAGGAATTACCGGACTCGCCGGTTGTAGCGGTGGGGGTGACGGAGGCGATGGCGAAGCAGCCACCGACACCGCCGATGGCGGGGCTGCTGACGGGACCACAACCGGTAGTGACGGCGGGTCCGGAACGGATTCGGTCACGGCCGCCTGGGTGTACAACTCGGAGGTCGGGGACCTCGGCTGGTCCTGGGCCCACAACGAGGGTCGGGAGGCGGTCGCAGAAGAATACGACTGGCTGAAGACGGAGTACACCGAGGCTGTCGCCCCCGCTGATTCCGAGCGGGTGTTCGAACAGTACGCACAGGGTGACGCCGACATCATCTTCGGCTGTACGTTCGAGTACCAGGACCCGATGGCGGCCGTGGCGGAGCAGTACCCCGACACGTACTTCGAACACAACACCGGCTACCTGACGATGGAGAACATGGGCCGGTACATGGGCCGGATCTATCAGCCTCGATATCTCGCCGGACAGGCCGCCGGTACCGTCACGGAGACAGATACGCTGGGATACGTGGCGGCATTCCCGATTCCCGAGGTCATCCGTGGCATCAACGCCTACGCGCTCGGGGCTGCGTCAGTCAACGACAGCGCGACGCTGAAGGTCAGATGGACGAACTCCTGGTTCGACCCGCCAACCGAAAGCGAGGCGGCGAACGCCCTGCTGGACGAAGACGTCGACGTGATGGCCCAGCATCAGGACTCCCCCGCTGCACTCCGTGCGGCCTCCGATGCGGGTATCTGGGCGACCGGCTACGACGCTCCCATGGGCGATATCGCCGGCGAAAACTACCTCACGTCCCCGATCTGGCACTGGGAAGAGTTCTACGGCCCGACTATCGAGTCTGTCAGGGACGGCACCTGGGAGTCCGACGCGTACTGGGAGGGTATCGACTCGGGCATCTGTAGCCTGGACGACTGGGGACCGGACGTGCCCCAAGAAGCGAAAGACACCGTCTCGGAGTCGCGGTCGGCGATACTCAACGGCGAGCGAGACGTCTGGGCCGACTCGGCGTTCGAAGGCGAGAGCGACGAGTTCCTCTTCCAGCAGATGAGCAGTTACGTCGACACTGTCGAGGGGGAGGTCCCGAACTGATTCTGCCACCGGCACACAGCTGACGTACTCATCTGCAGTTGCTGGGGCCTTTCAGACGGCTGTGACCACGGTCGTAGTAGTATCGAGCCACGAAGACGATTTTCGGTCACGTTCACGCAAATATATTTGTTCGCTGTAAGATCAAAGATGGTATCTCTTAAGTAGGAGTTTTCGCTACGTCTACTCAGTTCAGTAATGGTGAATACCAACCGAACGATATCGCGGCGGGAGATGCTGGGTGCCATCGGGGCGTCAGGGGTAACCGCGCTAGCCGGCTGTAGTGGTGGCGACAGCGGGAGCGACGACGGTGATTCGACTGATGGCACTACGACCGGTAGCGACGAAGGCTCCGGGTCAGACTCGGTGACTGCTGCCTGGGTGTACATCTCGGAGGTCGGCGACCTCGGCTGGTCCCATGCACACGACGAGGGGCGGAAGGCGGTCGACGAGAAATACGACTGGCTGGAAACCGAGTACACGGAGGCTGTCGCGCCTGAAGACTCGGAGCGCGTTTTCGAGCAGTACGCGCAGGGTGACGCCGACATCGTCTTCGGGACGACGTTTGGCTACCAGGACCCGATGTTCAACATTGCGGAACAGTACCCCGACACGTACTTCGAACACGCGACCGGCTATCGCACCCGGGAGAACATGGGACGGTACATGGGCCGGATTTACCAGCCCCGGTATCTGGCCGGTCAGGCAGCCGGAATGGTGACCGAGAACAACACTATCGGCTACGTCGCCGCCTTCCCGATCCCCGAAGTCATTCGCTCCATCAACGCGATGGCGCTCGGCGCGCGATCGGTGAACCCGGACGCGACATTCAAAATCCGGTGGGTCAACGCGTGGTTCGACCCCCAGACCTCAAAGCAGGCGGCCAACTCGCTTATCGATGAAGGGTGTGACGTCATCTCGCAAGAGCAGGACTCCCCTGCTCCGGTCAGGGCCGCAAACGAGGCGGACGTGTGGGCCTCCGGCTACAACGCGCCGATGGGCGAGTTCGGCGGCGACAACTACCTCATCTCCCCGGTGTGGAACTGGGAAGAGGTGTACGACCCGACCATCTCCGCGGTCCGGGACGGAACCTGGGAATCCGATGCCTTCTGGGGCGGCATGGAGACGAACCTCCCTGCGCTCGACGAGTGGGGTCCGGCGGTCCCGCAGGAGGTCAAAGACACCGTCGCGGAAACGGAAGAGAAGATCGTCAACGGCGACCTCGACGTCTGGGCCGGCTCGCCGTTCGAGGGCGAGAGCGACGAGTTCCTCTTCCAGGAGATGAACAGTTTCGTCGACGCCGTCGACGCCGAAGTGCCGGAGTAGCGCGGTCCGGTTCGCGGTTCGGTTTTCGCTTCGCGTCGTCACGGACCGAGAAGCTACCGACCAGCGCGCAGAGCGTGTCAGTCAGCTATTCGTCGGCGCGGTTGAGTTCGGGACGGGTCCCACCGCCCCACTCCTCGTAGGAGCGAAGCACCGCGCCGTTGCGAGCGCCGGTCTGCTCGCCGTCCCGGACGGCGATTTCGCCGCCGACGAGGACGTACTCCATCCCGTCGGTGTACTGGAACGGCTCCTCGTAGGTGGCGTTCGCGGACACGGAATCGAGGTCGAAGGCCACGAGGTCCGCGACGTATCCCTCGCGGACGTAGCCGCGGTCCCTGAGACCAAGGATGTCGGCGGGGTTGCCTGCGGCCTTGCGGGCCATCAGTGCCGGCGAGAGCACGTCCCGCTCTCGGACGTAGCGTTCGAGGATGCGGCCGAACGCTCCGATGGCCCGCGGGTGGGGTTTCCCGCCGAAGATGCCGTCGGTGCAGAACGTGCCGCGGTCGTCGGCGAGGAACCGCTCGATGTCTTCCTCGGCCATCACGAAGTCCGCCATCGTCACGTCCAACTCTTCCGCGACAAGCAGGTCACACATCGCGTCGACCGGTTCGCTGTCGACCTCCGCGGCGATGTCCGCAATGGTCTCACCCTGATAGCGCCCGCTTCCCGTCCGCGTAATGAGGATGTTATCCCACGAGCCGGCGGCGTACGCGAGGTTCTCCCAGTCGCCCGGCTGAGAGATGTCGGCGGCGATGCGGTCCCGAACTGCTGCGGAGTTGAGACGGTGACGGATGGCCTCCGAGTCACCCTGTCGCGCCCACGGCGGCAACAGCGCAGTGAGCATCGTCGATCCGGCCGTGTAAGGGTACTGGTCGAAGGTGACCCGCTGGCCACGGGCAACGGCATCGTCGAACAGGTCGAGGACAGCCTCTGAATTCCCCCAGTTCTGCTGGCCGCCGACCTTGAGATGGGAGACGTGGGCGTGACAGCCGCCGCGTCGGCAGATGTCCAGATACCGGTCGATGGACTCGACTACGCGGTCCGTCTCGTTCCAGACGTGTGAGATCATAAACGAGTCACGCTTGGCGAGAGTGTCCGCCAGCGCCACCAGTTCGTCGTCACGAGCGTAGGAACTCGGCGGGTATATCATCCCTTTGGACATACCGAACGCGCCCTCTTCCAGCGCAACTTCGAGCTCCTGTCGAATCGCATCGAGTTCACCGGGCGCTGTGTCGTGGTCGGACGTTGGTCTGTCCAGCCGTCGACTGGTGACTGGCCCGGCGGCGACGACGTGTTCACCGCCGAGCGGGCGGTCCTCGAACCCGGCCAACATCGACCTGATGTTGCCATGGGGGGCGTAGTACGCGCAGTTGACAGCGGGCTCGACGGATTCGAGCGCCGCGAGGTAGCCGTCAACGGTGTGCCAGGGCCACGTTTCGCCGAGCGTGCCGTCGAGTGATTTGACCCGTTGTGCCCATTCGTCGGTGAGGTTCGGTGGCACCGGGGCGACGCTGACCCCGTCCTGCCCGAGAACTTCCGTCGTAATTCCCTGCGTCAGTTTCTCCTCGGCCCCGGGATGGTCGAACAGCCGCAGTTCCGAATGCGCATGCATGTCGATGAACCCCGGCGCGAGAAACGACCCGTCGAGGTCGACGACGCGGTCTGCGTCAAGCGGGGCATCGCTGATTGCATCGATTCGACCGTCGGCGACACGCACGCTCGCAGTGAACGGAGGGCGACCGCTCCCGTCCAGCACCCGCGCGTCTCTGAACGCGATGGACGCGGCACTCAGCTCGGTCATGTCTGCTGACTCGCGGAACGGTCGTTTGGCTCTTTCGGTGGTCTCAACCGTGTGTGACAGGGGGCGAGCGCGTGCCACACCGTGTCTGTCGATCTGTGTGGGGCCACCCCGACACAATCTTCAAGACGACACCGCGGAACAGCTACGCAATGCCATCCGTCAGTCTCGACAGCGAGCGGTTCAGACAGCGCTTCGATACGTTCAACAAAATCGGCGCGACAGAACGGGGCGGCGTGAACAGACCGAGCCTGTCCGACGCGAACAAGACGGCCCGCGACACGCTTGTCGAGTGGTTCCGCGAGGCCGGACTGGAAGTCCGTATCGACACGATGGGCAACATCTTCGGTCGGCGAGAGGGGACGGAGGAGGACGCCGCACCGGTCCTGTTCGGGTCACACATCGACAGCCAGTACAACGGCGGGCGGTACGACGGCGTTATCGGCGTCCTCGGTGGATTGGAAGTCATCGAGGCGTTCAACGACGCCGGCGTGACGACCGAACGTCCACTGGAGGTCGTTGCCTGGAGCAACGAGGAGGGCGTCCGTTTTCAGCCGGATATGCTCGGCAGCGGTGTCTACTGTGATATCTTCGACCTCGACTACGCCTACGCGCGCGAAGACAAGGACGGAAAGCGGTTCGGAGAGGAGCTCGAACGCATCGGCTACAAGGGCGAAACACCCTGTGAAGCCGATGATATCCACTGCTACTTTGAGATGCACGTCGAGCAGGGGCCGTTTCTCGAACAGCAGGACATCCCCGTCGCCGCTGTCGAGGGCGTGTTCGGCTTTGCCTGGCTGAACGTCACCTTCGAGGGGCAGGCCAACCACGCCGGACCGACGCCGATGGATATGCGCCACGATGCCTTCGTGGCGACGGCGGACGTAACCCGCGCGGTCCGACGGATCACGGCGACCGAGGGAACGGACCTCGTCGGCACGGTCGGCAGCGTCGACGTCTGGCCGAACGCCATCAACGTCATCCCCGAACGCGTAGAGTTCACGCTCGATTTCCGCTCGTACGACGATGCCGTGGTCGACGCGGCCGTCGAACAGATCAGGGAAGAGGTTGCCCACGCGGCCGAGCGCGAAGGCCTTGAATACGAGATAGAGGAAATAATGCGGGTCGACGCGGACCCGTTCGATCAGGGCTGCATTGACACAGTCGTTGAGGCCGCCGAGACGGTCGGCTGTGAGTACACGCGACTGGTCAGCGGCGCGGGCCACGATGCGAACTACCTCAACAAGATAGCTCCGACGAGCATGATTTTCGTTCCAAGCGTCGACGGAATCAGCCATCGCGAGAGCGAATTCACCGAATGGGATGACATCGTCACCGGGACTGAGGTACTGCTGAACGCTGTGCAGACGAAGGCCGCCGAGTGAGCCGTTCCGTTCCAAGCGTGTGAATATCACACATCTGGCACACGTCACACAGCGACTGTCTTGTCTGTCGCAGCTGTGTCAGCCTGTTGTCTGCTGGTGACCCGCGGCTTCGTCTGGCAACACTGCGATCAAACACCTGTGAACCATACATATATGAGATGGTGTTGCACACCTGTTCACTAACAGGCGTGTATCCGTAATGCATGCCGAAAACTGGAGGGTACTCTGTGGATATTGAACTCACAATCAACGGCGAGCGAACGAGAGTCGAAGCCGGGTCGGCGGAGGACCTGGCGACGGTTTTGAGACAACACGGCTACATCGGCGTGAAATGTGGCTGCGACGGCGGAGCCTGCGGCGCATCGAAGGTGTTCGTCGACGGCGAGGTGCGCATGGCCTGCGGAATGGCCGCGGCGGACGCCGACGGGAGTGAGATACAGACCGTCGCAGCGCTCGGAACACAGGACGACCTGCACCCGGTGCAGCAGGCGTTCGTCGACAACTTCGCCGTCCAGTGCGGGTTCTGTATCCCAGGGATGATAATTCAGGCGGTGGCACTGCTGGATTCGAACCCAGACCCAACCGAGCGGGAAGTCCGGGAGGCGCTGGACGACAACATCTGTCGCTGTACCGGCTATCAGAAGCCGGTCGAAGCCGTTCTGGACGCAGCAGAACGAATGCAGGGGGAGCAGTCGGTTGCCGCGGACGGCGGCCGGTCGGTCGATGGGCCCCCGCGCAGAGCCGAGTCGACCGGCTGCTGTGGAGGTGGCTGCGATGAGTGACGACGACGAGACAGCCAGGGCCGACGGCGGCACGGCCTCACAGTCAGAGACTGTCGAAGACGAACGGTTCGAGGAGCACCCTCTCGAATGGGACGAACCCGACAACAACGACAAGGCCCCCGACGAGCGCGACAGCGTCTCCCACCGGACGGAGAAGTACGACGATCGAAAGCTCGTCACCGGGCAGGCGAAGTACACCGCCGACTACGAGGCGCGGTATCCGGACCTGGCGTACGCAGCGGTCGTCCGGAGCGAAATCCCACACGGCCGCGTGACCGATATCGACACGAGCGCGGCCGAGGCGATGGACGGCGTCGACGCGGTCCTGACACCGGAATCCAACGCGGTGCCGGACGCAAAATACACCAGCGCCGGGCAGTCCTATCCCGAACCGAGCCCGTGGGACATGGACGTTCTGAACGAGCACGTCCGCTACATCGGCGACCCGATTGCCGCCGTCGCAGCCGACGACCGGACAACCGCGAGCGCCGCCGTCGAGGCTATCGAGGTGTCGTACGAGGAGTACGACTACGTCACCGACCCGGAGGACGCCTTCGGCGAGGACGCGCCGCAGTTGTTCGAGGACGGCGAGGTCGAGAACGAGATTGTCGGCCACGACTACGACCGCAACCGGATGGCCCACATCGAGGGCGAACTCGGAGACGTGGACGCGGCGCTCGACGGCGAGACCCACGTCCACGAGACCGAATGGGAGACGATCCGACAGTCTCACGCGAACGTCGAGAAACACACCTCCTTGGCCTACACGAACGAGGACGACCGCCACGTCCTCATCACCAGCACGCAGGTGCCGAACCACACGCGCCGCCAGCTCGCCCACCTGTTCGACATCCCGATCCGTGATATCCGCGTGACGAAGCCGCGGGTCGGCGGCGGGTTCGGCGGGAAACAGGCGATGGTCGTCGAGCCGATTCCGCTCGCGCTGTCGCTTGCCACCGATCGCCCGGTCCTGTACGAAGCCAGCCGTGAGGAGGAGTTCTACGCGATGCGCTCGCGGCACCCAATGAAGGTCAAAGCGAAGACGGCCGTCACCGACGACGGCGACATCGAAGCCATCGACATCTACGCGCTTTCGAACACCGGCGCGTACGGCAGCCACGGCATGACCGTCGCGGGCAACGTCGGGAGCAAGCCGCTGCCGCTGTACTCGAAGGTCCCGAACGTCCACTTCGAGGCCGATATCGTTCACACGAACACGCCCCAGACCGGGGCGATGCGGGGGTACGGCGCGCCACAGGGCACGCTTGCGCTGGAAGGCCATCTCGACGAGGTTGCTCGCGACCTCGGTCTCGACCCCATCGAATTCCGGCGGCGACACCACATGGAAGTCGGCGACCTCGACGAGATCGCGGGGATGATGGGCGGCGAAGGCGCGGAGCGCCGTATCCGGTCGTGTGGCCTCGACGAGTGCATCGAACGCGGGAAGGACGCTATCGGCTACGACGACCTCGAACAGCCCGCCGCAGACCATCTGCACCGCGGCATCGGGATGGCGCTGTCCGCGCAGGGGACCGGCGTCGCCGGCGACGAACTCGGGGCCGCCCAGATAATGATGAACGAGGACGGGAGCTTCCACCTGCAGGTCGGCGGCGTCGATATCGGTACCGGCGCTGACACGGCGTTCCTCCAGATCGCCGCCGAAGTGCTGGGCTGTGATGAGGCTGACATAGTCGTCAAGTCCGCCGATACTGACGTGACGCCCTTCGACTACGGCGCGTACGCCTCCTCGACAACCTACATCAGCGGTATGGCCGTGAAGAAGGCCGCAGAGGACGCGAAAGAGCGGATTCTCGACTGGGGATCGAAACTGCTCGACGAGCCGACCGAGAACCTGAAAACCGGCGACGGGACGGTGTACAGCGAGACTAGCGGCGATTCCGTCACGCTCGAAGATATCGGCTACGAGGCCGCGTACGGCGACGACGAGCGCGAACACATCTTGGGGAAGGGGACGCACTGCACCGAAGAGAGTCCCCCGCCCTTCGCCGCGCAGTTCGCCGACGTGACCGTCGACGAGACCACCGGCGAGTTCGAGGTGCACGAACTGGTCGTCGCGGTCGACTGCGGCGTCGCCATCAACCCCGGCATGGCCGAGGGCCAGATCGAAGGCGCAAACCACATGAGCTACGAGATGGCCGTCAGCGAGGGGATCACCCTCGACGACGAGGGACGGGCGGAAGTGGCTGACTTCGACGAGTACGGACTGCCGTCGGCGACCGAGACGCCGCCCATCGAGTCGATTCTGGTCGAGACCCACGAGCCGACCGGTCCCTTCGGCGCGAAGTCGGTCGCCGAAGTCCCGACCAACACGGTCCCACCGGCGCTGTCCAACGCCGTCAGAGACGCCATCGGCGTCCGTATCCGGGAGATGCCGATTACCGCCGAAAAAATCAAGGCGAGGCTTGACGAGCGCAAGGACTGAGGAAGTCCCCCAGTTCGGTCCTATTCTGTCCGCAGTTGAGGCTACCGAAGTCACCTGTTGGTTTATTTGTTTAAAATTATGAACTATAGTAGCTGTCGGTATAATCAGTATGTCCAGTACAGCAGTATATTTAATATACTCAGTACGTAACACCTGGGTATGCCAATCAGCGCGGACCGGTTCGAAGATATCCCGGACGACGTCGACACGCCCTCGCCGGAGACGAACGCGGGAGCGATTCTTGCGTTTCTCCGTGACAACCCCGAGAAGGCGTTTACCCGGAGCGAAATCGCTGCTGAAACTGGTGTCAAGAAAGGCTCTGTCGGCCCAACGCTCGTCCGACTGCGTGAACGGGGACGAGTCGACCACCGTGGGAACTACTGGCGCATCAGTGATCACGAGGCAAGCGTCGATACCGCCACGGCCCACGCCGCTGCCGCCATCGCCGCACACGAGGCCGACGGTGAGACACCGTCCTACGAAGACTGGCAGGAGCACGCGGTTGACCCGCGTGACATCGATGGGTAACGGTCGGTACAGTTCCGGCGACGTGTTCTGGGCCCCGGACCCGTACAACCGGGGCAACAATCCCCGCCCGTGGCTGGTCCTTACTGCAGACGCACTGCCATTCAGCGGGGAGGAGTACATCTGTGCTGGACTGACACTCAGTGACCTCCAGGATAACATCGCGATTGGAGACAACTGGTTAGCCGGTGGCAACCCGGACAGAGAATCGTACTGTTCGCCCTGGGTGCTCGCCACGGTCAAACACGATGCGGTAGCGAATCCACAGGGGCGGGTGGTCCCGGAGTTCACAGCCACGGTAACGAGACAAAGTGCCGAGTACATTACCGGCGACACCGACCGCGAGTCAGCCTGACCGACCCAGTCAGCTGAAGGGGCAAATAAACGACACACGCGGTTTGTCGCGGTTTGTGACGGCACTCACCCGCGACAGCTATTTATCGTTCTGTTCATCACGTATCTGACATAGCCAGCGAGCTGATGAGCCATATGGAAATCGAACTGGAGATTAACGATGTGGAATGGACGGTCGACGCAGCGAAGTCCGACTCGCTCCTCGATGTCCTTCGGCGGAACGGATACACCGGCGCGAAACGGGGGTGTGACACCGGCGCGTGTGGCTTCTGTACGGTACACGTCGACGGCGAGCCGGTGAAATCCTGCGTCGAGCCGGTGATGAACGTAGAGGACGCATCCATCGAGACAATCGAGGGCCTGGGCGAGCAGGACGACCTGCATCCGGTCCAGCAGGCCTTCGTCGATAACACCGCGCTGCAGTGTGGCTTCTGCATCCCGGGGATGATCATGCGCTCGACGGCGCTGCTAGAGGCGAACACGGACCCGACAGAGCAGGAGGTCCGGGAAGCGCTGTCGGACAACCTCTGTCGATGCACCGGCTACAAGAAAATCGTCGAAGCGGTGCTGGACGCCGCCGAGCGGATGGACGGCGGGACAGCCGTCGCCGCCGACGGTGGGAAGGCAGTCGAAGGCAACGAGAGGGTCGCAAATTCGACCGAGTGTACAGTCAACGACTGCGACTGCATGGAGGGCGGTCAGTGAGCGATTTCGACCGGGCTCGGGAGACGAGCGAGCAGCCCGACAGGACAGGGGTGGAAGACGCGGCCCCTGCCGGAGCTGAGAAGGAGTCAGAGGCGGACGTGGCACGGGAACCTGACCGGAAGCCCAAATCCGAACGCGACACCATCACGGCAGACGAGGAGAAAGACGACGCGCGGAAGATTGTGACCGGGGAGGCCCGTTACACGGCGGACTACCGCGACCGGTTTCCAGACCTCGCCCACGGGAAAGTGGTTCGCAGCGACATCGCCCACGGCTACGTCGAATCGGTCGACACGAGCGCCGCCGAGGCGATGGACGGCGTCGACGCCGTCATCACGCCGTTCGACGACGTAGTCCCGGACAAACTGTACTCCAGTTCGGGCCAGTCCTATCCCGAGCCGAGCCCGTGGGACCTGAAAGTGTTACGCGAGCACGTCCGCTTCGTCGGCGACCCGGTCGCCGCTGTCGCGGCCGACGACCCGGAAACGGCCGACCGCGCCGCACGGAAAATCGAGATCGAGTACCGGGAGCTGGACGCTGTGTTCGACCCCGAAGAAGCCCTCGACGAGGACGCGCCACAACTGTTCGAGGCCGACGACGTGGAGAACAGGCAGTCGGGTGCAGACTACAGCCGAAACCTCGAATCACACTTCGAGGGGGAACTCGGTGACGTGGAGGCGGCGTTTGAGCGGGCCAGCAACGACGACGACCGGCACGTCATCGAGACGGAATGGGAAACGCCGTACCAGTCCCACTGCGTCCCGGAACCGCACACGACCATCGCCTACACGGACGAGGATGACCGGCACACGTTCATCACAGCGACGCAGGTCCCCTTTCACACCCGCCGCCAGATAGCGCACCTGTTCGACGTGCCCATCCGCGACGTACGGGTGACGAAGCCGCGCATCGGCGCGGGGTTCGGGTCGAAACAGGAGATGGCGATAGAACCCATCGCCTTCGCGCTCCACCTGGCGGCGGGCCGACCGGTCAAACTGGAGATGAGTCGTCAGGAGGAGTTCACCGCGCTCCGCTTTCGGCACCCGATGCGGATGCGGATGCGGACCGCAGTGACGGACGACGGCGATATCGAGGCGATGGACCTCTACACGCTGTCGAACTCGGGGGCATACGGCACCCACGGCATGACTGTCGCGAACAACGTCGGAACGAAGCCGCTTCCCCTCTATCCCCGGGTCCCGAACGTCCGCTTTGCAGGGGACGTGGTACACACGAACCTCCCCATGGGCGCGGCGATGCGGGGCTACGGCGCGCCACAGGGCCACTTCGCCGTCGAAGCGCACATGGACGAGGTGGCCCGCCGCCTCGACTTCGACCCCATCGAGTTCAGACTTCAAAACGCGGTCCGGGAGGGCGACCTCGACCGGAGCGTTGCCATCCTGAAAGACGGTGACCGGTTCACTCGACGGATTCGCTCGTGTGGCATCCGCGAATGTGTCGACCGCGGAAAGGCGGCTATCGGCTACGACGACCTCGAACAGCCCGACGAAGACCACCGCAAGCGCGGCGTCGGAATGGCGCTCATCGCACAAGGGAGCGGTGTCGCAGGCAAGGAACTCGGCGCGGCGCAGGTGCAGATGAACGAGGACGGGAGCTTCCACCTGCAGGTCGGCGGCGTCGACACCGGCACGGGCGCGGACACGATGTTCTCCCAGATCGCCGCCGAGGTGCTGGGCTGCACTCCCGAGGACGTCGTCGTCATCGCTGCCGACACCGACCTGACGCCGTTCGACTACGGCGCGTACGCCTCCTCGACGACATACATCAGCGGTCGCGCGGTCAAGAACGCCGCCGAGGACGCCAAAGAGCGGCTGCTAGAGTGGGGGTCGAAACTGCTCGACGAGCCGCCGGACGTGCTCGACACCGGCGACGGCGGCGTGTTCAGCGAACGGACCGGAAACCGCGTGTCGCTGGAGGAGATCGGCTACGAGGCCACTTACGGCGATGACAAGCGTGAACACATCCTCGGGGACGGGAACCACTCGACCGACGAGAGCCCGCCGCCCTACGGCGCGCAGTTCGTCGACGTGACCGTCGATACGGAGACCGGCGAGTACGAACTCAACAAGCTGGTGTTTGCAGCCGACTGCGGCGTCGCGATCAACCCCGCGCTGGTCGAGGGGCAGATCGAGGGCGGCGAGCACATGAGTCTCGAATACGCCACCAGCGGCGACCTCACCTTCGACGAGGAGGGCAACCCCGAAGTGCTCGGGTTCCGCCAGTACGGGATGCCACGGACGACCGACCACCCCGAGACGGAGACCATCCTCGTCGAGACCCACGAACCCACGGGTCCGTTCGGCGCGAAATCTATCGCGGAACTCCCGACGAACGGCGTCCCGCCGGCGCTCTCGAACGCCATCTGCGACGCTGTCGGCGTTCGGCTGACCGAGCTACCGTTCACTGCGGAAGACGTGACGGCGGCACTCGATGAGCAGTCTGCTGGCGATGGGTGAGTTGGTTTCGAACAGTTTTCTTCCGATTAATATCACACACGGAGTGTTTTTTGTTGTGTCGAGCAAACTATTAAGAGCAGGTCGGCGAAATCTCGACAGTATGGCGTACATCGGGTTTCTGCTGACAGGCGGTCCCTTCGACAGCGAGCGATGGCGTACCGCCTACGAGCTGGGCCGGGCGGCGCTGGACCAGGGCCACGAGGTGAGCTACTTCCACTACCTCGACGGCGCGCTTGTCCCCGTCGCCGACCAGACGTTGCCCGGCTGTTCGGACAGCGGACTGTACGACGAGATGCCGACAGAGAAGTTTCAGGAGCTTATCGCGGACGGCGCGGACGTCATCTGCTGCGGGCTCTGTGTCGACGCGCGGGGAATCGATGCGCCGGCCGACTACCCCGAGGGCGTCGAAGTCGGGCTGCTTCCGGACCTGGCGGACATCATCGGTGAGGCTGACCGGGTGGTCTCGCTATGAAACGAGATGTCGTCGTGTTGCTCACCCGCGCTCCGTGCGGCCGAGTCCACATCCCGGAGGGGCTGCGTGCCGCCCGCGGCGTCGCAGCTGGCTTCGATATGCACGACGTGACGGTGATATTCACCCAGGACGGCGTGTACGGCGCTCGGGACGCTGTCGGCCGCGAGGCGCTCAACATGAGCGGGCACGTCGCCGACTTAGCGGAACAGGGCGGACAGATGATCGCGGACCGCGCGGCGATGGCCGAACGCGGCGTCGACGAGGGTGAAATCGCCGACGACGTAACAGTCTGGTCGGACGACCGCGTCACCGCCCGCATCCGTGACGCCGACCACACACTGGATTTCTGATAATGTTGTATCTCATCGACAAGCCGATGGCCGAAATCGGACTGCGAACCGCCGCCGGGGACCCAGAGGCGCACGTCGTCCTCATTCAGGACGGCGTCTACCTCTCGCCGGATATCGACGCGCCAGTCTCGGCGGTCGCGAGGGACGTGGACGTACGGGGGGTCGACCTCACGCCGGACATCGACCCCATACCCTACGACGACGTAGTCGCTGCCATCGTCGAACAGGAGGTCAAGAGCTTCGTATGAGCCTGTTCGAACGCATCGACGAACTGGCCGAGCAGGGAGAGTCGGCGGCCTTGCTGACCATCGTCCGCAAGGACGGCAGTGCACCGCGGGACGTGGGGGACAAGATGGTCGTCACCGACGACGAGGAGTACGGGACCATCGGCGGCGGGACAGTCGAGCACCTCGCCGTCCAAGACGCTCGGTCAGTACTCTCGGGAACCGACGACCCCGGCGTCCGGACGTACGAACTTGAACGCGGCGGTAACACGGGAATGGTCTGTGGCGGCGAGATGGAGGTGTTCATCGACCGCGTTCGCGGGCAGGCACGGCTCTACATCGCCGGCGGCGGCCACATCAGCACGGAGCTGGCTCCGTTGGCGGAGCGACTTGGCTACGCCGTCACCGTGGTCGACGACCGCGAGGCCTACGCCGACCCGGGGCAGTTTCCCGACGCTACCGACGTGATTCACGGCGACTACGGCGAGGCGCTCGGCGACCTGTCGATGGGGACCGAGACAGCCGTGGCCGTTGCGACGCGGAGCGGGACGTTCGACCAGGACGCCGTCGCTACGGCGCTGGACGACGAAGCTGGCTACGTCGGCCTCGTCGCCAGCGAGGCGAAGGCCAACCACGTCCTCGACTCGCTCGCCGAGTCGGGGTACGCCCGACGGGACCTCAGCCGGGTCCGAACGCCGGTGGGGCTCGACCTCGGCGGGAGCGGGCCGGCCGCCGTCGCGCTCTCGATTCTCGCCGAGGTCACCATGGACCGCCACGACGCCGCCGGTGAGCGGGCGACGCGCCTGAACCTCGACGACCTCGTCGTTGTCCGCGGCGGTGGCGACCTCGGGAGCGGCGTGGTCTACCGGCTCCAGCAGGCCGGCTTCCCGGTTATCGTCACCGAAGTCGAACAGCCGACAGTCGTCCGGCGGGCGGTCGCCTTCGGTGCGGCGCTGTACGAGGACGAGGTGACTGTTGAGGGGGTCACCGGCCAGGCAGCTTCTGATGTCGACGAGGCGCTCGAACTGCTCGCCGGCGATGTCGTCCCGGTACTCGTCGACCCAGAGGCAACCGTCGCCGACGAACTCGATGCCGCGGTGCTCGTCGACGCTATCATGGCGAAAGGGAAGTTCGACACCGGCACGCGTCGAGGGGACGCCGACGTAGTTGCCGGGATGGGGCCGGATTTCGAGGCCGGTGAGGACGTGGACGCGGTCGTCGAAACGGACCGCGGGCACGAACTCGGCCGCGTGTTCTACGAGGGGACTGCGAGCGAATACGACGGCGAGCCCGGCGAACGGCGCGGCTACACTCACGAGCGGGTGCTTCGTTCCCCGGCCGACGGTAATTGGACTCCGACGGTCGCCATCGGCGACAGTGTCACAGCCGGCGACGTGGTCGGCACCGTCGACGACCGGCCGGTCGAGACCGAGATAGACGGGCTGGTTCGCGGTCTGATCCACGGCGGCCTCGGCGTCAGCGAGGGCACAAAGCTCGGCGACGTCGACCCCCGCGGCGAGTCCGTCGACCCAGCGAAGATCTCCGACAAGGCGCTGTGCCTCGGCGGTGGCGTGCTGGAGGCGACGCTTCGGTTGCGGTAGAAGGCTCCTACTAGACGTTAGGAACGGACTTCTTCGAGGGTCAGGTCATCCAGCGTAACGCCGCTGCCGCCCGTGACACGCCCGACAGCTCGGTAGAACACGCTGGCGTCGTCGAACGCTGCTTCGACGGCGTCGGTCGCGGCCGGCGGGACAGAGACGAACAGTCCGCCGCTGGTCTCCGCGCTCTCCCCGTCAGTTAGCCCGTATCCGAAAAGCGTCGAAAGGGCGGGCGTTCCTGCGATGACCGGGAGGTGTGTCAGTTCGATACCGACGTTCGAGCGGTCGGCCATCACGCGGCTCTGGCCGGCGAGGCCGAATCCGGTGATATCGGTCGCCGCGGTCGCGTATTCACGGCACGCCAGCGTTGCGTCCCGGTTCGGGGTCGTCATCCACGCGATGGCCTCCGAAGCAATACTGTCGAGCGGGCGGTCAGCGGCGTCGGTGACTGTCTCAACGAACTGCGCGTCGGTCACGCGGGTCGCCCCCATAGCCGGCTGTGTCCCGAGCGGTTTGGTCAGGTAGAGCCGGTCGCCCGGGCTGGCCCCCTGCGAAGTGAGCAGGGCGTCTGGCCGTGCTGTCGCCGAGATGGCGCCACCGGCGAAAGGCCACGGACTCATGATTGTGTGGCCGCCGGCGATGACGCCGTCCATCGCGTCCAGTGCGTCGGCCATGCCGGCGAGGATTGAGGCCGCGCTGTCGGTTAGTTCTCGTGGGAGGCCGAGGACGACCAGGCAGTCGACGTTCTCGACGGCCCCCGTGGCGAACGCGTCGCTAGCGGCGTTACAGGCCGCGACACGGCCGAAGTCGTACGGATCGTCGACGATAGGCGTGAAGAAATCCACCGTCGAGACCAGCGCGAGCTCGTCGGTGAGTTTCCGGGCAGCGGCGTCCTCGCCGACACCGAACAGCAGCGCGTCGCTGTCACCCGTGAGGCCGGCCTCGGCGAGCAGCGAATCGAGGTCGCTCTGGCCGACTTTGCAGGAACAGCCGTGGAGTTCCGTGTACTCCGTCAGGCGAGTCGTCTCCTCGTCTCCATCAGCCGCCGTATCGGTGCCCACACTCAGGCCTCCGATAGCGACGCCATCTCGGTCACCTGAAGTTCGAGTTCGAACTCGTCGGACTCGCCGGCGGTCTCCGCGGTCGTCACGTCGATGCCGTGAGTCGTACACATCCGCCGCAGGTTCTTTTCGGCCGGTGGGTAATCACCTCGAACGACGAGCGTCTCCCCAGGGTCGAGGTCTGAAAGCGCCTGCCGGACAATGAGCGCCGGCCGGGGACAGATTTCACCACGAACGTCTACGCGGGTCATACGGGTACGTGTGTTACTAAGTCACAAAAACGCTGTCGGCGACACACCTCGTTGCCTCGGCAAGCTATTTTTGTGTGTCCCGCGGAGCGACTGTATGCATCTGGCTGCTGCGCTGGGTCTGGGTTCCAGCGCTGCTGTCGCCTTTGTCGGGGCCGGTGGGAAGAAAACCGCGATGGGACAACTGACGATTGAAGGGACCGACGAAGGGTACGACGTGGGCTACACGACAATGACAGCGATGCCACCGCCGCCTGACCTGCCGCTGACGCTCACTGGCCCGGACGAGTGGCGCGACGACCTCGACGCACACGAACCGCCAGTTGCCTTCGCTCGCGAGAGGGTAGCCGATCCGGCGCGAGTCGACCGGAAGGTTCGCGGATTCGACGCGAGTGTGGTGGAACAGCTATCCGAGGCCGGACTGTTCGACTGGCTGCTCGTCAAGGCTGACGGCGCACGCAAGCGCGAGTTCAAAGCGCCCGGTGCTAGGGAACCGGTCGTACCGAGGACAGCGAGCCACGTCGTTCCGGTCGCCTCAGTCGCCGCCGTCGGTGAAATGCTGACGACGGACGTGGTCCACCGGCCGGAGCGGGTAGCGGACATCACAGGCCTCGATGTGGGCGACACCATTACGGTGGAGGCTGTCGGGACAGTGCTCACACATCCTGAGGGTGGGCTCCGAAACGCGCCAACCGAGGCGTCTGTGATACCGCTGGTCAACAAAGCGGATACCGAATCACAGCGGCGTACCGCCAGAGACGTTCTCAGCCACGCACTGTCGCAGACAGGCCGGTGTTCTCGGGGCGTGATTACGTCGTTCGCGTCGGATATCTGTGAGGTCGTCGCTGCGACGGATGTGCAGGAGGCCCAGCGGTGACGAACGTCGGTGAACTACTCAGTATCGTTGTGAAACGAGGGCCACGATGAGCGGGCAGCACCGGACCGAAGTCGGTGGCGTCGTCCTCGCCGCTGGGCGGAGTTCACGGTACGAGCCGGGTAACAAACTACTGGCAACCATCGGCGGAAGGGCAGTCGTCCGACAGGTAGCCGAAACCGCATGTGAGTCACCGCTGTCGGACGTTGTCGCCGTCCTCGGATACGAGGGCGTGGCTGTCGCTGAGGCGCTAGAGGCGCTCTCAGTTTCGCTTCGTCATAACGACGATTACGCGGCCGGCCAGAGCGCGTCGGTTCGACATGGAGTCGACTATGCACAGGAATCCGGCTGGGACGCCGCCCTGTTCCTACTGGGCGATATGCCCTTCGTCCGGGCCGAAACTATCGAGGTGCTTATCGAAGCGTACCGTACAGGGACGGCAACCGTCGTCGTTCCCGAACACGAGGGGACGCGGGGCAACCCCGTGCTATTCGACGGCTACCACTTCGATGCGCTCGCCTCAGTCTCCGGCGACCGCGGCGGTCGGGATATCATCGAGACCACCGAGCGGACAGCGTTCATCGAGGTTGAGGACCCCGGCATCCACTGGGATATCGATACCGATGCTGACCTCGCCGAGTTCGCGGACCGCCGCGACAGCCTGTAAATTTAAGACACTGATGGTGGAACACTCGACTGATGAAACGGACCATCAGCACGGCCGATGCACCCGATGCGGTCGGCGCGTACAGCCAGGCGACGACAAACGGCTCGCTCGTGTTCACCGCGGGCCAGATTCCGATGACGCCAGACGGCGACCTGCTGGACGACGAACCGATAGCGACGCAGGCGGAACAGGCGCTATCGAACGTCGAAGCGGTGCTAGCTTCGGAGGGACTGGAGATGAGCGACGTGTTGAAAGTGACCGTCTATCTGGACGACATCGACGATTTCGAGTCGATGAACGACACGTACGCCGGCTTTTTCGACGACGAACCGCCGGCCCGGAGCGCGGTCGAGGTCGCAAGCCTGCCAAAGGGCGTGGGAGTCGAAATCGAAGCAATCGCGACGAGCGAGTAAGGGCACCGCCAAGGGCCACTCAGGGCTTCTGTTCCTGTGCGGACTTGCGTTCGTCTTCGAGGTCCATCTCAAGCCCCATAGTCGAGGCCTCTTCACGCACGGCGTCGGCGTCGATGGTGGTTACCTCGCCGTGTTCCATAAGCACGTTCCCGTCGACCATCGTGAAGCGGACGTCGTCGCCGTGGGCCGCAAACACCAGATGGGAGAGCACGTCGTGCAGCGGCGTTGCCCGCGTAAGGTCCGTATCCAGACCGACGATGTCGGCGCGCCACCCCTCCCGAATCGCGCCGAGTTCGTCGAAGCCGGCGGCTTTCGCGCCGTTGCGCGTCGCCATCTCGAAGATCTCGGCCGCGGGCGTCACTGTCGGGTCTAGCTGATCGACCTTCTGGAGGAGACTCGCCTGTCGCATCTCGGTGAACGCGTCGAGCGTGTTGTTACAGGGCGGTCCGTCGTTGCCGATGGCGACGTTGATACCGCGGTCACGGTAGTCCCAGATCGGCGCGATGCCGCTGGCGAGTTTCATGTTCGAGGACGGGCAGTGGGTGACGTGCGTCCCCGTTTCTGCGAGGACTTCGCGCTCGCTCTCGTCGGTCCAGACGCAGTGCGCAAGGACGACGTCCTCACCGGTGAGACCCACCTCGTCGAGCCAGTGGATGTTGCGCATCCCGGTATCCTCTTTGACCGTCTCGATTTCGCTCTGGTTCTCACTGGCGTGGGTGTGGATGCGGACGCCGTCGTATTTGTCCACGAGTTCGCGCACTCCCCGGAGACAGGCCTCGCTACAGGAGACGGCGAATCGCGGGGTGACAGCGTACCGAATCCGGTCGTTGTAGGCACCGTGATACTGCTGAATGAGCCGCTCGGACTCCTCCAGTGCGGCCTGCGTATCCTCCAGCAGCCCATCCGGCGAGCGCTGGTCCATCAGCACCTTGCCGAGCACGCCACGGATACCGATCTCGCCCGCCGCTTCGAAGGCGCGGTCCGCGTGGGCGACCGAGAGGTGGTCGATACAGGTCGTAGTCCCGCTTTCGATCATCTCCAGATAGCCCAGTTTCGCCGCGACTTCCATCTCCTCGGCGGTCAAGGAGGCCTCCATCGGCAGAATGTAGTCGAATAGCCAGTCGAGCAGTTCCGTGTCGTCGGCGATGCCACGGCCAAGGCTCTGTACGGAGTGGATGTGGCCGCCGACGAGTCCCGGCAACAGCACGTCGTAGGACTGGTGTTCGTGGTTGGTGTACTGCGATTCGAGTTCGGCACGTGAACCCACAGCCTCGATACGGTCCCCGGAGACGACGACCGCCCCGTCCTGCAGAACAGTCTCAGAATCCGCAACGACAGTCCCAGTGAGTAACATACGTCCTGCAAGACGGTCTCTACATAAAGAAGGTCCTCATATCGGGACGAGCGCCGAGTGCAGACAACCCGGCCACAGACGTGTGGCATTCCGTGTGTCGCGTGTGCTTCGCAGTGGCCTCATCTTTGCGAGCCGTTCCGTGTCCGTTTTTGACGGGTGATGTATCTGGTGAGTCTGGTTTGGGTACGAAACGAATCCACGCTGGCGAGTCGCTGAACGAGACGAGTGTTTGTCTCGTACTGCTCAGTAAACAGTTCGGGGTACTCCGACAGTAGCCTGTCGCCGATGTCGATTATCTCCTGGGGGTCGGCCTGCATGGGTGTGAGAATCGCGGAGTGTGGCTGTTAACTGCTTTGCTCACAGAAATACCACGTTTGGCTCGTACTGTTGGCTGTCCCTCTTGCGAGAGATTTGTGACTCCCCGAGGGTGGCGAAATACGCCACAGACGAACAGCCGACAGTGTCAGTTATCCATCGATGGCTTTGGTGGCGTGTGTCGCTTGTGGCGCGTACTGGCACACCACTGAACCGTACGCTCAACGACAGATTCGCTGACGCCGACCTTGTCGGCAACCACCGACACGGAACAGCCTCTATCAATCGCGAAGTGGAGGACGCTGTCGAGGTCTCGCTGGTCGATACCCAGTTCCGCCGCATCAGTTGCCCCAGTGTGCTCCATTGGATGGGGTGACTGGTCGAGGAGGTCCGATGGAACCGCAAGTGCAGCAGCCAGGGCCTCGATCTCAGTTCTATAGAGGTCGCCAAACAGCGACAGGTCCACGCCGTTCTCGCCGTGTTTCGCAACGGAGCCCAGCAGTCGGTCAGTCCGGGAGACAGTCCCTACAACGAGTTCGTTCCTGGTGTTTGCGACGTAGTACTTACACGCCATCCGGAAGCGTTCGCCAGCGTTTTGCATCGCCACGAGGTCGTCGGTCGGCCCCCCGGTCTCACCGACAACTCGCTGGAACGCCGTCAGCACTGGCTGCAGATTGAGCCGGTGACAGTCGATGTCAAGCAGCGACGCGACGGTTTCAGCCGTCCGAGCAGGCCCCTCGTCGCTTAGCTGTACCGGCATCACCAGTCCAGTCACGTAGTCGGCCCCGATGCCGTCGACAGCCAGCGCCGCCGCAACTGTCGATTCGATGCTGCCGTCGAGCGGAACGACCAGTCCGTTAGCCTCCGCCTCCGTGATCTTGTTCTCCAGGAACACCGGAAGGATTCCCTGTATCCGTCTGGTCGCTGCCTTCGACGTCGCCAATCCGTGGTCCTCACGCGGGAGTGTGAGCGTGTGAGGGTGCGTCGCTTTACTCACGGACTTTCTCCTCCCCCACTACCCAAGGCACACTCGGAGATACGACTACCGAACGCGTGCATCCAACCAGCCTAATCATACTACAACGTAGGCCACTGGTGTCGTATAACTGTTGTCGACAAACGTCATGAGTGTCTTCGGTAGCCTCGATACACCTTATACATTACCAATAGTTATAAAAAGTATATGCGGTCATCTTCCCAATATCACAATATTCTTGTGACTATAATCGGATGTGCGCTTCACTATATCCAGTATATCGTTTTATCTTTAACCCTTTGCTGAGTGGGAAACGGGCGCTTTCAGAGCAATTGTACTCCCCGCTCATCCCGGCCCCGCCAAACCGTGTTCTGAAAGGCAGACCGCGTACACCAGCAATAAGCCAAGACGGTTGGCATCGTGATTCATCAGGTCGTGGGTTTGGTCGTTCCCACGGCCTGCTCGGCGACGACAAGTTCCCGGTTGACGATCCGGTCGACGATTGCACTGCTGTCTAGCTGGTCCGAGACGACATCGCCGTCTGCAGCGTAGCGTCTGACTGTGTACGCATCCATCGCGTTCCGGTTCTCGGTGACAGCTTCGACGACTTCGATTCGCTCATCAGTCACGGTGTTGCGATACGTGACGCCGGGGACAAAACTGACAGTCGGGACATCAGTCGGCCAGTCCCAGGAGAACTGCTTGTGATACTGATCGAACTGCCACACGAGACGGTCGGCAGGGGCCTCTGTGTCGAGAGTATCGTTAGCCGCCGCCTGCAATGTCCGGTCCCAGTAGTCTATCACACAGGCTTTGAGATCTGCCTGAAGCTGTCCCTCGATCATCTTCTGTTCGATTGGATACTGCAGTTCGATAGCGACGATGGCCCAGCTGTCGAGATGCGTAAGACACCGCTGGCACTCCATCTCAAATACGGAGCAACCAAGCGGCCGCTCGACCGTGAAGTGGACGAGTTCGTTCCCGCAGTTCGGACACCACAGGAACAACACGTCGTCGTGGCTACCAGTCAGTTCTGCCAGCACAGTCATATCGTCGAACGGCTTATCGATGTCGGCGTCCTGTGACTGCACGGACTCGCCAGTCACGGTATCGGAGGCGTCGTCCGCGTACTTCGCGATTTTACGGTCTTTTAGCAGTGTTTTGACGACCGAATCGTACGATGAGTGTGACTCCGCAGCCCGTATTTCCCTTAATTTATTTTTCGTCCAATTTTTGACCCGTATATTTGCCATCTGGTTTGAAAAAGCCATCTTTGTTAATAGGATTTCTGTATTATTGTCCTAAAAGTGAAATTACACCTAGATGGATATGCCATTCTCAGACACCAGAGGCCTGCAGCTAAGGGTATCGGCGTCAGTGACGAGAACACTCCAGTTCGGTCGCTATCAGTCGGCCGAGGCCTCTTTCTCGTTCGCAACAGTCCACTGGGTCGGGTCGATCTCGCGTCCGTCGAACGCCGTGTATTCCGGGTACGCAGTAAACACCAGATACTCCGTTCCCTGCTGCAGGTACTCGATGAGGGTGTGGAGGTTGTCGTCGTCGAGCCCGCCCAGGCCGTCGACGAGCAGAAGTGGCACAGCGTCGCCGACATCGAACGACTGCCGACCGGCCAGCGCTGCCACAAAGCCGATGAGTTCGAGTTCCCCCTCGCTGAGGGCATCTAAGCTCGCTTCCTGGCCGTCGCGGGCGACCACAATATCGAAGTCAGCGGTGAGTCGAGCCGTTTCGAACCCTGTCCCGAATCGGGAGAGGATATCCTTCATCGCGGTGTCAAACGCTTCCCGTGCCTCACGCTTGATTCGGTCTTTCCGGTTTCGAAGTTCCGCGAGGTCGTCACGGACGGTTTCGAGGTCGGTTTCGAGCGTGTCGACACGGGCCGCCCTCGTTTCGAGTTGCGCCAGTTCGTCGGCGGTGTCTTCGAGTTCGGCCTCGCGGTACTTGATCTCACTTTCGACGTCCGAAAGCTCCGCCACGGCCGCATCAACGTGGTCCGAAAGCTGCTCCACGTCCGACTGAGCCTGTTCGAGCCTGTTTCTGGCTGCGTCGAGGCTCTGTTTCCGGTCGGCCAGCGTCGCCTCTAGCTCAGCGATGTCTTCCTCTAGATCGGCCTTTCGACGGCGGGCCTGGCTGATCTCCTCGCGCTGTGTTTCCAGTTCCTCGACAGTATCTCGGTAGGTCTCTTTCTGGGCCCGGAGCGCCGTGAGTTCGTTTCCGAGCGCGTCCAGTTGGTCAGCCAAGTCCGCCCGTGTCGTCTCACTGCCGCACGTCCAACAGGCGACGGTGTCACCGTCGATATCGCGCTCCACCTCGGTAAGCAGGTCAACCCGGTCCTCGCTGAGTACCATCTCAGTGGCCGAGTACACGGACTGGAGTACCTCGGCGTCTCGCTCCACTTGCGAGAGGCTCTCGCGCGCCTCCGAGAGTTTGTCCGCAACGTCATTGTACTCCGGTATTTCGAGAGCGTCGAGAGCGTCCTGGCGCTCCGAGAGACGCTGTTCCGTCCGCTCGATACTTTGTTCGAGTCGTTCGACGCGGTTTTTCGCCTGATTCTGTTCAGTCCGAGCTTGGCTGAGTTGGCGGCGGACCGACTCCGGACTGTCGTCGCTTCCTGCCTCACTGTCGATCGTCTCGCGTTTGGCCCGCAGGTCTTCGATCTCGTTTTCCAGCCGTGTCACTTTCTCTTGCACGCTGGGGAGCCGCTTTTTGGCCTCGCGTGCCTGCGTGAGTTCCGTTTCGATCTGTTCGCGTTCCCGTTGTAACGTCTCGATCTGCGAGTCGATGTTCTGGAAGTCCAGCGGCCGTAACAGCACGTCCTCGAGGTTTTCTCCTGTCCGGACAGCGCGACGGACTTCGTTACGCTCGTCCAGACACGCGAACAGTTCAGCGCGGATCACGTCGTACTCGTCGCTGAGGTACGGCTCGCCGTGCCGGACTACGGTACCGTTCTCTCGGGTAAGCGTCACGTCGTAGACACCGGTTGGCGTTTCGAGGTGCACCGCACCGCTGTCTGCGCCTTCGGTCAGTTCAGTGGAGGTGCCAAGGGCCGTCTTGACAGATTCGATGAAGCTCGATTTCCCCTGCCAGTTCGAGCCACGGACGACGTTCACTCCCGGCACTACCGTCGCCGATCCGTCAAGGATACCCGCGATTCGTTCGATTTCGATGTTCCAGGTCATGAATCGTGTGTTGACAAGTTCGCGCTCCGGTGTTGCTTGCAGACGTACCCACGTTCGAGTGCAACATCGAACGGAACACGGGTCGGACAGTCCGGGCATCCGAGTTGTATCTGGGCCTCTATCTCCGCGGTGTCACCGCCCTCGATATCACCCTTTTTCGCGAGCGAGGACAGTGCCGTTTCGGCCTTCCGTTCGACGACCGTTTTGGCCGTTGCCACGCTCTCCTGCTCCCAGTTAGTTGTCGCCTTCCTGGGCTCTTTTTCACCGTCTAAACAGTCGTTGAGGTGCGTTCGCATCGTTCCCCACGACACCATATCGTCGTGAAGCGACGCTCCCGGGATACCCGTAGCTTGCAGTCGCTCGATGAGTTCGTCCCGTCGCAAGTCGTCGTCACCACGCAACGTGTCGTAATCGCTGTCTACACGCGTGTCAAGGGTTTCACGCCCGTGTTCGGTATAGACTTGTTTAAGCAGCCGTTTGTTGAACCACGCTGTCAGCGACCGATACCCCATTTCGGTTCGGTCATCAGCGCCCGTCCAGCGTGCGAGCAGGCCATCATCAAGGGTGTCGTAGACTGGGTCTGTTGATGCCAACCCGTACTTGTCGATAACCGCGTCTACTTTGCAACCGGAGTTAACAGCCATTGTTCAGCTTTTTCTGCCTGCTCAGTAATAGTTTTTGACAGTCGGTGTACGCACAGTGTAGGTATATCCTGCAGAAAACACACCCTTAGTGTGTATTTTAGAGATGGAATACAGGGTTGAACAGAGTGTGTATTTATGAATTGAGGATACTATCAAATTTTCTGAATTTGGGGTGTTTATACTGAAATCTGATAATTAAAGAACGTTATTATACTATAATTTCACGCAGAACTAAAGTCGATTTTCCATCTATTCCTTCGATTATGGGCGTTTCAGGATGTTTCACATCTGTATAATAGTATAAGCAAAAAGTGTATTTTAGAACATACAAAGTTCCAAGATATACAGCCTCCCAATAAAATTTGGAGGGGAACTAGGGTAGATCGCAGTATCCGTATACATTCCAAAATATGAGTTTCCTACGCATTTGGAGGGCAGACCGGATTCCTCGCGAGAGATGGTTACTGTTACCAGACGTAGAACCGTGCAGCGTTGCAACCAAGTCAAACGTTTATACGGACTGTTGCGTAAGTAGTGTAGTATGCGGAAGTTGGCCGGTGAGACTGGACCGGCACCAACGGATAGTGGAACGGCAGCCTCGAAAATCAAGGTGTTGTTAGTCGATGACTACGGAGAGTTCCGGCGGACAACGGCGGAACTGCTGGAACACGAGAACGACCGTATCGAGGTTATCGAAGCCGCAAGCGTCGAGGATGCGCTCAGCTACTTCGGTTCCGAGTCGATCGACTGTATCGTCAGTGACTACGAGATGCCCGAAGCAGACGGGATTGAATTCGTAGAAACGGTGCGACAGTCTAACGGCGACCTCCCATTTATCCTGTTGACAGGCCAAGGAAGCGAAAAACTCGCCAGCGAAGCGGTTTCAGCCGGCGTCACCGATTACTTCGTCAAGGGCGGCGGGCCAGAGCAGTACGCGGTGCTCACAAACAGGATAGAGAACGCGGTGGAATCATACCGATTCCGCCGAGAAACAGCGCGACTATCGCGGATTAATTCACTATTCAGGGAAATAAATCGCCAAGTGCTGAGGGCGTCAACAGCCGAAGAGATCCAAGAGGCTGTCTGTGAAATTCTGACCAGTTCGGATGCCTACCAGTTCGCCTGGATCGGCGAAAAAAACGAGGCAGGTGATATCGTCCCCACCGCGGGCGGTGGCGACGCACTCGAATACGTCGAAGCGATGGTCTCCCGCTATGGCCGCTCAGTTTTCGATGACGGGCCGTTCGGCCACGCGATCGAAACCGGCGAACATCAAGTAGCGTCAGATATCCGGACTGAATCGTCTGTCCAGCCCTGGCACGAGCTCGCATCGGAGTACGGGTTCCGGTCGATGATCGTTCTCCCGATCCAGTACACTGGATCAGTACAGAGTGTGATTTCGATATACGCGGACACGCCTTTCGCGTTTGACGAAGCGGAGCAGGCAGTGCTGACAGAGCTTGCGGAGATTGTCGCCGATGGCCTCCATTCAACCGCAACGCGTGCCGAACTCGAAATGCGGGAAGAAGTCCTGCGAACAATTACCGAAGTGTTCACATCGCGGGACGGGGCGCTCCGGGAACAGATAGCGGATCTCATGCAAGTCGGTCGTAGCGTGCTTGGAACCGAGTACGCGACGCTCTCTCGCGTCAACGGGATGGAATACGATTTCGAAGTGCTCCAGACACCCGACGAAACGATTTTTTCAGGCGGAACGATTCCGTTGTCGGAAACCCCCTGTGCGAAAGCTATCGGGAACGAGGAGACAATCGTGATGACAGACGTCGATGCCGAATGCGGCGACGCTGACCGAGATCAGATATGGGGCGACGAAGTCAATCGGTATCTCGGAACGCCACTCACTGTGGGTGGGAGCATATACGGGACGCTCTGTTTCTATGGGTCCGGAACGGGCGGATCAGAGTTCTCAGACTGGGACGTGACACTCGTAGACCTTCTGAGCAAGTGGATCGGAAACGAACTACAGACGCAGCGGGCTGAGATGGGTTTTACACAGTTGTACGAAACGGCGACAGATCTCTTGGGTGTGACTTCAGAGGAGGAAGCCGCTCAAATTGTCGTCTCGCGGACCCGTGATATCATCGGTCTCCCTGAGGTCGTGCTGTACGCGTTCGACAGCGATACGAACACCTTTCGCCCGCTTTCGACCACGGAGACCGAGGAGCAACAAGCTATCCCAGCAGACGGTGATAGCTTCGTGAGTTCGGCCTTTTTCACCGAGGAAACTATCGTTTGCGACGGAAACTCGACCTCGAAAGCGGGCGAGGACACGATGACTGACGGAAAGGCCGTGTTTGTCCCGCTGGGCGACCATGGAGTGCTTCGAGCGGGCGATACGATCGGCGGCGAGTTCGATACCCAGACCCGTCGAATTACCGAACTCCTGGGGGCGACGATTCGAACGGCGTTCGATAGGCTGACATACGAGACAGAACTCGAAGACAGGCAGCGCGATCTGGAGCAACAGACGGTTCAGCTCGAGCAGATGAATCGGTTGACAGAGCTGAGTCAGAAAATTCACGAGCGAGTGCTCAGGGCAGACAGTCGCTCAGAAATAGAGCAAGCGGTGTGTGACCAGTTGGTCGCGTCCGACATCTGTTCGTTTGCGTGGATCGGGGAATACGAATCCGATACCGACCGAGTCACGCCACGGACGTGGGCAGGGACCGACCGTGGCTTTCTGGAGGAATCGCGCACGCCCTCCAATGAGACACCGCCTCCACCAGCAGTCCAGACAGCCCGGACTAACGAACAGACGCTGAACAACAATATCGCGGACGGACTCAGGGGAAAAGGGTGGCAACGGCGGCTACTGGAACGTGGGTTCCAGTCAGTCGTCAGCATTCCGCTCAGCTATCAGCAACTCTCCTACGGCATCCTGACTGTGTACGCGAAAACGCCGGACGTTTTCGATCTGCCGACACAGTCAGTACTCGAGGAGGTGAGTGAAACGGTCGGATACGCCATCAACAGCATTGAGACGAAGCAGGGGCTCGTCGCAGATCGGGCTGTCGAACTCCAGCTAGAAGCAACGGAATCCGACGATATCATTCATCGGATTGCGGGCGTCGCCGATACAGAAATCACATTCGAGGGTATCGTCCCACAGGGAGATACCAGCTGTATCGTGTTTTTCAGCACTGACGCTCCACCAGATGACCTACAAGCGTGTTTGGACATTCTTCCCCGAATTGAGCGATTAGAGTGTTTAACTGACACAGAAGACACGAGCTTGTTCGAAGCAACAGTATCGGGTACACAGCTCGCACTGACAGTCGCCGAACAAGGAGGAGCCCCGCAATTAATCCAATCTGATGGGGAGACTCTGGAGATTCAGCTTGAGGTCCCACAGACGGTTGACATTCGCCAGCTCATAGCTGAATTACGGCGTTCATGTCCGGACATCGAACTCGTGGGCCGCCACAAGCGGGAACGTGGTGTCCAAACCCGTGAGTCGTTCCATTCAGAATTGACAGCACAGCTAACCCCCCGCCAATTCGAGGTCCTGCTTGCAGCCTTTTATAGCGGATTCTATCAATCACCCCGTGACAAGACCGGTCAGGAGATCGCCGATACACTCGATATATCACAGCCGACGTTCAGCCACCACCTCCGGGTAGCTGTTCGGAAGCTCCTAGAACAGTTGTTTAGCGAAGGGGGAACGACCCAGCATCTAGATAGATAGCGCCTGTTGTCTGAGTTTGCTAGTCTGATAGAGTATATGCTGATACGGGAGTGTGTTCATACAAAGAACAATGAGTCTGGAGTGGAACGAGACAGAAACTGTCTTTTGGACAAACCAGTACGAATCACCGAGTGAAGCGATTGTGACCGCTATAGCAGCTAAAGAATCCGTAACGGAAACCAGTCTCCCACCGTTGTACAACCGAATCGACCCGGACGCTCTTGATACCCTTGTCGCAGGGCAGACCAACGACGACATTCAGATTAGTTTCACATACAGTGGGTACACCGTTCGGATTCGAGACAGCGAGACCATCGAGATCACGCCGACGTAATCGGCTAGAACTTTCCTCCTGGTTCTTGACTGAGCGGATAACGAGGAACCTCCGGTAAGAGAGTATGCCATGGAGAAGATGCAGGAGAGTTCACGATGTATTATTAATAGGATGCTATGTAGTTTCTGTCTATCCTCACTGGAATTCGATAGCGTAGTACTAATATATGTATTTATACCAATATGAAAAGGTTCGGAGGTTCGCAGTAATGAAACAGAGACTTGTACCGAGCCGAACAATAACACACCGTACTGCGTTTTCACATGCAGATTTATTTTATTTATTGGAGGTCGTTGTGATTGAGTCATGTAGTACGCCAAATGATTCCGGATGTCACAAACTGAAGGATTATATACAGACTGTGGTCAGTCGGTGAAGAACGGGAGTACGACGTGCGATACAAGTAGCTATTTCTTACTCAGGAATTAGAAGGTAACGGGGGTGTAACAAAACGGTACCCCGGGTTTCGTGTATATATGTGGCTCTCGCGGCCTGAACACAAACCAATGCAGCAATCGAGGTCATGAGTGAACCGATGGTAGAGGAAGAACCAGAGCTCTCACGCGACCAAATGTTCGACATCCTCAGCAGTTCGAGGCGTCGATATACGCTTTACTATCTACGCCAACAAAAGGAGCCAGTCCAGCTAACCGACTTAGCTGAGGAGTTGGCTGCGTGGGAGAACGACACAACCGTCGAAGAACTCTCCTCGCAGGCGCGAAAGCGGGTGTACGTCTCGCTGTATCAGACCCATGCTCCGAAGCTTCAAGAGGCAGGGCTAATAACGTACGACGCCGATACGGGCGAGATAGCTCTTCGAGAGGATGCTCCGGAGGTTGAACCGTTCATTAGCAATAGTGATGATGATTCTAAATGGTATCAGTACTATGGGGCCGTAGCCCTGTTGAACGCCATTTTACTCCTCGCAGCAATTGTCGGTGTGTCGCCGCTCAGTGCAATCAGTCCATTAGTTATCGGACTAGTCGTCATTAGTTCATTTCTCGTGCTGTCCATTGCTCACGCAGTCTCCAGGCGGCGAGGGGAAAATGACAAGACCTTCGATATCGGCGAGCCGTGAGCTGAACTATGCGCTGACTGAAAATACCCCCCAAGGGTATGTTATTCTTCGTCGTCGGCCGCACCGTCCGGCAGTAACTGATCGGGCGACCGTTTGTACATCGGAGTGCTCGCGAATTCCGAAATCCGTTCCATTTCGCTGTCGGAGATATGTTCCGGCATACACCGCTACGTGTAACTGTTACAGTTTAGTAATTGAGTTCATATTTGAGGTAGTCGGCTACTTCTATAGTAACAATTGAAACGATTTACACACTGATCACACTGCCGTCGTGCGAGCAGGTGTGCATTGATTTCCAATCGCTACTATAGACGCTTGCCAGTTGTAGATATCCGGGGTATACTAGTGTTGATCTTTAGGAATTTTGTTGTAAAACCCCTCCGGGTATTGCGACTATCAGAAGTACTCACCCAGATATCGGCTATAGGAGTGTTTATCGGGGATTCTGAATGCAATCATAACATCCGTTACTCGGTCACAAGTTCTGGTATGCAGTTTCGCTGTGTCTGCTGGGCATCAATGACTTCTGATGACCTAAGTTTAAGTTATGGACGTCTGGAGTGTATCCATAATTAGTTAGGAGAATCGGCGAAGCCTTAGCAAAGGATTAGAATCCACGTCATAGCTAAAAAATCAAGACCGGAGTGAGCCGGAAAGGACGGTGTGACCGAAGCCGTTCCGGCTCACTATCAAAGTGGAGAGAGCGATCCGAGTCGACAGCGACTATACAGGGCACGAGCGTCCCTGAGGGGGGTGGTAAGGATTGGGCCGGTGTTGTGGGTGTCGGGTAACTGCCCTCTCCACCAGTATCTTATGTGCAGGGGTGTATTGTTATAGTCGTGTTATTCCGCCATAGCGGAGCTTACCACTCCAAAGGTATGTGGAGCAGCTGTAGCTGAGCCTTTTACTCAAGTGTTGAGTGCGGGTTGAAGTACGTGGTGGCGTCATTTGAGAGGCATTTTCGGTTTAGAGCTTCAAGCGTAACGATCACACCTATAAGAGAGTAAGGAGTAACATAGATAAATTGAGTTTCATATACAGGAGAGATACTGATACGGGGACACTCAAAAATCTCCGAATGAACTTGATCCGATAGTAAATTCGAAGGCTGTACCCAGTTCATCTGTTCCTCCGCGCTATGCCACAAAACAGTGATATGTCCCAGTGTAGTTCATCGAATGTCGGAGTAATTTTATCCTACCATTGGAGATTAGTCTGTTTTCACCGTATTATTGGGGGGAGACGGTAGGATGAATTGGTAAGTAAATGGACTATAAATGATGCGTAGATGCTGGGTATAAGGACGCAATCTTTAATATAGTAATTACACCTTTCCGAGATATGCTCGATGTAAGTGCAGTAGAGAGACAATTTAAAGATTGTCTTAATCTAAGAGTAGGGCTATGGGGCCAGGGTCAGAGTGCGCGGTTTACACACAAGCGATTGAATTTGTCAAGACCGGGAAATTTGAATGGAGTGGCGGCTGAATGATGTCCTCAGAGGAGTGGGAAGACGTACCGACAGATCCAGACTGGGAATCGGACCTTGGCTACGAGATGGAAGAACTAACCGTTGTCAAATCTTCGACTGATTCACAGTTGATATTTTTGCCAGAGCATGAGTCACAACTCGGTGAAGAAGAGTTCATCGTTATCCACTCGGATTCGCTGCGAGATCTACGCCGATAGCTGAACAACGTTACCAGCGGAAAGAATGGTGGTTTACCCACCGATGACAGGGCCGATTAGTAGCAGCATTACAATGTGGTATCTGGGAAAGCGTGTGAGTGATGAAAGCAGTAGTTCTCGCGGCCGGGAAGGGCACACGACTTCAGCCGCTGACTGATGACCTCCCGAAAGCGTTAGTTGAGGTAGACGAAAAACCGCTTCTGACCCACTGTCTTGACGAGCTCGTTTCACTTGATGCAGACGAGTTTGTTATCGTCGTCGGATACCGAAAAGAGCAGATTATCGACTATTACGGAAACTCGTATAACGGCGTCCCGATAACGTACGTCCATCAGGAGGAACCTGCTGGGCTAGCACACGCCTTGTTACAGGCCGAACCGGAAATCGAGGACGATTTTATGTTGATGCTGGGAGACAATGTGTTTCGAGGAAACCTCGACACAGTCGTACAACGACAACGAGAACAGCGTGTCGACTGCGCATTTCTGGTAGAGGAGGTTCCGGAAGACGAAGCGTCTAGATATGGCGTTTGCGTGACGAATAAATATGGTGAAATAACCGATGTAGTCGAGAAGCCGGACGACCCTCCGTCAAACCTAGTCATGACCGGCTTTTACACGTTTTCGCCAGCAATATTCCAAGCATGTAGTCAGGTTCAGCCCTCTGACCGTGGCGAATACGAACTTAGCGATGCCATTGATTTACTGATGGACAGCGGAAGAACGATCGACGCTGTTCGTCTCAACGGGTGGCGTGTCGACGTTGGGTATCCTGAAGACAAGGAGACTGCAGAACAGCGCCTTTCAGAAGAAGCGGCTACACTAACCTGACATCGAAGGTTCACTCAAAAGACCGGTCCACTAGGATCACGACGATGTGACACTGGGAGTTCCTATCAATTAGCTATATTATGTACCGTGAGTTGATCGCGGATCCCAACGCCAGTTACATCATTGGCTTCGAAATACTGTCTATTTCATTGCCAGTTTTCTATGGCAGATATTGTGCGCCGGCAGTTACCACACGGTGGCTGCCGCTGTAAGTAGATCCAAACCACCTACCAATAGTACGCGCTAGTAGTAGCATAACAAAACAGGAAGAGCATGTATTGATTGGCTATGTGCGCTGGATGGGTTCGACAGTTCGTGGGAGTCTTCATCATCTGGCTCTCGGCGACGTTGGGGGGGATGATATTTATCGGCCGTTGGAACCCGTTGTTGTATTACCTGCTCAGCTACGCAGGCTTTCTGTTTGCGGTCGAACTCAGTAACCCAGACGGTGTCCGCCCAAAAAATCACAAACGACTACGCTGGGTTTCCCTGGGTGGGTTTGTGGTGTTCATCTATGGAGTTGTATCGTGGGTACAGGCAGTCATTGCAACCATGCCAGGGTAGGACAGGTGAATGCGTTGCCTACTAATGACAGGATGCCTATACTAATGTCTTGAAGGGGAGTTCTACTTCGTAGAAGAATTAATGGTATCGGTCAGCGTTGTTATCGCGACATTGAAGCCGCGGGATGAGATTGAAGCAATACAGTGCCTCAAAGAGCACGCGTTCGACGACTTTGAGGTTATCGTGTGTGATGAGAGCCCTGTGACTAGAGCCCGAAATGAGGGGATCAAACAAGCCTCAACCGACAAGATCATATTTCTGGATGATGATTCCCGACCTCGCCCAGAATATCTTCAAAAAGCGGATGAACTCCTCGAAACAGAGGCGGCATACGCCGGTCGAACCATCCACCCAGTCGATGATGTGTTTGCTCGCCATTTCACCACCCATTACGACTGGGGGGACGATCCTTGCTATGTCAACCACTTCTGGGGCTGTAACATGGGCGTTCACAGGGACGTGTTCAAGGCGGTCGGTGGGTGGGACGAACAGATGGGGTGGGGTCACGAGGAAAAGGAACTCGCCAGGCGAGTTAGAGCCGAGTTTGATATTCGGTACGATCCCGAACTCATCGTTGACCATCCGTACGCGTCGTCTATTACTGAATACTGGAAGAAACAGTATAAGCTCGAAACAAAGAGTCCGTACTACTGGTCAAAATGTAACGTCTCGCGAGCAGATCAACTCAAGAATATTTTCTGTGAGGCACTTGACCCGCTGAATTATGTCAGAATAACGCCGGTAGCTACCGTTATAGAAGCGGGCAGTACTGTTGCAAAGACAGCTGGACGTATTCGAGGATTCCTCAACCACACCCACTACGAAGAGGACAGAGGCGAAGTACCTAATATTGACCGACCCTCGGAATCCGCGGGACCGTCAGACTAACTGTCTCTGGGTCTCTTCGGTGTTCTGAATTTAGGCAAACTAGCAGCTGCTGGCCCAACTCTTTCCTCAGAGAGAGTCGTGATATATGCCGTACTAGTTACTCGCCGAACCCCTGTTCACCATACCCATCTTCGCCGTACCCACGATACAATATCTCCCGCTTCAAAAGCACTGCAACTCCGAACGAGAGTCCAGTCGCAACAAGGGATAGAATGGTCCGTCGGGTCGCCTGCTCCGACTCCACGGTCCTAGTCTCTTCATCTGAAGACATCAGTACGGTGAGATAGTCCCCCTCGCGACCGTAGCTACGCTTTGTCGGCGACGAATGTGGTCCATCGTTATCAAGAATCCAACGACGGAGACCGTTTTAGTAAACAGGCCATACCGGCAGCCATGCTGCAGCGTATCCTATCATTGATCACATATGATTTGGACAGGGACCCGGCTACTATACAAATAGGGGCATCCCGGGATTAAACGCCAACTGGTTTAGCTGGCTTCATATATTCGATCAAGAAGCGACCGTGGTCAGTTCACGAGTGAACAAATGCTTAGCTGGTGGTCTGATTGTCCTGGTTGGAATCCGCCAAGATCGCAGTAGTTAAGAGTCATATAATACACTGTGCGTGTTCTAAAACTACACGAGATGGCTGCGTACACCCTCTCTGATAGAAGGAGCCCAGAGTTTCAGATATATTGTCACGGTAGCATTGGTAGACCAGCCAGTCAGTGTGGACTGTCTGAGTGAATCGGTACGAGGTTACTACTATTGAGGCTACTATCCCACCTTCCATCGATGACTTACACTGTCGCAGTCATTGGGACTGGTGCAGATCCGGACGACCCGGATACCGACGGGTTCGCAATGGCATATAGGCACGCAGGCGCGTACAGGCGGTTAGACTCGTGTGAACTTACCGCCTGTGCCGACGTCGTCCCTGAGAATGCGAGAAGTTTCGGAGAACAATGGAACCTCCCGGACAGAAACGTCTACACGGACACTGAGAAGATGCTCACTGCTGTCGAGCCCGACATTGTCAGTGTCTGCGTTCCGCCCCATATCCACGCACCTGTCGTGATGACGTGTGCTGAGAGTGGGGTAATGGACGCGATCCACTGTGAAAAGCCGATGGCAACGAGATGGGAGGACTGTCAGAAAATGGCATCGGCCTGTAAGCGGGCCGGAATCCAGCTTACGTTCAACCACCAACGACGGTTCGGAAAGCCGTTCCGGAAAGCCAAGTCGCTGCTTGAAAACGGAAAAATAGGCTCGTTAGAGCGAATCGAACTCGGTGGAAAAAATCTATTTGATTACGGGTCGCACCTGTTTGACCTCTGTGGGTACTTCACTGACCAAGCGATGTCGAAATGGGTGATGGCTGGGATCGAATACAGCGAGGAAAACGTACAGTTTGGGGCCCACAACGAGAATCAGGCCATCGCGCAATGGCGGTATACGAACGGTGTCAACGGGCTCGCATCGACAGGGGACGGTGGCATTGTCGACTGTCATATGCGGCTGCTGGGCTCAGACGGAATGATAGAAATAGGTGGTGAGGTTCCGCTACGGGTCCGGACCGGGAAAAACTGGACAACGGTCGACACTGGGGGAGAGGACGTACACGGTCCCAACGAAACAATATTCGACGCTGCAAAACAGAAGATCAGCGCTCGTATACCGGGAGCCACTGTAGAAAACGCGAGACCTGAAACCTATATTGACCGTGCCATAGCGGACACCGTCGACGCACTGGACACGGGTCGTGAACCTGAACTTTCAGCTGACAACGCTCTGCAGGCAACGGAACTTATATTCGGGTGCTGGGAGTCCGCTCGGCGGTGCGGGCGAGTCGATTTCCCACTAGAAATCGACGACAACCCGCTGGAATCGATGGTCGAAAACGGGCAAGTACTCACTGCTGACAATCGATAAATTCCAGTACACCCCGAACAGTTGCACACTGAGACGGAGTGGCAAGATACGCCCTGATAATGCGGCTGCGTCACAGTTACCCCGCCCATAACAAACAGATGGTATCCGAAGTATGTAGCAACGGAGAGTCTATGCAGGCACAGCAATATCGAGTACTGAGTCGGAAGAACACACTGGTGTCCGTCAATCGGCCTAGTGTTGTGGCTCGTCACACACGCAACAGGGAGTTCGAACGACGATGCTAGATAAACTGAAACGGTTGATAAAGCGGCTGCTCCCGGCCAGTGATGACGTGATGGAGCAAACCGTAAAGAGTGGCGTGTGGGTCGGTGTGATGAACGTCACAGAACGGGGACTAGAACTGTTGTTGCTGGTCATCGTTGCCTCACTGTTGTCCCCGCGTGCAGTCGGGTTGATGGGGATAGCGCTGTTGACGCTCTCTTCACTCAAGAAGTTCTCCGAGTTGGGAATCAAGTCCGCTCTGATACAGGCCGAGGAGGACAACGTCGACGACGAGCTCAACACTGCTTGGACAATCGAGACAGCCAGAGGGACTGTAATTGCCGTTATTCTGTTCCTCGGGGCCCCGTTTATTGCGTCGTTGTTCAACGAACCTGCAGCGACCGATCTGTTTCGGGTCATCGCCCTCTCACCGTTTATTGTTGGGTTACGAAACCCTGCTGTCGTCTATTTCCAGAAGAGTCTAGATTTCCACAAAGAGTTCGTGTATAGGGTCAGCGGCGCGGTGGCATACTTCGTCGTCACCGTAGGCATAGCTCTGTATGACCCAACTGTCTATGCACTGGCAATCGGATACATCGCCGGCGACGCCGCCCGGTTCCTCGTCTCGTATCTGGCGGACGGGTACCGTCCGTGGCCTTCGTTCGATATCGATGTGGCGAAGAAGCGCTACAGTTTCGGAAAGTGGGTTACGGCCAATTCAATCCTGTATTTCCTGTACAGTAGAGGAGACGACGCGTTTGTCGGCTGGGCGCTCATGGCAAGTGCACTGGGATTTTACCAGCTCGCCTACCGGCTCTCGAACGCGCCGGCGACCGAAATCACACAGACAATCTCCAGTGTGACGTTCTCGGCGTATTCGAAAGTGCAGAACGACGTCGAGAAGCTGCGGTCCGGATACTTCCAGACGCTCAGAATGACCACATTGGCTTCGTTCCCAGCGGCAATGGGTATCGCGGCAGTCGCACCCGCGTTTGTCGAGGCGTTTTTTACCCCCGAGTGGCAGCCGATGATACCAGTGATGCAGTTGTTGGCTATCTACGGACTGCTGCGTTCGATGGGTGCGACGATGGGACCGGTCTGGAAAGCAGTTGGGCGACCGGACTATATTGCTAAACTCTCTGCTGTACGTGTGGCCCTCATTGCTGTATTCATCTATCCGGTCACGATGATGTATGGAATCGAAGGCACTGCAGCTCTCATTACGGGTATTTACATTTTCCCGATGATGCCGATTGACACCTATCTTATCGCCCGGACCATCAATGTGTCTCCAGTTCGAGTTTTCAGGGAGGTATCGTATCCCCTGGTGGCGAGTCTTGGGATGGCAGCCGCAGTGACCTACGTCTATCAGACGGTGACTCTCACTGGGCCGGTGTTGGAGTTTATCCTGTTGGTCCTCGTTGGTATTGGAGTCTATGTGGCCCTGGCCCTGGCGCTCATGTTTAGTTTCAATTGGGAAGTCAAGCAGAACCTCGAATCAATATTCGATGCGTTGGCGTGATCAAAATGAGACAGACAATCCAAATCAATCGATCCGGCGAAAAGAGGAGCACAGCGCGATGAAGCGACGAACAGTGCTTGCTGGCGTCGTCCCGTTCTTACAGGTCGGGCGGTGGTTAGATCAGCTGCTGCTCGTGAATCAAGGTGAGATAGTTCAAAAGCGGTTCGTCGGCATCGCCGAGGGGGAGACGACTGAGATCACCGTCACTGACGATGACGGGACAACTGTTTCATCCGAACACGAGGGACAGCTTGGGCAGTCACCAGCAGAGATATCACCTGAGGTTGCAACCTCCCTGCGGGAAAGGTACGACTCGATACGGTTCCACGTCACAGTAAACCACCACAACGACAGTCCCAAAGTGTTCGGTCGGACCGGGACGATAGAATATCAGACGTCTAGAACGCTCTACAGCGGGATTGCAGTGGGCGACCACATTTCGTTTCAGACATCTCTCCTGAACGCTAACAGCATCATTTCGCTGTCGTGCCTAGCAAACGAGAAGGAGTCCCTACAACGCCGGTGTCGAGTCGGAGTCGAGGACCCGACCGCGGAATGAGATAGACCGCTCCAAAGTAGAGCCTCATTCAGAAATATCGCGTAGAGCGTGGGACGCATGTTCCCAGAGAATATCGCCTTTGAATACACTGCTGCGTTAGATCCAGCAACAAGGTTTGTTTTCGAGTGAATTCATCGCAATCGAAAATCCCGGATACCCAAGTATTGCACGAAGTGGTCACAAAAGTCAATCCGCATCATATTAACAGTCCAATAGTACGGCTGCTGAACCGAATATACTCCGAGAGGCTGTAATGGTTCACAGCTAAAGACGGGAGTGACAGCCATCTTGGACTCACTGCTGAGAATAGCATGTAAATCGGACAGGACTGATAGAGACCACGAAATTACTCGCAAACGGCTTGAACATCTTGCCACCACAAGAGAATTTGAGCGACGGGATCGTGGTCTCTGAAACAGGACTCGGTGACATAGGCCGATTGACTTTCAGATCGAGCGGATCTGCTGGTCACGAAGTGGAGTGATATCAGATGGTAGTACCTCCCTAACATTACAAAGATACCGTAATTCGACTATACTAAACGAGTATTAGTTTCTCAACTGCCATTTTCGATTATAATATTTGCTTTAAACGTGGTATGCAAGAAAGTATCGCATGGTCAGCAAGTTATGCAAACAAGACCCAACCGGTAACAACGAATAAAATAGTAAATAGGGATTACCGGAGTGTGACCAACGAAGAACAGAATCGCTCGCACGACAGTGGTGAGGTGTCGCGAGATAAAAGTAGTACGACGGGAACAACCGTCATAGACCGCCGCACGTGCATGAAATTAGTAGGTGTTGCCGCTGCGTCCTTGGCAGGATGTGCCGGTAAAGGTGATCCTACCGCGGGAGGATCGGCAGCAAAATTCGGATACGGTGGTGAGCCTGCAGTTACAACACAACTCAGCGCAGTCGATGTTTCGAAGGTGGCCGGAGACACCAGTATAGCAAGTTCGGTCAGCAGCCTCAGCATCGATTCTCCGCTCTCAACAACACTGTCTCCAAGCTCCTCTGATCTCTTTGCGTTCAGGCCCGACAGCGAAAATGTAGCGGTTAAATTCACGCCGGGGTCAGACACAGGTGCTGCTGCGGTCGGGCTGTTCAATCCCGACGGTGAATTACTCTCCCAAGCGTACGCGAGTTCAGATGTCCCGGTGTATCTGCCGGAATCTCTCTCGGCCGGCGGCACACACTACCTGCAAGTCATGGACGTCAGTCGGAGCGGTGGCGATTACTCACTCACCATTTCGACGGATAGTACGACGCAGTCTCAATCACCGTATGAAGGGACAGTCAGGACAATTCCCGGGCGTATTCAGGCCCAGAACTTCGACATCGGTGGCGAAGGCGAGGCGTATCACGACACGTCTAGCGGAAATATCTACGGTTCCGCTAACCGAGATACTGACGTTGATATCCGACCAACAGAGGACGAGTCAGGAAAGTACAATATCGGCTACTTTCAGGCCGGAGAGTGGCTCGAATACACAACCGATGTCTCGCCGGGAACGTACGATATTAGAGTCCGAGTGGCGTCAGCACTCTCTGATGGGCGACTCGAACTGTCTCTTGGAGATCGGACCCTCACAAGGGTCACTGTCCCTAATACGGGCGACTGGACCTCGTGGGAGACAGTCACAGTAGAAGACATCGAAATCGAGTCCGAGCAGCAATCGACGCTTCGCGTCGAAGCACTGGATTCCGGTGTAGAATTCAATTGGCTCGAATTCGATAGAGTCGATGCGCAGAAACCGTACAATGGGACTCTAGCAACGATTCCCGGGCGCATCGAGGCACAAAACTACGACACGGGTGGCGAAGGAGTATCGTACTCCGATACGACCGCTGGGAACGAATACGACACCAGTTACCGTGACACCGATGTCGACATCCGGCAGACCCAAGACGACTCTGGGGAGTACAACATCGGTTACTTCGAAGACGGCGAATGGCTCGAATACTCGGCTGATGTTTCGCCAGGCCAGTATGATCTAAAAGTCCGTGTCGCCACGACACAGGACGACAGACAGCTCCGGTTCCACTTGGGCGACCGAGAACTTGGAACGGTAGACGTGCCGAACACCGGCGGCTGGACGACCTGGGAGACGGCAGTAGCTGAGGACGTGACCATTGATGCCGATGGACAGCAAGTGCTCCGGGTCGAAGCTATCGGGTCCGGCATCGATTTCAACTGGGCCGAGTTCGAGGTCGCCGGGAATCAGCCGTTCGACGGCGCCCCGACGCTTCCCGGCAGGATACAGTCACAAGCATTCGACCTGGGCGGCGAGGGCGTGTCGTATCACGACACTACTGCCGGCAGTGAGTACGATCTCGGTTATCGGGACTCCGACGTCGATATCCGGGAAACGCAGGACAATTCCGGGAAGTACAACGTTGGGTATTTCGAGGACGGCGAATGGCTCGAATACACCGCGGAGGTGCCGGCCGGAACATACGACATCGACGTTCGCGTCGCGACGACACGAGACAACAGGCAACTGCAGTTTAGCCTCGACGGCGAGCAACTCGGGACAGTGGATGTACCGAACACCGGCGGCTGGACGACTTGGGAAACGGCAACGCTTCCTGACGTAACGGTCCAGGATGGTGGCGAGCACGTCATTCAGGTGAAAGCAGTTGGCTCCGGCATTGATTTCAACTGGTTCGAATTCCGCGAAGCGGCCGAGACGGAAACATCGACTGAAACTGAGACGGCGACACAGACATCGACCGAAACGGAGACGCCGACAGAAACCGAGACAGCGACCGAAACTGAGATCATGACGGAGTCAAGCACTGACAACTTCGGCAGCGACGGCTACGGAATGGGTGGGTACGGGGGTACCCAGTAATACAACAGAACAATGGCAGAACGATACAACACACCCGCGGAGGGCACGCTCGATTGGCACGTACCACTTAACGAAAACTTCGAAAAGCTCGACAGCCACGTCGAGCTCCGGGACGCTGAGTCCAACATCAGCCAGTACGAACCGAAGACAGGGTCGAAGTTCCTAGCGACCGATACCGGCACGGTATACATTGGCGACGGCAGCAACTGGAACCGCGTCGGGAGCCTCAGTGCGTCCGACGACTCAGTTTCCGAGGCCGACGACGGTTCGCTCATCGCACCGCCGGGCGAAGTACAGTCCGTGATCGATCAAGCGTCCAAGTCACACACATGGGCACAGGGACCGAGCCGAACTGTAAAGCTCGTCTCCGGAGAGAACTACTTCCCGTCGGATACTATCAAACTGAAACGGAACATCCGACTCGAATGTAACGGCGCTCGGATCATTCCGGAAGGTGACTTCAACGTCATCGAGATGTACCGCGGGACGCAACTCATCGACCCGTTCATTGACACCCGATCGGTCAATTGGAATTCGACGCAGGTCGTCGTCGGCGCACCGGACGCAGACAAAATCGAACTGGCGAACCGCGCAACCGTCGAAAATGCCTATCTCTGGGGAACCCCCGGAGAGGGCATCGGACTCCAGTTCTTGGGCGGCTCGAAACCCTGCTCGATGCAGGTCGCCAGCGGAACAATACACGGATTCGATATCGCGATCGACCTCTATGCCAGCGGTGACGATTACAGCGGACAGGGCGACTGGTCGAACGGGAACCAATTCTACGGCTCACTGGAAGCCTTCCGTGTTGGCGTCAACCAGCGCTCTGAGGGCGCCGAAGTCTCCGGGAACGTCTTCAAGTTGATGGTCCAGCCTGACAACGACGTGAGCGAATGGCTCTGGTACATGGAGGACGACCCCCGATCCGAAAGCGACCGAGACGACAATATGTACCGGAAGTCTGGGAACACCATGATGGTGTATCCGTGGGACAACAACAATTATATGGACAATAATCCCTTCGCTGAGAGTAGCGACCGTAAGCCGCCGGTGTGGTATATCGGCGAGGGAATAAACTACGGTAATTCACTCGTTGACCAGTCCGGAAAGCTCGGAAACCAGTATATCGTTAACAATTCGGATTACCCAGATCGGAACGGGATTTTCACCTATCATGGTGGCGAAGTCACCGGCACCAGGCAGTTCTCACACCCGCCTGCGTACCAGCGGAATAGCGAAAGTCGTATGTGGCACGAAGACTCAAAGAACTAAGATCTGAGCGGTCCTTAGGCGATAATAGCGTGGGAGTAACTATCTACTCCGCATTGCGCGACTGCGGGTGCCAATGTCGGCTATCGTTTCGCTGATATGCCGGATTTGTCTCAAACTCTGTTGTACCAACGACGAAGCCACCGTGTGCAGTGAAGATGCCGTTTCGGTCGGGCGTATCTGAATCGTTGAGTACGTACTGGTTTCCTCGTACCCCGCTCAGATCCACGAGTGAATTTCCGTACCGACGACCACGTCCGATAAACCAGAATGGCGCATCTCGATCACTCTCTGAATAATATGAGTTGTTCTGCTTGAATGACGATACGTCCCACGGATAAGCCATTACCGTATTGCCTTTCATCACGAATTTGTTATCACCGCGAGACTCTCGGGGGTCGTCCTTCATTTTCCAGAGCCATTCACTTACTTCTGGGTCAGGCTGAGTCTGTACGCGGACGGTATTCCCGCTCACCTCCGCACCGTCCGACCGCATACTAATCCCGATCCGGAAGTCCTGTATCCGCCCCCAGAACTGATTTCCGTTCGACCAGTCGCCTTGCGGATCGCGGTTCTCCCCGGCAGCGTAGAAATCTACTGCTCGATCAAACCCGTCGAGAGTCCCATTGGCGACCTGCATCGAGCAGGGTTTCGAGCCGCCACGGAACTGAATGCCGATACCCTTGCCTGTGTCTCCGAGGAGATACGCGTCCTTTACCCAGGCGCGGTTGGCCGTATCTAACTTCTGTGCGTCTTCGGGACCAATAACAATCTGTGTCGAACTCCAGTTTTTGCCGCGAGTATCGACAAACGGGTCAAGCAGAACGGTATCACGGACGAGTTCGAAAACATCAAAATCGCCAGTCGGGACGACTCTAGCCCCATTACACTCCAGTCTAACACCTCTCTTGAGCCGGACAGTCTCGGATACTTCGTACGTCTCACCGGAGACCATCTTGACTGTCTGTGCAGGAGCCTGTCCGAACTCAGATCCAGTAGATGCGGTATCGATAACGTCCTGTAGTTGTCCTGGTTGGGCGATGAACGTTCCGTCACTCATTACCGTGGCTCTCTCACTGGTCTCACCAAGCGAGACGGAACGTGCGCGGCCTGCCGTGCTTCCGAACTCCAGCCACTCTTCTCCGTTTCCCATAAAGATACGTCGCGAATCTGTCGCGAGGAACTTGGCCCCCTCTTTTGGTTGATACTGATCCAGATTTTCGGCAGCATCCTTGATCTCGACCTCAGTATCGATACGAGAGAAATTCTCGTTCAACGGGATATGCCAATCCTGTGTTCCGCGATCCGGACGCTGGTAGCTATGATTCGGCGTCTCTTCAGCCATATCTGTCAATTTACACAAACCAAGTAAAATATACTGTTGTTACTCTCCCGGTAAGCTTGCGGGGGAGCCGTTACCCGGTCAGCGGCTGTACGTAGGGGGTCTCTTCGGGCTCTGTCTCGATTTCCTGATACAATCGCTCGAACCCGTCCACCATCGATTCGATCGTAAACTCGCTTGCCGCCCGCTGTCCTGCGGCGGTTCCAAGCGTTTCAGCGAGTGGCTGGTGCTGATGTAGACGGATGGTGGCCCACGCAATTTCGTCGGGTGCCTGCACGTCGACGAACAACCCCGTCCGGTAATTCTCCAACAGATCGCTAGTACCATCCACAGGTGTCGCGACGATCGGAAGCTCCGCGGCCATCGCTTCGATCACTGCACCTGGGAGCCCCTCGTAATGAGATGGGAAGGCGAAGACATCCATCGCACCGAGAAGCGCTGGGACATCCTGTCGCGTTCCGAGGAAATGAACCGAATCAGCACATCCGAGTGAGTCGACCCGTTCCGTCAGCCGCTCCCGATCGGCACCATCACCGACGAATACGAGATGTGCATCGGGTATCTCGGAGACGATAGTCGGCCACGCATCGAGCAGATCGAAGTGGCCTTTCCGCTCGACGAGACGACCGACGGTGCCGACTACAGTGGCCCCCGTCGGGATGTCTAGCTCTGATCGCAGCTCCGCCGAGTCTGTCGTTCGGTACTGTTCGATGTTCCGGCCATTGTAGACCACCGCCACGTTTTCTTCCTCTGCACCGCGTTTAACAGCGTAGTCCCGGCCCGCTGTGGAGTTCGAAACGATCACATCCGAGAGTGAGATCGTCATCCGATCGATAACGCGGCGTACGAACGGTTCCTCGTTAGGTACTTCACGAATGCCGGTAATAATGGTTGCAGAACAGAACACGCCGGCGAGCCTGGCAATTACGTTGTCGTAAAAAAGGAACGACTGTATGAGATCGGGCTGTTCACGGCGGGCGGTAAGACAGAACTTGAGCGGGGCGAGCAGATAGACGAGCGGGCTTTCGACGCCCTCTATCGCCCCGTTCGCAACACGACCAGCGTCCGTAAGCGACCGAACGGTGACCTCCGGTGAGAGTTCTGTTTCGAGCGGGTTCGTAGAGAATATTGTCCAGATGGTGACGTCGTACTCCTCGCCGTTGACTTCGTTCGCCAGGTCGATGAGTGTGCGCTCGGCACCACCGACGACAAGTGCACCGATAAAGTACCAGAGAGTCTTCCGCTCCGCTGTCATTCTTGAATCACTCCATAGGGCTGTCTGCTATTTGTAAGATGAGGTGTGGACTCCGTGTTCACGGGAACGGTCATGCTCAAAGGTAACCCATGTTTTCGAGCTGTTCTGTCGTCTCCTCGTCGATGTCGCGTACTGTCTCCTCACTCTCCCCGGAGAGGATATCCGCAATCTCCGCCCGCGCTTCGTCCTCAGTAAACTGCGGGGCCCCATACGCCTGATGTCCCGGCAGGAACCGACAGTATGAATCTCGAAGCTTCCTGTTGTGCAAGACCTGTCGACCGAAGGGCTTCTGCAGTAGCAACGCCAGAAAGACAATCGATGATGTCGTTTTGTGTCCGTCCACGAACGTGTGGCCACCGTGTTCGTCCCAGAGGCTCCTGATTGTCCGCTCAAACCCGCCAGTGAGACTGACGAACGTCTCGGCGGGTCCCGGTAACGAGCCGTATCGAATGTGGTTCAGGTGCGTATAGCCGGTCGCCCGACCCTCTCCCTCTGCGTTCCCATCCACCCTACCGAAATCAGGTCGCGAGGACATCGCACTGGCGACCGTCGGTAAGATGTCCACATGGTGTAAGAGCCCGTTCTCGCCGGAGGAGTCCAGCTCCGGATGAATGAACGACGTCGGAACGTATACGACCTCAGGCGTCGCGAGGTGTGTGTGTCCGAAGTACCCGTACTCTCCGAGGACCTCACCGTGGTCACTGGTATAGATGACGAGGGTATCTTCCCGAAGGCCTCTGCGTTCAAGCGTCTGGAGGACGCGCTTGAACTCTTCGAACGAGCGGTCTACACCATTGTAGTAGTCTTTTCTCGCCGTTTCCGGGTCCGACGATACGCGCCAGAGATATTCGAGAGCGGTCTCGTTGCGATATTCGTAGTCGTCCCAGTCGAATCCGTCGTACGGCGCGTGGCCACCGGGCCGGCGCGCAACGTGGACGAATGGTGGCTCGACATCGTCAATCGGTTTCCGTGGGGGATTAGCAAACATCTCCGCAATACTGTGGTTCATGCCGCCCTGAGCAGCTATCGAAACCTCGTGACTCTCAATATCGAATACTGAGCGGACGTTCGCAGGGACAGAATGCTTGAAGCTGTGGATGTTGCTGTTCGGTGGTAACAGCCCGGTCAACAAACTCCCGAACGACGTGGGCGTGTGTGTTGATGCTGCAATCGTCTTGTGGGTCTGCCCGAGTTCCGCGAGATCATCGTTAATTGCGTTATATCTGACAGCGTCGTCAACGTATATGAGGACGTTCTCTACGTCGATCTCCATGCTACCAGAGGGTGGCTACTACAACAATATAGTAAAGACACACCTACGAGGTATGAAACAGCACATAAAAAACAGTACCCGGTGACGGGACGGGATATCTACCGAAAACATCTCATTTCGTAATTGTTTCAGTTTTAATCGAGTTGAGGGTCTTCATGGCGTTTTTCGCCGGCTTGTAGCTAAATCTGCCCCCAAGCGCAGCGAGTGCAAACAGCCACCTGTCGGTTCGAAACGGCCAATAATACACTGACTTAAGTAGTTGCGTTCTCGCATCAGAGTATGCTTTGGAACGTAACGCTTCTTGTCCAAGAATGAACAGCAGTGACGCGAGGAAGGCCCGTTCGTACCGACGTCCGTACCCTGCAGCGAGTTCTCGGTGTTTCTCTACCATTAATGGGTAGGAGATATCCCGCTTCTCAGCGTAGTTATTGCTGATTCGGTCCGCTCCCTCGGGACAGTTCCGATATGTCAGTACTTCGGGGATCACGCGAAACTCGCTATGTAGCGAGAGTCGTATCAGCCACTCTCTATCTTGCCAGCTGGGAAACCGGTCGTCAGGGAGCCCGGCCTGTGGGATGATATCAGCCGAAACCATCAGTGTCGAGAATTCACCGAACGACTCCCCCAGAAGGAGGTCTTTGGTAACATCCCCTTCCGCCGTGAAGATAACGTCCCGTGTGTAGTCCCCGTAATCGTACTCACAGCCAGTGTAGACTACGCCGACGCTGTCAGCGCTCTCTGCCATCTCAGTAACCTGTCGAGCAATCTTTTCGGAGTCCCAGGCGTCGTCGTCATCTAACAACGCGATGTACTCGCCTTCTGCCCGCTCAATGCCCGTGTTCCTTGCCTGGTTCGCTCCTCTGTTCTCTTGGTGACGGACACAGTTGACTTCGATACCTCGTAGCGGCTCTCCGGCAAGTGTATCGGCTGCCGGCTGCGGGGAGTGATCGTCGATGACGATGAGTTCGATGTTTGGGTACGTCTGCTCTGCGACACTCCGTGCTGCACTCCGAAGTCTGTCCGGTCGTTTGTATGTCGGGAGGACAACGCTGACGAGCGGATTTGGCATATGGCTGGTGGTGGTTTGCGGCATCTAAAGTTAGTGTCTGGCTATGCGTGGCTCTGCTGGCTAATTTTGGGGCGCTACGGACCACCCAGTGAACCCACCGTTGGTATAAACCTTGTTTGCCGTTGGATCGTTGTGCATTCTCGCCAGACTGTCTTCACCGTATCGGAATAGATATTCCTGTTGGTCTTTTGTATAATACGAGGCAGTGTGCTGTTTGACATCGTGTGTCTTCGTGACAACGTAACTTCGGCCAAACGTATCAGAGGCGATAACATCCTGGCTGAAATAGCCGAGGTTCCGAGGCAAGTTATTGTTCATACCGAAACTCTGTGGGTAGTAGCGGGGATGGTTTGTGCCTAAGACGAACGCTTCCATCTTATGTGACGTATCCATTGCATGGACCGGAACCCCTTCGTCAATATTCGCTGCCATGAATTGAGACCCATCGTACTCTGCGTAGGTCATGTGACGGTTTGGCTCGTAGGCAGCACTTGCAGCGAGACAGGCACCTAGGAGTACGAGTACGGTCAAAGCAACGGTGGTTACCGAGTTGCGCTTGGTGGCGCTATGGATGAGTGCCATCCCCACGAGGACTGCAGCGAACAGGAGTGCGTATCTGTTTACTCTTATTATGCCTTTCACGATGAGATTGCTAAGGAGGAAGATCGCTGCGATACCCAGTCCTGCAACGAAGTGAACCGAACCGAAGCCCCAGTCGTACCGCATCCGTTCGGAGAGAAACCAGTATAGGGTCAAAAGGACGAACGTCCCGGCGATAGTGAAGTAAATTGTGGTCGAGCCGTACAGAGTGATGAATTTCTCGGCGAGCTGTAGAGGTGAAAACTGGACTGAGCCGGCTCGCTGTACCTCTCTGGCTGCTGGGTTCATATCATCCTGTGCCGCAACGACTTTTATTATGGCCTGGCGTGTCTGACCGAAATTGGTGAGCCAGGCGAATAGGAGCGGAAGAAAGGCCACACCAAGCCGCGGACTGAGTTGCGGAGTGGACGATAGGGAAAGCCGTCCGAACAGCCCGGAATACACCGAGGTTAACAGTAATATACCTAGCATAAACAGGGTTGTCATCGGGTGTGAGTAGATGATGAACAGGCCAACCAGGAGAATCAAGAGCAGGTACTCGTTGTCGTTACTCCGTCGGTACAGTTCTGTGAGCGTGAGCAGGACCGGAACGACCATGAATGAGTTCATCGCCGGGTGGTTTGAGAGATGGAAGGTCGTATAAATGAGAGTGCTACCGGCTGCTAATCCGGCCGCGAGACTTCCCCGTTTACCCGAGAGCGTCTTCACAAGGACTCCGATTCCGATTATCTGAAGCGTCGTAAACAACAACGCTACCAAGTATGGCATCGCGTCAATCGGGACACCTAGCATCGCCATCTCGGCCATCAGCACATGTTCACCTGGATACCAGATTCCGGGAAGTGTTCCCGTTTCGAGAATCGCCCTAACATCGCCGAAGTGTTGCAGTGCATCTGCCGTTCCTTGTCCGTAAAACCGATAGCCGCGAGCTTTTGGGAGGAAGAAGTACAGCGCGTAGTTTGAAAGGACGAGGCCAAGACCATGTCGCCAGTACCTCGTTTGCGTAATAGCCGCTGCTATCAGCGTCAATATTCCACCGATCATGACCGAATAGAAAGTGAACCAGAACAGCTGGGACAGTCCATCTGCCAGCGAAGTTTCATATCCGGTTACCGGTTGAATGGACAGGAAGAGCGCACTCTCGAGGATAAGGATACCGGCTAGGAGTATGACCAGATATTCCTGTATGTCACGGTTGGCGAACTCGAAGCTGTCGAACGACTCCCGGTCGAGATTTGTCTCGTGACTCATTTATTACCCTTCTGGCTCGCGATGCAGTGTGAGGTCCACGTCTTTCCCTGCCTTGCATACGGTAGATATTAAGTAATCAGCGACTAACGCGCAGTGGATACACGCCCTCACCAAAGTCAGGCCTCGACCAGCTTCAATAGACCACCTGAACCGCAATATCGATTGGGCCACGAAGACGCGACAGTGGTATGGAACTGTGCAACCGGAATCAGTCGAGGCTCGATTCGCCATTCGTTCAGATCTCGTCCTTGACCACAGGTGTGGGACTGCTGGTCGATTCCGTCTTGTCTCGAATCACGGAGTCACCGATTTCAGCCACTTGGCCCAGTATTTCCGTTGTCTCTTGCACTGTCTCTTCCCAGTTGTAACGCGTCGTGACGATTGCTCGGCCGTGTTTTCCCAGTTCTGAGAGGCCGCGCTGATCGCTGAGCAAATCAGAAATCGCCGTCGCGAATCCCTCGACGTTGCCAACTTGGACTGTCTCTCCCGTTTGGTTGACTATTTTCGAGGTCTGTTCGAGATCGCTGGCAACAACTGGTGTTTCACAGGCTAAAGCTTCGATAACTGTCCGTGGAAAGCCTTCAGTCCGACTCGGAAGGACGAACAGGTCCGCTGCTCTGAACACCGAGGGCATTTTCTGATAGGGGACCCGCCCCAGGAATTCTACAGCATCTGTAAGTCCCTCGTCAGCGACCGTCGATTCGAGACTGTCTCGAAGCGGGCCGTCGCCACAGAAGAACAGCGATGCGTCCGGACAGCGCTCTCGTACCGTATCGAATGCAGCTAACACGTCCTGAGGTCGCTTTCCGTCGACTAAGCGGCCGACAAACACGATTGCCTGGCCGCCCTGGCTCGCGATATCGGGATGGGTCTGTCCAGCAGGGGAGAAGCGGTTGGTATCGATCCCGTTGTTTACAACCGCGATGTCAGCGTCGACACCGAGGTCACGAAGTTTGGATTGCTCGACATCGGTGTAGCAAAGCGTGACGTCGGCCGAGTCATACGTCCACTTACCCAGCGTACGAAGGTGTGCACGCGAGAACCAGAACGGACCTCGTTGTGAGTTGAGGCCGTGACATGTGATTGCAATCGGGATGTTGGCCATTCGGCAGTACAGCGCGGCCACGTTACTCGAGAAGAACAGGTGAGAGTGGGTGTGAACCACGTCGAAGTCTTCCAGACCACGTAGATCACCGACGGTGTTGGCGAAGATCTGATTCCCGAGGAGCTCTAGCTTCGGCGGTTGTTTGATCAACGTATACCCGTCTTGATCGGTAACCTCTCGCTCTTCCACCTCTTCCGAGACAGTCAAGACGGTGACCTCGTGCCCCATCGCAGCCTGATCACGGCTCAGAGCATGTATGTGATATGGCGCACCACCGACAGTTTCAGGGAAGATGTCTTGGGCGACCCGGAGTATGTGCATTTATTTCGCCCGACTCTTACAGGTAGAGGGGTATAGTTAATAGTCCGATTTTTTGAGTAATAGGCCTCTATAGCCAGTACAAGACACCAGATGGTGGTATGTAGTCACACTAAATCCTGCTACCGTATTCCTATTCGAGGACCCCCTGCTCTTGCATACGCACAGCCCAGTGCTTGAAGACGTAGACGGTCCAGAGGAACCGCGAGTGATCGTGGTTTCCATCGAGGTGTTCATCGAATAGTTCTAAAATCGCCGCGGTATCGAGAATCCCCAGATCAGTAGCACGGACCATCGAGACGAACTCGTCAGCAAGCTCGTGTTTAAACCACTCACCGATCGGCATATCGAACCCGTGTTTGTTTCGCTGTAAGATAGACTCCGGCAGTACATCATCGAAGGCTCGTTTCAGCACACGTTTTCGATCGCGGCCAGTTAGTTTGTGGTCTGTTGGGAGACTGAGTGCGTACTCAACGACATCAGTATCGAGGAACGGAACGCGTACCTCGAGTGAGTTGTACATACTGGCCTGGTCGACTTTCGTGAGCATCTGATCTGGGAGCGATAAGCGGGTATCGACAGCCTGTATCCGTGCCAAGCTCTCTCTATCGGCCAGTTCTGGGGATATCGCGGCGTGCTGTGTCCGGAGGGCGGTCTGCCCAGCTTCGATTGGGTCAACGTTCGTCACGGACTGGATAGCTTGGTCATCGGAGACACGCATTAAATCGAAGTGACGCTCCGGAACTGATCGTTCTCCGCTCCGATTTATGAACCACTGTCCTTTGTAAACGGCGTCGCCGACCGCAGTCCCTCGTGAGGCGGGTAGTGCATTCACAGCCGGCTCGACGGCGTATTTCCGTATCTGGGCCGGAAGCGCTCGATAGTACTTTGACAGGGACTCGACTCGGTACTTATCGTAGCCGGCGAACAGTTCGTCAGCACCGTCACCAGAGAGTGCGACCTTGACGTTATTTCTCGTGGCTCGAGACACAGCGTAACTCGGCATCAGTGCCGGGTCGGCGAAGGGCTCCCCCAATTTATTCAGTACGTCCGGTACGGACTCGCGTACGTCATTCGCTGTGAGTGTGATCTCGTGATGGTCGGTATCGTGGAAAGACGCCACTTCTCGTGCCGCCCAGGATTCGTCGAATCGATCCTGATTGAAACCGACGGTAAACGTCTTCACGGGATCATCGAGTAACTGTGCCATCGTCCCGACGATTATCGTCGAATCGATCCCCCCGCTGAGGAACGCTCCGAGGTCAACGTCGGCCATCAGGCGTTTTTCGACCGCCGATTCGACGAGCGAGCGTAGGTGAGAGGCAGCGGTATCAATGTCGGGATCACGAGGCGTGATCGATGGCTCGTGGTATTTGTCACGGTCGATACCGTCGTCCGATATGAGTATCCGCTCGCCGGGTCTGACCTTCGAGACGTTACGGAAGGCCGTTTTCGGTGCCGGAATATATCCGAATGCGAAGTACTGAGCCAGTGCGTCCCGATCTATGCCGCCGAGGTCAATGTCGCTCTCGAACAGCGATGGGAGCTCGGAGGCGAACGCGAGTTTGTCGTCCGTTTCGGCGAGAACGAGAGGTTTGATACCCATCGGGTCACGGGCCAGTAATAGACGTTCTCGCTCACTGTCCCACAGAGCGAACGCGAACATTCCGTCGAGTTCGTCGACGAAACTTGGACCTTCTTCCTCATAGAGATGGACCAGTACTTCGGTGTCGGTTTGAGTGGTAAATCGATGTCCTGCGGACGTGAGTCGTTCCTTGAGAGCCCCGTAATTATAGATCTCTCCGTTGAAGATGACGGTTACGGTACCGTCCTCGTTGTGGATCGGCTGTCCCCCGTTCTCGGGGTCTATAATGCTGAGCCGGCGGTGTGCAAGTCCAACACTTCCATCTCTGAAAACCCCATCGTCGTCAGGACCTCGGTGACACTGGCAGTCGTTCATACGTTCAAGAACGTCGGTTTCAGGAGAGCCAGATCGAACATACTGACCACAGATTCCACACATTGTTCGCGTAATCTACATCGATGCTCAAAATTATACCCTCCCTACACGGGCGAGTCAGACGGGCTATCTTCCGCCCAACGCTGCCTATATGGGTCTGTCAGTCCGCTGTGGAACGTCCCCGGGGCAGTTCTGTCCCTTACGCTGCCTGAATGAACAATTTAAGCTATTCGAATCGACCAAAGCATTGCAGGAAAGTCAGAAACGTGTCCCGAGAATCGGCGTAGGGTGAGTATAAACAAGCCCTTTCACACAGACTGTGAACTAATGGAAAACACTGGACCGATAGCATTCTTCGTTCCCTCTCTGACAGTCGGTGGTGCCGAGCGTGTGACAGTTTCTGTCGCGAACGGGCTCTCTAAGCGCGGATATGACGTAGACCTTGTCGTGTCGTACAACGAGGGGGATTTCCGGACCGATGTCGCCGGAAGCGTAAACGTCGTCGACCTCGGAACACAGAGGATACCAGGGATAGGAATCGGTGCGAGCGTTCCCGCTCTCGTACGATATCTGCGGCGACGATCTCCCCAGATACTCTTCTCACAGATGACGTATGCCAACGATATGCACATGATTTCGCAGATTCTATCGGGCGCTGACACTACCGCCATCTCGACGATCCACAACACGCTCGGGATGCAAGAGGAATCGAAAGAGAAACTCGTCCAGTGGCTGCAGCGTCGCCTCGCCGGTCAGTCGGACCAGTTCGTCGCCGTTTCAGAAGGTGTCGCTAAGAGCATCGTGGAACACGTCGGTGTCGACCGCGAGAAGGTGTCTGTCCTCCACAATCCGATCCCTGTCGATGAGGTCCAAGAGCGGGCAGGGAAGCCGGTGGATCATCCATGGATCGAATCGGCAAACATTGACGTCGTTCTCGGTGTCGGACGCCTGGAGAGAGCGAAGAACTTTGGATCGTTCCTCCGCGCTTTCGAACAGGTCCATGCCGCTCGACCGGACACGCTTGCGATTATTGTCGGCCGCGGGTCGAAGCGAGCCGAACTCGAAACCCTCGCGGCCGAGTTAGGTATCGACGCCGCGGTTTCGTTTCCCGGCTTTGTCGACAACCCTTACGGCTACATGGCGGGTTCGGACGTCCTCGCGATGTCTTCGGTCCACGAGGGACTGCCGACCGTGCTCATCGAGGCCCTTGCCTGCGGATGTCCGGTCGTCTCGACCGATTGTCCCAGCGGCCCGGCAGAGATCCTCAAAGATGGTGAGTACGGCCCGCTCGTCGATGTCGATGACGACGAGGGACTCGCAGCGGCCATCCGGACAACGCTCGACGAGCCACTCCCGAGCGACGTACTGATCGAGCGTGCGAACGATTTCGCGCCGGCGGCTGTGATCGACCAGTACGAAGCGTTTATTCGAAGTTTCGTATCGGTGGAGACCACCGATAGTGTCGATAAACGATCCGAGCCGCTCACCCCCTCGTGACTATAGTAGCCATTGAAAATCAATGCACACCTGATCGGACGACGGCAGTGCGATCAGTGTGTACATCGTTTCAATTGTTACTATAGCTGCAGTCGATACCATCCATCAGAACTGTCCAAAACCTACTCCCAGACTCCTGTCGTTGTTAGCTCACGTTACGTCGACCCAAATGTGAGCCTCGCGGTACGCGTTCTCAGCTGTGGGTTGATCCGGCTGACTTCCCCTGTACAACAAATACGTCAACCGCAGGCGCTCGCCCTCCAGTACCGGCGTCACCGTGTGACGCTGCAGCCAGCGGTCTCCAGCCGCTGTCCGGTTGCTGTAAGTATCGAGACGTATGCGCTCGATGACCTCGCCTGTCGGCGCGGTTCTGGCCATCTGCACGACGACGACGTACTCGGTTGTCTCCATCTCGTGATTCGTGACGGTGAAGTACATCTGTTCGGGCTCGCCCAACGCGATCTGCTCCGGATAGTCGCTTGCCTCCAGATCCCCTGTCTCATTCTCGGTCAGCAGCCCGAATTCTGTGTACGCTTCGCCGCGCTGTGGCTGAGCCGCGACCAGCGCCACGCTGGCAAACGTCACGAGGATCGCCACACCGACAACTACGGTCCCCAGCTGGACTCCCTCCCCATCGGAACCACCGCTGGCCGCTCGTGAGTTTCCGAAGGGCATCGAGGTCTGGCTCAGGCCCGTCTGTGTCCTTTTGTAGCGCCGATACCACGCGATTCCGGTTGCCACAACAGTTACGATAGCAAGGGCAGTGACAACCGGAGTCGGGCGAATCGGCCAGGGCGTGAACTCAAGATTGACTCCGACGATAATTGCCAAACAGATACTTGCTACAACCGAGTACAGCATCCGTTCTGTGGTAATCAGCCGGTGGTGTTCATCCTCCGGGTTCCGAATTGGAAAAAGGGCCGCGACTACAGCATAGCCCGGGACGAACAGCAAGAAGGGTAACGCGATGGCCGTGAGGAGCACCCCTTCAAGAGACGACAGCGTTGCGAAGAGTACAACCGCTGTGTACCCCACGGTAACAAGCAAATCGACAGTCGCTGGCGAAGTATCCGACCACCTGCCCATAAGTTCCGCTCACGCCTACGCCATGATAAGTAAAAACTTCATAACGGTCATTGACGGTGTCGAATGTGGTGTCAAAGAACGATATCCAACCGTTCGGAGTGATCACTCTGATTCTGTTCGGGAGAGATACTTTTGCTGTAACCGCCAGACGTACCCACGAAGTAACAGAATCGATAGCTTCGGAATGAACGAGCCATATCGAATCCCGCTCGACTCGTCGCCGTAGAGTGCTTCCATCGGTACGTCCTGAACAGTCATCCCATTCGCATCTAAGTGAATTAGCATATCGTTCAGAAATCCGTAGTCGTCAAACAGATCGTTCAGCGAGAGCTGGTCAAGCGCCGTCGCGGAAATCGCGGTGTATCCGTTCTGTGGGTCGCGCATTTGCCAGTGTCCGCTCGCGATCTTGGTCAGCATCGTGAGGAGCGCATTCCCGAACAGCCGCCAGTTGGACATCTGAGTACAGTGGCGTCGCGATATGAGGCGGTTGCCTTTCGCGTAATCCGCATCCCCCTCAACGACTGGGTCGAGTATCTCATCAAGGATGTTCGGGTCCATCTGGCCGTCGCCATCAAGGACTGCAACCGTATCCATGCCGCTCATAAGCGCTAGCTCGTATCCGGTTTGTACGGCAGCCCCGCGACCGCCGTTAGTCTGATGACGGACTGGGACGATCCGCTTATCGAGAAACGTCTGGCTTTCAGATACCATTGTCCCGGCCCCGTCGGCGACAACTATTTGTTGTGCGGAGTCCCCGGTCACACTTGCGGGTTTCACCTCAGTATCCACGTATTCCTTGATTTCGGTCCATGTGCCATCTGTCGAGCAGTCGTCGATAACGAACACCTGATCGACGTACTCCGGAAGTGAGTCGATGACCTCACCGATGAACCCCTCTTCGTTGTGTGCCGGAACGACGACACCGACGGTAGAGCCTTTATACACTCTATGTCCCCCCTGTTGGTGAGTGGAGTGAGTCCGCTACGGTACGCACAGAGTTACCGAAAAGGGAGCTACTCATCCCGGGTCGGCTTTCATGCCAGACCCACGCGCCAATAGCAACCTCTGATTCAGTGATAGTCATGGTAGGTCGTAGGGCCGCTCACCGGCCACCAATAGGGCCCTCTCTGTCGCCATGTTGGGCAAATCGGTCTATTGTTATTCCTTACTTTCCAGGGTTAGCGGTCATATACAGTGGACTGTCGGATCGATAAATATCTCGTTAGACCGATTCGGAAAAGCGCCCACGTACGGCGATTACTACTGTTAGAGGGAGTGGTTATTCGAATTGATCCTGATACGTCGTCCTGATGTCCGCCTGGCGACTAGCGGTTAGGTTCTCGTACGACTTCCCGTACGTGTCGTTGGCCAGTTCGTCCCAAGATTCGATTCGGTCACCGGAGTCAGTCTGGAACTGTGCATCGAAGTCCGCTTCGACCTTCTGTTGGGTTTCGATTTCTAGTCCTGTGAAATTAAACTTCTCCCCAGGTTTCACATCGGCACCGTACTCTTGCCGGGCGATTTCCTCACGCGTCCGCACCTCTACGGCTGCAAGGCCGTCCGCGAACGGTTGGCGTTCGTGAATCTCTTCGATCTGGCGCTTCGTTTCACCGCTCACCTCATCATAGTAGAGTCCGTACTTGTCCTGGGTTATTTCATCAAGCGAAGCGCGGTCACCATCAGAGACACTGGTACTTCCGCCGGAACCGCTGGACCCGCCGTCTTTTGCCCATGACGGCTTGACCGACATAGCTGTTGACGCACGCGCGTCTTTTGAGTAGACGCCATAGACGTACGTCTGCAGACTCAGTGGTTCTACGGGGTAATCCGTCGAGTCGGTTACCGTGTATTCAACCTCGAACCGAACGCGAGTCGACTCGCCGGGTGCGAGCGTGACATTTCTGTCGACTCCATAGGCTTCCGGCCGATCATCGTCATCGCTGTCGATACGATGCTGGATCGATTGAGTTCCGGTGGTTTCACCGGTGTTCGTTACGTCCGCGGAGAACACAGCCGTATCACCGACATACAGGACATTCGGTCCAGCCAAATCCGACACCTCGAAATGACTATCCTGTACCGTCATCGAGACGGTATCTATGTCGTCAGCAGTTCCAAGCGAATGGTTGTGTGTCCCGCGGCTCAAATTCGTCGTATTCACATCAATAGACACCGTTGTCGTTTCGTTGGCAGCAAGTGAAACGGTGCGCGAATAGGTAGTGTTCATGGAATCACTCCGGAGCGTGACGTTGTCGAGCCCGTCCACGTCACCAACGTTCTCGACGACTGCTGAGACATTGGCAGTTTCCCCCCTCGTTACGTTGGCCGGTGCAGTCGTATTCTGCACACGGAACGTCGCCGGTTGCTGGACGTGGAGTGTTCCGGTCGTTGTCGTGTTTTCGGTGGCGACCCTGTATTGGTATCCGCCAGGCTCCAGATCAGCAGTTCGGACCGTGGCAGTGCTCATCTGGCTCTGGCCGCCCGCAAGCGAGTGGACGCTCTCATTCAGCGTTTCAGCATCGGAGTACTGGCCGTTTTGGTCTGCATCGACAGCGATTTGCACTGTCTGGACGCCACGATATGCACCGACATTGGTCAGGTTTGCTCGGATGGAGGCGTTGGTTCCACGGACGATTGTAGCGTTTTCAGTGGTATCAGCGAGGACAAACGTAGGCGGGGTGAGGACAGCCACATTCCCAGTTGACTCCGGGGCCGATGACTCACCGACGGCAACGGCGTACGTGTATTCCCCGGGACTGATTTGATCAGGTTCGACAGCGAACGTCACGTCCGCCGGTTCTGCAGCCGAAACCTTGACTTGTTTTGTTGCTACCGTTTCAGGAGACTGTCCGTCCCTGTTCAATCGTAGCGCTACTTGTTGTGTTGTCGTTTCCGACCCCGCGTTTGTGATTTGAAGTTCCACACGCAACGGCTCATTCGGCCGAATTTCGGTCGGAGACTGCACAGTGCGTATCTCCAGTTCGTCCTCGCTCACAGTGGTCTCCGTATCGGCCGGTCCATCGGCGAAACCACCGATTCCAAGCCCTAACGTAGCACCTCCAATGAGTAACAGTCCAGCGACGCACCCAATCAGTAACTTTCCGTAGCCTATGGACAACATGCGTACGCAGGTATGTTACAAATCATTATTGTTACGGCTGCTATACCCACCGGTAGACACTCTTTGCATTCAATATCGAAAAGCGGGTTTCTACAGGTAGGTTTCAGAATGGGTAGCAGACGTTTACCACCAGACACGTTCCCCAAAGTGGAGCTTTCAGCCATAGTCGTAGTGAGTCGATACCGTTCGTCGGCGTCTCAATTATGCGACTACCGTTAGCTGAATCTATGGAAAACACACCATCTTGTGATCTAATACCGGAGTTGGTGTAATGGAATAGGTTATACGCGAGATACCCACATCAAATTACAAGTTCAATTCGAATCGAAAACAGGGAGAGAGATAGTTCTAAGTCCACGCGCTTGTGCAATCCTATCAGTTCGCGGCCGAGACGCGACAGTTACGCCATGTTCTTCCGTTCGATTGTTTCCCAAATATCGACACCCTTCTCAGTGATGTCGTACACGCGGCCTTTCTTCCGATCTTCCGAAACTAATAGGTCGACCAGTTCCGACTCACGGAGTTCCTGCAGGGCGCGCGATACGTGAGCAATGCTCATTTCCCTGTCGTCCGCAATTAACGACGGTGTCGCAGGGCCTTCTGACAACCGGCGGAGAGTCTCGACTCGATACCGTGAACTGATTACGTAGCTCACTTCGTCCCACTGATCAAAGTCTGCCATCGTATCTATTCGTATGCACGAGTGTACCAGCTACCTTCTTTGGACACAAACTCGTGTACAGTGATATTCCATGTGCCTGTGGTTAATTGTTTCGCTCGTGTCTCTTGGTCTCGCTTCGTAGCCATACACGATTCCGGTTGAGTACCCTGCATACTGAGTATGTGGTGAGTAATATCGTTCTTCCGCTCAATTCAAATAACACGCATTTCATCTACGTGTTTGGCAATCAGGCGACAACCGATCAACAACAGATACCGTGGAGATCGTAAGGCTCCAATTCCCGACGGGAACCCAGAAGGGCATCTTATCGGGGACTGCGTTCCTGCAGGGACCTCTCTGCGGTCCAGATAGCTGTTCAATTGACACTGATAAGATTGCGTTACTTGCATGACCGATAGAAACGGCCGATATACGCTACGATTTACCCTGGGCGATTTCGAGAAGGTGAGTAACGTGTAACCGTAACAGGGGGCCGTCTCAGCGTTTTTACGGGAAGTCTACGTATTTTGCGTATCTCAACACACACTGTCGCGGACATTTATTATGGATCACCGAAAATTGATTCAAAGAACGCTGTTACTCCCGGAATACCCAAACAACTACTGACTACCCCGGCGGTAATCAAAGGAAAATTATCTAATCGATTACATAACAAAGTATTAAGTGGCAAGGTGATGTTGATTTGAAATGCTGGCTGACAGCGTAACGCTCCGTCGATACAGCCGGGGGGCTGTGTGAGCACGATTCCAGACGGGTGGACGATGTCGCAGCACACAGGAAGTGGGTAAATATGGGAGTCAAAGACACCGCACAAACGAAAGCAGAACCGAATAATAAACTAAGCGACGAATCTGTCCCATCGCCAAAAGGGAAAGAAAGCAGTGCGGACCAAGCGACGTCACAGGAGCAGGACGACTCAGGTGCATCTCTAGACGTTATTTTTGAAATACTGAAAAATAGCCGCCGCAGAGAGGTCCTCCACTTTCTTCGAGAACGAGGCGAACAGGTCTCTCTTGGAGAACTCGCAGAACACGTCGCGGCCATCGAGAACGAGACCACAACTGATGCGTTGACATCAAGTGAGCGCAAGCGCGTGTATGTAGGACTGTACCAGTGCCATCTCCCGAAGATGGACGACATCGGTGTCGTCGATTTTAACCAAGACCGAGGGCATATAACCCTTACCGAGAAGGCTGACGACTTCGAAAAGTACCTCAACCGCACTGAAGAAGAGGCGGAGGGCCGACAGTGGTATCAGTATTACGCGGCCGTCACGGTGCTCGGTGCGATGGTCCTAGCCGCCTCTGTCGCCTTCTCACTTCCCGGGAGCATAGTTTTAGGTTTGTTCTCCCTGGTAGTGGGTGTTGCAGGCGCATGTTCGGTGTATCACTGGTCAGTTGAGCGCGAAGAGCTGGACAGCGAGTAGCCCGATAAGAACGGTTTGGTTCCGCGCGCAGTTTTTACACAGTACGCGTCACGAGTAGGCTATCCAGAGCGATACACTTCGTCGCCGGCAACATATGTTCGTGCTATCGATGGAACCGGGTCTGGATCGACGATAATCAGATCGGCCCTTGCTCCACACTCCAATCGGCCACGGTCGTACAGGCCGGCAGCGGCAGCTGGTGCAGTAGAGACACGTAACACCCGGTCTTTGAGAGGGTCACCGTTTTCGATGAAAACAGAGCTAAGCAGTGATTGCGGACGAAAGTCGCTACAGAGAATGTCGACAACACCGTCTTTGATTGCCTGAGACGCATCGGGCCCGTCCCACAGACTCCCACCGCGAACCACATTCGGCGCACCCATCGCAACGGCCAAGTTTAACTCGGTTGCACGCTGCGCAACACGGTGGGAGAGCGGATACTCACTTATGTCTACCCCGATAGCAGCGGCGTTGTCCACGCTCGAAACGGTTTCATCGTCGTGTGAGGCGACTGGGATATTTCTATTGCTTGCTAGCTCTGTAATCTCTCGTGCGCGCGAGATTACTTCTGTTTCGGAGACACCATTGCGGCGTGTTTCGAGGGTCTGAAGGCTTGACTCTGAGACCCCGTCCGGAAGATTATAGCGTTGTGTAAGTGTATTTTCGCCAGCGAACTGGCCCGTTCCGGGAATGTGTGAGACAAGGGAGACGAGATCTCCCCCTGATTGGATTTCTTGCGAGACGGCGTCGACAGCCGTTTCGTTGGTGAGTTCACACCGCATATGGAGTCTGTTATCGACCCTGGCGCCGGTTTCGCAGTTGAAATCCCGGATATGCTCGGCCAAGCGACGGGCTAATTCGATACTCCGGTTATCATCTGGGACGTCTTCGAACGCAATGGCATGATACTTTGTCGTAACTCCCGCGCTGGCATTGGCAATATCACATCGGTCCAGAGCGACAGTCGTGTTGACGCGCTCACCAGCTCTCGGAAAGAGGTGCCGTTCGATATCATCACCGTGAAGATCAACCAATCCAGGTAGGACATACTTCCCCGTCGCATCAATGTCCGGGGAGTCATGAGATTCTGCTTCCACCGAGACTATTTTTCCATCAGAGAATACTATTGTCCCGTTCTCAATTTCGCTGGTCGGCGTAACAACAGTTCCTCCCGAGATTAATGTTCGATTTGCATTATTTTTCATTCAGCTTGGCACCCTGTATGATTTTCCAATGTGTTTACAATCGACTTCCCAAAACATGAATATGCGCTTACTACGGCTATGCTACAGTCGGATATAGAGTGCATATTTATGTGTAATTGACAGCCGTAGCTGTTGTGCTTAATGAGATAATGGGAGACGAGGCCGTCAATCGTCACTATCAGTTGCTAAAGACGGACCTAGGACACTCCAACAATTCTCAGGGTTTGAATAGAGCCCCAATCCAGGGGATTTAAACCTTCGCAGTGTTTCAAATAGTACATACAAATATCAGCCTAACTTAATTTCTAAGTTATGATTATATAATACCTTCATAGAGTGGACAATTTGCGGGTAATTCTGGCGGATTCATATCCATTAGGATACACCTACCCACATAATACCGTATTAACTGTTTGAACGAGTGCGTTTGAGCAGTAATATCTTTCTATTTTTTCCATAGTGAGAAAGAGTATAATAGCAATAGCTGAAGAAGAGAGCCAGTAGTAACAAGATTACAGCATAGTACAGTGACATACTCCGGCGACGTCACCCCACCCACCAGCATGGTGTTTGCGTGTTCAGAAACCGAAGTTTTTAGCGTCAAGGTTTAAAACATATTTGTATGAAAGACTGGATTGATACGTATAACGAGCGTGACTGGCAAACCACCACGGACGGAACGGTTCGATACGCGCTGTTAGGACTTGGCTGGTGGACAATCGACCTAGCACTTCCCGCGATTCAGGATTCTGATCTGGGTGAAGTTACAACGCTCGTCAGCAGTTCTTCGGAGAAAGCGAAACGTCTCGCCGACGAGAACGGTGTGGACCACGGGATCAGTTACGAGGAGTTCCACGACGGGGATGCAGCCGACAGGTTTGATGCCATCTACATCGGGACACCGAACGCCTTGCATCTGGAATACGCCGAGACAGCCGCAGAGTTAGACAAAGCGATCCTGTGCGAGAAACCGATGGAGGCAACAGTCGAACGGGCTCAGAAAATGGTTGAGGTCTGTGCGGACGCCGCTGTGCCGTTGATGATTGCCTACCGGATGCAGACTGACCCCGCTGTTAGGCGTGCAAAAGAACTCATCGAAGACGGATTCATCGGTGAGCCAGTATCCGTATACGGAAACAATAGTCAGCCGCTGCTCGAGATGAATCCGGACACGGACCAGTGGCGGCTCGATCCGGAACTCTCAGGTTATGGCACCTCAGTGATGGATTTGGGGATTTACTCGATCAACACGACTCGGTTTCTGCTCGACAGGGAACCACTGGCAGTGCAGTCACAGATGGATTCTCATGGGGAGGCCTTCGTCGACGTACCTGATGAGCGCTCCGGGGCCTTGCTAGCGCTGGAAGACGGTATCAAAATGGTCACGACTGATAGCCAGAACGCTCACAGTGATACGCAACTGAAAATAACTGGGACGGACGGACAGATCGAACTCCGTCCAGCGTTCCATGGGAAAGCAAAACTCCACCTGTCCCGAAACGAGACGACAGTAACTGTCGAACACGAGAGTTTTGACGCGGAGGACGAAATGCGGGAGGAGTTCGATTACTTCGCTGACCGTGTTTTGACTGGTACTGACATTGGCCCGGACGGCCGCCACGGCCTCCAGGATATGCGAATCATCCGGGCAATTCACAAAGCCGCGGAGAGCGGCGACGTCGTCAAATTGTAACTGATTCGTTCGAATTTAGCTGGCCCCATCGCTGTCAGATTGTCTTAGATTTATTCATGTGACGATCACGGCTATCGCGTTATCCCAGTCAAAACGGAGTACAGCGTGATCGCAGTATAATACTCAAGATCAGTGAACAGAAGCGACCCTGACATTGGTTTTACACTCACTGTATTGGGTGATCAATGATCAACGGCGGCAAATGCTATCAGCCGTCCGATTGATTTGTTTGGGTAGACGTGACGAAACCACATTTGAACTGGTCGGCTTTGTCTAGACGCAGAGTAACAGCGAGTTCGTTTCGTTAATGACGCTATAAATCAGCCACTCAGTTAAATTACATATACACCCCGACAAAAGGATACAAGTGGCTGATGGTGCTACAAGACGGTATGATTTCTGAACAATTCGACGCGTTCTTGCTTGACCTCGACGGGGTAGTGTATCTCGGGGACGAGGCCCTACCGGAGGCGGTCGAGTCGGTGAATCGTCTTGATGAGCGGGACAAGGAACTGCGATTCCTGACGAACGACCCACGCTTTCAGCGTGAGACGATCGCGAACAGGCTTCGCAAGCTGGGGATCGACGCGGAAAAAGGCGAGATCATCACGTCAGGCTGGGCGACCGCCCACTACCTCTCCCAACAGGATATGACCACCGCTGCTGTTGTCGGTAGCGGAGGGCTGGAAATCGAACTCCAAGAAGAAGGCATCGAGATCACGGACGACGATCCAAATGCGATGGTCGTCGGCGCGGACGAGAAGACGTCATATCAAGACATCCAGCGGGCGGCGAGACACATCCAGCGGGGAGCGACGTTCGTGGGGACGAACCCGGATGGGTCGTTCCCGACCCCAGACGGGCCTGTACCCGGGGCCGGGGCCATTGTCCGAGCAGTCGAAGCTGCGGCGGGAACAGAGCCAACGGTCGTTGGCAAACCCGAGCCGCTTATGTTCGAGATGGCTCTCGACGGGCTGGCTGACGACGTGCAAGCGGCCGCGATTGGCGATAATCCTGCCACGGACATTCTCGGCGCCCACCGTGCGGGGCTCACCGGGATTCTGGTGGCCGAGGACAAACCGACTGCCGCATCTGCTCGTGATCTTCAGCAACCAGATTTGACGATCTCGTCGCTTGCACACCTCTTCACAGACACAACCGACACATGGGAGGCACCACCCTATTCGTGGCCGGATGAGATACGTCCGGGCGTCGCTGCTGTCGTAGTGAATGACGCAGATGAGGTGCTGTTGCTGAAACGCGCCGACAAAGAGCAGTGGGCGCTCCCGACGGGCACGGTCGAACGGTGCGAACCAGTCGGGGACGCTGTCACACGGGAGGTTGACGAGGAAACGGGACTGCAAATAGCGGTTGAGCGGCTGATAGGCGTCTATTCACACCCGGAACAGCAAGTGTTTTCGTATCCCTCAGGCAAGGCAGTTCACTTCGTCACCAATTGCTTTCGGTGTTCCATCGAGGGGGGTACACCCGAGGCCGACGAAGATGAAGCCCTCGAGGTCGGATTCTTCGACATGAACGATTTACCGTCGGATATCCTTCCGATGCAACCGCAGTGGATAGCCGATGCAAATGACGCAGATGGCTCACCTGCAATTCGATAAATTCACAGGCTGTACCGACTGAAGTTACGGAGCAAGTTCGATATTTCTCAGAGTCGCTCTCAGAACGAGTTCACGGATCTGGGCGAACCACGTCCGTGTCCGAAGCGTGTCGCCGTACCGCTGCTTGAGCGAGAAAACCACAGCCTCGACGAGTGACCGTCGATGATCGGTATCGTCGTCATGGCGAGCGGTACGCGCCATATCTATAGTAGCCATTGAAAATCAATGCACTCCTGATCGCACGACAGCAGTGCGATCAGTGTGTACATCGTTTCAATTGTTACTATAGCGGGGAGAACTCTCGGTGTTTGTTCACTGGCCCAACGTGGGGCTCCAGAAGTTCTTCCGGGATCGTCTCAATCATACCTTCCTCAGCGGTCACCGTCTGTAGCCGGTCGAAGTTCCGATAGATCCCTGCCCTCCGCTACCCAATCCGGAACTAGAAATCATATTAGATGATAGTCGTGCGAAGATTTACAGTGTATCGCACCAGGTATCACTTAAAATGGCTGTGCCTCAGAGCTGAAGCAAGTAGGTGTTATAACATCCGTACAGGTGTTATTATTTGACGCCGGCGAACTCGACAGGCTCTCAGCGGCCGCTGGTATCAAAAAATCGTGTTTTGAATAGCAACTATCTGATTGGATGTCGCGGATATCATATCCGGATTAAAATTGAGTACGTGTTATTATCCAAGAGATATCAGCCACAATGTAGAACAATATAGTCGTAGAAGTACGTTTTCACACTTGTATATTGATCTCAGAGATAAGACCGAGTTTCCTGAGTTACAATCTCGGTTTCGGTGTCTAAATATATTACCGGTACATTCATACTTGTCATATTCGACCAACTGTGAGTGTATAGTAGTATATCTATAGTCAATTGTATCATATAGGTGAGATTCACAGACAACTCCGAAGAATCTGTCATAGAACAAAGTTGGTCGAGATTCACGGCGGTGATAGAGTGGTCAGTCCTTCGTCCTGCAAGCGAAGTACACTGGTTAATCCGAAAGCCATATACGTCACATTAGGCCAACCTAAAACATGGACGAGACAGACGGTACAGGTAGTCTCACCAGACGAGACTACCTCTCCGGCGGTGGTCTGCTGCTCGGCACGTCAATCGTAGCCGGCTGCTCCAGTAACGGTGGGGAACCGCCCAGTACAGCAACAGCGAGTGACAAGGAAACGGGCACATCAACCCCGTCAGATGACGGCTCCTACGTTGCCTCGCTTTCTCCTGTCGGAGAGGTCGAGTTCGACTCCGTACCGGAGAAGGTCTTCACGATGTACAATCAGTATGCAGATATGTTAGTCGCGCTTAACCACGGTGACGCGGTCAATTCGATGTTCGTTCCAGAGATGGCTGGGCCATCGATGAACCACTACTACGAACGGCTCTCTGGTGTCTCTTTTGAGTGGGAGGACCTTCCGAACCCCTACGATAATTTTAGCAAGGAGTTCTTCTACAGCCTCGGTAGCGACGTTCACTTCCTTGACCCCGCATGGGCGATTACCCAGGAGAACTGGGATATGGGCGATATCGAGGAAATTGTCGACAATGTCGGCCCCTTTTTCGGGAATTTCTACAGCGGAACACACGGTGACCCGCAAGAACCCTACAGTGAGAACTACCATTATTACACGCTGTGGGAGCTGTTCGGTCGTGTCGCCACCGTGTTTCAGGAACGAAAGCGTTACGAGCAACTCAGAGCCGTTCATCAAGAACTCATCGAGACCATCCAGACGGAGCTTCCACCCGAAGAAGATCGACCGACCGCGGTTCGGGTTACACTTGGCGACGGCCAATTCTGGACGTATCACCTGAACCGACCGGGGTTCTGGCTCGCGGACACGCGTCCGCTCGCAGCCAACGACGCCTTCGGGGACGAAACGTGGGACGGTCTCTGGGGTTCGGTCGGCTATGAAACGATGCTGGACGCGGACCCTGACGTAATCCTCCATCTCTGGGGGATGACACCGCGCTACGACATGGACGATGTCCGCGAGAGGCTCGCGTCACACAGCGTTGGAAAAGAACTCGCAGCGGTCAAAGACGACCGCGTATACGCACACGGAATGCGATACCACGGCCCGATCATGAATCTTTTCCAGATCGAAATGACCGCGAAACAGCTCTACCCGGATATCTTTGGCGAGTGGCCACCCTACGAGAACGGGGATCACTATCCAGAGATTCCATCGGATGAGCAGCTTTTCAGCCGCGACCGCGTTGCCCAGATCGTTACGGACGGATAGCTTCGGCTGGTTTCAGCAACGCTGTCGCCCGAATGGAGCAAATCGCCCGATCAGTGTGGGATTCACGACAGGATGATGACGTTGCCGACGCCGCGCCGCTTCCGTTCGATGAGGTTCTTGGCTTCGAGCGTATCGAGGGTCCGGCTGACAGTCGCCTTCGAGAACTCCGTTCGATCGACGATTTCGCTCTGTGGAAGGACCCCATCGGCATCAAGCATGATCTCATACACGATCCGTTCGTTGCTCGCGAGGCGACTCGCAGTCTCTTCCCATTCCTGCCGACGGGCTTCGAGTAGGCCCGCTGTCGGTGCGTGGTCATGGTCAGCGTCCGGCGATCGAGTGTCCGGCGAGTCCATAGTAGACCCCGATGCACCCCGATCGACACGGAACAACGCCACGGCACTCGCACCGGAGGCGAACGCAGCCACTGTGAGTACGGCGATATCGACTGTTCGGATGGACGGCCCCGGAGATCCTGATTGGACAGTGGTCTCGCCGATTGTGACTGTGGCTACTGCCGGCGTGATGAGATGGCCGGCCAGCAAAAGCATCAGGGCGGTCGAGATGACGAAGACGCCTGCCGCGACGACCTCGCTACGTTGGAGGGTGTTTTCGATCATTGTTGAGACCAGCGATGTATCCGGACTACTCCGGTACCCCACGGAGTCGGACGAACGCATCTATCCTCTCGTTTCGGATATCGACGACGACACTGTATCGGGTTTCCCGATCAATCGGTTCAACGACAACCAGTACACGGCGATCACTCAGTCGCTGCTCCGTCCGTTCAATGACGACGACCCCTGCAGTCGTGCCGTTCCGAACGGTGAAGGTGGACTCGTTGACTGCGGTGAGATCGTGCCACTGCGCTGTCGGATCTGCACCGACGACCGCGGCTCTCTCGCTAGCTACCCCGCGTGGAACCGGCCGCATCGTGTACACTGCGTCGGCCGGTGATGCAACGGTATCGGCGACCGACCCGTCCGTCGTGATAATCCGCTTGGCTCGCGCTTGCTTTGAGCGGGACAGTTCGGGCGGTTCCCATGGTGTGGCCCGCACAACGGGGCTCCGGTTGATATTCGTAATCTCGATATGGTTGACAGTTCCGATATCCGATATCAGAACCTCAGTAGTTCTGCCGCTCGTTTCGACGAGTGCATCGTCTTCAATAGCGAACTCGTATCCGGTATCAGCTGTCGCCGTGGCGGCGATACCAGTCGCGGTTGCGAAGACGGCGATACTCACACTGAGGACGGTGAGCGAGAGGACCAACACCAGACGGGACCGTCTAACCGACTCCATGTCCGTCGTGACCGGACGTTTTCGTATGAAAGTGCTGGTTTTCAGTAAACTGAAACGAATGGAACAATCTCTGAAACGCGTTTCAGATCCGTTTCACTCCCGTTTCCAACGGGGGTTTACAATGGTTTTCGTATAACTTCCTGATGCCGTGATCGGGCCAGCACTCACAGCGAGCACACCGGCCCACAGCATATGCTCGGCCCGCCACTGCGAACTCGGCCCGCCGCTACGGGCCCGGCTTTACTGTACTGTGCTACCGACCGCGCTCGTGCGTCCTGTCCGATCACCCCCAAGACAATGAAACGAAAACTTCCCCGCCAACGAAGTGATGCAGATGCATCGTGACTACCGACTCGCAGCGTACGCGGTTGCGGTATCGGCCCTCCTGCTCACTGCCAGCGGCGCAGCCGTCGTAGCCGATGGGAGTGCCGGAAATGCCCCATCCGAATCGTCCCCCTCTGAGACCGAATCCAATGAAACTACCGGTAGCATCACAGTTACGAATTCGACGGCGTTCGAGGTGACAACGGTTTCCAACGATAGTGGCACGGTCACGTTCGATCAGGGCGACCGGACCTGTGGTGGCGGGTTCCGTATTGACACCCCGAACCGAACTCGGACTGACATACAGGTCCGCGGTGTCACCGTGACACTTGTCGAACAGCACAGCGGCGAGCCGTTCGACGAAATCGGCCGCGAGCAGTTCGCGTCACTGGTCTGGAAGGAAATATCAGGATACGCGGGGCTCGGCGCGTACGATCACATCGAAGTTCAGGTCAACCAGTACTACGAGACGGTCGCCCGGGACGAACCGTTAGACACCGTCGGCATCCACGCCCGTCCCGTGGACAATTGCCTCCCAGCTGTCGAAGGTGAAGTCGCCCTCAACAGTCAGTCGGTAGCTGTCCGTTCGAGCCACTCGGAGCTCGAAGGCCTCAATCTGAACATTACAGATACGATCGGCGCTCTCAACGAAAGCGAACGGGACTCCATCGACCGGCTCATCGAATCGAACGAACGCACCAGCTACGCCATCCAGACGGAGTTCGACGATCCGGACACGCTGGACGCGACCGTCGTCGAAGCAACAGACGACAGCCAGGTCAAACTCGAACTCACACGGCCAGGCGGCGGTCGCACGGTCGTCGTTCGAATCGATCTCGAATCGGAAACCGTCGAGCGTACCTGGACGAGGGTCGCAGTTGAGCGGATTGACGGTACTGATTCGGTGACAGTCGGTAACCACGGTGAGAATGAAACGACATCGTTCGAAGTGAACTACACTGAAGCTGCGTCGTAAAATCCGAACTGGTCTTCCAAGACACTATTGGGTTTCAGCCACATCGAACCGGAGCGGCAATTACATCGGGGCCGAAGCCCCACCTCAGGTACGTAGTCCGAATCGTACGGTCAAGTCCCCGTAACGACGCAGTAGGTCAGGTCGAGCCAGTCCAGTCGTATCGCATGACGAGGTCGTCCTCGTCGATCTTGCTGGCGAGTTTGTCCACGAGTTCGTCCCGTTCGAGGTCGTCAAACTGCTCCAGTTCGTACGGCTTGACCGTCACCGGCGAGGACTCGCCCTCGGCGATGCGCTCCTGCAGCTTGGCGACGCCGTAGATCAGCGCTTCGGGGCGGGGCGGGGCGGACACCCCGGGACGTGAATGTCAACCGGAATGACTTGCTCCGCACCTTTGATGACGTTGTATCCTTCCTGAAACGGCCCACCGGAAATAGTACACGACCCCATCGAGACGACGAACTTCGGCTCGGGCATCTGGTCGTACACGCGCTTCATCCGCGGCGCGAACTTCGAAACGATGGTCCCCGGGACGATAATCAGATCTGCCTGCCGCGGTGATGCCCGAGGGACTCCGGCAGCAAAGCGGTCGAGGTCGTGTTTCGTAGCGAGAGTGCCCATCATCTCGATGGTACAACAGGCGATGCCGAACTGCAGCACAAACATCGAGGACCCCCGGACCCAGTTCATGAACGCGTCGAATTTGGTCAGGATGAACGGGGACGAACCAAGCACCTCCCGAAGTGTAGAATTAAATCGGGCATCCGTGTTTCTACCACAGCATATCCGTTCATCAGACTGTGCGTCGTCCACATTCCGCCGATCACTGCTCATGAACAGCTACGGATAGATAGTGGGAGCGGATACGCAAACTGTCGTACACACTAGTGTCTTTATGTGGGAGCCGCCACCAGGGCTCGTCCGTGAGATATCTCCGCTTAGAGATCCAGTATGCACCGGAGTATCAGCGTCCGATGCACCGCTTTATGACCGAAAGCGACGCAATCAAACGCGAGTGGCTCGTTACGTGGAAAGTCGGGGTCGAGGACGAGATTGCCTATACGTTGTTTTATATCGTCGGCGATCGCGAACCCTACGAATCGGCGCTTTCTGCGGTCGAAACCATGGAAAGCTACGATATTACACCCGTTCGAGACCAGGCGTTCTACGCGTTCGTCCGTGGCCGGGAGACTGAACAATCACGACAGTTCTACGCGGCGTTCGAACAGCCGACGCTAATGGTGGTCCCACCGGTTGCCTACCGACCGCACGGAGTCGTGTTGTTCGATGTCGTCGGCGAACCCGCCACTCTCGAACAGGTCCGGGATGCACTTCCCGACGGAATCACGGTAAACGTCCAGAAGATCGGCGAATACGATGCCAGCCCTGGAACATTCGCCATCGGCCTCACTTCACGTCAGCGCGAAGCACTCGCCGCAGGACGGGAAGTCGGTTACTACGACGTCCCGCGAAATGGGAGCGTCAAGGACGTCGCCGAGGAGCTCGGTTGTGCTCCGAGTACCGCATCGAATCATCTCAGAAAGGCGCAGGCACGGCTTGTTGAACGCGTATTCAGATGACAGCTAGCGTAGAAGGTATCGATGCACCACGACTGTGTTTGAACCGCTCGAATAGGAGGAAACAGCAGAACAAGATGGAAGGGAACAGCAGAACCCAGCGGGTGGATTGTTGGTTATCGCGATAGCTGGCAGACTGGGCTGTCGCTGAACGTGGGCAAGTAGTATTCAGTGATCGGTTGAGTACAGTAACTGTCGCGGCAGATGGGCAGGAGCGCTGCGACGACTAACGTGACCAATGCGGCGCGAACAGTGAATCCCGGACCAGAAGCAGAACCCGAATCGTTGAGCGGGCAGGATGAAACAGAGAACACCACAGTGTCTGCAGTAACACTTCGTTAGAGGTATTCTAAACCCATATTACTGCGGACATTGTGGCGTCTGACGGGGAGGTCTGGTGCATAATCGTGAATAGACACCACGATGTCCGCTGTTCTATTGGGACAGTTGAGAAATCATGCGCCGATTACTGCGGACATTGTGGTGTTGCTTCGCCTGGGCCACACCACGATGTCCGCTGTTCTAGTGGGGGTGGACACGAGAACAGCGGACACGGCGGTGTGTGCTTGAACAATAGAAGCGCTATAAATTGGCCACAGAGAGTCTGAAGACCGTAAATTAGGCGAGGAATGGGAGAGAACACTCCCACCCCACTTTGTCCGCTGTTCTTCAAAAGAGAGGGAGGGGGGAAGGAAACAGCCTCATTTGATTCGAAGGGTAGTCAATTTAGAACAGCCTGGATACTATCTGAACTTCATCTAGATAGAATCTAGACAGTTTAGATTTTACTTAGTCTCAACTAGATTGTGTCTAGATACTACCCAAATCTTATCTAGACTAGAGATAGCGTCAAGTATTGCTATAGCGTCTTTCTCTATAGCTATTAAACTGCACTACGGTCTAGCTCTCAGCATAGTATTATAAACTTTTCCTTAATGAATAGTTTTTCTGAGTTACCCCCACCTACCGTTTTCTAGTTACTGCGGACATAGTGGGGTGGGAGGGTCCCGCCATTCTTTTATAAGCAATAGAACAGCGGACACTCCGGACACTGCGGACAGGGGTGGTTTTATGTATGTTCCTTCCAATACATCAGGCAACGACTATGGGGATGTTCGAACGCGACACCGAGATCTACTTGGACCGGGATGCCCTCCGGGAAGACTATCAGCCTGAGAACCTCGTCGGGCGTGACACTGAACTAAACCGGTATCGAGCGGCTCTCCAACCCGTAATCAACGGTGAACAGCCCAACAACATCTTCTTGTACGGTAAAACGGGGGTCGGCAAGACTGCTGGTACGCGGTATCTAATTGACCATCTCGAAGAAGACGCAGCGAAATACGAGGATATCGATCTCACGGTAAAGATGCTAAACTGTGATGGCCTCTCCAGTAGTTATCAAATCGCGACCCGACTCGTCAACGAATTCAGGGACGAAACGAGCCAGATCAGTACGACAGGGTATCCTCGTGCAACGGTGTATGACATGCTGTGGACCGAACTCGACTCCTGTGGCGGGACGATCTACATCGTGCTCGACGAAGTCGACCACATCGAAGACGATAGTATTCTTTACCAACTCCCGCGTGCGCGAGCGAACGACAACCTAAGTTCAGCGAAGATCGGTATCATCGGTATCTCGAACGATTTCTCTTTTCGCGATGACCTCTCCCCGAAAGTCAAGAGTTCACTCTGTGAAGAGGAGATCCAGTTCCCCGCATACGACGCGAAGGAGCTGATCCAGATCCTGCAACAGCGCGCTGATGTAGCGTTTCACGACGGCGTCCTCGAAGACGGCGTCATCGAGCTGTGCGCTGCGTACGGAGCGAAAGACGCCGGTGACGCGCGGCAGTCCCTCGACTTGCTCATGAAAACGGGCGACCTGGCCCGCGACAAGGATACGGATACGATTTCGGAAGATCTTGTTAGAGAGGCCCGCGACGTTCTGGAACGTGGCCGGATTCAGGAAGGTATTTCGGGACTGACCCAACACGGTCATCTGGTCGTGTACGCAATGGTTACGCTCGACCAGGAAGGGAAGACGCCGGCCCGGACACGGGATATCAGACCTCGATACACGAACTTCGCCGAAAAGGCAGGGATCGATCCGCTTGTCCCACGCCGGATGCGTGATCACCTCGGCGAGCTGTCGATGTTAGGTATCATCTCGGCAATCGAGCGGAACGAGGGACGACGTGGGGGAACCTATCGCGAGTACTCTCTCGAAATGGACCCGGAGATGATTCTCGCAGCGCTTGAGAAGACTGTCGACGATGTTGGAATCCACAAATCCGTCACTAACCTCGTTGATAGCGAAGCGACGCTTTCGGACTTCCAGTCCACTTAGGAACGGCGGACATGGTGGTGTCGAAACCGATTGATACGTAGCGGTTTTCAGGAGATAGAACAGCGGACATGGTGGTGTTGCCGCCGGTGATTGGAAGCTTCTATCTTCACTTCAAGAGCGTGTAGAACTACGGACACGGTGGTGTCTAATGGTACCGACGCTACCTTTGATGCCATAATCACTACCGCGGAAGCTACCGATATATCTTTTGAGAATCAAATTTGTAGAATATGTTTGCAGCTACCCCCCTCTTTCAGGAGAGCCATACTGGATACTAGTTTTCCGGGTCAAACGATAGCTTGTTCGAAAATCGGGGACTCTCTCGTCCATCACTGGGAACGAATCTCTCATTTAACCTATCTCGTAATCCCCTCCCGGCACAGCCCAATCGGACCGATTATTGTAGACTGTCGTGGTCTGGGCCTCCGGTGGTAAGAAGTATGCAATTCAGGCGGTGGACCTTTTGGGATATATCGACAGTGGAGTGCATATGCAAGGAGGCTACCAACCCAGACGAGATGTCCTGTACCCTCGCGATTAGTTCTTTCTTGCACGGCTGGCGTCAGCGGCCGACAGCTGGATCACACCGTCAGCGCGAACTGTGACGATAATGTTGCGGTATCGAAAGGTGATGTTCTGGCTCGCTGAGCCGATTGACTGGTCTGGCTGTGTACCGAATAGTAGTGTCTCAATGGCATCGACATCGATGTAGTCGTGCAACGGCGACTCACGATATGGTTCTGTTCCCGACTGATCGGCAACGGCCTGAACAATGACCGTAGCAAGCTCCTGGTCGCTGGTTGGATCGTACTGAACTTCAGTTAGAGTGCCGTTCGCTCCCACAAATAGTCCCTCATCCCCATCAGCCTCATCGCTCTGGCTGTCGTCAGTCATCCACCTAGTAAACAACTGGAACGTACATATAATACATGTATGAATATTCGGGCATAATAACTACTCTCTTCAATCCAATCTTGAATGCGCTAATAGCCATTTTGCTGAGCTATACGGTATAGCTATATTACACTGCATTTATCAGTCTATACACACTCAATGAATCCATTCGTGATCAGAGTGAGACATATATGATAACAATTGTCATGAACTGGTCGGTAGTATCTGCCCGTTGAGGATATCCGCCCCCATGCATCAACTACCCAGACGGAAGTTACTCGGAGCCATGTGTTCGGGATTGATCGTACTCGCCGGTTGCAGCGGCGAGCAAAATAGTGGATCAGATGAAACAGAGAGTGGCGGCGGAGCCGAACCGTCGCCTGAACCCGGTGAGACAACCGGTACGGATACATCGGCGGTCAGCGGAGCCGACGACAGGTCAGCACAGTTCGGACAGGTCACGCGGTTCCCAGAATCGTACGCGATGACAGCTACAATGCAGTCCGGAGGGCAGACCGTCGAGATGACTGGTCGTTTCTATCAAGGGGATATGTACTGGTCGTTTGACCAGCAGGGACAACAGATGGAAATGTACCGTATCGGGAACAGCACGTACACCGTTACTGGAGGGCAGTGTCTCCGGGGAACGATGCAACAGGGGATGGACCGTGACGAGGTTGATCCGGGTCAGTTCTCCGACCAGCCGGAGGAAAACCCAGACATCACGCCGGTCGGCCGGGATACCATCGATGGCGAGGAAGTGTTGGTGTATGAACTCTCTCAGGACGGCTCTCAGGAGCCGGTCACATACTACATCCTCGCGGACTCCGGGTACCCGCGACGCATCGAAGCCGAGTCAATGCGGTGGGACTTCCACTCGTGGGGTTCGGTCGAGCCGATCCGGAAACCCGAAGGAGACTGCCAGTCGATGCCCGGCGGCGGCATGACGGCTGACGGGGGCAGCTAATCGCTCAGCAGGACCTGACTTTGACCGGCTATTCAGAAAGTAAACAGTTCTCGACATACCGCCGAAATTCGGCTCTCACATCGTCGATAGTCTCCTCGTCACTGGTAATCCGTTCCGCCTGAATGCCGACTAAAACCGTGTGGAACAGCGCGGCTGTCTGAGATGGGTCTTCGACATCAAATGCGCCTGCATCAACACCCGCCCGGATGACACGGGCGATTTGTTTTCGAATAAAGTCATCACTTCTGCGAAAGAGGCGATTGTAATCGTCGTCGTGTGCCGCTTGCGCTCGCAGTTCAATTACAGCCTGCGAAAACTCGACATCACTGTTGCTGCTGGTGCCAAATATTTCGTCAACGATTATCTCGATATACTCTTCAGGGGACTGGTTGGGCAGTGGGACCTGATTCTCGACCTGTTCCAGCATATAATCTAGGAGGTCTACCAACAACTCGTCCTTATTGTCGTAATGATGGTATATGAGCGATTGGCTCTTCCCAAACTCGTCACCTATCTTTGAAATAGTAAGATCCGCGTACCCGTGCTGACGTAACGCATAGAATGTAGCTTCAAGTATCTCCTCGCGGGTTCCATCCGGGTTCTGGAAAAAGGATATCTCGTTAGTCATCTTTACGTCGACCGTTTCCTGCTTGTCTACTACGGTTCAAATGGCTCACGGTTTCACCACTCTCTGTAGAGTACTAGACCAATCTGGGTTGTATTTTCTATCATTGAACTGAGTAACGGGTACGGTTGTAGATAACTATATGATTGACTATATATTCAATAACCTTAAGCGTATTGTGGTCCGCTGTCTCAACGGAGCGCACTGGACTGTCCTCAAGCTCACTGTACTCGTACATACATTCCTCCGCTGCCTCACCTTCTAACACCCCATAAGATCTGTAGACCCTGTGTTGACATCGGTGGATGGCGAGGTAATGGTGGCTTTGACTGAACACCAGTTTTCCCTCTGGCCCCGAAAGATACGAAAGCACTATATGTGATTGAACGTTTAGTCAACACCACCAAATGGCTACTCACAAACGAAGAATTCCGAGATGGAGTGTCGCTAGCAACGAGACACGGTTTGAACAAATCCTCAAGTAACATGGCCTCTACAAAGTATAAACTGCTACTTCTGGCTGTAATCGGGATTACCGTCACCAGCGGAACGGCAACCGCTGCGGTCGTTGGGAGCCCCGATATTGCGGCAACGCTTGAAGATGATACCGTCGCTCCGGGTGAACAAAAGACCATAGAAATTTCACTGGTCAACAGCGGGGAACTCGATAGTGGCTCCACTCGAAATCCGGCGTTGAACAACGAGGTAACAACGGCAAAGGGGCTTACTGTGTCACTCGGTTCTGGTGACGCACCCATTTCAGTGAAAAATTCGAAACGAAGCCTCGGCACGCTACAGGCGGGGCCGAAGACGACAGTGCCGTTCGAGATCAGCGTGGACGAAGACGCTAGTTCCGGTACGTACGACGCACAACTGAGACTAAACTATAAGCATACAAGCTACATTTCCGAGGGAACAGGGGCACGAGACGAAGACAGAAAAACTCGCACCGTTGATATTGAAATCGACGTCACCGATGATGCCACCTTCAATGTGACTGATATTGACTCCAATGCACGCGTTGCCTCAACAGGTACGGTGGCAGTTAGCGTCGAAAATACCGGAGATAGCGCCGCACGGGATGCCGCGGTAACGCTCCAATCACAGAATCAGGACCTCGCTGTCAGTGGCGGCGATGCCACCTCACGATTCGTTGATGAGTGGGAACCGGGAGAAGTCCGGACGTTCAACTACCGTGTGAGTTCTGCCGAAGCCGCGGAACCGGAGTCGTACGGATTTGAGCTGTCGGTTGCATTTGATAACGAGGATGGCCTCCGGACACAATCCGTGGGACAGTCCGTCGCAGTCACACCTGACCCGGAACAGCAGTTCTCGGTCGTCAATTCAAGCAGTTCTGTCGCCGTTAGTAACACGGGAACGTACGAGGTTCAACTCCGCAACACAGGCCCGTTGACCGTGAATGACTCCTCTGTTACGTTTGTCTCAGAGAACGCGGATATAACGTTTGGAAAGAGCTCCTCAACAACCGCCTATGTGGGGGAATGGGAACCCGGAGCAGTTCGGACTGTTCGCGTCGATACAACAGCGAGTCCTGATGCCGAGGACCGAAGCTACGCGCTGTCGGCTAACGTACAGTATGAGGATCAAGAGGGCGATACCAGTACCTATGACGATGTCCGGCTAAGCCTCAGTCCTGCGCCTGAGCAGAACTTCGACGTGTCTAACGTCGAAACGTCGCTCCAGGCTGGCGAAGACGGCTCACTCAGTGCAACTCTCACAAACACTGGAACGCGTGACGTCGAGAACGTCGTCATCGCATGGGAAAGCCAGCAGTCGACACTGTCGCCAAAAGAATCACAGTACGCTGTTGGAGATCTCGATGCAGGCGAAACGGCCAACTTCAACTTCGGCGTTGACGTGTCCAACAGCGCGGAGGCAGGCGCTCGGCAGTTTGACTTCGGAGTGAGCTACCGCGACGATAACGGCGACAGGGTTGAAGCAGATACACTCGAAGTTCGCTCACAAGTGGCTGGCAGTCAGGACGAATTCGACATCGAAGTGGAAAATTCAACGCTCGGTGTGGGCCAAGACCGGTCAATTACGTTTACAATAACCAACACAAAGAACAAAACACTGACCAGCATTGAGGGGAAGGCGTTCGTCAATGATCCGCTCAGTAGCAGTGACGATGAAACGTTCATCGCTGAACTGGCCCCCGGAGCGTCAGAAACGGTCTCAGTCCAACTCTCGGCGGGCAGCGACGCGCTAGACAAGACCTATCCGCTCAATCTGGACTTCCAGTATGAGACGCCTGACGGCGAAAAACGGGTTTCGGATACCTACAGTCTCCCGATAGAAGTCACGGACCAGTCCGGGGACGGTGGGACGCCACTGTGGCTGGTTGGTGGCATTGGACTCCTTGCCGTTGTTGGCGGCGTCGTCTGGTACAGGCGGCAGTAACCGTCTGAAGCTAACATCTATGTCACAATGCTAGAGTATCAGAAATACATCGACGTATTAGACGATTGGATTGTCAACCGTGACAAGACAGTCGTCGCTGTGTTCATCGTCACAACGCTCGTTCTGTCGGCGGGTTTCGGCATGACTGCGACCGACTCAGGGACATCACAGTTCACTGACGGCGTTCCCGCACAGGAAGCGTTCGACGAGGTCAACGACAACTTCGAGCGCGAACCGTTCGGCGAAGGTACTGGCTCTACGACGCTTATCCAGAAGGACCAGAACGTCCTGTCGAAGCCGGCTATCCTCAACATGCTGAAAGCACAGCACCGGCTCGAACAGCGCGAATCACAGGACGTCGTTGGCACGACGAGTGTCGCACAGGCCGTCGCCCAGACGCTCAACCCGGACGCAGAGACACTGCCCGAACAGATCGATACCGTAGAAGCGGCCTCACAGACGGAGATTAAGTCCGCCACCCGAACCACACTTGAGCGCCAGCCGGCAGTTGCAGGGCTACTCAGCAACGATCTAAACCGAGAGGAGCCGTCGGCATCTGCAACACTGACGACTGTCACACACGAGGTTTCAGGTGTCTCAAGCAGTGCTGGGACAGAGGGGTCATCACCACTGACGCCCATTCAGCAGGAAGCGGAGTTCATTGTCAGCTCGGTTGACGGTGATATCTCTGTCTTCGGCAGTGGACTCATCTCCGCAGAGCTGAACAGTGTTATCTCCGATTCGTTGGGACTCGTCGTCCCAGCCGCTGTTGTCCTGATTCTGTTCTTCCTTATTATCGCATACAGGGATCCGTTTGATCTGCTGATTGGCCTCGTCTCCCTTGCGATGGCGATTATCTGGACATTCGGGTTCATGGGATGGGCCAGTATCCCCTTCACGCAGATGCTGATCACGGTCCCGCCGTTGCTCCTTGCCATCGGGATTGACTTCGGGATTCACGCTGTGAACCGATACCGCGAAGAACGGATCGAGGACGTCGAACCAACACCCGCGATGCGGACCGCAACTGACCAGTTGCTCCCAGCGTTCTTTATTGTGACAGGAACGACAGTGCTGGGATTCGCCGCAAACGGGACTAGCCAGCTCGGTCCGATCCGTGACCTCGGGTTCGTGGCCAGCGTCGGGATCATATTCACCTTCCTCATTTTCGGTATCTTCCTCCCGTCGTTCAAGCACTTCATGGACCGGCAGCGTGTGCGATACGACCTCCCCGAATTCAGTATCGCGCCGATCGGCTCTGAGGACTCCGCAGTCGGCAAGTCGCTAACTGTCGGCGTGACAATCGCCCGCCGAGCCCCGTACATATTCTTTGCCCTCGTCCTGGTGTCTACGGCGGCCATGGGGGCGTATGGAACTGGGATTGATACCCGGTTCACCACTGAAGACTTCCTCCCACCGGAGGAGAACCCCGGATACGTCGAGGTTCTGCCGGAAGCTGTGGCTCCGAGCGAGTACACAGTCACGAAGCAGATAAATTACCTTGAAGACACGTTCGAGAGCGGTGAGAGTGACACCGTAACGATATACGTCGAAGGGTCGTTACAGGACGGAACGGCGCTCGAGGAGATCCACCGGGCGAACCAGGACCCACCCGACTCCTTCGTTACAGCCGGCGGGAGTGCAGATACCACAAGCATACTTACGGTGATTAACCGCTACAAGCGTGCTTCACCCGAGTTCCGCCAGCTCGTCGAACAGAACGATCAAAACGGTAACGGTGTCCCCGACCAGAATCTCCCGACCATCTACAACGCGCTGTATGATTCGCCGTACGGCGACCGGGCGGAGTCGTACATGACTGATGACTACGCGCGAACGCGCATCGTGTATTCCGTCGAGTCTGATGCGAGTCAGCAGGAAGTGACAGATGATACGAGAGCCGTTGCGGATGAGTTCCGGATGGAAGCGACCGCAACCGGCAGTGTTGTGGTATTGAAAGCTGTCTCGGACGTAATCGCTGAATCTGCGTACATAAGTCTGGCTCTCGCAATTCTCGCGTCTGCAGCGTTCCTGTTTTTCGCCTACTGGCTACTTGAACGGCGTCCCGGGCTGGGCGCTGCGAACCTCGTGCCGATACTGCTCACTATTGCCGCCTTGGCCGCGACAATGCGGTATCTGGATATCCCGTTCAACGTCCTCACCGGAACGACGTTATCAATCGGAATCGGGCTTGGTATCGATTACTCCGCTCACCTCGTGCATCGGTTCTCGGAGGAGTACCGTGGCGATACTGGCTTGCTCGAAGCACTCGACATTAGTGTCCGGGGAACAGGTGGTGCGCTGGCGGGTAGTATGGTCACCACCACATCTGGAACCGGCGTGCTCGTCCTCGCGGTTGTCCCGATCTTGGGCCAGTTTGGATTGTTAATTGCAGTCAGCGTTCTCTATTCGTTCGTGGCGTCCATACTGGTCCTCCCGACGTCAATCGTCATCTGGGACCACGGTCGCGGAACGCTTGAGACACTGCTCTCATCGCGCTCGACACGGAGTGTGAACTAATGCGGCCCGCTCGTTTCGGTTTCCGCCCACCTGTGGCACATGATGAGCAAATTGAGCGGCTTGAGAAAGATCGCTCCGAGGCAGAGCCTGAGGAATTGGCACCGTGCTGTCAAGCTATCTACGATCAGAGCGGAGGACTGTCTGTATGACTACAGATGGTGACGCTCTGGGTGCAACTGAAAAAGAGATTATGCACGCAACCCATCGAGCGCTGGTAAACAGTGGATACGCTGAACTCTCCATCTCGCTTATTGCAGACGAACTCGACAAGGCCAAATCGACGATATACCACTATTACGACTCGAAAGACGACCTGCTAATCCGGTTTCTCAGATTCACTGTTGACCGATTCGAGGCGACAATCAACACGACCATCGGTGACCACCCGAAAGAGGACCTCCATCACATCATTACGACACTCCTCCCGTGCCAGCTAACCGAGGAGAAACGGCAGCTTCACAGCGTTTTAGTTACGCTCTCCCCGCAAGCGCTGGATCAGGAGGTGTTTCGCGAACAGTTCACCGAGATTGATATTCGACTTACTGCAATCATCGAGAAAACTGTTCGTCGAGGGATAGAGGCTGATGTGTTTCGCGATGTGGATCCGACACACATGGCCGAGCACATTCTAGCAATGATTAAAGGAACGATGTATAGCCGCCTCACGACCAATCGCGAAGCCGCAACAGGAGCAGCGAAAGCCTCCCTATTTTCGTATATCGATTCGCATTTGATTTCGTAGCGCCTGTCGCCATGGTCGTCGCCGAATTTCCTCTCTCACACGGCTTGGACCAAGCCGGTCAATAGCTCTTTCCGGCGGAGTGCGGAGCACAGAAACGTACCCCGGGCTGCTATAGTACAATTGAAACGAGTTACACACTGATCGGACTGCCGTCGTGCGATCAGGTATGCATTGATTTTCAATGGTTACTATAGTTCTCCGATACTGTGCTTAGATCGGCAACGCAAGGCGGCGGGACCGATTACCACCCTCTGTTGTACTGCAGTCAGTAGCCGAGGTGCTCGCGGATGAGCACAACGGTAGTGCGATCCTCTTCGAGCTCCTGGCGGAGGATGAGCTGTTTGGCAATCGCGGAGTCGACGCCGTAGGCCTCCTTCGCGCGCTCGTTTTCGAGTGGGTACGCGACGTTTTCCAGTCGGTCGAGCGCGTCTTCGAGTGTCGGCACGATCTTGTTCACGCCGCTGACGATGACCACGTTACTGGCAGCGAACGGATACGCACCGATACGGCTCCCCGAGCGGTCTGCCGCGACGAGTTCGCCGGTCTGGGAAATACCGTTGATGCCACCGAGGAAGTAGTCGGCCGTTTGCGACTTCCGGCGGGCGGCCTGCCGCTCTGCGTCGTCGTCGATACTCCAGATCTCGTCGGGGAGGCTCTCCCACTCGTGGTCCCCGTCACTCAGGTACTCGACGAACCCGATCTCTTCGAGCGTCGTCGAGTGGCCGTTCATCACAGACGCCTCTGTAGGGATGAGTGACTGAAGTTCTGCGAGCGCATCATCAGTCGAGTCAACGACGATGACATCGAACCCGTTTGCCTCGAGGTTCTCGACGGTCTGCTCAATGGTCTCTTCCGAGGCCAGTTCGTCCAGTGATTCGTCAATATCGGCGTCGTCTGCGTACTCTGATTTCTGTTGAGACATATTGTTTCGCGGTAGGTGTATCAGCGTCAACATGAAGGCGTAGCTAGTACAAAAGTGCTCGCGGACACCGATGTCTGGTAGTTACATCGGTGATACCCCGATCACCTGACTGGGTGTGACACACGGCTGTACTTTGTCCGGAAACAGCACGAGGTCTCTGATTGCTGACTGCGATATCAAATGCTGAAAACCGGGGGGTAGCATATATTGCCCTCCATTCATCATGTTATGCTATCAATGCAAATGGCTCGTAAGGAAACTACAGACACTATTGGGACACCCTCGAAAATGGTACTGTTCTGTCCGGACTGTGATTTTGAGAGTGGTATGATCGGGGGCGACTGGGACGTTTCGAGCACCGGATATGCGACAAGCTATCACTGCCCGCAGTGCCAGCACTCGTTCAGCGTTTCCAATCGCCGGTGACGCCTGAGCAGTACGGGCGACGCATAGCGGCTCGATATTTCACGGTCTGAACATCGTACACACCGTGTTACGTCGAAAGGGAGGAATCACTAATCTGTTTTAGGCCCACCTGAAAAGCGATGACACGTAGACGCGAAGTACTTGCAGGTAGTGTTGGATTGGTGGCTTCCCTCGCCGGTTGTTCCAGCGGGAGCTCCGATGATGGAGGAACCACCGGGGATGGGGCCGCGAGTGCCCAAACAGACCAGGCCGAAGCCACGGCAGATACCGAGCAATCGACTCCGGAAAATTCAACGCCGTACACCGTCGAAATTGAGCCCCACGGCGAGTTCACGTTCGAAGAAATTCCCGAGTCGTACTCGGTCATTCCCAGTGTCTACCTCGATATCGGGATGGCGCTCGGCATCCAGCCTACCGCCGCGACCGACATGGCACGGGCGCCACGGAAGTTCTACGACATCCTCCCCGACGTTACGTTCAACGAGGACGACATCATGGCGCTGGCGGCCGGCTCCGAGTCCGGCTACGACAAGGAGAACTTCTACGCTGCCGGCCCCGCTGTCAATCTCATCGACCCTCGGGGATTACGACGTTTCACCGACTGGGCGGACTCCGATATTCAGGAGATCGAGGAGGCCACCGGTCCGTTCGTCGCCTCCTCGATCCGCTTCGGCCCCGAACATCCCTTTGGGTACGAGCAGGAAACCTACCACGAACTCTACGACGTTTTCGAGAAGATGGCGGCGGTCTTCCAGCGCCAGGCCCGGTACCGGGCCTGGGAGTCGCTGCACGACGAGTTCATGGCGAACATCAGGTCTGATCTCCCCCCTGAAGACGAACGCCCCTCCGTCATTGCGGTGTGGCGCGGCGTAGACCCGACTTCCGGCCAGTTCTATCTCTCTGATATCCACAAATACCACAATCAGACCAAGCCCCTCTCACGGCTCGGGCTCAGGGACGGTTACGATGCTGAGATCCCTGGCGGTGGTACCGTCGGTTACGAGGAACTCCTCAACCACGATCCAGATTACATCGCTGCCGTGGGCCGGCTCACAACCGCAACTCACGACGAGTTCGTGACCAACGTCGTCGAGCCGTTCGAAAACAACCCGAACGGTCAGGACCTCACCGCCGTTCAGGAAGGTAACATCATCCGAATCGGCGGCCAATACCAGGGTCCTATCGTCGATCTTTTCGCCACGGAGGCCGCCGCCAAGCAAGTCTGGCCCGATCGCTTCGGCGAGTGGCCAGGTCCTGTCCGCGACGTCCCTGACGAAGAGAAACTGTTCGATCGCCAGGCGGTCAGTGACATCATCAACGGAAACATCTAACGCGATGGCGAAGGTATTCGACCGACTCACGAACCTACGCGCAGGAACTACCGACAGGTACGAGGTCTCAAAGCTCGCCCTCATTATCGCCGGCAGCCTCGCCGTCCTGCTCGGGTCGACGATACTGCAGGTGAGCTTCGGCGCGTACCCGTTGACGCTGGTCGAGGCGTGGCAGACGGTCTTCGACCCGACGGTACTGTCCAGCCTCGAAGTCTGGCGGTGGGCGTTTCTCGGTACAGCGGTCCCGGAGTGGTTGACCCGCCAGCAACTCATCGTCTGGAACCTCAGGCTGCCCCGTATCCTCGTCGGCGTCCTGGTCGGCGCAAACCTCGCAGTATCGGGAGCGCTTTTTCAGATAATTACGCGCAACGAACTCGCGAGCCCGTACATCCTCGGCGTCAGCGACGGGGCTGGATTAGTCGTGTTGCTCACGCTAACACTCCTCACCGGACTGGTGCCGTTCCTACCGATATTTGCGGCTGCCGGTGGCGGACTCGCGTTCCTGCTCGTGTATGCTATCGCGTGGAAGAACGGTACCAGTCCCGTCCGACTGGTGCTTGCAGGTGTTGTGGTAGGCACCGTCTTCGGGTCCGTCCAGCGTGCGCTGTTTTTCTTCACCGGCGATCTCGGCGTTGCGATGTCCGCGCAGGCGTGGCTCTCCGGGACTCTGATGAACGCTGGGTGGGCCGAGGTACGAATCGCGTTGCCGTTCACCGTCCTTGCGATGGCGCTCGCGTTCGCCGTTACGCAGGAACTGGATGTACTGGCACTCGGCGAGGACCGAGCGGACTCACTGGGGATGCCGGTCGAGAAAGTCCGGTTCGCTATCGCGGGGATCGGCGTTCTCTCGACGGCGGCTGCCATCGCTGTCGCCGGCCTCATCGGGTTCGTTGGGCTCATTGTTCCCCATATGGTCCGTAATCTCGTCGGTAGCGATTCGAAGCTGCTGCTTGCGGGGTGTCTGTTCCTCGGACCGGCGCTGCTGGTCAGTGCAGACGTGGGTGCACGGCTCGCCTTGAGCCCCGTCCAGTTGCCGGTGGGCGTCATCACCGGCATCGTGGGCGGCCCGTACTTCCTCTACCTGATGCGGAAGAAAACCGACCTGGGTGAAGTCTGATGGCTGACGGTCGGCCCTCACAGATGGACGGAGAGACAGTCGAACACAGGTCCGAGGCCGGAACACGAGCCGTCGATAGCGCCGGTGAAACGACATCGGAGTCGGCCGCAGAAATCGACGGGACCGATCTCGTTGTCGGGTACTCTGGACGGGACGAGCCTGTCATCGACGGCGAGTCGATCGCCGTCCCACCGGACGAAGTGACCGCGCTCATCGGCCCCAACGGGAGCGGGAAGAGCACGCTCCTGAAAGCGATGGCGGACAAGATTTCGCCCGACGACGGAACCGTCTTTGTCGATGGCCAGACGATCGACGAGTTCGGGTCCAAGGAACTCGCACGCAAACTCGGCTTGCTCTCCCAGGAGAACGTCGTTCCGACCGGTATCTCGGTGGGTGATCTGGTCGAGCGCGGACGGTACCCACATACTGGGTTCTTCGAGTCGCTGTCCGACGAGGACCGAGCCGCCGTCGACGACGCGATTCAACTTGCCGGCATTGAGAACCTCCGTGACCGCGATGTCGACAGCCTGAGCGGCGGCCAGAAGCAACTCGTCTGGATTGCGATGGCAATCGCTCAGGACACGGACGTGTTGCTGTTGGACGAGCCGACGACGTTCCTCGACCCACAGCACCAGCTGGAAGTGATGCAGATAGTCGAAACGCTCCGGGATGAGAGTCAGATAACGGTCGTCCTCGTACTCCACGATATCGCACAGGCAGCGCGGTACGCCGACAACATCGTCGCACTCAAGGACGGCTCGATGTACGCCCGCGGCCCGCCAGAGGAGGTGGTCACGAAACAGTTGCTTGCTGACGTCTTCGAGATCGAAGCGGCGGTTCTGGAAACCGAGTATGGGCTTCAGGTGATTCCAATTGACCCGGTCACCGACGCGCAGGCGGCACACACCACTGTAGGTCCTGTTCCCGAGGACGTTCCGGATACTGATCGGGAACCGTGACCGGTGGCAGCACCACTCAGACATCCAGACTGCGTCAGAATCGACATCACTGATCTTGTCGTCAGACGGTTCGGGGGGTACGATTACTCTGTTTGGTGAGAGAGCCGAACGGGTCCCCCGCTTTCCGCCTCCTCCATGTCCGTACGGCCCGGTCGCTCACCACTGGATGAGCGGATTTGATACCACCGAAAATCGGGTTACCGTGGGGAGTGAGCCTCAGTCGTCGCTTGGCACAGCCTCGACGGATTTCTGTCCGTCGTCCTGCCAGCTAAAGAAGCTTGCCAGCGCCGGCCCGGTGATGTTGTGCCAGACGCTGAACAGCGCCGGAATGAGTGCGGCTGCAGGCTCGAACAGCGTTGTCGCCAGCGCGACGGCTAAACCGCTGTTTTGCAGCCCCACTTCGAATGTACAGGTCCGAACGCGGTCTTTCGGCATCCCAGTTGCCCGCCCGATACCGTATCCCGAGCCAAGCCCGATCGCGTTGTGGGCGACGACCGCCACGAGCACAAGCAGACCAGCCGTGAGGATGTTGTCCACGTTCGCGCCAACGACGCCAGCGACAATCGCAACAATCGCGGCGACACTGATAACTGGGAACACGTCGGTGCCGATTTCAGCGGCTTTGGGCGAATAGCGGTCCAGCAAATACCGGATTGTGAACCCGAGCAACACCGGAATGATGACGATCTGAATGATGCTCTGAAACATCTCCGCAAAGGTGACGTTGATCTGTTCGCCGAGGGTAAACACTACCCAGGCCGGCATCACGATCGGCGCTGCAAGGGTGGTAAGCGTCGTGATCGCGACGGACAGCGCCACGTCACCCCGACCGAGATACGCCATCACGTTCGACGCGGTCCCACCGGGAGCGGCACCGACCAGAATGAGACCGATACCGACAGCGTCCGGAAGATCAAGGAGGACATACAGCCCGTACGCAGCGGCAGGCATCACCAGCCACTGCGTGACAGCGCCGATACCGATATCGACCGGTTCCTCGATTAGCCGGCGAAAGTCCGCCGGTTGGAGCGTCAACCCCATCCCGAGCATGATTAGCCCGAGCAGTGGGGACACGTAGTCCAACACTGGGACGAACGGGTCCGGCCTGACGAGAGCGATCCCTGCCAGAAGGATTACCCAGACAACGAAGTACTTGCTCGCAGCCCGACTCACCGCTCGAAGCGTCGATGTCGAAGTCACATATCTGGATGATGAACAATGTAGAAAAAGCTTACTTTGGATCTCTGTACTGTCGGACGACGAACACACAATGTGGGACGGCCGCTGGTTCTCTGGACTATAGTAACAATTGAAACGAGTTACACACTGATCGCACTACAATCGTGCGATCAGGTGTGCATTGATTTTCAATGGCTACTATCGCTATTGTTGGGATCGAGATTGATATCGACGCGCAGTGAGTCTGTCCGAGAGCGAACAGAGCCTCCCGTGGTGAACTGCTCACGGAGTGGTATCCACCTGGCCATTGATAGTATCGTCCAACCCGTCTACACTCAATCTATTCCATGGTCGCTTGCTCAGACAGCGCTTGGATAGATACGAAGATGTTCCGCACGTTTGACTATATTCTCATCCACGACGAAGCCAAACCAAACTTACTTCGACTTTTGAAGATATTTAATATAGGGTAGGACTTTACTGTATAGTTCGCCGATATTCTACTGCAGCTATGCCGACTGATGCACAAAACCCAGGCAAGCAGCCTGACATAGAGTCCGTGAGGAATCGCTCTTTGATTACAAAACTAGCTACGCTGACGAGACCAGTCAGGAATATATTTCTCTACAGTTCCGTGTATCTCGCAGTTATTGCGATGGCGGAAGCAGTCCTTGTGAGTGAACTACTGGCGCTCCCTCTAACGCCGGCTCCGATTGTGGCAGGACTGCTCACGTTCGCAGTGTATGGCAACGACCGGTTGGCAGACTTAGAAACTGATGCGAAAACGTCCCCCGCACGGACTGCCTTCGTGCGCCGATATCAGAACGGCTTCTACGTTCTGGCGGCTATCGCATACGGCCTTGCTGTGGCCCTGTCTGCATTGGGTGGGCCCATCAGCTTTGGTCTATCGCTGTTACCGGGTATGTGCTGGATTCTCTACGCCTGTGACTGGATCCCTACCCTTCCGAGCGGTACCCAGCGACTGAAAGAGGTCTTCCTTCTCAATTCAACTCTCGTCGCTGTAGTCTGGGCGCTCGTCATTGTGTGTCTGCCGCTAACGTACGTTGGTGCGCCCGCTTCTCCGGCGGTCGGTGTCGTGTTCCTGTTTTTCGTATTGGCGACGTTCGTCAATACAGAAATCCCGAATGTGCGCGATAAGGAGGGTGACAGCGAAATCGGCGTCCGGACGCTCCCGGTTGTGGTCGGTGTTCGCTGGACTAAGTATATCCTCTACGGAATCACGGGTCTAACAGCGGTTCTGCTCGGTGTTGCGTTTGTTGCAAACATCATTAATCTCAGGGAAGCGGTCGTTCTCTTAGTTAGTTTGCTCTTCCTGAATGGCGTCATCTTCTGTCTTAACCGAACCGAAAACGAGAGTGCACTTACGGTCGCAGCAGAGTGTACTCGCTTACCAGCGTTTGTTGTTGTGGTCTTCCCACTGCTCGGCCAGTAGCACTATCATATAAATTACCTTTATTTGTAAAGCAACTCTCTTCCGCAAGTATTCGGCCCTCTGATGGCGATTCTGTCAACCTTAGATACTTTCGAAGGCAAATAGGTTATAACGATGGCGCCCGATTAATCTTCAACATAGTTGTGTTCTCACTGACGCTGATGAAGATGGTGTTGGTCGCCACGATTGCGGTCGGCGTTACGGGCGGCCTCCTTGCCTGGAAAGAGCGCCCAGAACCCGGCGCTGACCCACTTATTCTGCTCCTGGCAGGCCAGTGCTGGTGGTCGGCCACGTTGATCTTCCGGATTGATGCAGCGACGCTGAGCTCGAAGGTTTTCTGGGTCGATGTCTCTTGGATCGGTGTTGCAATCATTCCGATAGCGTGGCTGCTTTTTTCGCTCGAATATGCTGGCTATACCGAGTATACGGCCCGCAAGCACATCCTGCTCTACTCGATCGTCCCTGCAATTACCGTCTTTCTGGGACTCACGAGCCACTCCCACCAGTTACTGTACACTAATTCGGTCATCATTCAGGAACATGGAATTGCGACGTTGAACAGAACGCCGGGTGTCTGGTTTTGGATTATAGCCGGCTATACGTATCTGCTGGGCCTTCTCGGGGCACTTCCGCTGTTGAAACTCGTTACGAGTCAAGTGGACCCGTTCCGCGGCCAGAGCTTAGCGCTCCTTCTCGGTCTTCTGGCACCCTGGGTGACGAACGTCCTCTTTTTGATGGGCTCACTCCCATCTGCCGGTGTCGATCCGACACCGATTGCCTTTGCCGTGTCCGGTCTCGCGTATCTGGGCGCACTCACCAGGTTCCAGCTCTTCGGTGCAAATCCGACGCCGATACGCCATGCTCGCAATTCGCTGTTTCAGCAGATGCAGCAAGGGGCTCTCGTGTTGGATACGCACGACCATATCGTCGATATGAATGACCAAGCTACCACTGCCCTGCAGACGACGCCCAACGAAGCCCTCGGCCGACCACTTGAACAAATCAGTCCGGATCTATCGGCGCTCGGTAGCGCAACACAGGCCGGGCAAACGATTTACCGTCCCAATGGGGTGTCCCAGTCGTACGACGTCTCCGAAAGTCTCGTAACAGATATCCATGATCGGACTATCGGCCGGGTCATTACCTTACACGATGTGAGTAACCTTCTCCGTGACCAGCAACGGCTAGAGGTTCTCCACCGGGTCTTCCGGCACAACATCCGAACGAACGTGCAAGTCATCCTCGGTAACGCTGCGTATCTAGCCACGCACAATAGTGAGTCGAAGGCCGCAACCCTGCAAGAACACGCCGTCGAAATCAATGAACTCGGGGAAAAAGTCCGTTCGGTTATCGATATCTTTGAACAAAGCCGGGAGGAACGAGATACTCTCAGCCTGAACTCTATTCTCGACGAGTGTCTCGACTCGACCAGCGAAGCGTATCCCGAGGTCACGTTCGAGTATGCTTCCGGGCAGGCCGATTTCGCGGTGGATTGCCTGTTTGATGTCGTCTGTCTGAATATCATTCAAAACGCCGCTCAACACAATACCTCTCCCGACCCTGTTGTGTCAATCGAGGTCGAACGGGACGGCGAATACGTTCAGGTCACTGTCCAAGACAACGGGCCCGGTATTGACTCCAACGAGCTCGCTCTCGTAGAACATGGCTCGGAAACGCCGCTAAAGCACGGGAGCGGATTCGGGCTTGCACTGGTTGTGTGGGGAACTGATATCGCAGGTGGGACCGTCGATATCGAGTCGAGTGAGACGACGGGAACGACTGTCATCCTACGGATTCCGATTCTCTCATCAAAATAAGTAACCGGGACGTTGAGAAGGTGGACGGTTCTTCCTCTGTGCCTGAGTGAGCACCGCTCTACAGTATTCAGTATCTTTCCATTATTGCACAATTCTATCGTTCCAAAACTTCAAAACCTATCCCGCAACCCCCTCCAAGGAAGCTTGTATATTGTATATATCCTTCTGAGACACTACCGTTGTGCTTTTATATGTGGCTGTAGTATTGAGAGTAAGAAACAATACTATGGCCAACCACGAACCTACTCAGATGCTGGGTGTCACCGGGGAGAACTGTCCGATGCCGGTCGTCAAGGCGAAACAAACCATTGACGAGCTATCGTCGGGTGAAAAAGCGAGCACGGACGTTCTCAAGCACTACGTCCGCACAACGATGACTACGGGACCTCAACAGGCGGCTACGGCAGATATACTACCTGACTATGACTGGAGAAATTCTGACAATAGTGTCGACTCGGCGCTGGCCGCCCAGCACGCGACCGACTCGAATCTCCAGTCGCTCATCTTCCACTCATGACACGGGTCTCAAACAAGGACGTCGACGCGACCGACTCGACACATCGGGAAGTCGGCGAGGGCCTGCTAGAAGAGGATATGGGTCCGAGTTCAGCCATGGCCCATCTTTACCGCGGCGAGATCCATCGGATGAAGTTCTGGCGCGAGCGCCTCGACCGGACAACCAACTGGGCAGTGTTGGTAATCTCTGCAATCCTTACGTGGGCCTTTTCGCGGCCGGACATTCCGCATTACATCCTCTTGATCGGAACGGCCACGCTTGCAGTGTTTCTGTTCATCGAGGCCAGGCGATACCGAGGTTACGATATCTGGCGCAGCCGAGTTAGAACACTGCAAGCAAACGTCTTCGCCTACGGGTTAGACCCCGCTGCAGGCGTGGCCGACCCGGACTGGCGCAAGTCACTGAGTGCCGATTACCGACAGCCGACGATCAAAATTAGCACGGAAGAAGCTATCGCGCACCGACTCCGACGAGTGTACCTGCCGCTTTTCACTGTCTTACTAACCGCCTGGCTCATACGAATTACCGTGTTCAGTTCCGGTTCGTGGACAGATAGCGCTGCTATCGGTATGCTTCCCGGCGTCGTCGTCATCGGCACTGTCGGACTACTATACGCCGCTGCAATCGTAGTCGCCGTCCGCCCCAGAACATGGCACGCAAAAGGAGAGCTTCGGTCCGAAGATCTCCGCCAATAGGTATTGACTGGAATTCACCGAAGTCCCACGGAAATTATGTAGCGATGGTGCATGCTGTGGGTCACATCGATCACGGACACGAAATAATCGGTCAGTTCGTCTAGGTTCTACACCAGTGTCGATGCACTATTGGAGATTCATCGCTATCCAAATGTAACCAACTGGGAACTACGATTAGTAGCACATACCAATCAGGCTGGGACATGATGACTCAACCTTTACTGCTGCACCGGGAGAGGCGCCAGTACAGTATTCAGGCTACAGCAGAGGTGGTTCACCGGTGACTACGCTTGCACGCAATATCAGTTCCTGGCTACTCATCGCTACTGTGGTGGCCACCAGTGGGATAGTCGGGACAACAGTTGCATTTCAGGATTCTGCACAGGACATACAAACAGAGAACGAAGCCCTCCACGCTGAAAACGAGGAATTGCGTGAACAACTGAACGAGACCCGAGAAGACCGAAAGGCCGAAAAATCCCGTGCTGCAGACCTCAACAAACAGTTAGAAACACGCAACGAGGACGTAGACACACTTGTTTCGGAACTAGAAAGGAAGGAAAAGATGTTAAATGCCAGCCAAGCCCGGCTCGCGGAGTCCCGAGAAAACCAAGCGGGCATGTCACGGTCTGAAATGGAAAAACGGCTCGATTATCTCTGTGCACAGCCAGAGAACATTGACCGATTTGGTTGCCAGGAGTTCGGTCCCGATGAGTGACAACTGAGAGCTTGGTCCTTGCGTAAGCCACATTTCAGAACCGCTGAGTCTGTCCTATACTGCTGGTCTGGCCATTACACGATATCCCACCCCGTGTTGTGAAATCCTTCACAAATAGCCGACGGTGACAGTTACGGGAGCTACCGCACGCTCGGAATACCCTATCCTGTAGTCGGTCTTACCTGCTCATTGGTGCTTTTGGAAGAGCGATGAAGGGGTTGTTCTCAGTACAGACGAGAAACCTGTGCTTGACTCCGCCACAGAGTATACGGAATTTGAGTGGAGATGAGCCCTAAACCGCATAAAACCGCAGTGGAACACTTCTACCGAGCCTGTACAGCACAGAATTTGATATAGCGTTATATAGTTTATGTTCTGCGGTAATGCGACCATCTGTATCTGTCTTGTTATGGGTTTCTGCATGAGAAAACAATACAAGACAAACTATTAGTCGTACGATGGGAATACGCTACATACGAAAACTCGGTGATTCAGACGAACCAACTAGAGCAGTTCGTCGGTTACTGCAGTTCACACCCAAAATCCAATGACTGAAACTCGCTACTCAACGATGGACTTAGCCGACTGCGAGTCTTTCTATCACGAAACCGTCGTACCGACGATGGAAACCGACGGGCTGGACCCGACCGCTGAAACCCCCACGTACACCTGGCTGAACGGACAGTTCCCGGGATTCGTAAAGCATCTCCAACGGCGATTCGACCTGTCCCCGAGGCAGTTCTACGACGAGATCGGAGTCCCAGAAGCCACGACGACATCAAGATCATTTGACTTCCTCTCTGTCAACACCCAGCGGGCCATCGAGGGGTACCTTGAGGAACTTTCGACTCGACGTGGGCGTGCTGGCGCGACAATCGACACACGGCGGTCGATTCTACGACGCTACGCGAAAGCATATACCAATATCCACGATACGAAAGATTTGCTCGCACCGCTGGAGAATCCCGACGAACGCGTTGCAGAGATGGATCGGGTAGCGGCGACGTTTGATGCGCTGGACCAACTGGACGATGCCCTGACGACGCTTGCGTCACGGCGTAAATACGTTCAGGACACGCGGCAGTTCTACAAACACCTGGTGATGTTCGGAAACGCCGCGTACAATCCACTGGCTGACCTCGAAATCCGGTTTGGATGGGATAGAACCCCGTCCTGGGACAACAAAGCACTCGATAGAACCGCCGTCCAACGCTTGTATGGAGCAGCGAGTGAGCTACGGGATCGATTCATCGTGGTCGCATGCTGCGGTTGGGGGCTTCGCCCGAGTGAAGTCGCATCGCTACATATTCGACAGCTCAACCTCGATCCGGACGATGACTCGCATCCGTACATAGAGTTCGGTGACGGCGAGCGGAAAAATGGTCCTGGGACCGTGGCTCTCCTGGCCGGTCTGGAGACGGTAGAACGCCGTATAGAGACGCTTGCCGATCCAGAGTGGAGTGGCTACCTCTTGCCCTCTCCGTCCGCAGCCACTGGCCATCTAACCGCCGAAACCGTCCGACGACGGTTCAAATCAGTGGCTGAGGCCGCAGATGTCACTGTCGACGGCGACACGCCAACGCCAAAAACCGGCCGTCGATTCTGGTACACTACGTACGGCGCTGCTGTCAGGCGGGTTGCGGAACGGTTCGAAGACGTCGCAGCGGAGCAGGGCTCGGCGTCTGCACAAGTCGTACTCGATAACTACCTCTCGGAGTCTGAAGCCCGGTCTCACCGGCGGGCGGAGATGCGCGAGACGCTCGCAGGGCTGTTCGTCGAGTAGCCCGCGTTTTGCGAGACCGCTGTAGAGATGCCAGCTGGCTATACCGTATAGCTATACCGTCTGACTAATCTTTATATCTGTGCGGTGAATCCGATACGGTATGCTGACCTACACCGTGTACAGTGAGGCCGGCGGTGTCGGCAAGACAACGATGGCGGCGAACCTCGCCGTCGCCGACGCCCGTGCTGGTCACGACGTACTGGCAATCGATATGGATCCACAGGAGGGGAGCCTCTCGTTCCTGTTCGACGTCGCGGACCGCCGAACGGACTCGGAGGCCGACAGTTTAGTACGACACCTCGTCGAACGGCCACGCGGGCCGTTCACTGACCTCATTGAGACCTCAGAGGGTGTCGATGTCCTTCCCGCACACAACTCTCTGGAGGTCCTTTCGAAACATCTGCGGCGTCGTGAGGAGGAAGCGGCGGACTTCGGTGAGAACTGGAACCCGAACGTCCAGCTCCTTCGTGTGCTAAAGGACGCGGGCGTTCCGTCTGAGTACGACACTGTCATCATCGACCCGCCTGCGACCGCGGACGTGAAACTGTACAACGCATTGCACGCGACTCGGAACCTCGTTATCCCGTTTGAACCCAGCGGGAAAGGCCAACAGTCCGTCGAGGGCCTCGCAGACCTCGTGACCGGGCTTGAAGACACGCTAGATATCAACGTGGGCGTGTTAGCTGCTGTACCGAATCGGTTCAAAGGGACCAACGATCAAGAGGAGATGCTCAAACGGCTCCGTGCGGAGTCGTACGATATACCTGTCGTGTTCCGGGAGCGGACGTCCTTGCTTGAAGGCTGTTGGCGCAAACAGTGTTCAGCGTTCAAATACATTGAAGAACACCGGAGTCGGGAACGTGACTACGAAATCGAAACGCTGGAGCAGTTCGAAGAGCTAGCTGCGCATCTCCGACAGACTCGCGAACAGGAGGCAACAGCATGAAATCCGGCTCCGGCGACGATCCGTTTGCGGAGACCGATTCGGATCCAGGGCCAGAATCGGACGAGCAGCAGGATGAGGTGATGGATGTTGAAACTGAACCCGCCGACGTAGAAACGGCGACCCAACCAGACATCCCATACAAATTCCGGCGTGACTCAGTCAAGCAAGACCGCAAGCAACGGCCGATCTTCATTCGCCCCGAGGTCGAGGAGCGCGAATCCACTTTCCTCCGTAATCTAGAAGACGCAGTCGGTGAGGATGTGTACAAGACCGACGCGCTGGAAGCGGCTCTCGTCGTTGCCATGGACAATCCGGACCTTGTCGCTGAAAAGCTCCGTGAGTGGGGGTACGACTGGGAGCAGTCGGCCGCGTCTCGCTAAGTCCACAATAGCTATTGAGCGCATACCATCGCGTTCTGTCCCGGCTTTGTCTTTTGCTTTTGCAGTCCTTTCTCGATACCTAACCGAACGAAACTGGACTGCTAACTGTGTCAACTGCCTACCTTCACCCGCTAGCTCATATAACTATCCCAACTAACTATCTCTTTTGAATATGCGGAAGGGCTATACCGTATAACTATACCGATTAGCCATATTGTGTGGGTATACAGTATGGCCAATTCGATTAGCCATGCGGAATGGCTATGGGGTGTCGATAGGTCGAATAGCTGAGGAGTTCGATTAGCGGCTGTACGTACTGAGGCGAGCTAATACGTATAGTTCTCTCTTCGAGATATCTCGACTGTTCCTACGACAACAATCGCTGTGGCCGATACCTGTCGGACGGTTCGCCCCTTCTCCCAAAGACAATTATAGATCTGCCGGTGGCGGGCGTCAAGTGCTTTCGAGAGTTACCACCGATAGGTCAAACCGGCACTAGCGGTTTCCGAATCGAACAGGTGTGTCCACCCAAATGCGTCTATACCTGGCTCAGTCCGCTAGTAATGCCCGAACAGCGCTTACGATATCCCCGGGCTGCTGCGGTTCGAAGCTCTCCTGATACTCGATGTCCACCTTCGATAGACTAGCTATTCCCTCCAGTCCGATGTGTCATGAATGGGTGAGGCCACACCAGTGTCAGCTTTCGTCCAGAAGTTCTGGCACAACAACCTGCGTCTATACGACTCCTGCTGTACGAAGGCGTTACGGCCGCTCGGCCGGACCGCGCCGCGTGTCCCATTCCGAAGCCAGTCAGGCGGTTCGCCAGTCCGATGGCATCACCGGCGATGTGGACCGGCCGTGACTCCAGATTGGTGATTCAGCGTCGTCTTTCCGATTACTCTAAGTAGATTAAATAGATATTGTTCAAGAAGCGACGTTCTATCTATAGAAAAGGGCTTATACAGCCACTTAAATCAATTATCCCCATCAAATTTGAAAAAGCCATTGTACGCTCTCCAAACAATTTGTATAATTGCATATTTTGACTTTCAATTTGTCAATCCACTCTTGGATTGGTGTTCAGCTATCTAAGATATAGTTAACTAAGATATAGTTAATAGTGTTAATTAATAACAACAGGGTCGAACCCCGTTAATCAAATTCCGCGTGTCGTGTGAGAATATATAACGATTGTACCCGTGTTATTGTGCTCAGGAACGGGTACCTCTGACCGTTCCGAATGCTTAGCCACGCATCACGTCACTCTATCAATTTGACCGCATACATCGGCTCCCCTGAGTCAGGGTGTAGCATTTGATGAGTAGGATCGGGACTGCTGACAAACAATGACGATCTCGGCGTGTGAGTCTCGGCTGACCGATCAGGTCATGACCGTCTGACCCGCTGGAATGGAAGTGAATATACAGACCATGCAGCAGATCTGGTTGCCTCCTGAGCCCTGGCGATACTTTGACTATACCGAATGGAATCTCAGTTGCCTTACTCTCCCGCTGCACTGGTTGATGCGCGACCGAAGCGCACACACAGAGGAGACAAAGTTTGCCGACGGCGATGTAGCGCCTCTGGCGTCAGCAAGCAGACTTAGTTCGGAATAAACAAATAAGACTGGAATTCGAGCCGACTAAAACGCTCCAAGACGGTACAACAGCGATTGAAACTGGGCGTATGGTTCACAAGCGGAGAAGGACCGCTGATCGAAGGGGCCTCAAACCGATGCATTAGCCACTCTAATAACGGAATCTGATAGGCGAACTCGACACGAGCGTCAAGCTATCCAGCCATTCAGATTGCTACAGAAGGGAGCGTATCACAGGGTGTCCCTGAGAAGGACTGGATGCCCGTCACCGCTCGAGTATTCAGATAGAGCGCATCTGAACTACAGTTCCGGATTAATGCCTTCTTGTGCCATTTCTGGACTCAACTATATCTTCACGACGTAGTGCAGTAGCGATGGTAGCCTTCGATATATGTGAACACTATTTACTCCGGGCGGCCGCAGACTCTAAATTGACCTCGATGATGTTTGCTGCCTCCATCACTAGCTCCGGAAGGTCACTATTGAGGTATTCACCGGACAGTCGCATTTTCGGTGCGGTTACACTGATCGCACCACAAACTGCTCCGTCCACGTCCTGTATCGGAGCGCCCACGGAGCGCATACCCCGGATTTCCTCCTCATCGTTTATGGCGTACCCCTTCCTTCGAATTTCTGCGAGTCTCTCGCGCAGTTCGTCTGGATCAGTAATCGTTTTTTCTGTTTGCTGAACGAGTTCTTCACTGGCCAGTATATCAGTGACTTGGGCTTCATCGAAATGTGCCAGCAGCGCTTTTCCCGTCGCAGTACAGTGGAGATATTGTGGGGACTCCCTGGTACGCCGTTGATAATCCATGGCTACTGTTTCTCCTCCATTATGCTCGTACAGTGTTACCTCCCTGTTCCGGTACGCAACTGTGAGGTGAACCCATTCACTGGTCTCTTCGGCTAACCGTTCTACTTCCTCCTTTCCGATTTGATAGAGGTCGACCCGATTCCGGACGCTTTCACCGAGTGGGACGAACCGCAGCCCCAACCGATATACGCCGTCTGATTTGTCAATAAAACCCTCTGCAACAAGTGTCTGTAGATACGTATGCAATGTACTTTTGGCAACGTCTACGTCATCACAGAGGTCCGCAAGTGTCACTTCAGACTGTGACTGAATCTCGCGCAGGATATCGCTCGCAGTCTGAATCGACTTGATCTGTCGAGTTGCAGTCGGCGGTTCGCGTTCAGTCATATGTTGAGTCTCGTTTATCAGGTTATATGATTTTGGTATATCGAACGTACAGTTTGTCGGTGCGACCGCTTTCGACAGCACATACTGATCCGACCGGTATGATCGCTCGGTAAGGTGGACTCCGCAGTCCAGCACAATCTGACCCAGAAACAGTTTCGCGACCGCTCTCTACATGAACTTTTATTAATGACGCTGTCAATGGAGCAAACGATATGCGCTGTTGGACAAGTCGGCTTAGTCGCCAAGCTAGCCGTATACCGACTGAGAAGTCGCTTCAAAGCATACACGTCGGAAAACTGAATGCACACGCCCACTGCTGGGAAGAAAACGGTACAGACAATAAGTAACCGACCCAATAAGAATGAGCTCCGAATTCGACATCAAGCTGTACGACGATATTGATCCCGAAGACCGACCCTCTCTGGGAGAGGCGCTGATACCGATTATCGGGATGCTAACCGCGCTGGGCATTGGTATCGGCATCTATGGACTTGACCCGCAGTTCCCACTCCTCTGGGGCATTGCATTCACTGGGCTGTTCAGTTACTACCGGTTCGATATATCCTGGGACGAGATGTACTCCGGGATTACACATACGCTGCTAATGGGCATTCAGGTCGTGTTTATCCTGTTTATCGTCTACGCTCTCATCTCGACCTGGATACAGGCCGGAACGATTCCGACGCTCATGTACTACGGGCTTGACCTGCTGCACCCGATAGTGTTCCTGCCGCTCACGGCGATCATTACTGCAGCGATAACGTTTGCCATCGGCTCATCATGGACCGCAGCGGGGACGCTCGGTGTTGCCTTCATAGGCATCGGATCGGGACTCGGACTCCCTGAACCGATGACCGCGGGCGCAATCCTCACAGGTGCATACACGGGAGACAAACAGTCACCACTCTCGGACACGACAAACCTCGCTTCGGCGGTGACAAACACTGACCTGTACGACCACATTAACGCAATGCGGGCAGGCACTTTCCTTGCCTTCTCCATTGCTGTTGTCCTGTACGCCGGTCTCGGCATCCGCGCGTCAGGAGCGATTCCCGTGGACCGCATCGCCGAGATACAGACGGCGCTCACGGGCTCGTTCACGATCTCTCCGCTCGCTTTCTTCCCGCTTCTCGTTACATTTGGGCTGGCGATATACGGTATCTCCGCTATTCCAGCTCTTGGTGCTGGTGTCTTTGCCGGTGCGATAACATCGGCCGTGCTTCAGGGGAACTCGTTCACATCGGTCTGGACCGTCGCACAGAGCGGAACAAGCCCGGAAACGGGGATGGAGCTCGTGAACGGCCTCCTCGCAAGCGGTGGGATGGTCGGCGGTGCATGGGCCGTAACAATTGCCATCGCCGCACTCGCACTGGGTGGTCTGTTCGAATGCACTGGGATTATCGCTGTCCTGGCACATCACCTCGGCCAGCTCAGTGACAGCGTCGGTAGCCTCACTGGAATCACGGTCCTGTCATCAGTCTCGATGAATGTCCTTGCGGCAGAACAGTATATCAGTATCGTTGTTCCCGGCGTGACGCTCGGGAGCCTCTACGAAGAGAAGGGCCTCAAGACCGAAAACCTCTCCCGGGCAATTGAGTCCTCTGGCACCGTCACGAGCGCGCTCATTCCGTGGAATAGCGGCGCGGTGTTCATGGCCGGAACGCTTGGCGTCAGTACGTTCCAGTACGCCCCCTACTACTTCTTGGGCTTCCTTTCGCCGCTTATCCTCATTCTCATGGGAGTTACCGGCTGGCAAATCACGTATACCGAGACCGAGACTGACAGCCAGACTCCGAGTAATGTGGCTGCGCCGGCAGATAGTGACTGAGCGCACTGCCCGGCGATAGCGGGTAAGTACCCCGGACCTCACTGCGATTCGGAATCACAGGCACCATTCGAGTCCACCGAACCGGATATACTCACTCATTGGTGACAAAGCTCGACGTCTTCGGATATCTCAACCGAAATAGGCGGTAAGTACCTTTAAAAATCCAATCACAAATATAAAGATACCTATTTATATACGTATACTACAAAACTATCGAAAATAACTATCAATACAAGGTTATTCAACCCAATCCTGGGTGCATACTCTTGTCGACGCTGGGGGGCATGGATGCGAAAATCCCTGCATGGGGGCGTACGACTGTCACATCGAAACGGCTGAACACCCGGAACTGGGGGGCGATTAACCACTGAAGCGCAGTTCACGATGTTCTGTAACGCTAGGGCCTCTCGTTAGGGAAGTTCAGACCACTACCACACGGTCAGTCTGCCAGCAGCCTCGGAACTTGCCGACGGACTGCACTGATAGACCGAACTCGTACGTGGTCGTTCGTCCATCCGGCCCCGTAATCGTCACCCGCTGTTCAGCGTAGTTCTCGTTTCGCTCGACAGGGCCTCGCACAGCCTCTCCGAAGTCGATCATCGGACGGTACTGCGGTGACTCGACCATGGCTATAAATCGGTCCAGTGGCCCAGTCGAGCGGCGGTTGGCTGGGGAGGCGAAATTGTACGCCGTCATGATACCCGCGTTTTCAAACGGGTCGTCGTTCGTTTCCAGCGCTTCGAGTTGGAGAGCTACAGCATCACTGGGACCGTACGTCTCACTGGGCGTCGGAAGGCTGGCCACTGGGTACTCGGGTTTAGACATTGATTTCGTAGGTGCCGTGTGTCTCTGAAACAGGGGCTATACCAGCATGAATGGCACGGCTGATCGGCTACAAACCCGGATATCGACGGGAGTTTGTGTTCCCGGCAGCTAGAACTGGCGACTGCGATCATGGCCGAACTGAGGGACGCACTTATCGAAACCATGTTGCTCGACGACGAGCGGTTTCGCCAGCGGCTTCCGGGTCTTGTCGAAACACACCGGCTCCGGACTGTCGATCCACACCCTGCCGACGAGTCGCCGGCAGACATTTTTCAGAACCTCGATGCGCTCAAGCTCGGCTCTGTGACTGCCTTCGAGCGAAAGATTATCAGGAAAATGGTGCGACTTGGGACGGCACCGCTGGGCCTGACACTCACGGGACCTGCGTACCAAGATAATCCGCTCAGATATGCGACACAGACGTTCAGAGAAATGACGGGCTACTCGCTGACCGCACTCCGCGGCAAGAATCTCCGCCTCCTGCAAGGGCCAGCAACAGACCTCGAGGCGGTCGCAACCCTTCAGGAGGGTATCGACATCTGGGAACAGCGGACCGTCGAACTATGGAACTACCGGGCGGACGGCACACGCTTCAAAAACCGAGTGACGATAGTTCCACTCACCGGTCCCGACGGCTCCATCACGAACTGGCTCGGTGTACAGAAGGCAATCGACACGGCAGATAGCTAACCGTCGGTGGCACCTCTTCACGACGCGTTTCAGACCGAGTGGACAGTCAGCTTGCACTGTGGGAGATACACCAGTGCCGCCCGCATATGAGTGTAGCACTCGCAATACCCACTTCACGGGTCGGTCGCGTTCTGGTAGGGAGCGACCGAACCAGCGTCACTCGTCGTCTACCTTTCCGTCGCGTCGGTCACGTTCCCTCGCTGCCGGGTCCCGCTCTGCTGGGTCACCGTGCCCGCCGCCACCGGGCGTTCGGACCGAGACGGTCGTCCCGGCCTCGACGTCAACGGAGGCCTTCGCGGGGACCGGTTCGCCGTCGACCAGATTCTCCCCTGTCGCGCCGTCTTCGCCGCCGTCGATTCCAGCGGGGGCCGTCCGCCGGCGCTCCGTCAGTAGGGACACGGTGGCGTCTGTCTCGACGGTGACGGTTCGTTCGAGGCCCAGGCCGCCACGGTATCGGCCGTCGCCGCCGCTCGACGGACGCAGCGCGTACCGCTCGACCCGGAGCGGATACTCGGTCTCCATCGCTTCGACGGGAGTGTTGAGCGTGTTTGTCATTCCGACCTGGACGCCGTCCATCCCGTCCTTCTCGGGCCTGGCACCGAACCCGCCGCCGATTGTCTCGTAATACGTGAAATCGCCGGTTCGGTCGCCGATGATGAGGTTGTTCATCGTTCCCTGTCCACCGGCAGGAACCTTGTCGGGGACTGCTTCGGCAAGCGCCGCCAGCGTGACGTCCATGACGCGCTGGCTGGTCTCGACGTTGCCACCGACGACCGCTGCTGGCGGCTTCGGGTCAAGTATCGACCCTTCAGGTACGGACACGGATACCGGCTCGTAACAGCCGTGGTTCGGCGGAATCTCCGGGTCGGTTATCGCTCGCACGACGAAGTAGACTGCGCTCTTCGCGACCGAAAGCGGCGCGTTCAGGTTGCCCGCCACTTGGTCGGCGGTCCCATCGAAGTCGACAGCTATCGAGGCCCCATCGATGGTGACGGCCACCTCAATCGGGATGTCGGTATCGGTCACGCCGTCGCCTTCGAGGATATCCTGCGCTCGATACGTCCCGTCCGGGAGCCCGTCGAGTTCAGCTTCGACCCGCTCGCGGGAGTACTCGATGACAGCATCGAACGCGTCGAGCAGGGTCGCCCCGTGTTCTTCGAGGAGTTCACCGATGCGTTCCTCGGCCCGGGCGTTCGCGGCGCGCTGGGCTCGCAGATCCGCCTCGCGCTCGTCCGGTGTCCGGACGTTGGCACGGATGAGGTCGTGGACCGCCTCGTTGGGCTCGCCGCCGTCGACGAGTCGAACCGCGGGCAGTCGAAGCCCTTCCTCGTAAATCTCCTGTGCACCCGGTGGCATGCTCCCCGGCGAACTCCCGCCTACGTCGGCATGATGGGCTCGCGAGACGGCGTACCCGACTATCTCGTCGTTGGGCGCGATCGTCGAGACGAGCGTGATGTCCGGGAGGTGTGTCCCGCCGGCGAACGGGTCGTTGACGATGAAGACGTCGCCCGGTTTCGGGTCCTTCTGGAGGACAATATCCACCGCGTCGGGCATCGCGCCGAGGTGGACCGGAATATGCTCCGCCTGTGCGACCATCCGACCCGACGCGTCGAAGAGCGCCGTCGAACAGTCCTGTCGCTCCTTGATATTCGGGGAGTAGGCCCCACGGATGAGCACATGTCCCATCTCTGTTGCAACGCTTTCTAGCTGGTTCCTGAGGATCTCCAGCGTTACGGGGTCGATCGTCTCCTGTTCGGCACTCGATGTGGTGGCTTCGTCATTCATTCGTCGCTCACCTCTGCTGTCAGCGTCCCGTCATCGCGAACCCGGATGTTCCAGGCCGGTGGGATGACGATTGTGCTCTCATCGCCCTCGACAATCGCGGGGCCGTCGATTTCGTCCCGTGGTGGCAACTTCGGCCGCTCGTAAACCGGGGTTTCGCGGACCTCATCGGCGAACACCGCCTCGCGAGAGCCCTTCTGTGGGTCGCCATCGGCATCGTACTCGACCGTCGGTGCGCTCCGCTCGACGGTCGTCGTCACGCGACAGTTCACCAGTTCGACGGATTCGTCTGCCCGATACCCGTACGCGGACTCGTGGGCTGCTCCGAACCGCTCGCGGGCGTCTGCGGTGTCGAACGGCCGGTCGACGTCCACGGTGAGTTCGAAGCTCTGGCCGGCATACCGGAGGTCGGCTGAGTGTCGCACTGTCGCCGCCTCGCGGTCGCTGACTTCAGCCAGCAGTTCTTCGGATAATTCCTCGTAGACCGCGTCGATATCGTCGGGGTCGACCGCGCCGAGCGAGCGCTGATACGTCCGTACTGCGTCGCGCTTCTCGTCGGCTGCGAGCAGGCCATATGCCGACAACACGCCTGAGGCGCGCGGAATCACGACCCGGTCGATATCGAGGCTGTCCGCGATGGACGCCGCGTGCATCGGCCCGGCACCCCCGAATGCGGCGAGGCCGAACTTCCGCGGGTCGTACCCACGCTCGACGGTCACAGAACGGATGGCCCTGGTCATGTTCGCGTTCGCGACGCGATAGACGCCCCGGGCGGCTTCCAGCGGACCGCCGAGTCCTGCCTCGTCGGCAAGGTCCGCGAGTGCATCGTATGCCGCGTCCTCGTCGAGCGATAGTTCCCCACCCAGGCTGGTGCTTGCACCGATGTAGCCCAGCACGAGGTTGGCGTCGGTGACGGTCGGCGCAGTCCCGCCCTTTCCGTAGCAGGCAGGGCCAGGGTCGGCTCCGGCGGAGCGCGGTCCGATGCGGAGTGCGCCCCCGGCGTCGACCCAGGCGATGGACCCGCCGCCGGCTCCGACTGTTTCGACATCGACCATCGGCGTCTTGATCGGCCGCTCGTTGATGACGCCCTCCGTGGTCCGTTCGGCCTCGCCGTCGCGGACGAGACTCACGTCGCTAGAGGTCCCGCCCATGTCGAACGTGACCAGCCCGTCCTGTTCGTCGGCCGCCATCGACCCTGCCCCCACGACGCCGGCGGCAGGGCCCGAGAGAACCGTCGTCACAGCGTTCCGCCTGACGGTATCGGCGTCGGTGATGCCGCCGTTGGCTTGCATGATACGGGGCTGTGGAACCCCGAGCTCTCGGGCCCGGTCGGTGAGGTGACTGACGTAGTGGTCAATCGCCGGCCGTACGTACGCGTCGACGGCCGTCGTCGAGGTTCGTTCGTACTCGCGGAACTCGGCGAGGACTTCGTGGGAAGCCGAGACGGGAACGTCGAGTTCGTCCCGCAGGATGTCTGCGACGTGCTGTTCGTTTTCAGGGTGCGCGTACGCGTGCAAGAGCGAGACGGCGACGGATTCGACATCCAGATCGCGTAACTGCGCGGCGATTGCCCGGACTTCGGCCTCGTCGACGGGCTCTTCGATACCGTCGGTGGTCGTCCGTTCGGACACTTCGAAGCGTCGGCGTCTGGGAACCAGCGGTGTCGGCTTTTCCGCGGACAGGTCATACAGCGACGGGCGATCCTGGCGGCCGATTTCCAGCACGTCCCGGAACCCGTCGGTCGTGACGAGCGCGGTCTTTGCGCCGTCCTCTTCGAGGAGTGCGTTGACCGAGACGGTCATCGCGTGAGAGAACTCGGTCACGCTCTCCGGGTCGATGTCGGCCGCTTCGCAGGCCTTCTCGATCCCGGCGATTACGCCCTCGCTCTGGTCTTCGGTGCTCGGGACTTTCGCAGTTACGAGCGTGCCGTCGAGCGACAGCGTCACGTCGGTGAAGGTTCCACCGACGTCGACACCGATTCTCCGATCTCCCATCTACAGTACCCCCGCGACACTGAGCAGCGTCCGAACCCCGAGCCACACGACGATGAGCGTCACGATAGCACCGAGGGCGTTCGCTATCGACCCGTTCGTGTACTCGCCGAGGAGGTCCCGCTGGTTCATCGCGTATATCAGGAATATCGCCACGATCGGCAATAAAATTCCGTTGACCACCTGTGCGAACACGATGATCTGGACGGGACTGCCACCCAGCAACACCGAAAGCACTCCGACACCGAGGATGGTCCCCCAGACGGCACGGAACTGTGTGCTCTGCATATCTGAATCCCAGCCTAACGCACCTGTGGTCGCCCACGCGCCCGCAAGCGGTGCTGTCGTTGCGCTCGTGAACCCAGCGGCGAAGATGCCGATGCTGAAGAACAGTTCGGCGTACGGCCCGGCGATGGGTCGCAGCTGTTCGGCCATCCGGCCGATATCGCTGATCTGCGTTCCGGGCTCGAACGCTGCGGCCGCGGTCACCATGATCGTAATCGTGATGACGCCGCCTGCGACGATAGACAGCACCGTGTCGATACGCGAGTGGCCGATATCCTCGGGACCGCTCCACCGCTCCTGAACGTTACTCGCGTGCAGGAACAGGTTGTACCCGACGATGGTCGTGCCGATGAGGCCGGTGATGAGGTACAGCGACCCCGAGGGGATACCGGGGACGAACCCCATCGCAATCGCACCGGGATCGGGACCAATGAGGATCGCCGACGCCACGAACGAGACCGCCATCACGGCGACCAGCCCAATGAGCGCTTTCTCGATCAGCTTATAGCGCCCAGTGTAGAGCAGGAGTCCGGCGACGAGCCCCATCACGACGCCCCACACCGTGGAGTCGATACCCGTGATCGTTGCGAGCCCTGCGGCACCGCCGAGGATGTTCCCGGCCTCGTAGGCGGCGGTCCCGATGCCGATCGCGCCGACAACGAGGAATATACTCACGTACTCGACGATCTGATTGTCGAACCGCTCTCGAAGTGCTTCACCAAGTCCTTCGCCCGAGACAAGGCCCAGTCGCGCGCTCATCTCCTGGAGAACGATCGTTGCCCCAATCGAGAAGACCATTGTCCACAGGAGCGCATAGCCGAACTCCGCCCCGGTGACGCTCGCAGTCGTGACCGTGCCTGGGCCGATGAACGCGGCCGCGACCATCGCTCCTGGACCGACGGCTTTGAGTCGTTTTGTAATGCTCATGATTGTTAGTTTTGATAGCCACTGTCACGGTCCCAGCAGGTAATAAAAAACATTGTTAAGACCTGTGTGTAGTCGGCACATCGGTCGTATGAACACTGTGTACGTGTCACCAGATGTGTGAACGAGTACGAAATACCCTATCTCCGGATTCGAGTCGGTTTGCGTCCCGGGCGGGGGTATTCACTGCTAGCGTTCTCGCAACAGCACCTTCGAAACGCTCTCTTCGATTTCGATTTCGAACGGGAGGTCGGTGATGCTACCGCGGATGAACCGGATCATCAACCATCGCACCGACTCGGATGGGAAAACAACGTGGAAACTCCCTTTTTCGTCCCGTCGAACGGTCAGGAACCCACACAGCGAGAGCCATTCGAGAACGTCTTCGAGTGAATCGAACCGCTCGGCGTACTCCTGTGCGTGGTATTGGGCTACCTGATCGATCATTTCGAGAACCCCCTCGTCACGTTGTGCTGGATCACTAAACTGGCTCAGGAGTGCGTGCAGCAAGTCGATATCCAGAAGCACATGTTCGCCCGTCGAGAGCATCTCGTAGTACGTCTGGAGGTGGTCGCTGTCGCTCGCGTGCGCCGAGTCGAAGTTCGCCGCGTAGAACGCGATTGCCTCGCGGATCAGTTGGCTTTGACTTTCCCCAGTTCGGTCGGTCAGATCCTCTAACGTCTCCTTGGTCTCCTCGTCGAGAGAGACGGTGACGCGGTCGGTTGGCATAGTGCCCCTCGTCGCTGGACGGCCTTAATATCGTGTCGTTTGGTGACAGAGGACTCTCAAACATGGCAGCGATGCGCGACTGACCGTGGTCTGGGACTCGCCTATGGCCAGGTGCCGCGCTGCTCGCCAGCGTTCATGACCCGCTGGAGTGCGACGACGTACGCGGCGGTTCGGAGCGACGGGAGGTTCCGCTCCTCGTAGGCGTCGACGAGGTTCCCGAACTGGTCGACGATAATCGAGTCCAGTTCCTCGTTCACGCGCTCTTCGGACCAGTAGAAGCGCTGTCGGTTCTGGACCCACTCGAAGTACGACACGATGACGCCGCCTGCGTTCGCGAGGATATCCGGAATGACCAGCGTCTCGCGGTCGCTGAGAACGTCGTCCGCTGCGGGGGTAATCGGGCCGTTTGCGGCCTCAGAGATGACGTCGGCGGAGATGTCCTGTGCCAGGGACTCGTCGATGGCGTTCTCGAGTGCGGCCGGGATCAACAAGTCGACATCAAGCGTGAGCAGTTCCTCGTTCGTGAGTTCCTCCGCTGCGTCCGGATATCCGACGACGCTCCCGGTTTCGCGTTTGTAGTCCTTGACTGCGACGGGGTCGAACGACGCTTCGCTGTAGATAGCCCCGCTCGAATCGGACACGGCGACGACGTTGGCACCCATCTGGTGAATGAGTTTCGCCGCGATCCAGCCGGCGTTCCCGTAGCCCTGGACTGCGACCGTCGCGCCTTCGAGGTCCTTGTCGAGATACTCGAAGGCTTCACGCGCTGCGACGACCGTCGAACGCCCGGTCGCTTCGACGCGGCCTTCGCTGCCACCGCTTGCGAGGTCCTTCCCGGTGATGACGCCGGGTTCGGTCGTGTTTTCGAGTGTCTCGTAGGTGTCCTTGATCCAGTTCATCTCGCGCTGGCCCGTGTTGACGTCGGGTGCGGGCACGTCGCGGTCGGCCCCAATCAGCGGCGTCAGTTCCTTCGCGAACGAGCGCGTGACCCGTTCGAGTTCGCTCTCGGAATAGTCACTCGGGTCGATGACGATGCCGCCTTTCCCGCCGCCGAGCGGGATATCGCCCGTCGCCGTCTTGTAGACCATCCAGCCGGAGAGCGCCTTGACCTCGTCCCGGTCTACCTGCGGGTGATAGCGGATTCCGCCCTTGTATGGGCCGCGGTCACCGTTGAACTGTGACCGGTACGCACGGAACACCTCGACCGACCCGTCGTCCATCTCGACAGACAGGTTCGTCTCCAGTATCCGCTCGGGAGTTTTCAGCCGTTCCAGCTGTCCCTCTGAAATGTCTAAATATTGTGCTGCTGCATCTATCTGTGTCCGTAGACTCTGGTACGGATTTACATCAGACATATATCCACGGGATTCATCGAGATACCAAAAGCTATCTATTTCTACCAGGAAAATTACTATATCACTCGGTATAGTAAACACTAAAAGAGGGGCTTACAACCGCGCTTGGCTCCGAATCACTTATCCTATCTTCACATTCTTATCAAATTCTGACACAACTACGTTTCCTGTATTGTCCGTCACCCGAACAGCGGTGTTCGTATCGAGTGCCACAGCGTCCGCAACCTGTTCCGTTCCACGTACTGGAACGTTGACCCGGTCGACGTCCGGGATCAGACAGTCACGACGTTCGGCACGTTCGAGCAGGACGTCTCCGCTGGGGAAGTGCCAGACCCGCGTCACGGAACGGAACACTGGCATCGACGTCGGCGCTTCGACGTGCCTGATAGCTCTCTTCTCCGTCAAGCGACGTTGTACGTCCATCATAGCTGAGCTGAATCGGCGGGAGCTATTGGCTCGCGACTGCCCGGACGACGGGCAGGGACCGACCGTGTCGGCGTCTGTGTGATGTCCGTCATGTGTCTCCCGAGTACCGGCCGTCGACCGATGGCACTCTATCGGAACGACCGCGGGAATGAGCAAATACTAAATTGTTTAGCAACGAAGCCCTCCAGACACCAGGTGTTTACTATTGAACCCTCCATACAGAACACGGCAACCGAAACATCCCGTTCCCGACGGGTGGCGACAACTCGAACGAGCGTCTACGCATAGCGCCAGTGGTCTCAGTGATAGCTCTGTGCCTGGGAGAATCAGATGAGCGACGCCGGGAGTCCACTCCACACGGCCCAGGTTCTCGTCGTCGGTTCGGCGAATTGGACCGAGCGGTTCTCAGACGCTCTCAGCGCGAGCACCGAGGCCACTATTCTCACCGCTGGGACGCCATCGGACGCTCTGGATACGGTTCGGCAGCGCTCGGTCGACTGTCTCGTCACGGGCGAGACACTCGACGACGGGAGTGGCACTGATCTGGTCCGACAGCTCCGGGATTCGGCTCCGGATCTCCCGGTCGTCCTCGGAACCACGGACGGCAGCGAGGCCCTGGCGAGCGAGGCAATCCAGGCCGGCGTTTCCGACTACGTTCCCCTCACAGGGCCGGAGGGCCTGCGGATAGACGAGTTGATCCAGCGAACCGGGAACGCGCTCCAGTCCGCTCGGCGAGCGATCACACAGCGCGAACGGGCGCGGCAGTTCGACGCCGTCTTTCACGACACACAGACGGCCACCTGGGTCCTCGACCCGGATGGCTCGCTCGCCCGTGTGAATCAGACGGGACGGGCGATGATCGACGAGGACGTGGACGCGGTCATCGGTGACCTGTTCTGGACGCTGCCGTGGTGGGCACAGTCCGAGGCGACCGAACGCGATATCCGGCAGCTCGTGGAGGCCGCACGCGACGGGCAGTTCGGGAACGCGGTCGTTCACCGGCCGACCACGGCCACGGACCGCGTTATCGAGCTTTCGGTTCGGCCGGTCGAGAACGACTTCGGCGACGTCACCTCGATCGTGATCGAAGGGATAGACATCACGGAGCAGGTCACTCTCGACCGTGACCTCCGCCAGTCCGAGGAACTCCACCGGGTCACGCTCAGCAACATGACCGACACCGTCCTCATGACGAACGAGGACGGTGAGTACACCTACGTCTGCCCGAACGTCCACTTCATCTTCGGCTACACCGACGACGAGATCCGCGAGCAGGAAACGATCGACACGCTCCTCGGCGAGGACCTGTTCGACCGTGCTGAACTCGCCGAGAAGGGCGTTCTCAAGAACATCGAGTGTACCGTCACCGACAAAGCGGGCCACGAGCACACGCTGCTGGTCAACGTCCGCGAAGTCGAGATTCAGGGCGGGACACTGCTGTACAGCTGTCGGGACATCACGAAACGGAAACAGCGCGAGGAAGCGCTGGCGACGCTGCAGGAAACCGCACGGAAGTTCCTCTACACGGAGACCGATCAGGAGATTGCCCACCACATCGTCGATGACGTGCTCAGTGTGTTCGACGTCTCCGCGAGTGCCATCTACCTGCACGACGTCGAGACGAACGAACTCCAGCCTGTCACACAGTCACAGGCGATGACCGAACACCACGGGCCGCTGCCGGCCGTCCGCACGAACGACGACACGCTTCCGAGCCACAGCTTCGTCAACGACGAGACACTCGTGTTCGACGACGTCCACACGTCGGACCGACTGGAAAACCGGGCGACCGACCTCCGGAGCGTCATGTTCATTCCGCTGGGCAACCACGGCGTGTTCGTCAGCGGCTCGACAGCCGTCGGGGTGTTCGACGACGTCACACAGGAACTCACCGACCTGCTCGCGGCGACCGCCGAGGCTGCCCTTGATCGAGTGGTAAGGGAATCCCAGCTCCGGGAACAGGATCGCGAACTCCAGCGGCAAAACGAGCAACTGACCGCCCTGAATCACATCAACAACACGATTCGGGAGATCGACCAGACGATCGTCAGCGCCGAAACACAGGAAGAGATCAACCACACCGTCTGCGAACGGCTGACTGACACGGACCGATTCAAGTTCGCGTGGATCGGGAGCGTCGATCCGGGCGGTACCAACGTCGAAACGCGGGCGTGGGCAGGCAACGAACAGGGGTATCTCGACAGTCAGCCAATCACCGTCGCGGACTCCGAGACCGAGCCCGCCGGCCGGACGGCTGCGACCGGCGAGGTGACGATGATCCCCAACGTCGCCGCTGACCTCCGGAACGCGCCGTGGCGGTCGGACGCGCTCACGCGTGACTTCCTCTCGGTGCTGAGCATCCCGCTGGTGTACAACGATCTCAGGCACGGCATCCTCACCATCTACGCGGACACGAAAGACGCGTTCGACGAGACAACGCGCACAGTGTTGCGCGAACTCGGCGAGACAATCGCCTCGGCGCTCAGTGCTATCGAACGGAAACACGCGCTGCTCACGACGTCAGTGACCCGCGTCGAGTTCGACATCGATGACGAGCGATTCCTCCTGTCGAGACTCGCCCGGTCGGCGGGGTGTACCCTCTCCTACGAGGGCGGCATCCAGCACGCGCCGGCTGGTAACAGCGTGTTCGTCACGGTCGAAGACGCTGACGTGCAAACGGTCGCGGCGGCTGCGGCGGACATGACGTCGATTGACGACGTGACACAGATCAGTGACGACGACACCGAGAGCGGCGTCCTGCGGCTGGAGTTGTCACAGCCGTTCCTCGCCTTAGAACTGGCCGACCATGGTGCTATCTTCCGGGAAGCGACCGCCGATCCGGACGGGACGACACTCGTCGTCGATGTGCCACAGAGCGTCGACGTTCGAAACATCGCACAGTTGGTCGATAGCACGTTTTCCGGCGTCGAACTCAAGCGCAAGGAGACGCTCGAACGGGGTATCGAGCAGGACCGGAGTTCGGAGTTCCTCACGGACCTCACGGAGCGCCAGCTCGAAGTGATTCAGACCGCCTACTACAGTGGCTATTTCGAGTCACCGCGCACGAAGTCCGGCGAGGACATCGCGACGATGCTCGAAATCTCTCCGCCGGCGTTCTACCAGCACGTCCGGACTGTCCAGCGGAAGCTGTTCACCACACTGTTCGAAGACCGGAGTGTCTCGGGTCTGGAGTCGTGAACGGGGTTCAATAATAAACAACCTAATCAACTCCTGCTTCTTTGTTTAACCTCTGAATATTCCTTTGATGTCCTTCTATTCCTTAATCGAGTACTGGCGGTCGGACACCGTCACTCGTGAATACACATGAGAGATGTAGAGCAAGACCACGACGAGGCGACACCGTACGAGTGCTTTGCGTGTGGCAAAGTCATCACTGCAGAGAGCCAACCGGAGAATTGTCAGGACTGTGGCGGTGAAATGCGCAACCGACTGACACCGTTGGAATAACGATGGGATCGGAACTGAGCCCCGCTTCTCCTTCGGAAGACTCGTCGACGCCGTCCGAGCCCGAATCAGCGCTGGAAACAGCCCGTCTACAACTCCACCGAGCCGCGGACCACCTCGATATCGACCCGAACATCGTCGAGCGACTGAACCACCCGCGAAACGTCCACGAAGTCACCGTTCCGATTGAGCGGGACGATGGCACAGTCGAAGTGTTCACCGGGTATCGAGCCCAGCACGATAGCGTCAGGGGGCCGTACAAGGGCGGGCTTCGCTATCACCCTGACGTGACGAGGGACGAATGCGTCGGACTCGGGTTCTGGATGACCTGGAAATGCGCGGTGATGGACCTCCCATTCGGCGGCGCCAAAGGGGGTATCGCCGTCAACCCGAAAACGTTGAGCCGAGACGAGAAAGAACGGCTCACCCGCCGGTTCACACAGGAACTCCGCAAGGTCATCGGCCCGAACCTGGACATTCCCGCCCCGGACATGGGAACAGACCCACAGACGATGGCCTGGCTGATGGACGCCTACTCCATGCAAGAAGGCGAGACGATTCCGGGTGTCGTCACCGGAAAGCCGCCGATTGTCGGTGGGAGCAAGGGACGCGAGGACGCGCCCGGTCGGAGCGTGGCGATTATCACACAGTTGGTCTGTGAGTACTACGACCAGCCGCTGTCAGAGACCACGGTCGCAGTACAGGGCTACGGCAGTGTCGGTGCGAATGCCGCACGGTTGCTCGACGAACAGAGCGCGACTGTCGTCGCGATCAGCGACGTGAACGGGGCGATGTACGACCCCGCCGGAATCGATACGGCGTCAGTGCCGTCACACGACGAGGAACCGGAAGCGGTCACCGAGTACGCCGACACCGTGATTTCGAACGACGAGCTGCTGACGCTGGACGTCGACGTCCTCATCCCGGCTGCACTCGGGAACGTCATCACCGAGGCCAACGCGGACGACATCGCCGCGGAGTACGTCGTTGAAGGGGCGAACGGCCCGACTACGTCTACCGCTGATTCGATCCTCGCTGACCGAGATGTCATGGTGATTCCGGATATCCTGGCGAACGCCGGTGGCGTCACGGTGAGCTACTTCGAGTGGCTACAGGACATCAACCGTCGGTCGTGGTCACTCGAGCGCGTGAACGACGAACTCGACGAAGAGATGCGGGCGGCCTGGGACGCCGTCCGGACGGAGTTCGAAAACCGCGACATTACGTGGCGCGATGCGGCGTACATCGTTGCCCTGTCCCGTATCGCGGAGGCCCACGAAGCGCGTGGGCTCTGGCCGTAGCACTGGTTCTGTCGGTTCCATTACGGGTTCCACCACTGTCGATGCCGAGAAACCGCGACCACCGCTTCCCTCAGTAGCGGAACTCGAACTGTGCCCCACCAGCAGTGCTCTCCGTCACACGGACGGTCCAGCCGTGCGCTTTGGCGATGTCCGCCACGATTGAAAGTCCGAAGCCAGTCCCTCCTTTGGTAGACGTCACGCCGTGTTCCAGTACTTCCTCACGCTTTGCCGGCGGAATCCCGTCGCCGTCGTCCGCGACGTAGAACCCGTCAGGGCTGTCTAGTTGCCCGACGGTTACGGTGACGGCGTCCCCACCATGCTCGATAGCGTTCCTGAAGAGGTTCTCGAACAGTTGCGTCAACCGGCCGGCGTCACCAGCCACTGTCGGGACCGCCTCAGCAACTGTCAGCGTTGCGTCAGCGGTGTCGACGTACCCCCACGCCTCCGTCGTCACGGTCTTGAGATCGATTTGTTTCGTATCCGTGATTGTGGTCTCACCGCGTGCCAGCGTCAGGAGGTCGTCGATCAACTGCTCCATGCGGTCGTGTGCCGCCTCGATCCGCTCTAGGTAACTGAGGTCGCCCGTCTCCTCGACGATGTCGAGAAACCCGATGGCGATGGACAGCGGGTTCCGGAGGTCGTGGGCGACGACACTGGCAAATTCGTCGAGCCGCTCGTTTTGCCGCTGCAGTTCGGTTTCCCGGCTTGCGCGTGTGAATGCCGCCTCGACAGTCGCACCCAGTATCTGGAACAGGTCCACGTCTGTATCAGAGAACGTCTGTTCCTGTGTCGTTCCGACGCCGATAAGCCCAAACTCGCCCAGAGGAACGAACAGGCCGCTCCTGAGTTGTGCGTCGGCCTTGCCGAGTGTTACTTCGGACTGGAGATCGTCGTATTTACGCAACTCCGACGCCTCGAACGCCTCCCACGCAAGCGCCTCTCCGGACTCCAGCCGCGGGAGCTCACCGAGCAGTTCTCTCGTGGCCGCACTCGCCGTCAGCGGGACGAGCTCGTCGGCTTGGTTGGCAGACTCCCAGATCCCGGTGAGCTCGAACCCGAGAATATCGACGGCAGCCTCGACAGCGATGTCGCCGATTTCGGCACTCGACTGTGCGCCGCTGAGCCGCTGCGCAGTCGCCTGCAGTGATCGGAGCTTCGACTCTAACTGCTTCTGGTCAGTGATATCCTCCAGAACGGCCAGTATGCTCGTTATTTCCCCATCCGGTGCAGTGATTGGGGCAACCGACAGAAGTAGATCCAGTACCTCACCACCTTTCGTTTCCCGCCGTATCTCCTTGCCGCGAATCGGCTCGCCGCTCAGTGCGCGCTGGCGGTGGGATTCGAATTCAGCCTGCTGCTCGTCCGGGACCATCGGATTGAACTCGCCGAGCACCTCCTCCCGAGACCAGCCGAACATGTTCTCGGCCCCGTCGTTCCAGCGGATGACGGTTCCGTCCGTGTCGATTTCCATGACGGTGAGTGGCGTCGCCTCGATGAGTGATTCGAGTCGCTGGTTCGTCGTTTCGAGTTCGCGTTCTCGCTCGACCTGTTCAGTTACGTTGCGGGCGATGCCGACGATTCGGACGATTTCGTCTTCGAGGATGACCGGCGCGAGGCTCGTATCCCAGAACCGTGCGTCGGGAGCGATGTCCAACTCTTCCTGATACGAGATTGGCGCACGCTGTTCGACACAGCGAGTGTAGTTCGCTGCGAGCTCAGCACCACGCTCGGCACCGAATACTTCCCGTGGCGTCTGGCCACGAACTTCGTCGGTAGTGAGTCCGGTCTGTGACTCGTAGCCGGGACTGAGCCGAGCAAACTCGAACGCTAGCTCGTCACCGGCTGTATCGACATCGAGCATGAAGATTGCGTCACCGGAGGTGTCGAGCAGTGCCTCGTACTCCTCGGCGAGCTCTCGGTGTGCGCGCTCCTCGGCTTTTCGCTCGGTGATATCCTGAAATACGCCCCGAATCACTGGCTCGTCATCCTGCGGCTCGTCGACGCGTTCCCCCCACGCCCGAACATCGCGCACGTCACCGCCAGTCCGGACGATTCGGAGATCGAGATCGTACGGTTCTCGGTCCGCAATTGCCCGCTCAACGGCAGTCGTAATCGTCTCCCTGTCGTCAGGATGGTAGAACTCGATCGCGTCGTCGAGCACCGGGTCGTAATCGTCGTCAACACCGTGAATCCGGCGGACCCCGTCAGACCAGTCGAGGGCCCCGGTCGACGGGAAGTACTCCCAGACGCCGATGTCTGCGATGTCCTGCACGCGTTCGAACAGGAACTCCTGGCGCTGGAGGTCGGCGTGGTCCCGCCCCCGCGATATCTCGGCACTCACGAGCTCTGAGAGTAGTTTCACGAACGTTCGCTCTAGCGCCCCAAAGGAATCGACTCGCGTCGTCGGACTCGAAAAATTGACCGTCCCGTACCGGGTCCCGTCGACGACGAGTGGCACGCCGATGTACGACTCTAACTCGAACTCACGATATGCCGGGTGGGTTTCTCTCCCATCGGCAACTGCGTCTGCGAACGAACAGACCGAGTCTGTCCCGATAACTGCCTCGCAGTACGTCGATTCGAGATCGAATTGATCTCCGGGTTCGATTTCGTCGTCTGGTGCGTGCGCTGCCGTAACGGTGTAATCGTCGCCCTGCACGCGTGAGACGATTCCGATTTCGAGATCGAGCGTTCGACACCCCAGTTCGAGCAGTTCATCGAGGCGCGTCTCGACCGAGACATCACTCTTTGCCATGACGGTCTGGAGTTCCCGGAGCGCGTCACGCTCGCGCTCCAACTGTCGCTTGACGTCGCTTTGTTCCGTGATGTCCCGAGCAACGACGAGCGCTTGATTGCTCTTGTTGCTCTGAAACGGTGTCACTCGAACATCAAACGTTCGTTTATCGCTCTCGGCCGTGATATCGAGTTGCAGGTCCGCGTCGTACAATCCCGTGACGCCTCCGTCGCCTTCTATGTCATTGAGCGTCGAACGGACCGCAGATGTAAACTGCTCTGCATCAGACGTAGAAATACGGTTGCCCACAACTGTCTCCAACTGCTGCCCTGCGATCTGCGTTGACTGGTCCCCGGCGATCAGCCGTTTCGAAGCCGCGTTCGCGAACTCGATCGTCCCCGCAGCGTCGAGGACGAACACGGCGTCGTGGATGTTTTCGAGGATCGTCTCACTGCGCTCCAGTTCCAGCTCTCGCTCCCGCTCGGCTGTAGTTTCGCGTGAAAAAATGGTGAGACCGTCATCGTCCGGGAACACTCGCACTTCGACCCAGTAATCGAACGGCTCGCCAAGGTACTGTTCGAACGACACCGGTTCCCCGGTCTCCATCGCGGTTCGGTATTTGTCTTCGAGTTCCGTCCCAACTATCGAGGGGAATTCTTCCCAGATACTGGCACCGATGATATCGTCGGGATTGCGGTCGACACGTCTGGCCATCTTCTCGTTTATGTATTCGATACGCCACTCGTCGTTGACGGCGTAGATCCCGTCAGTTGCCCGTTCCAGCGTTCGCTGGAAGCGGTCGGACAGTCGTTCGGCGACCGCTTGTTTGCGAGCGGCCTCGACGAGCGTCTGTATGCGGCGCCCGAGCAACTCGAAACTGTTCTCGCCCGCATGGATCGGAATGTAATCGGAGACGCCCGCCTGCGTTGCCTCGCTCGCGATTCGCTCGCTTCCCCGGCCAGTGAATAGTATTGTCGGTATTTCGTATTGTTCAGCTTGGAGCCGATCTAAGAGATCAATTCCCGTCCCGTCCGGCAGCGAGTACGACGTGACTACACAATCGACAGTCGAAGTTACAAGCAAGTCGAGCGCAGCCTCCACAGCCCCGACAGCTGTGACTTCAAAGCCCGATGAGATATTCACGAGTTTCGTCTCCGCCAACTCAGCAAAGTCACTATCGTCGTTTACATACAGAACGTGAATACAATCGGACGTCTCACCACCTGTATAAGTCATTATCACACCTACGCAGCGTGCTTTTAAGAATCGAGCGCACCAGTTCTTATCTGTGATATCCCGAGTACGATACAGCCGGCTTTCTGATGCAGATCCCAATCAGATTTTAGATGGCACAGATGCCACCTATTCGTTCATCGGGTACCACAAATCAGGCACCGCCGGTATCGGAGTATATATTCTGAGATTTGGGTCCGCAACTTTATGAACCGAAATTAGGTAGATCCGATATTGTGCCAGAGATGTCGAGTATTGCTGTGCTGCATGTCGATGACGAACCGGATTTTCTAGATGTAGCAACCGAAATACTCGAACAGCAATCCAGTAAACTCAATGTTATAACTGCAGCAAGTGCTACTGAAGCGCTCGACTGCCTTGCTACAACTCGCGTTGACTGTCTTATCAGCGACTACCGAATGCCCGGGAAAGACGGTATTGAACTCCTCAAAACCGTCCGTGAGGAGTATCCTGATCTCCCGTTTATTCTTTTTACCGGTGAGGGGAGCGAAGCGGTCGCTAGCGACGCCATCGCCGCCGGTGCAACCGATTATCTGCGGAAAGGGCACGGCATGGAACGATACGAACTCCTCGCAAACCGTGTCGAAAACGCCGTCGAACAATACCGCACCAATCAGCGCGCTGCTGAACTTGAACGGGTTCGCGACCTCGTAAGCAGTATCGACCAGGCTCTCATCCGGGCGAGTTCGCTCTCGGAGATCAAAACTCGTGTCTGTGAGATCATTAGCGACTCTGAGCCCTACCTGTTCGCATGGATCGGCGAGCAGGAGCCTGACACAGACCGAATCGAGCCACAGGCCTGGGCCGGCGTCGAGGACGAGTACCTCGATACTATCGTTGTCACTGCGGACGACTCCCCGACCGGACGAGGTCCCGCGGGCACGGCCGTTCGAGAACGACGTATTGCGACGTCACAGAATATTCAAGATGACCCGGCGTTCGAGGTCTGGCGAGAGGAGGCACTCGACCGCGGCTATCGAAGCACCGCTGCGGTCCCGCTGGAATACAATAGCACTCTGTACGGTCTCCTGTGCGTCTATTCGTCCCGTTCGTTTGCCTTTAGTGAGGACGAACAGGAGTTACTCGACGAACTCGGGGATAGCATCTCACACGCCATGCACTCGCTGAAGATCCGAGACGAACTGCGTGCAGAGCGGACATTTATCGATCAGGCGCTCGATTCGCTTGCCGACATATTCTACGTGCTCGATTCCGAAGGCAACGTCCAGCGCTGTAACGAACAATTCGAAAGGCTGGCCGGGTACGCCGACGAGGAGATCTCTGATCTCGACGCACTCAGTCTTTTTCCGGAAGAAGAACGAGAGGGAGTCTCCGAGGCGATTGAGGAGGCGCTCACAACGGGCCACTCGACCATCGAAGCGGAGTTCCTTACCGGAGCGGGGAAGCGTATTCCCCACGAGTTCACCGGTGACCGCTTGACTGATCAGGACGGTAACCTGATAGGGCTTGTCGGCACCGGTCGAAATATATCCGAACGGACAAAGCGTGAACGGGAACTGCAGGATCAAAAAGAACAGCTAGAGCAGTTTGCCGCTACTGTCAGCCACGACCTTCGGAACCCGCTAAACGTCATCCGAGGTCGGCTGGATCTCGTTCAGGAAACGCATTCGAGCGATCACCTTGCTGTGATCGAGACAGCGACTGAACGGATGGAACGCATTGTGGAGGACCTCCTCTGGCTAGCGCGGGAGCAACGGGAAATCGGGTCACTGGAACCTGTTGCGATCGAAGTCGCTGCCGAGGCGGCGTGGAAACTTGTATCCGATCCTGCAGATGAAGCCGAACTGCACTGCGATTGCGAGGCCGATACCCAGCCACTGATAAAAGCGGATACCGACCAATTCCGGCATCTGCTGGAAAACCTGTTCAGGAACACGATCGATCACGCTGGGCTGGATGTCACTGTCGTTGTCGGCGGTATCTTCGATGACACCAACGGATTCTACATCGAAGACGACGGCCCTGGAATCCCCGTCGAGGACCGCGAAAAGGTGTTTGAGGCTGGCTACTCGACTTCCGAATCGGGGACTGGTCTGGGCCTCAATATCGTCAAACGAGTCGCTGACGCACATGGCTGGGATATTCGCGTAACCGAGAGCTCGATGGGTGGGACACGATTTGAGATTACTGGCCTCGAAATCATCGAATGACTCACTGTTTCGCATCGGCACCGGTCTGCTTGTAGTTTGGAGTACCCGCCTCGACGAGATTTCTTGGCTCGGCCAGGGTGGGTACGATTCCTCATTTCTTTGCCATGCGATGCTGATACGAATCTACCCTTACCTTACACAGGAACATATGTGGGCCTCTTTGCTCGCTAATGAACCTCAAGAAGCTGATGAGACAGTTGCTGGGGTATCGACACCATCGGCCAATGACCCGTGTCCAGTTCACCGAGTTGCCACTCCCGTTGCTCACACAACTGCCGAATCATATCGAGGGTGGAGCCGTCCATCCCGCTCTGGGTACAAAGTATATAGCTGGTGGGTAACGATACGTTGGGGGTACCGACGTTCACTTGCTGTCTGAACGTATCCAGTGGATGCGGGACGGCTTTTTCTCGCATCCACTCTGTGTCCTCGTCCGAGATACCCACCCAGCCCGAATGGTCATCTGGGAGAGGCCAGCCGCCAGCATGATCTTCGGCCGCTGCCTCCATCGTTTTCCACTCGTCCAGTGGATAGAATTCAGCTGCTGAAACCGGATCGTCGTTCATTGGAATCAGCGCATCCAAGTAGACCATGTGTTTGAGCCGCTCGGGAACTCGCTCTGCCACTCCCGTCACAACAAGGCCCGCATAGCTATGCCCGAGGAGGACAACATCTGTGAGGTCGTTGTATTCGAGGACATTTACAATGTCCGTAATATGTGTTTCTAAGTCGACCTCACAGTGTGAAAGGTGTTCTCGCTCACCAAGGCCAGTGAGTGTCGGTGTATATACTTCGTGTCCCTCCTCACGGAGCAGTGGGTGAAGGTACTTCCAGCACCATCCACCGAGCCATGCTCCGGGGACGAGAACGAACTGTTGTTCCATGTCTCTCGGTAGGATTGCAGAGGTGATATAGTCCGTTGTAGCAAAGCGGAATGATCCGGAGCTTAGCTGATACTGTCGATTGTAACTATTTCAAGATATTCGCCACCCCGAGGTGGCGAAATGCTTCACAGACTTACAGCCGACAGTACGAATGCCAGCCCGACTAGCAGTGGGTTACCTGTCGGGTCCGATCTGTACTTGACCCCACGACACATGGGCAGTGGGTAGTTTCCGTCGTGTGATCTCCGCTAACACGGCCAGTGCCGTGGTCCTCCGCAACGCTACAGCCAACAACCGGCGGTCGCTTCGGTGATTGTAACGGCTCCTCCCTGGCTGTGTGGGAGTATCGTCCACCTCTCGATGCCGCGATTGCGGAAGCTCAGTCATCGCAGAGCTAATGAAATGGGATAAAACGTCACAACGATTTTTCATACCAAGTCCGTTCCATTCGATAGGGTTCTGGTCCCCGCATCCGCTCCCCCATTGAATCCGATCACGTTCGTCAAACGGTCCGGGTCCAGAACCCGTCGTCGTGGTTGACGACTCCAAATGGTGCCGTTGCACGCCACTCCCCTCGGCTGCCCACCATTCCTTTGCTGCTGGAACGCAGATGTGTCTCGCGCGTGGTTGAATAAGTTAGTGAAAATGAGTGGCTTGCGATAAAAACCAACAGACGGCGTGGGGATTTCACAAACGTTTTATATACACTCGTATCGGTGCTAGGTGGGTTCTGGGCCCTGTCCAATCGCGTTGGATTCGCCCACACGATTGCTTCGGGCTGGAATCCGTCGTCGAAATCGACGACTTCCGATGGTACGTTGCACCCCATTTCTCCCACCCCCATAGCAACGTACCATTCTTTCGTGTGATTGACTGAGTTGTGCGTCCCGTTGACGACTGTATTCCGTGGAATTTCCACTATGCTAGGAGTTACCACAAAAAATATGCCGAACGGCGCATTACATCGACATGGGTTCTGATCCCCGTTTTGGGCCTTTCCTACTTTGAGCCACTCGCCCCACCCCACGGGTCCAGAACCCACCGTGCCTCTGACTGCAGTGGGTGGCACACAAGGTGCCCATTGCCACCCGCCGTCCGCTTTCCCGCAGGAGCCCAAAACCTGTTTGGCCGTACTTGCTTACGAAAGCGTGAAACTGCTGTCTCTGTCGTGGCCGCTACCGATGGTAAGTAACTTCTCGCAGAAGCGTGTGCCGCGTCAGTCAGCGCACCGTTTCAGCACCGCTGAGCAGGTGGTGACAGCTTCAACAGGAACGTCCCGCTCGTCAGTTGCGTACCTCGATCACTGTTTTTGAGCACCGACGGCAACGGTACAACACGTTACTCCGTCACTGTGAGTCGGCACCTCAGCTCGATTCGGCGAGGATGTCGGCGAGTTCATCGCGGTCAAACAGCTGTTCGTCCTCGGGAATGGCCGGGAGCTCGCCAGCGGTGATCTCGCCCGGCCACTCCCCGAACTCGTCGGGATAGAGCTGTTTTCCAAGCATCTCCGTCTGGAAGAGATTGATGATCGGGCCCTGATAGGCTGACCCGCCGACGTACAGTTCGTCCTCCTGAACGGCGGTGAGTTCCTGCCCCAGCGAGCTATCACGCATCCCCTCGACCGTCTTTCTCAGCGCATCCTCGCCGTTCCAGTCGCGGTAATTGACGCCGAAGTGGAACACCAGCACGTCGGGATCGATGTCGAGTAGCGCCTCGTAGTCGACCTGAATCCCGGACTGGCCACCGTACTCGCCCTCGAACGCGTCGACAACGCCGAGATCTCTGTACTGTTTTTTCCCGTACGCCTTGTCGATCTCGGTTCTGGGGTTGTAGGCACGGAAGAACCCCTCGTTGTCGGGGTTTATCTGTGCATTGAGCAATCCGACGCTCGGACGGTCGGACTCCGGTGGAACCCGGGACCGCATTTCCTGTAGCGCCTGCTCGTAGAGAGTGTTGATAGCAGCGGCTGTCTCGGGCTTTCCGAGCAGTGCCCCGTACCTGCTGACGAATTCGGGGATATCGTAGTAGGGATAGGACTCACCACTGGGCCATGTGGGCCAGTCGTCGCCGCGCTTGCGGCGGCTGGCGTTCCCAAAGAACGGCCCAATCGAATCGGTAATTTCGGAGATATCGCCCTCGTCAGCACCGTAGTACGAAATGAACCGGTTCGGGTCAGTAGCGAACAGGTCCGGGTCGAGTTCGTAGAGCATCTCCGTTCGGAGCGACCAGTCGTCTGTCCGGACCAACTCCAGTGACTCGGGGTCGGGCACGTCTACGCCGGGAAGCTGGTCGTAAAACCCGGTAAACCAGAACTGGTTGCCTTCGGCGGCGATGAGTTTGTCGGCCTCCCCCAGTGCAGTCAGGATGTCCTCCTCGAATCCCCACCCGCCGACGATAGTCTCCGGGTTCGACTCGAGTCTGAGTTCGCCGACCGGTGCCATCGTCCCTGAAAAAGACCGGTCGGGTCCTGCCTTGGTTTCCCCTGACTCGGTGGCCTCACTCGAAGCCCCAGAACAACCCGCGAGCGAGCCAGCGGTCAGCAGCGTGGTCCCGTACTTTACGCACTCCCTCCGTGTCGACCACGTTTCGTCCGGATCTGTCTTCGCCATAGATTTTAGCCCAGCCTAAAGTAACAAATAACCTTCGATTTTTAGCCCAGCCTAAAAATAATGGCAACCCAGCCACGCGGAACGAGTCGTGGCCGCGCACGTGCAGGGCATCTACAATCCGAGATGCTTTTGTGCTAGGAGGGGCTCCGTTAGCGGGGTATGAACGACTTACGTACTGGGTTGAGTTACGGCGACGTTCTTCTCGTCCCGAAACGATCACCGGTCGACAGTCGGAGTGACATCGACCTTTCGACGCCGCTTACTCCCGCTGTTGAGCTAGACACGCCGCTCGTCTCCGCCGCGATGGACACCGTCACGGAGGCAGAACTGGCAACCGAGCTTGCGCGCTCAGGTGGGTTCGGGGTGCTGCACCGGTTCCTTACGCCCGAAGAACAGGCCGAGCAAGTAAAGCAGGTGAAAGCAGCGGACGAACAGGTCGGTGCGGCCGTCGGCATCAACGAAGATTACGTCGCACGGAGCGCTTCCGTGATTGCGGCCGGTGTCGATGCGCTCGTCGTCGACGTGGCCCACGGACACCTGGACCGGACGCTCAATGCCGTCGAAACCCTCGCCGACGAATTCCCCGACACCAACATCATCGCCGGCAACGTCGCGACGCCCGCAGGTGTCGAAGACCTCGCCGCCGCCGGGGCCGACTGTGTCAAAGTCGGTATCGGGCCGGGGTCGCACTGCACCACCCGGAAGGTCGCGGGTGCCGGCGTCCCCCAGCTGACCGCTGTCGATGACTGTGCTACAGCCGCCGAGGATCTGGACGTCACTATCTGCGCGGATGGCGGCATTCGCACGTCCGGTGATGCGGTGAAAGCCCTGATGGCTGGGGCAGACACCGTGATGCTCGGGAGCCTCTTTGCCGGTACGGAGGAGGCCCCCGGTGCAGTCGTCGAAGTCGATGGCACGCGGTACAAGCGATCACGAGGGATGGCGACCACCGCCGCGGCCGAGGACCGTGATGACAAACAGAACAACGTCAGCGCCGACGAAGGAGTCGAAGCACTGACCCCGTACAAAGGCTCTGTGGCTGCCGTGGCCGAGGAGTTCTGTGCCGGCATTCGCTCCGGACTCTCTTACTGTGGCGGGCACACCATCGTTGCGGCCCGCGACAAGGCGGAGTTCATCCGTGTCGCCCAGAGCGCGAAAGAACGCGAGGGGTTCCACACGGACCACGACTGGGAAGGCGTCAACGTGGAGAGTGAAGCCACACAGGTGCGCGACGCCGGCACCGAAGCAACTGTCGACAGCGACGACTGAACTGATAGCAACGACTGGACAGGCTAGCTGCCTATCGAGGGCATCAAAAAGAGACGGTAAATCACTCCGTATCGCGTTCGAGTGTCGCCCGTCGCTGTTCGTATTCCTCGTCAGTCAGCTCTCCGCGGGCGTAGGCGAGCTTGAGTTCTTCGAACGCTTGGTCCGAGTCATTCTCACTGCCGACTACGGCCCTGTAAACGAGGTAACCACCGCCGATAATGGCGGCTAGGAACAGGAGTCGCATCACGATTCCGACGACGAACATCCAGCCCGGCATCGTTCCGCCGCCCCACATTCCACTGCCCCACATACCGCCCATCATTGGCCCGAACCCCATCATCCCGAAGCCCATGAAGACCATCGGAACGATGACGAAGGCACCAATGATGAGGAGCAGGATCGTGACCAGCCGTGTGTCGTCCGTAGTTTCAGGCATATATGTTCACTCCGTGGGTCCGCCTCTACTGTTACGTACGTGGTCATAGTTCAATGCGGTTGCGCCTTAGATTCATGTGAATCGAACCCCTATATTCTTGTTTCCACAGCTGAAGCCGGCTATAGGGCACGATATCTTAAGGGAAACTGCAAAAGACGACCCCTACGATAGTACCGTTATGCAGGCCACGATGATCGACGGGGTGGTTGAAGCCCTCCGTATCGGTGTCGGATTCCTCTGGACAGCCGCGTGGGCGATCATAATGGGCCTCACGATTACGAGTCTCGTTCAGGTCTACGTCTCGAAAGAGCGAATGGCAGACGTGCTGGGCGACGGTGATCTGACCGGCCTCACCAAAGCGACCGCGTTCGGGGCAGCGAGCAGTGGGTGCAGTTTCGGGGCCGTCGCCATCGGGAAGGGGTTGTTCAAGAAAGGTGCTCACGCGGTGAACTTCCTGGCGTTCATGTTCGCGTCGACGAACCTCATCGTCGAACTCGGGTTGATGATACTGATTCTGCTGGGCTGGGAGTTCCTCGTCGCCGAACTCCTCGGCGGCCTCATCCTCATCGCTGTCATGGCCGTCATCGTCCACTTCACACTCCCCGAGACCCTGTTCGACGAAGTGCGTACGACGCTCAACGAGCGTGACCGAGCGTCGGGCGCAACTGAGGACCCCACATGCGGGATGGAGGGCACAGACGAGTACACACTCACGACCGACGGCGGGGAGACGCTGCAGTTCTGCTCGGAGGGCTGTATGGAGACCTACCTGCAGACGACGTCCAGTCGCGGCGGGTGGCGCGAGGAGTTGCTGTCCTGGGGCGGCTGGTACAAGATCGGGAACCAGTACCGCAAGGAGTGGTCGATGATCTGGAAGGACGTCATCGCGGGCTTTCTCGTCTCCGGGTTCGTCATCGTCTTCGTCCCGCAGTGGGTGTGGAACACGCTGTTCGTCCAGGGTGATGGCCTGCTCGTAACCGCCGAGAACGCGATCATGGGCGTCGCCATCGCCGTCGTCAGCTTCGTCGGCAGTATGGGTAACGTCCCCTTCGCCGTCGCACTCTGGGGCGGCGGCATCAGCTTCGCCGGCGTCATCGCGTTCGTCTACGCCGACCTCATCACGATCCCCGTGTTGAACGTCTACCGGAAGTACTACGGCTGGAAGGTCATGCTGTACATCCTTGGTGTCTTCTTCGTGACGATGGCGTTCACCGGCTTCTTCATGGAACTGCTGTTCGACGCCTTCGGCATCGTCCCGGATCTGGCCGGCGGGGAGACGGCGACCGAGCAGACGTACTTCCAGCTCAACTACACGTTCTACCTTAACCTCATCGCCTTCGCGCTCTCTGGGTTTCTCCTGTACGTGTACCGCCGCGGCCTCGGTGCGCCCGGGCAGTACCGCGACCCGGTGTGTGGGATGCGGACCGACGAGGCGGGATCGAGCGCGTCCCACGAGGGGACGACGTATTATTTCTGCTCACAGACCTGCAGAGACGCCTTCGATTCGAACCCGGGCGCGTACGCCACCGGACACCCGATGGTGATGGAGGGACACGACCACTGACGGCTGTTTCGTCACAGCCGCCAACACCTGCTTCGGCGACGGCCAGTGTGTACACAGCAGTACCTTTAGACAGAAGTTGCGAGGCCTGGCTGTGTGGCGGATTTGAATTGCTGTCTTTAGGACCTCGACTACCCAGATTTAACCGTATTGTTGACCGTGTTACTCGTCGCCCCCGTCAGCTGCGGGGAGGTCGTCGTCTGTCTCCCCAGCACTCTGCAACAGGAGATCCGTACCGGCTGCGGCGACCATACCAACGCCAACCGCGCGCAACTGCCGGCGATACGCTGGCTTCACCTGCAACTCGGACGCATTGTCGAAGTTCTTCCCGATCATGGCTTTGATAAATTTGACACTTATCTGCGGGAAGAGCGCAGTCACGACGCCTTGGAAAAGTACGACTGCTGCACTGAGTTTGCGACTGTTTCGACTATCCAACATGCATTTATCTACGCGTCCGACAGGAATGACTATTGCGACTAATCCACTGCATTGAGAAACGTAGAAACTGTTTTATTGGTGTCTGGGGCGCATCGACCACGCTCCGCAAGCCGTTTGAATTGGCCACCTGTACGACCAGTCTCTCACCGGTGCACTACCCTGCCTTCCGCACCGTCACCGCCGAGTGCTTGTACTCGGGAATCTCGGCGACCGGGTCGAGGGCATCGCCGGTCAGGGCGTTTGCGAGCGGGTCCAGATAGTGGAAGGTGCAGAACACGACCCCGGGCCGAATAGCCGCCGTTACGGCCGCCGACACCGTCACTCTGCCGCGCTCGCTTTCGACGACGACAGTATCGCCGTCCTCGATATTCCGAGCGGCGGCATCGTCCGGGTGGATTTCGAGGACGTCCTCCCCGCGCATTCGCATGAGCGTCTCAGACCGGCGAGTGAGTGCGCCGCTGTTGAAGTGCTGGAGCGCGCGGCCCGTCGTGAGAACGAGTTGTTCCTCGGCGACGGCATCGGCCGGTGGCGACGGCGAGACCGGAAGCAGCGGTGCCGTCTGCTGGCCAGAGGCGAACGTCTCCGCATGGAGAACGTCGGTGCCGGAATCGGCGTCCGCCGGGAACGGCCACCGCTGGTAGCTGTCTCCGATGCCGTCGTAACTCATGCCGGCGTACAGCGGATTGACCCGCGTTAGCTCCTCGAACACCGCTTCCGGGCCGTCGTAGTCGAACGCATCCGACTGGCCGACCAGCCGCCGGCCGAGGTCCGTGAGGATATCGAGGTCACGGCGGGCGTTCCCGGGCAGGTCAGCGTTCGGTCGCATCCGCATCACTCGCCGGTCCGTGTTAGTCACGGTCCCCGCTTTCTCCGCCCAACTGCTCCCCGGAAGCACGACGTCTGCGTGGTCGACGGTCGCCGTTTCGAAGAGGTCTATGACGACGCAGAAATCGAGTTCATCGAAGCCGGCCCTGACAGAACTGGCGTTCGGTTCCGTGACGGCCGGGTTTTCGCCGAACACGACCGCAGCCTTGACCGCGTCACCGAACTGGTGTGTCGCAGTCGTCTCCGTCAGGCCGGGTTCGCTCGGCGGCTCGACGCCCCACTCGTCGGCGACACGCTGGCGGGCATCCGGGTCCGTGACTGGCTCGTATCCGGGGAGCACGCTGGGAAGTGCGCCGACGTCGCCGGCTCCCTGGACGTTGTTCTGGCCGCGGAGCGGGTTCACGCCGGTGCCCGGACGTCCGACGTTGCCGGTCAGCAGCGCGAGATTCAACAGCGCGTGCACGTTGTCGGTCCCGGACGTGTGCTGGCTCATCCCCATCCCGGTGACAATCGCCGCCCTGTCGGCTTCGGCGTACGCTCTGGCGGCTTCCCGGACGGTTTCCGGGGCAACACCGGCTGCGTCGGCACCCGATTCGATGTCGGCGTCGTCGAGATGTGCTGTCAGATCTGTATAGCTGGTCGTTCGATCCTCGATGAACGACTCGTCGACGAGTCCCTCCTCAACGACGACTTTCGCCATCGAATTGAGGAGCTGGATGTCGTATCCGGGACGGACATCGAGGTGGATGTCGGCGGCATCGGTCGTGTCCGTTTCGCGCGGGTCGATATGGATGAGCGTGGCCCCGTTTCGAATTGCCGGCAGAAAGTACGAACGGAAAATGACAGGGTGCTGTTCGGCCGGATTCGCCCCGGTGACGAGCAGGCAGTCGGTTTCGGCGAGGTCATCGAGCGTGTTCGTCATCGCCCCGGCACCGAGGCGCTCGCTCATCGCGGCGACCGTCGACGAATGACAGAGGCGAGCACAGTTGTCGACGTTGTTGGTGCCGAGCATCCGCGCAATCTTTTGAAAGACGTAGTTCTCCTCGTTCGTGCAGTTCGACGAGGCGAAGAATTCGACTGCGTCTGGCCCGTGCTGGTCGATGATTTTCCCGAGTCGGTTGGCCACGCGAGATAGGGCGGTTTCCCAGGGTGCGGTGACGAAACGACCGCTCTCCCGGACCAGTGGCTCGGTCAGCCGGTCCTCGTGTTCGACTACGTCGAACGCGGCTCCGCCCTTGGGACAGATCTCTCCTTTCGTGTTCACTGGCCCCGCTGTGCCGGTCGCCTTCCCGTTGCCTGCATATTCTATCGTACAGCCGACGCCACAGTACGGACAGACTGTCTGCTCGGCCCGGGGGTTTTGATCCTGACTGTCACTCATTACTCTTTTGAACAAACGGAACGCAGATACAAGTAGCCGACCGGTAAAACCTGTGCGAGTTTATTAGTGTGTCAATAACTTCACTTTTGGAACAGTGCCAGACCTGTTTTCGGGCTGTCGCGGCTGACCGTGCTTGCGGGTGCGCCGCCAGTTTCGAGAGCCACACCACATACTGTAATGGGATGTCGATCGTAGTATCAGTAGATGCGACCAGCCCTGACGACTGTGCAAATCTTCGCGCTACTCGCGGTAGTTCTCAGTACACTGGTTTTCGCTGCGTCGTTTGCCGTCGACACCACCAGCGCCCGCCCCGAACCGGTGGCGTTCGACAACACCGTGCAACGCGGTGTTACGGCGGCCGACGAACAGATTGCCCGGAATCGGAGTATCAGCGTCCCGCGCGCGCAAGTCTTCTACTCGCAGTACCGCTACGTCGTCGGCTACGTCGGCCTCAGTCAGGCTGTGACAGCGCTCACGGAGCCGGGACACGAGCAGCAGTTCGGGTATCCACTCGTGGTGTACGTTTCCGATTACAGTGACCGGCCGGTCAGGTGTGGCGATGACGGCTCTCTCCGGACCGCCACACCGCCGGACTGGGTCGAGGCCAATCAGGCCCACTACGTCGTCGACGGGCCAGCGAGGGTGCCGTCCGGTCCGGCGGTGGTTCCCTTCGCCGACCGGGACGACGCTGCGGCGTTCGCGGAGACGTGCGGCGGACGAATTATCGACTGGGAGACGCTCAAGACTCGTTCGTTCGACCTCAAGCAAGCGGCGGCGGTCCGAAAGCAGGTCGGCCCGCGCCGAAGCAATGCCGATGCCACTGTGCAGGCGGCGCGAGAACGCCGAAACCGGCCTGTCTCGGTCGAAGTTGGAACTGACGCTCCGACGGTTCAGGCGGCCGTCGATGCGGCCCCGCCGAACACGACGGTCGTCGTCCCGGCAGGGACCTACGACGAGCAGGTGACGATAGACAAGCCACTCACCCTCAGCGGCCCCGGAGCGACGCTCGACGGGGGTGGGAGCGGCACCGTCGTGACCGTGACTGCCGACCGGGTCGGTGTCACCGGGTTCGACATCGTCGGTGTCGGAAACACGACGGTCGGTGATCCGACGAACGCCAGCGATAGCGCCTGGGACGCAACCGTGACGACCGCCTACGGCAACAGCGACGCCGCCGTTACCGGTCGCAACGCGTCCGGACTGTACGTCGCGAACCTCAGCGCCGAGACGCCCGCAAGCGGCGTCGTTCTGCGGCGGACACCCGGTGCGGTTGTCGAGAATGTCACGGTCAACGGGACGGCAGACTGGCAAGACGGGTTCATGGGCGTTATCGGGATGCACGGCCCGATTGTCGTGCAGGACTCGGTGTTCAACGGCGGGCGTGACGGCGTCTACCTCCACCGGGCCGACGGGACCGCTGTCCGGAACAACACGTTCAGGGACAATCGCTTCGGCGTCCACCTGATGTACACCTCCCGGTCGCTCGTTGCGGACAACGTCGCCCGGGGACAGGAGTACGCTGGCGTCGTCGTCATGACGAACCCTGTGGCCAACGCCATCGTCGGCAACGACGTGCGCCACTCCGGCAGTGGCGTCATGTTAGCTGGGTCCCGGAGCTATATCGCGCACAACGTGGTAGTCGACACCGACCAGGCGATGTCGACAAACGCCGACCGGTCCCTGTACGAGCACAACGTGCTCTACGGGAACGACATCGGCGTGCGAGCATCGACGGTCGTCCCGTCGAACATCGTCACCGAGAACGATTTCATCGCCAACGACCGCCACGCCGTCTCGGGACCGGGGCCGCTGCGCGTGTACACGCACGACGGCAGGGGGAACTACTGGAGCGGCGCGTACGATCTCACTGGCGGGACTGGCCCGGTGTTGGCCCAGTCCTACTCGCCCACCGATTCTGTCGACCGCCGTCTCCACCAGACCGACGCTGCGGTCGTCCTCAGGGCGGCACCGAGTGTCCGGGGGCTCCGGGCGCTCCGCGGCACCACGCCCGGCTTTCGCCGGGGAAGCATCGTCGACAGGGCACCCCTGACAGACCCTGCTAACCCCGGGGCCGTCAGGCATCTTCGAAACGAGACCTCGATGGAGGAGGCAGCATGACCGGGGAGACGTACCTCACGGCGGACGAGGTCACGAAGAAGTACGGCGATGTCACAGCCGTCTCGGAGGTGTCACTCGACGTGCCGTCCGACGCCGTGACTGGGTTCATCGGCCCGAACGGGTCCGGGAAATCGACGCTCCTGCGCGTGCTTCTGGGCGTCGAGCGACCGACCAGCGGCACCGTCTCGTACAGCGGGCCGGAGGCCGAACGACAGTTGGGCTACCTGCCCCAGCGGCCGACCTTCCGGCCGGGCTTTAGCGTCCGGGAGACCGCCGCGTTCTACGCGGACCTCGTCGACGACGACCCGGACCGGCTCCTGGAACGTGTCGGCCTCGAAGAAGTGGCCGGCCGTCCCGTGTCCGGGCTCTCCGGGGGGATGACGCGCCTCCTGGGAATCGCACAGGCACTGGCCGGTGACCCACCCATCGTGATGCTCGACGAACCGGCAAGCGGTCTCGACCCGGCAATGAGCCGACTGATATTCGACATCATCGAGTCGATTGCCGACGCCGGTCGTGCCGTGGTTCTTTGCTCGCACGAACTGCCGCTCGTCGAGGAGACAGCTGATCGACTGGTAGTGCTCGAATCCGGCCGCCTCGTGCGGACCGGGTCGGTTGACTCTCTGCGAGAACAGACCGGCGGGCCGCTCCACGAGACGTTCACAGCGCTTCTGGAACAGGACCGAGCCACTATCGCTGCACCGGAGGGAGAGCAGGCATGACGGAGGGCAACCGGTTCTGGACCGTTTTCGTGCGGGAAGTCCGCAGTGCGGTCAGGACACGCACCTATCTTGCGCTCGGGCTGGTCACGGGGATTGTCCTGTTCGGGCTCGCTCATGCCGGTGGCGGCCCCGCCGGCGGCTACGTTCCCACCGTCGTTGATACACTCGTTGCCGTCGAAGTCCTCGTACCGACGCTTGCCTTCGCTGTCGGCTACCGTGCGATTGCCGATCCCGCCGTCCGGGGTGAACTCGATATCCTCGACACCTACCCGCTCTCGACGTGGTCGTACGTCGGTGGGGTGTACGCGGGGCGTGCCCTCCTGTTGCTCACCATTGTCGTCGTCCCGCTGCTGGCGCTGGGCGTCAACGTGGCGACGACCGCGGGACCGGAGACAACGGTGTTTGCGAGCCATCGCGGCGTCGACTCGCCGTTCCTGTTCATCCGGTTTATCGCACTGACGGTCCTGTACGCGCTCACGTCCTTGACTATCGCGTTCCTGTTGTCGGCGCTCGCCCGAAGCCGGGGCCGAGCACTCGTGCTCGCACTCGCCGGGCTGCTTGTCCTCACCGTCGGCAGTGACCTCGCGGTGTTTGCAGCGCTCGACACCGGCGTCACGACGGGCACACTCGGCGGCGCGCTCTCCATGACTCCGGCGGGTGCGTATCGCGGACTCGTGTTCGATCAGGTCCTGTACGTCGCTGTTCCGGGCCGGTCAGCGTTCGTCCCGACGTGGGTCGCCGCCCTCTCGCTCCTATTCTGGTGGGGACTCACGTTCGTGGGGGCGATGCTTGCGACGGATGCGGCCTGATTTCAGCCGTCGTCCGTTGCGGCCGCGAGTCCGCCGTCGACCAGCCGCGTGAACCGGTCGATGAGACGGTCCGTGAGCGATGGACGGACTGCAGCGAGCAGCCGCCGTGTCTCGTCAGGGTCGGTCAGGGCCACGACGACACGCCCCCGTTCGCCGTACGACTTTTCGAGTATCCCCGCGTCGGCCAGTGCCGAAACGTGCCAGGAGACCGTACTCCGGGCGACTCCCAGCCGGTCGGTCAGTTCGTCTGCCGACAGGGACTCCGCTTCAAGCAGATGCAGGAGAATCGTGCGCGCAGTCTCGCGCCGGGCAAACGCGAGCACACGTCGCTCCCAGGGGTCGTACTCCCGGCTGTAATAGTGCGTCTTGCCCTGGATTTCCTCGGCAACCACGTCGCCGGCACGACGCAGTTTCCGCAGGTGATACTGTGCCTGCCCAGTCGCGATATCGAGATCTGCCGCAAGCGCGTTGAAATGGACCCCCGGTTTGGACTCGACGTGGGAACGCACTTGCTCAGTAACCGTGGACATAGTCTTCAGTACGGCTTTCCAGCCTCCGGGACAACAGGGTATCGGACGTTCTCACTGCGCGGGAACTCGCCTACATCCCGCCCACCAGTTCTCGCGTTATGTCCTCGGCAGGGAGGGTCTGGCCGCCGTACTCCTCGGCGAACGACTCGGCGTCCGTGCTGTCGCTGAACGGGACGATAGCGGGTCCCATTGCCCCCTCTATCTCCGAATTTGCGACGACTGTGAGCTCTTCAGTCGAAGCGAACGCCTCTGACTCCAAGTGCCGGGAGATGATGGTCTTGCCCCCATCAGTCCGAACATCGTAGTCGGTTGTACTGTAGTCGGTCAGGAACGTCTCCGCAGGCGTCCACCCCGACTGTTCTTTGGCGAACCGATGCCGATACGTGCAGGTCGTACTGCAGAACCGTGCTGGTGGGTCGTGCCCCTCGGGCGTGTTGTCCTGATAGTACGTTTGGCCGACTGGACCCGGGTGCTGGTCGATGACCATCCCACACTGGTCACAGTTCTGTCCGCTCTCGATGGCGACCGGTTCCAGCTCTTCACTGGTCCCCAGACACCCCGAGAGCGACACGACTGTCGCGGTCCCGACGATGAAGTGCCGGCGTGTCAGCGCTGGTGCATAGTCAGACATACTAGATAGTACACTAGACGACACCAAATGGTTCGTGGTGCGACCGTCGAAACGCCGGTCAGTCGGGGACGCTCGGCGGCGCGACCGAGTAGATCGCACTCAGCACCAGCAGCGCGATGAGGAAGTCGAACCCGTGTTCGGTGAGGTGATGTACTACCATCGGGACAGCCCCGAGGACAGTCCCGATGCCGACCACGGACCGAAGGACCAGCAACCCGATAGCGACAGTCAACAGAACGTACGGCCGCGACCGGCGTCGGTGTGTACTGGCCGCCGCGACGAAAAACAGCGCCAGCGTTCCGAGCGTAGCGAGTCCCAGCACGGCGATTAACATTGCGGATTGACCGGGACTAATCCAGTCAGCCGTCGGTTGGAGCATCGCTCAGATCATAGATCAGACGGTGACACTGGAATCGGTTTCGGTCGCAGTCGTAGCTGTGCCCGTACCTGACGCCGAGGTGAGTGCTCTGAGACAGTTCCGCCGGTGTATGACCGTTTGAAAGGGTCTCTGTGTAACTCTCTCAGGTAGCCACCAGCACCGGTCGTCCCGCGTTCTGGACGACTCGGTCGGTCACGCTTCCCATTTGGCCAGTTTTCGTGTGAGAATGGCCGTGGTATCCGAGCACGATCAGGTCGGCGTCGACCTCGTCGGCATAGCTGATGATCTCCACGTACGGTTTCCCGTGACAGCAGCGAGTGGTGACCTCGACGCCGAGCGCGTCACCCCTCTCGGCGACCTCTGCGAGTTCATCGTTCCCCCATTCCTCGATTTCGATGGTCTCCAGTTCCATACTACTGAGGGCTGGCTCGGCGTGTCGGTCCGTATCGACAACAAAGACGGCGTGAAGCTCGGCACCGTGTTGCTCGGCCTGTTCGAGCGCGTGTGTCGCTGCGCGGTTCGCGTCAGCACTGCCGTCGGTCGCGACCACAATCGTGTCGTACATACTAAAAGAATGCACCGCTTCCTATTTCAATCCGCTGACCATTATCAAAAGCTAATAATCTATTGTTGTATTGGGTACCCGTCCACATATCGATCCGTTCGATTTTTGGAGGTGTCGCGTATCGTATTTACAACGGCTAAAACGTCATTCCCGTCCAAAGTCGGTGGCAATCACGGTTCGATGTTCTCCCGGAAGTCGGGTGCCAGTCCGGTCTGTCGGATCCCGGCAAGATCCGTTATCTCGAACTCGTAGAGTGCGACTCCGCCGGAGGTGGTGGCAGTCTGGAGCGTGTTGGGTCGCCAGGCGTTCTGTGTCATCGCCGTGATATCCGACCAGTCGTCCTCAGGCACACTGCTGATATCGCCGGCGAGCATCACGCTCTGCCACTCGAACGCGGTGTCGATGTCGTAGACGAGAAACCGGCCACGGCCGGCTCGCTCAGTCAGTTCCGCTTTCCGGCTCGATTCGCCGAGGAGGTAGGTGAAATAGAGGCAGGCTCCGTCGTCAAAGCCGTACGATAGTGGTAGCAGGTACGGGACGTCTGTCGTCGGCAGCCCCAAGACTCCGGTCGAGTGTGTGGCGAGGAATTCCCGAATCGCTTCGTCGTCCATCTGTTCGAGTCCGTACTCTTCTAATTGGTCGAGTGTCATAGGTCGCGTCTGATCATCCAGTTACGTATCACGAATGCAACCCCACGCTAAAAAAAGTAGAGCGGACTTCTCAGAGGGTGTGGCTGTTCACAATACGGCACAGATACTGTTATATCTATGAAATCTGCCGATACTCGTCGGACGGTAGTACGTATGCCTGCTGGTTTTCAGCCAGTGAGAAGTCCCACCGGACGCTATATTGTTGCACTGCCAACAAGAGTACATGGACTTCGATGAGTTCACCGGCGAGATACAGCACAGGCTTGAACTACCCGGTACTGGTGAGGCCGTTCGGGCGACCCGCGCGACACTGCTACCCCTGGGACAGCGCATACCCGCGGAGAACGCCGCGGACTTCGCTGCCTCCCTCCCGATGGAAATCAAGTGGTATATGACCGGCGCCGTCCGCGACCACGGGCAGCGGTTTGACTGGACGGAGTTCGTCGACCGTGTCGCCGAAATAGAAGGCGTTGAACCGTCGGACGCAGCGTACCACGCACGCGTCGTTGTTGACCTGATGCATACGGCGGTCCCGGCCGCCGATTTTCAGGACCTCCGCGGCCAACTCCCCGAAAGTGCGGACGAAGAAAACTGGCGCGAACTCTTCAGCATAGTCGATGCCGGTGGCTGGGGCGAGGCGGAAGAGGCGCAAACCGGCGGTGGTCCACAAAAGTCTGCTGAAGCCCCTCAGTGGGACAATCAGTAGCAGCTCTCATGTCGTTTTCAAACGAATATGCCTTGACATAATATGGTAATAACTGTACGATTGTTACGCTCTCCCCTCATACTTTGGGGGTGTCCGGCGAGGACTGCTGGCAACGCAGTCTAACTATTCGAGACGCCGATCTCAGCCGCCGGATTTCTAATAGTGTGAGAATCGCGACTACAGTTTATTTACTGACAGCAACAATTCGTAAACACAGCAATGTTCGATTCAATACTGGTCCCGACTGACGGCAGCGAACACGCGACCCGGGCCGCCGAGCACGGGGCAGCGCTGGCCCGTGCATTCGGCGCGAGCCTGCACGTCATCGCTGTCATCGATACGCGAACAGCAGGCGGGCCGTTCAACGGCGACGATCTCGAAGACGAGACACTCGACCGCATGACGGCCGACGCCGAAGACACAGTCGCGGCTATCACGGACGCGGTGGACGCCGCCGGAGCGATACAGACGACTATCCGCAAGGGAGATCCAGTTGACGAGATTTGCGCATACCGCGACGACCACGATGTGGAACTGATTGCGATGGGAACGCACGGCCGCACAGGCGTCGGGCGATATCTCGCCGGGAGCGTGACAGAGAGCGTCGTTCGGCAGGCTGACGTCCTTGTTCTCACCGTGCGCGCAACCGACCGGAGTCGCGACACCGCTCCCTACGACGATATCCTTGTCCCGACGGATGGAAGCGCGCCCGCAGCGGCCGCAATCGAGCCCGCATGCGAGATTGCGGCGCAGTTCGATGCCCGCGTTCATGCCCTGAACGTCGTCAATCTCAGCAATATCGCAACCGGCTCCGAATACACGCTACCGAAAGACCTGATCGAGTCCCTGGAGTCGCAAGGGGAGAAAGTGACAGAGCGGATTGCGGCACGGGCACGCGAATCCGGAGTGGAAACTGTCACACGAGTCGTCAGTGGATTCCCGGCGGCAGATATCCTTGAGTACGCTGACGAGAACGACATCGATCTGATCGCCATGGGGACGGCCGGTCGGACCGGTCTCAATCGGTTCCTCGTGGGAAGTACGACAGAACGGATCATCAGACACGCCGATATGCCTGTCCTCGCAGTCAACGCCCGAGACCAGCGCGGTGACGAAGCCTGAAGACAGGCACGCGTCTTCCTGTCTGTCAGCGTCCGACTGCGTGCGGGGCCCGTCGTGTCCCCGGCGAGGCGGCAGTCAGACCGACACGACCATGCACTTATTACTGTTCCTGTCGTGACACTACCTATGGCTGCGGACAACCCGGTTACGATGACGGACGAGGAACGGGACGCGTTTCTGGACAACGGGGGGACGGGCATCCTTTCGCTCGCCGCCGGCGACGCGCCCCCGCATTCAGTCCCGGTTTCGTACGGGTACGACGCGCCCACCACCACATTTTACTTCCGGCTAGCGGTCGGTGTAGAGCGGTCGAAGGGCGAACTCGACGACCGCGCGGCGACGTTCGTGACTTATGACGAGACGGATTCGGGATGGCAAAGCGTGGTCGCGAACGGTCGGCTCGAAGACGTCGAACGGGAGGGAATCGAGACGGAAACACTGGAAGGACTGGAACACGTCGATATGCCCATGGTCGACATCTTCGAACGCCCCCTCCGCGAGGTTGACTTCGAATTCTACCGCCTCGTACCGAATGAGCTAACCGGACGGACCGAATCCTAGGGCGGACGGTTCTCCGCAGTACCGACTCGAAGAAGAACCACTGTACTGGATAAGGGAACTCATATCAACATAGCGGCAGATCACCCTCCATGTCCGAAGCCGCCCACACACAACCGACTGCCGACGTCATTTCGGGGCTCGACAGCGAGTCTGATGGGCTGTCGGCGTCGGAAGCCCGAACGCGGCGTGACAGACACGGCGAGAACGAGATCACGCAGGGGAGCAAACGGACACCACTCGACATCGCTATCGCCCAGTTCGACAGCGCCCTTATCTGGGTTCTCGTTGCGGCCGCGATACTGTCCGTGTGGGCGGGACACGCTGTCGACGCAGTCCTGATAGCCGTGATCGTGGTCGGGAACGGCCTGTTCGGCTTCGTCCAGGACTACCGCGCAGAGGGGACGCTCGAATCCTTGCGGGAACTGACCGCCCCAACCGCGACAGTCAGACGCGATGGGCAGTCCGTCGAGGTCGACGCGACCGAACTCGTTCCGGGCGACGTTATCGAACTGGAAAGTGGCGACGTCGTTCCGGCCGACGGTCGACTGATCGACTGTCGGTCTCTGGAGGTCGACGAAGCGGCGCTCACTGGAGAGAGCACGCCGGTCTCGAAGGGAACCGACCCGGTCGACGCCGACGCGCCGCTCGCGGAGCGAGAACCGATGGTGTACAAGGGCACGAACGTCACGCGCGGTTCGGGTGTTGCCGTCCTCACGGCGACCGGGATGGACACTGAGGTCGGAGCCATCGCCCGCCAACTCGCAGGAACGGAGGAAACTGACACACCGCTACAGACTGAACTCGACACGCTGGGCCGGACGCTCGGCGTCGGCGTGATGGTACTTGCTGCCCTCGTGGTTCCACTCCTCGTCTTCCGGGGGACCGAACTGGTACAGGCGGCACTCACCGCGATTTCACTCGCTGTGGCCGCGGTCCCCGAGGGACTGCCAGCGGTTGTGACGCTAACGCTGGCCCTCGGTGTCCGGAAAATGGCCGACGAGAACGCTCTCGTGCGGCGCTTGCCCGCAGTCGAGGCGCTGGGCTCCGTCGATGTCATCTGCACCGACAAGACCGGGACGCTGACCGAGGGGCGAATGTCAGTCAGTCGGGTCTGGGTCAACGACGCTGTCGTCGACAGTGACGAAATAGAGGGGGAACCCCTGCCGGACCGCGTTGCCACGGTGCTCCGCGCCGGGACACTGTGTAGCGATGCGACGCTCGAAGCGGGGGACCCGACGGAGCAGGCCATCGTCATGGCGGCTGATGAGTCCGGTATCGATGTCGAACGCCTCCGTGAAGAGCACCCGAGAACAGCCGAGATCCCGTTCTCGTCGGAGCGCAAGTGGATGGGCACTGTTCACGATGACACGGTCTACGTGAAAGGCGCACCCGAAGTAATCCTCTCGAAGTGCTCCCGCGTCCTCACCGATACCGGGCCGGCGGACCTGACGCCCGACAGAGCCGAGCAGATCAGGGAGCAGGTCGGCGCGTTCGCTGACGACGCGCTCAGGGTACTGGCAGTGGCGTACACTGAGGATACCTCCGTGGTAGAACGGAACGACACCACTGGCGAGGCCGACGATGTCAGTGCCGACCTGATCTTCGCCGGGTTGGTCGGCATGATCGACCCGGCCCGCGAGGAGGTCGCCGACGCGATTGCGGCGACCGAGCGTGCAGGCGTGGCCGTGAAGATGGTAACCGGCGACAACGTCCGGACCGCCGCGGCCATCGCCGGAGAACTCGGCCTGGGGCAGCGCGTGATGGAAGGCCGCGACGTCGAGGAATGCTCCGAAGAAGCGCTCCGAGACCGCGTCGAGACAGTCGACGTGTTCGCACGCACGTCTCCGGAGCACAAGGTCCGGATCCTGCAGGCGTTACAGGCGAACGGCCACACCGTCGCAATGACGGGCGACGGGGTCAACGACGCACCGGCGCTGAAAAACGCCGACATCGGCGTCGCGATGGGCGTCCGCGGAACTGACGTGGCCAAACAGGCCAGCGACGTTATCCTGCTGGATGATAACTACGCGACGATTGAACGGGCGATCGAGCGCGGGCGGGCGATCTTCGACAACGTCTGGAAGTTCGTCGGTTACCTGCTGAGTGCCAACGTGGCCGAAGTCGCCATCGTCTTTATCGCCTCACTGTTTGGCTACCTCGTCCTGCCGGCGGTCCAGTTGCTGTGGATCAATCTACTGACCGATGGTCTGCCAGCGCTTGCGCTCGGGGCCGACCCCAAAAGCGATGACGTGATGCAGCGACCGCCTAGGGACCCGGATCGCGGTATCGTTGACCACGATATGCTCGCCCTCATCGGGGGCACAGGGGTCATCTCGACACTGGTAATGCTCGGCCTGCTACTGGTCACGCTTGCCGGCGCACCCGCAGTCACGCCCTACGCGATGACAATGGTATTCACCGGCTTCGTCTTCCTCGAATTCGAAAAGCTGTACGTGATCCGCTGGCTCCGAGAGACACCGACCCTCTCAAATCGCTGGCTGGCGTCCGCAGTCGGTGGATCGATACTCCTGCAGCTTGCCGTCCTGTACACCCCGCTCAACGTCTACTTCGGGACGGTCCCGCTCGGACTCACCGACTGGGGGCTGATTGGTGGTGTCCTCTTACTCGCCCTACCACTGTACCTCGCTGTCGCCAGCGGTGTGAAGCGGCTGTAACGGGTCAGGCCGCCCTCACTCCAGCTGTCCATTGAGCACTTTCGCGGCGACTAGCACCGGGTCCCAGACGGGGCTGAACGGTGGGGCGTACGCCAGGTCTAGCCGTTCGAGTTCGTCGATAGTCATGTCTGCCTCGATGGCCGTCGCAAGCGTGTCGATACGTATCGCCGCCCGGTCTTCCCCGACGAGTGCGCCGCCCAGCAGGCGACCACTATTTCGATCAGCGACGAGGGTCACGTCAGTGTCGTCGCCGCCGGGGTAGTACCCTGACCGGGACCCAGCCGTGACCGTCGTCGACACCGGGTCGAAGCCGGCGGCGCTGGCCTGTTCGTGGTCGAGGAGGCCCACGCGGCCACATTCGAGGTCGAACGCCTTCACGACAGCTGTTCCGGCGATGTCGCCGACAAGTGAGGGGTCGCCGGCGACGGTCTGCCCGATTGCGCGACCAGCCCGGTTCGCGGTCAGTCCAAGGGGAACCCAGTCAGGCTCGCCGGTCACGGCGTGGCGGTCTTCGGCGCAGTCCCCGGCGGCGTAGACCCTGTTGACGCTCGTCGCCCCGTACTCGTCGACCGCTACCGCGCCTGAATAGCCAAGGTCGACCGGCGTGTCCGCGAGGAGGGCCGTGTTCGGCCTGATGCCGATACCGACCAGCGCGAGGTCCACATCGGTGGTGCCACCGTCATGGGCAACCGCCGTGACGCGCTCGTCTCTGTTTCCGACAATCTCCTCAACGGCGGTGTCCAGATGCAGTATCACGCCTTGCTCCCGGAGCTGGCGGGCAACGCGCTCGCCGACTGCTTCCCCGAACGGCGGCAGGAGGTGGCCCGACCGCTGGAAGAGATGTGTCTCGATGTTGTGAGCCCGGAACGCCTCGGCCATCTCGACGCCGACGTAGCCGCCGCCGACGATGGCGACTCGCTCCGGTGGTTCCCAGTCGGTGTACTTCTCGACGAGCGCCGTGTCGACGTACTCGATACTCGTATCGACGGCGAATTCCCCCGGCTCGGACAGCGCGGCACGAACCGAAGCAGCCGAATCAAGTCCGTGCATCGTGAACGCACCATCGAGTTCTGTCCCCGGTATCGGTCCAGTCATCGCGCGTGCCCCCGTCGCGACCAGCAGGTCGCCATATGGCTGGCTAAACGTCTCGCTGTCGTGGGCGACGGCAACCGTCTCGGCGTCGGTGTCGACGCCGACGACTTCGTGGTTCCGGCGGAGGTCGATACCCCGCTCGGCCGCCTGTTCGGGCGACAGCGAGAGGAGGTCCGTCAGCCGCTCGACGGTCCCCTTCACGTAATACGGCGTCCCGCAGTGGGCATAGGATACCCACTCGCCTTTCTCGAAGACGATCACGTCACGGTCCGGTGCCTCTCGGGTGAACTTGCTCGCGGCGCTCAGTCCGGCCGCGTCGCCACCGATGACTACGAACGGGTCCGTCATACAGACCCTCGTATCGCTGCGGTACTAATGATTGCGTGAGGTTCGGGTAACTGCGTGGGCTACTGGAAGCGATTGTGTTCGGGACGGATTCGAACCAGCCAGTCGGTCTGTCCCCTCTCCAAGGTCGACCGTCACCACCATCTACGGCTGAACGTGGTTGAGGACATGCTGAGCCAACTTTCACACGACTCCAAGGCCACTGGCGACCAGTCTGAAGCCGATAATCGATAGTAAGGCTAGCACGGCGGCTCGACGGACCCGGTCACTGACAGCGGTTCTGAGTCGCTTCCCGACTGCGACACCGGCAACGGCCGGCACGGCTGCGAGAACGGACGTTCCAGCGACAACCGCGTTGGGATAGAGCCCGAAGACGCCGGCAAAAGCGACCCGCGTGACGCTGAGTCCCAGAAACACCAGCGCGACGACGCCGACGAACACGCTGTGCGAGAGGTCGAAACTCCGGAGATACGCGACGAGCTGGACGCCGACGTTCGTTCCGCCGAACAGCGCCCCCGAAACGCCGCCGATGCCGACCATCGCAAGCGGTGTCTTCCCGAGGTCGCTGTTGCCCACTGACACCCATCCGGGAAGCGGCACCCGCTGCTGGGCGGTCGCCACAAACCCCAGGGTCAGCAGGCCGAGTCCGACACGGAGCGGCGCTTCCGGGAGCCTGTCGAGTACAGCCATCCCGACAACAGTCCCGACAAGCGCCGCAGCGATAAGCGGTCCGAACCGCTGGCTACAGGTACGCAGTTCACGCCGTGAGAGGTCCCGAACCAGTGAAACGTTCACCGCGAGAATGGGGAGAATCATGAACACGACGGCTGTCGCCGGGTCGATGACCGTCGCAAGCGCCATCGTCCCGACGACGGCGAAGCCGAAGCCAGCAAGCCCGTTTGTCGCCCCGGCGACGAGGACGATAGCCGTCACTATCACGACCATCGTCCACGAGACTGGCAGAATCATATGGTATCAGGGTCCTGTGCGACGCCCACAGCGGCCCGTAACCGACTTCGGGCTGGGCAGTGGTTCTTGTGAAGTAATCACACGGCCCTGGATAAAGCCGCGTCGTGTTTCACTACAGTGGGGTCGAACGTGACCGCCCCGCTGTCGGGATCAGAACGTGATAACTTCGTAGTCGTCGTCGACGAGCGAGCGAATGCTCGGGTGGCCGTCGTGCTCGTCCAGCGTGACGAGTCCGGAGTCGGCGACGGCGTCTTCGACGCCGAATGCACCGGAACAGTAGTCACAGACGGCCGTATCCTCTTTGACGGTCTGGTACAGTTCATGGTAGTCGCTGTCCTCGTCTTCGAGTTCCGGAATCCACTGTGTTCCGGCCCCGTCGAAGATGAGTTCGAGGTCGTCCTCGTCGTTTTCCGCGAACTCCGTTGCTGCTTCGAGGCCGTTTGCGAGTCGGCCGAGATTCTCGTGTCCCTCTGTCCCTGCGAGGATGATGACGGCTGCTTTCGTCATTACGTGGCGTAATAGCGCTCTCGCTAATATATTATGAGTGGGTGCGTGCGACGGCGCTGAACTCGCACCAAGTGTTTATCAACCAGTGCCAATCGGGCAGTGAATACGTCGATATACAGGATGTCGTCTACAGGCGTGGCCTTATTCCGCGTATGATTCGATGAGCGCTCTGAGCGCTTCTTCGCCTTCGAGGCCGACGACTTCTTCTACCTGCTCCCCATCGGCGAACAGGATGAGTGTTGGAACGCCACGGACGCCGTAGGACTGTGCGAGTTGCTGGTTAGCGTCGACATCGACTTTGGCGACGGTCGCGGTGGTCTCTGCGGCCAGCGTCTCGACGATCGGTTCGAGCATCTGGCACGGGCCACACCAGTCGGCATAGAAGTCCGTGAGGACGACGTCGTGCTTGTCGACGACATCGTCGAGATGGTCCGTTCCGTCGATGTGAAGCGGTTCGTCCGTCGCGGTCGTCTCGGCGTCGGATGCAGTATCAGTTGCCATCAATAGACTGTACGCGGCAGCGACAAATAAGAGTTTGCACAAAATGTACAATACTATGAACCACTCTTCGCAAGCCAATGGTAGCGGGATGTCTATTCGTGCAGGCGCAGAAATCGGCTCGGCTCGTGAGCGACAGAGTGTAATAGAGAGAAGACGGCGGCGTTAGCTTTCGACAGTCGGGGCCGAGGACTCGGACTGTTCGTACTTGTTCTCGAACTCCTGAATCAGTTGGCCCATCTTCGCGTACCAGTCGTTGAGCATGCGCTGCATCTCGTCTGCTATCTGGGACGGATCCGTCGGCGAGTAGACGTGGTAGTAGCCGCCCTGGTCGTAGTTGATCTGGTCTTTCTCGATAAAGCCCGTCTGGAGGAGTCGCTGGACGGCGCGATACGCGGTCGAGCGCTCGCGGTCGACTGCCTCGGCGAGTTCGTCGACGGTCAGTGGTTCCTCGGCCTCGACGAGCGCCCGAAAGCACTCCTTGTCGAGTTCTTTGAGCCCGTGGAAACACTCCAGCAGTCCTTCGCACTGCATATCTCGACGGAGCTGTTCAGACATCGAATCTGGCATCGTTATCACCTCTCTGTAGTTACTACCCAGATATAAGACTTGTGTACGGTTCGCACAAATGCACGCACGATCCGGCAAAAACTGCCCTCGGATGGGTGGTCAAGGCCGTTCACCTCACAGCCGACACACATGCCTGCGAACTGTTAGTCTGCGCCCGTCGCGGCTGTATCGCTGGTCTCGCTCCGGGTTCGCCAGTAGCCTTGGAGATATGCGCCGAGAAACATCCCGGCGAGCGCCCAGAGGATGGTGACGTTGCCGATACCGAGGCTCGCGTAGGCGGCCCCCGGACAGATACCGGACAGTCCCCACCCGACGCCGAAGATTGCACCGCCGACCAGGACGTTCCGGTCGAAGGACTTCAGACGCCGTTCGAAGGTGTCGCCGGTCAGCGGCGCGCGGCCGAGGAGGCGGGGTCCGAGAACGAAGGCCACCCCTGTCACGGCAGCGCCGCCGAACATCACGAACACCAGCCCGAAGTCCTCGAACTGGAGGAAATCCAGAACGACTTCCGGGCGCGCCATGTGGCTGTACGCGAGTCCGAACCCGAAGATGAGCCCGCCGACGAGAATCAGCGGCATGAACGCGGGGTGGCGGTCGTCACTCATGTGTCGCTCCCTCCGGCCGCTCCCGGTCGCTCGCTTCGAGACTCTCGTTCCGCTCGTGTCTCGCCGCTCACGGACTCACCCCCAGTGCCGAAACCAGTTGTGCAGTGATGATGGCGACGGCGAGGAACGTCAGGACGCCGGCTATCGACGTTTTCGACGCGGAGCCGACGCCACAGACGCCGTGGCCTGACGTACAGCCCTTGCCGACGCGCGTCCCGATACCGACGAATACCCCGCCGAGGAGGAGTCGCCACGGCTGGACGTCCGTGGTCCACGCGCCGCCCTGATAGACGACCGCGTACACGGCCGCCCCGAGGATAATGCCGAGCGTGAACACGACACGCCAGTCACGGGAGCTGACATACTGCTGGAACCGGGACCGGTCCGAGACGTACGACAGCGTCGACTCCAGAAACGTGCTCGCGCCGGCGCTGATGCCGGTTCCGAGGTAGATGACGACAGTCCCAAGCCCCACCAGCAAGCCACCGACGGCGTAGCGACTGATGCCGTTCGGAAACAGTTCGGCGGTTGCCTGCAGTGGGAGTGCCTCAATCACCATTGGCGTCGTTAGTCACCCGCAAGGGATTCCTGGCTAGCGGCGCAGTTATTCGGCCCGAGTTCCAGCGTGAACGCTTCCTCGTCGTCGACGGCGTTCTGCCCGAGGTTCGTCGCGATGATCTCCTCGTAGTTGGCCGGCCGCGGCGGCATATCCGAGAGGACGAGCTCGACGAACGCGTCCTCGTCCATGGTGAGCGCGTCCATCTCTTCGACGAGCGCACTGATTGGGGCGGTAAATGTACTGTCCTCTGCGGGTTCGGCCGCGTCGCTGAAGTGCGCGCCGCCGATAAGCGTGCCATCAGGCAGTGTTAGCACACGCTCTTGAAGGGACTCGTAGAGCATACGCGCGGCTTCGGGCGCGCCCTCGTCGCCCTCTTCGAGGTCGGGGCGAGCGACGCTCTCGATGAAGAGCCCGTCACCGGTCGCGAGCAGGCTCCCGTCGACGAGATAGGAGGTCATCCCGGTCGTGTGGCCGGGCGTGGAGACTGTCTCGATAGTCGCGTCGCCGACCTGAAACGTGTCGCCGTCTTCGGCAGTCGACAGGTCGTCGGTGTCCTGCCGAGCTTGCGAGGCAGGGCCCGTGGAGCCTTGCTCCGCGGCGTAGGTGACGCCGCGGTCGACGGCGGCCTCTGGAATGACGCCCTCGACGCCTTCTGCGTCGAGGTCGCGAACGCCGGAGATGTGGTCGGCGTGGATGTGCGTATCGAGTGCATACTTGAGTTCGACACCGAGTTCAGCGGCGTCATCGAGATACCGGTCGGTGAACGCCCGCAGCGGGTCGATGATGGCGGCTTCGCCGTCGTCGTAAAGGAGATAGGCCAGACAGCCGGAGGACGGGCGCTGGTACTGCAGGAGTGTGCCGGCGCCGTCGTAGCGTTCGACCTCGACGGCCTCGTAGATGCTCGCCCACCCGTTCATGCCGTCTTCGAGATGGTTGACGTCGTAGCCGTGTTCTGCGAGCGTGCCCGCGACGTACTCGCTTGCGCCGCCTTTCGCACACAGGACGGTCACTTCGTGGTCGTCGGGGATCTGAGCGAGGACGTCGCCGTCGATGTCGTCCTCAAGGAACTCGAAGTACGGGATGTTGAGCGAGGTGACGTTTTCGCCGTCGATGCGCCACTCGTCGTAGTCTGATTGCATACGCGCGTCGAGAAGCGTCACGTCTTCACCAGCGTCAATGCGGTCTTTGAGCGATTCCGGATCGGTCGTTTCCACGTCGACGTCTGGCGTCGGAAAGTCGTCAGCGTTCATTTTGTGCACTCGTTTCTACCGGGCGGACGCACAAAAGCATTTGCATAGTAATCCACATTCTAAACAATACTATCGGCCAAACAGACCCACGAGTAAATAAAATATGGCCTGAATTAGCATAATAGGGCATTTGAGGCCGGAAATTAGGTGAGTAGTTGTTTGCTGAACTCACAAGAATCGACAATCTTTTACTTGACCGGGCGGTATTGTGCGTTAGCTCCAAGACAACTCAACGGAGCGAATAACCAATGAACGCTGAATTCGATATCGCGGAGACGCTCGACGTGAAAGGTGCATCGTGTCCCATGCCAGTGGTGAAGACGAAGTCGGCTACCGACGACCTCGCCGAGGGTGACGTCCTCGAAGTACTAGCGACCGACCCGGGCAGCATGAGCGACATCGACGGTTGGGCGGCCGGTACTGAGGGCGTCGAACTCGTCGACCAGGAGGAGGGCGACGACGTGTACAAGCACTACGTCCGCAAGACGGAGTAACGATGAGCACGGACACACCAGACGCGGCGTACGACGACACGCCCTCGCGTGCGGAGCTGGCCGCCCGCGTCGACGAACTGGAAGACGCGCTCGCGGAGGCCACGAGCGAGGACGACACGAAGAAGATGAGCATCATTGCGACGAAGGGCACGCTCGACATGGCGTACCCCCCGCTCATCCTCGCCAGCACCGCCGCTGCGTTCGGGTACGAGGTGACTGTCTTCCACACGTTCTGGGGGCTAGACATCCTCCACGAGGAACGCTCGAAGAACCTCAAACTGAGCTCCGTCGGGAATCCGAATATGCCGATGCCGAACGCGGTCGCCGCGATTCCCGGCATGGACCGCGTAACGACGAAGATGATGGAAAAGCGCATCGCGAACAACGACACCGCGACGATTGAGGAGCTGCTGGAGACGAGCCTCGATATGGGCGTGGAGTTCCAGGCCTGCCAGATGACCATCGACCTGATGGATTACGACGAGGCCGACTTCTACGACGGCGTTACCACCGGTGTCGGCGCTGCGACAGCGCTGCAGGACATGGCCGACGCCGACATCCAACTTCTTGTCTGAAACGACCAATCGCGCACAGCTAGCTGCGGCAGACAACTATTCTGTCTTTTCCTCGGCGCGCTCACGGCCGACTGCGCCGGCAAGCGCCAGCAAGTAGCCGAGCCCGTACTGAACGTCCGGGTCGCGTAGCCCGCGAAGCAATCCGACGGGGCCGACCGGCTCGGCCGGTTCGCGCTCCGCTTCACCGAGGCCCGCCAGTAGCGTCTCGATACCGTCGCGGGTGTCGTCGTCTGCTGCCGTCTGTCCGACTTCGCCGAGCGCGGCACCGGTGCCAGCCAGCGACGTGACCATTTCGTCGTCGAGCGCAGCGGTTGCCAGCGATCCGACTTCAGCGAGCTCGGCTAGTTCGTCGAGCGTGCCGCTTCGCTGGAGCACGAGCAGGGTTTCGAGCGCGTCCTGCAACTCGTCGCCGTTCTCACCGACGGTCTCGGCCAGGGCGACGGTCTCGTCGGTCGCAAGCCCGTCTGCGGACTCGGCGAGCGTCGAGCCGGTGGCCGAGAGCTCACGCACCATCTCGTCGGAGAGCGCACTCTCGCCCAGCGAGAGCACGTCCAGCAACTCGTTGACGGCGTTGAGGTGTTCGACGAACTCCGCGACGGCCTCGGGATTCTGCTGGATTGCCGCTTCGAGGTCGGTCTGCTCGGAAACCTCTTCTCCGGACATGGTCAGAGCAACCCCCGTGCGGTGAGCCAGTAGGACTCGTTGTACGCCAGCTTCGACCAGTGGAGTTTCTCCGAGGGCGGCGCCGGCGACGGCTGGTTCTCGTAGTCGAACTCGACGAACGACGCCGCGTCCATCCCCGTTTCGATGAAACACAGCGTCTTCCCGTCGTAGGTCGCTGTTGCCGGACGGCCGCGGATTTCACTGGCGAGGCGCTGCCCGACGACGCCGGCCTGGTAGTGGGCGACGCTCCCAGCGTTCGGGACGCCGGTATCGGCGGTATCGCCGAGCGCGTAGACGTTCTCGGCGGCTTCGGCTTCGAGCGTGTGCTTGTCGACGTCGACCCACCCGTCGTCGCCGAGCCCCGCCTCTTCGATGAGGTCGATACCGCCGTGGGGCGGAATCGTCACGAGGAGGTCGTAGTCGAGGTCGGTCCCCTCCATCGAGGTGAGCGTCTCCGAATCCGGGTCGACTTCCTCGGCGTTGAAGAACGTCTCGACCTCGATGCCGCGTTCGTCCATAATCGGTCGGGCCCATTCGGCGATATGGGGGTTGCCGTGGACGCGCTGGATCGGGTATGTGTAGGTGATGTCGACGTCGTCGCGGAGCCCGCGCTCGCGGAGCCAGTCGTCGGCCATGAAGACGAACTCCAGTGGTGCCGCCGGGCACATGTGGGGCGACCCGATGACGCTCAACACGAGGTGCCCCTCGGTGAACCCAAGCAGTTCGTCACGGAGGGCGGTCGAGCCCGACTCGCTGTAGTAATCGTGCCCACCGTCCGCGAGGCCGGGTATCCGTTCGGGCTCTAGCGTCGACCCGGTCGCCAGCACGAGGTAGTCGTAGTCGACTGCCGGAGCGGTGCCGTTGAACCGCAGTCGCTGGGCTTCGGTGTCGATTGCGGTCACGCGGTCGATTCGAAGGTCGACGGCGTCGTCGACGAGCTCGTCGAGCGGTCGCCGACCGTCTGCCGGTTCGCGTTGTCCGAACGGCACGTACAGCCAGACCGGCTTATATACGTGGTCAGGTCCGTCGTTGATCAGCGTGATTCGGACGTCGTCGGCGGCAAGCTCGACGTCCAGTCGGTCGGCGAGGTCGTTCGCGAGGACGGTGCCACCGGTCCCACCACCGACGATGACGACGTGCTCGGTCATGCTTTCTCCACGTAGAACGCGTTGTGGTCGTCGAGCTCCTCGATAGCGAGCAGTTCGTTGCCGGCCTCTTCGGCCCACTCCGGAACGTCGGTGAGCGACTGGTCGGTGTCGCTCAGGAGCCGAACCACGTCACCAGCTTCGGCATCTCGGATCTGTCCGATGAGGTCCATCAGCGGACCGGGACAGGCCGCGCCTCGGGCGTCGACGGTTTCGTCGGGTTCGATGTCAGTCATGGGAGTCTCACAGGAGGTAGTTGGAGCTCACCTGTATTAGTATTGTGCGTAAATTCCAAGATTATGAAAACAGATGAGTCCGGCGCAGTGGAGCAAGCGTATCGATCGTACGGCGAGTACGGAACCGCCGGGAGCGCGCCGCTATCTCTATCGGGTGAACACGAGGGCGTAGTGGTACGGCGGCAGTTCGACCTGCCGCTCAAGCGTGAACTCCGACGCCGAGAGCACCGCATCCTCGGTTGCCGCTGGGGGCATCCGAAGCCCCGTCGGCGGCCCTCGCGGTTCGCCCGCAACGGTCGTGGTTTCGCGCGGACGGCCGTGCCAGTTCACGACGAGTAGGCTCCCGCCAGCCTCAATCGCCCGGAAGGCCTGTCGGATAAAGCCGGACTGGTCGTCGACGCCGTGCAACGTGTTTGCTATCATGAGCGTGTCGACGCGGGCAGTGAGCGCCGAAGGCAGGTTCCGAGCATCGCCGTGGATTGGGACGACGTTCTCGATCTCCTGTTGGTCGGCGAGATCTTCGAGTTCGTCGAGGAGGGCCGCATCCAGATCGAGCGCGTACACCGGCTCGGGCTCGACGATGCGGGCGGCTGGGAGCGCAAAGTACCCGCTTCCACAGCCGACCTCGGCGACCGACTCGCCGGACGCGACACCGAGTGTCCGGAGCGTCGCGCCGGGCGTCGGCCAGAGTTTGCCCCACCAGTCCCAGTCGGGCTGGCCGGTGTTCTGGAACCGGTCCATCCCTAGCGGGAACCCGACGTGTCGATACCCAGCAGTCGGTACAGGAGGCACATCCGGACGAGGCCAGTCGCGACGAGGACGACACCAAGCAGTGTCGCGACCGCGCCGACCGTCGTTCCGAAGCCCAGCAGACCGCCGAGCGTCGCCAGTCCAGCAACTGCCAGCACGAGGCCAACAGCGATGCGGGTCAGTCTATCCGAGGACCCAATATTGCGCTTCATATCCACAAATACACAATACAAGCACCTAAGTCTTACTCGATGCACGGCGGCCACCAGAGCAGTCGCGCCGACAAAATCACACCGCAACGGACTGCTACGGTGCTGTCTGTGACGCCCACACTGCCGGCAGTCTCGTGTAGACGGCTGCATTGTCGACGAGCACATCGACCGGGACGTACTCGTCGGGGGTGTGGACGGTATCGGTCCCGAGCGCAAACTCGACGGTCGGAATGCCCGCGTTCCGGAGCGTCTTGGCATCGCCGCCGCCCGTGGCACTCCGTCGGAAGACGCGTTCACCTGTGACGTCCGCCGCCGTCGACGTGACCGCTTCGACGAGCGGGCTGTCGGACTCCTCGGCAGTCCCGACGCTCCAGGAGACATCGGTAATCGTAATCCCCTCACAGTCGGTGACACAGGACCGGATCTCCGAGAGCACGTCGGGCGTCTCCACCCCGGCGGTCAGTCGGATATCGATTTCGGCGCGGGCGGACTGCGGGACGCTGTTTATCGCATCGCCGCCTTCGAGAACACCGAGGTTGATAGAGGGGTACCGGAACAGATCACGAGCGACATCCTCGCCCAGCGACGGGGCGTAGTATTCGACCGACTCGTCGACGATCGGTTCCACTTCGGGGGCGATATCGAGTCGTCTAGAACCAAAGCGGTCCCGCAGCGTCTCGACGGCGTCGTAGAGTCGGTCGACCGCGTTGATGCCCAGCATCGGCCGGGAACCGTGGGCCCCCTCGCCGCTGGCTTCGAGTGTCAACCAGATGCTGCCCCGGTCAGCAACCGTGACGGAATGCCGGCCCGCCTCGCAGGTCGGTTCGCCGATCACGCACGCGTCCGCGTCGAGTTTCCCGGACTCCAACAGTGCGGGAAGGCCGGCGTCACCGCCCACTTCCTCGTCGCTCACGAAGGCAAACAGGAGCGTGACAGGCGGTTCAGCGTCGGTTGCGGCGAAAGCCTGGATGGCAAGCAGCATCGATGCCACGGCACCTTTCATATCGGTCGCGCCGCGGCCGTACACGCGGTCGTCGACGCGCTCGCCGAGCGGAGCGTGAGTCCATGCGTCGGCCTCGAAGGGCACCGTATCGAGATGCCCGTTGTACAGCAGCGTTCGGTCCGACTCACCGGGAATCCCAACGAGGAGGTTCGGCTTCGCCGGGTCGACTGCGAACCGCTTGACGTCGACCGGCAGCGGGTCGAGGAATCCCTCGATCTCGGTCACAATCGCACGCGTATCCCCGGGCGGGTTCGACGTGTCTATCGCCAGGAGGTCGAGGGCGAGTGTGACCAGTTCCTCGCGGCGGTCTCGAACGTAGGTGAGGGGAACAGCGGGACTCATGTGTGGCCGAATATACCGTTAACGTCCTTTGCTGTCGTCCAGGCCGTTTCTGGGTGGGTGAAAACCAACGTCATATCTTATAATAGAATCAGTGTGCGCAAAAGTATTTCGCAGATATTACAATACTGTGTAGTATTATACGTGGAGCCCGGCCGTGGAGAGAAACGACTACAGAACGGAGTCCAGATGAACCGCTACGAGTCCCCCACGCTTGTAAGACGGGATTTGCCTCCGTTTCTCTCAGGGAAACTCGCTACCGCCCGAATCACGCGTACTTTTCGATTACGGCACGCAGTTGTGATTCGTCCTGCATTCCGACGAGTCGCTCGACCGGCTCCCCGTCGGCAAACAGAAGCAGCGTCGGGACTCCCCGAACGCCGTACTCGGCGGCGAGCTCCTGGTTCGCGTCGACGTCGATTTTCGCCACTGTCGCGGCGGTCTCGGCCGCGACGGTTTCGACGACGGGTTCGAGCATTTGGCACGGCCCACACCAGTCGGCGTAGAAGTCGACCAGAACCACGTCGTGATCGGTAGTCGTGTCGGACAACTCGGCTTTTCCATCGACCGTAATCGGCTCAGAGGGGTCTCCTGATTCAGATTCGTTGGTACTACCCGACTCACCCCGGGTACGAAGCTCGTCCAGTTTTTGTCGTCTGATCTCCTCTAGCTCGTCAGTCATCACTCCGACATTCGGACCGGATCGACTTATTTGTTTTGTACACCCTTTGCAATACTGGGTTGCACTGCGGGAGTCTATACGAAAGTCAAGAGTGTGATCTGACCAGCAGTCGATTCTCACCCTCGGCGTCACAGCCGTCGGTTCTCTCAAACGGTAACCGGGGCCGGCCAGTCTCATATATGACAACAAGTCGGTGTGGCCTATCGTGTGGGGTTCACAGGTAGAATTGCCTCAGTACCCGTGGAAGTGGTCGGTAATGGCGTACTTTACTAGCCATTTGATAGCCACATCGATTCCGACGTACCACATACAAGACATACTCCGCCGACGAGCTACGGTTGCAATATCGACGAGTGGCGACCCCACTTCTCGATCCGGTACTCGAAAATTCTCTCCGTCCTTTCGACACCGTATCCGAAGAGACTTTGCTCTGTAGGCACAATACAACACACGAATGGTACTCCCAATCGACCCGAGCCAGATCGACCCCGAAGACATCGGCGAACAACAGGCGACGCTCGAAATGAGCCACGAAGACGCCATCGAACACGTCCGAGACGTGTTCACCGACGCCGGGTTCGGTGTCCCCGTCGAGTTCTCGCCCTCCGAAATGCTCAACGAGAAGATCGATGCGGACCGTGACCCCTACTACGTGTTGGGGGCCTGTAACCCCGAAGTCGCTGACCGCGCTCTCGATGCGACAGACAACAAACTCGGTGCGCTCATGGCCTGTAACGTCGTCATTTGGGAAGAAGAACCCGGACAACAGCGCGTCTATCACGTCTCGATTATGCGAATCGCCCGCCTCGTCGGGATGGCTCCCGACAACGAGGAGATGGCGGACATCGTCGCCGACACCGGCGAAATCGTCGACGAGGCGTTCCGGAACCTCTAACATGGGGTATCACACGTTCGACGCCGGCCGGGCCGACAAACTCGAAGACGCCCAGCAACGGTACCGCTCACTCTCTGCAGAAGAGTTGCACTGGGCGCTCTCACCCGAGAGTGACGAGACGGTCACGGACCTCGGGAGCGGGACCGGGTTCTACACCGACGACATCGCACCGGCCGTCGAATCAGTGTACGCTGTCGACATTCAGGAAGCGATGCACGACTACTATCGGGAGAAAGGCGTCCCTGACAACGTCGACCTCGTGACGAGTGCGGTCGACGACCTCCCGTTCGATACCGGCAGTCTCGACGGGGCGTTCTCGACGATGACGTACCACGAATTCGCTAGCGACGGGGCGCTGAACGAGGTCGCACGGGTGCTCAACTCAGGCGGGACGTTCGCCATCGCCGATTGGGCGGCCTCCGGCAGTGGTCGCAACGGCCCGCCCGTCGACGAGCGGTTTTCCGCTACTGAGGCAACGGACGCGCTCCGCCAGCACGGATTCACAATCGAGTTCGAGGCGGTGCGACCGGAGACGTTCCTGCTCGTTGCGAGTGCCGAATAACAGAACTGGCTACCGGTCACGTCATTTCTGCTCTGGCCGAGTGCAACTCGGACCCTCCGGGTCAAGGGATTCCGCCGTCGTGGGTCGGCCGTTAACTGGCGAACAGCCGCCGCTCCGCACGTTCGTGCTCGGCGGCCAGCACATCCACCAGCGGTGCGAACGGTGTCATCTCGTCTATCCCCTGATCCGCGCTATCGTCGACTGCGGCCGTCATCACCGGCTGTAGGTCATCCAGGATTCGCTGGGCGTCCGTGTGGCCGAGCGAGAGGAGGCGCTGGGCCGCACCCAGCAGTCCGGTGACGAACCCGTGACAGCACAGCAAGCAGGCGTCACGGACAGCCACATCGGCCAGGGCTGTCGCAACGCCGAGCACCACGGCGTAGTTGCCGGGCGCTTCGTCGGCGTCGACGCGTTCGGCGTAGCGGTCCAGCAGCGCCTCCTCACACAGTTCTGTCTGAAGCGAGAGCAGTCGGTCGCCGGACTGCTGGGCGCTCTCGCGGAACTCCGCGGCCAGCGTCACGGCCGAAAGCCGCCGGTCGGCCCGACAGACCGCTTCGAAATTCCCATCGGCTGCGGCGGCGTGTGCAGCCCGGAGCGCGACGAGTTCGGCGGGTCCGACTTGCTGGCGGAGGTACGTCGACAGGAGCGCTTCGAGGTCTGCCGCGTCTTCGACCCGGTCGTCCTGAATGAACTGTTCCAGTCCGTAGGAGACGGTGTAGGTCCCGACCGGGAGGAACGAGTCCGCGAGCCGGAACGATTCGAGCGCTGCGGCGTCGCTCATTGGTCGCCCCCATCGATAGTCCGGACGCCGTGGTCGTGGGCGTGGCCGCCGCCGTGACTGTGGCCGTCGCCGTCGTGCATGCCGGTACCGTCGCGGTGCGTGTGGTCAACCCCTTCATCATCGAACGTTGTCGGCGGAACGTGTTCGTACCGCGTCGGCACGTCTGCGGGCAGCAGTTCTGCGACAGTCGTCTCCATCCGTTCCTTCGAGTCGGTCACGGGGAACAGGGTCTCTCGGTCGCGGACCGCGAGGTTCCAGTGTCTGTTCCCGACTGCGTGACCGAGTTCCAGCGCCGCGGTCGGTGACACCTCGCTGTCGGCGAAATCGAGCACGAGGGCCTCGATGGCGGCGAGTTCGACGACGACGAGTGTGCCGTCTTCAGCTTCCAGCACGTCGCCGTCAGCGAGGTCGCGGGCGACCACGATACCGAGGTCACAGCCGTCTGTCGTCTCAGTGCGGACTCGCGAGCGTTGGCGTTCGGTGTCAGAGAGCACGACCGTAGCGTGGTCCGACGTATCGATATCTTCCGCAACGGTCGCGTCGTCGCGGTGGCCGAGATAGGTGTCTGCGACCAGCATCAGTACTTCCTCCCGGACGGCGCGGGCGCGTCCAGCAGTTCCTGTCTGGCGTGGTCCCAGGCCGCGTGGAGCGCCGCCTGGACGGTCTCGGCCCGGTCACCCAGAGCACGGACCGCAACGCCGGCCCCGTTGGGGAGTGCTGTCGCACCGGCCCGGGCCTCGTCGTCGGTGACGGCCGCATGTAGCGCGTCACTCAGTTCGGATTCGTCGTGGTCCGGCGCGAGGACGAACGTCGTCCCGTAGACGGTGAACTCGCCGAGAACGCCGGGTACTGTCGGGTCCCTGTCTTCCGGCGTCAGATGAGTTGCGTCCTCGAACAAGAGTCCGTCAGGCCCGGTCCCGCGCACGCGGGAGAGATATCGCTCGAACTCGAAGCGCTCGCCCCGAGCGAGGCGTCCAGGGACAACCACGTCACTGACGACGGCGGTTGCGCCGGGCGACAGGTCTACCGTCATCTCCTGCACGTATCTTGAATCGGCGTGGAGAATCGTCGGTTCGGGCACGTAATCCAGGTGGCCGCCGGCGCCGACGCTGAGGGTCGTGTCGGCGGCGGCGTAGTTGCACGTCATCGTCTGGACTTTCGTCGAACTCTGTGTCGAGACGTGCGCGACGGCCTCGTCTCCGACAGTTATCGACACGTCGTGGCGGTCGCCCTGTGCGACGCCGCCGGTCGGTGACTGGATGAAAACTGTGTCAGCGTCGGGATGTGGGTCGTGTCCCAGCGTTCCCGAGACGTGGAACGGGACCGTGGCGTAGTCGTGGACCAGGGTCGTCCCGTCGGCCGTCCGCTCGAAGGTCAGTTCGAGCACGCCGTCTTTCCCCGGCGACCCTACGGCGGCCTGTGGCACGGCCTCGGTCGCATACACCTCGAACGCCGGATGGGGCGCGTCGGCGGCCATCAGGCGAACAGCACCCCCTCGCGGACGTGTGACAGCACCTCGTCGATGTTCGTCTCGTCCTTACAGTTGGTGAAGACGACCGGCCCGTCCCGGACCTCGTCGGCGTCCCGCTCCATCACGTCGAGGTCGACGCCGACGTGGGGCGCGAGGTCCGTCTTGTTGATGACGAGCAGGTCACAATCGACCACTCCCGGCCCGCGCTTTCGAGGGATGTCTTCCCCCTCCGCGACCGAGATGACGTACAGCGAGTAGTCGGCGAGTTCGGGGTTGAACGTCGCCGCGAGGTTGTCGCCGCCGCTCTCGACCAGCACCAGGTCAAGTTCCGGGTGGTCAGCCAGGAACGAGTCGATCTGCTGGAGGTTCATCGACGGGTCCTCGCGGATGCCCGTATGCGGGCACGCGCCTGTTTCGACGCCGGCGACGAGGTCCTCCGGGACGACCCCAGCGAAGCGTTCGCGCAGGACGTCGGCGTCCTCCTGGGTGAGGATGTCGTTGGCGATGACGCCCACGTCCAGGCCCTGTTCGCGCAGTTTCGGGACGAGCGCGGTCAGCAGCGAGGTCTTTCCGGAGCCGACCGGGCCGCCGATACCGACCGTCGCCACGTCGCGGTGTGTGAGGCTCATTCGTCCCTGTCCGTTCGTTCGTCGCCGCTGTCGGTTGTAACGCCGTGACCGCCATCAGTCGCCGCCTCTGCCTCTTCCACATCATCGTCGGCTGACCCGACGCTGTCGGACCGGATCGGGTCGTGAACCGTGACCAGTTTCGTCCCGTCAGGGAAAACGGGTTCGACCTGAATCATGTCGATCATCTCCGGGACGCCGTCCATCACGTCCTCGCGGCCGAGCAGTTTCGACGCGCCGGAGCGGATTTCGGCGACCGACTGGCCGTCCCGTCCGCGCTCGATGCACCAGTCGCTGATGTAGGCGACGGCTTCGGGGTGGTTCAGCGGGACGCCGCGTTCCTTGCGGCGTCGCGCGACCTCTGCGGCGGTGAAGACCGTGAGTCGTTCCTGTTCTTTGGCTGTGAGTTTCATAGCATGTACCGCTGTGCGAGTGGGAGTTCGGAAGACGGTTCGCAGGTAACGTGGTCACCGTCGACCCGGACCTCGAAGGTCTCGGGGTCGACTTCGATGTCGTCGGGGCAGTAGCTGTTGTACACCATGTCGTCCTTGCCGGGCGTGCGTGCGCCCTCAATGGGAACGACACGGGAATCGAGGCCGTATTCCTCGCCGACGTTGGCTTCGGCAGCAGCCGGGGACACGAACGACAGCGAGAGGGCCTGTTTGGCCTTGCCGACCGCGCCAGCGCGTTCCCGCTGGAGAATCGGTTCGCAGGTCATCAACGACCCGTTGGCCTCGCCCATCTCCGAGTGGACCGGGAAGCCGCCCTTGAACGTCATCGCCGGCTTGACGCCGAAGAACGCAGGGTCCCACAGGCAGATATCGGCGAGCTTGCCGGGTTCGAGCGTTCCGACGTGCTTCTCGATGCCCGCGCTGATAGCTGGGTTGACGGTGTACTTCGCGATGTAGCGCTTGATGCGGTGGTTGTCCGCGCCGGTCCCCTCGTCCTCGGAGAGCGGGCCGCGCTGGGACTTCATCTTCGAGGCCGTCTGCCACGTCCGCGGGATGACTTCGGCCATCCGGCCCATCGCCTGCGAGTCGGAGGTCATCATCGATATCGCGCCCATGTCGTGAAGCACGTCCTCGGCGGCGATTGTCTCTGCGCGAACGCGGGACTCGGCGAAGGCCACGTCCTCCGGCACGTCGGGGTTGAGGTGATGACACACCATTACCATGTCCAGATGTTCATCGAACGTGTTGTCGGTGTAGGGCATCGAGGGGTTCGTCGACGACGGCAGCATGTTCGGCTCGCCGACCATCTCCATGATGTCCGGGGCGTGGCCGCCGCCCGCGCCCTCGATGTGGAACAGGTGCATGGTCCGGCCGTCGACGGCACCGAACGTGTTCTCGAGGAATCCGGCTTCGTTCAGCGTGTCCGTGTGCATACACACCTGCACGTCCTCGTCCTCGGCGACTTCGAGACAGGTATTGATCGTCTCGGGCGTCGACCCCCAGTCTTCGTGGAGTTTCAGCCCGCAGGCACCGGCCTCGACCTGCTCGCGGAGCGGGCCGGGGTCGGAGGCGTTGCCCTTCCCGTAGAAGCCAACGTTGACCGGCCACGCTTCGGCGGCCTGCAGGAAGCGTTTGACGTTCTCTGGGCCGGTCGTGGTCGTCGTCGCGCCGCCGCCGTACCCGCCACCGAGCATTGTCGTGATACCGCCCGAGAGCGCGTGTTCGTGGAGCTGTGCGGAGTTGAAGTGGATGTGGATGTCGAGGCCGCCAGCGGTGGCAATCTTCCCCTCGGCGGGGTAGACGTCCGTCGACGGGCCGACGACCATGTCGACGCCGTCCATCGTGTCGGGGTTGCCGGCCTTCCCGATGCCGGCGATCTCGCCGTTCCGGATGCCGATGTCGGCGGCGACGATACCGAGTATCGGGTCGATAATCGTCGCGTTCGTCAGCACCCAGTCGAGCGCGCCCTCCGCCTGTGTGACGCCGGGGGCCATTCCCAGCCCGTCCCGGAGCGTCTTCCCGCCGCCGAACACCGCCTCGTCGCCGTGGGTCCGCAGGTCGTCCTCGACTTCGGCGAACAGTTCCGTGTCACCCAGGCGGACCTTGTCACCCGTCGTTGGCCCGTACAGCTCGGCGTAGTTCTCGCGGTCGATGTCGCGTGTCACTCCGCTCCCTCCTCGTCGCCGTCGGCCCCGGTGTCCCGGAACCCGGCCGCCCGCATGCGTTCGACCGCGTCGCCCGTATCGCCGTCGACGCTCCCGTTCACGAGGCCGTTCATTCCGTGAGCACGTCGCTTCCCGCCGATTTCGACGAGTTCGACCGTTTGTTCGTCGCCGGGTTCGAATCGGACGGCCGTCCCGGCGGGGATGTTCAGCCGCATCCCCATGGCCGCCTCGCGGTCGAACTCCAGGGCCGCATTAGCCTCGAAGAAGTGGAAGTGCGACCCGACTTGCGAGGGTCTGTCGCCGGTGTTCCCGACAGTCACTTCCGTCGTCTCTCGGCCTTCGTTCAGCGTCACTGTCCCTTCACCCGGGATGACCTCACCGGGCACGAGTCCATCGCTCATCGCGCCACCGCCTCGAGTATTTCTGACTGTTTGTCTATCATCTGCCCTTCTCTTTGAATACACATACTAAAATGATTGCTCTCTGCGCAAGTGACGCCTCTATATCGAGAACCGGATTAAATGCTAAAGTTTCGGCCCTACATAAAGGGGTTCGACTATCGAATTGTCCTACTTCCCGAAGCCAACACGACTCACGTCCAGTCTGCTGGCAGTGCCGACGATAGGTGGCTCCTGTAGCGCGGGCGAGAATATGACGGGCGATTTGGAGGGACAAGAGCACAAAACTCGCCGACTGCGGCAAGACAAACCGCTGCGACGGAAAAATACCATTATTTTCTATTTTTGCCGCATTGACTAGAAACATGCTAAAATTACTAAATAATGCAAATTTGCACGCCAATTCTAGCGATTTCGATGCCTATTCGTCATATCCTTTGACGACCTTATACTCTCCAGACTGTATGGCGGACAATATAAGATAAGAGTGGTAAACCTTATTTTCCCCCTCCCGGACGGCAACACTGTGATCGAAATCATGGACGAACGTTCGGATATCACGAACAAAGGACGAGATATGAACAAGGAATGTGGGTATAATAGCTCCAACAACAATCAGAAACTGGTGGTGAAAGCATGAGTCGTCCGTCTGTCAGTCGGCGCCAGTTCCTCGGCGCGAGCGGGGCCGCACTCGTCACTGGCCTCGCCGGCTGTTCGGCCGGTGAAGGTGGAACTTCGACCGATACCGCGAGCAGCGCCGAGACACTCAAAATCGGCGTCCTCGAGGATCAGTCCGGGAACTTCGCCCTCGTTGGCGACCCGAAAGCAAAGGCGTCGATGCTCGCTATCGAGGAAATCAACGCCAACGGCGGTATCGACGGGAAGCAAATCGAGACGTTCCAGCGCGACCCACAGTCGGACAATCAGCGCTATCAGGAACTCACCCGAACGGCCATCAACGAGGAGAACGTCGACGCGCTGTGGGCCGGCTACTCCTCGGCGACCCGGGAGGCCATCCGGCCGATAATCGACCGCAACGAACAGCTGTACTTCTACACCACCCAGTACGAGGGCGGCGTCTGCGACGAGTTCACCTTCGCGGTCGGCCCGACCGCGCGCCAGCAACTCGGCATCGTCCTCCCGTACCTGGTCGAGGAGTTCGGCCCAGACATCTACACTATCGCGGCTGACTACAACTTCGGCCAGCTCTCCGCGGACTGGGTGAAGGTGCTGGCCAACGAAAACGACGCGAACGTCCTCGGCGAGGAGTTCATCCCGCTGAGCGAGTCCTCCTTCGGGTCGACCATCAACCGGATTCAGGAGGCCGACCCGGACTTCGTGATGTCGATGCTCGTTGGCGCGAACCACACGTCGTTCTACGAACAGAAGGCCTCGGCCGGCCTCGACATTCCTATCGGCACCTCGACGGCGATGGCACAGGGGTACGAGCACCGACGGCTCGATGCCCCGGCGATGGCCAATATCTACGCCGGCGTCAACTACATGGAGGAGGTACCGACCGAGAGCAACACGGGCGACGGCGGCTTCGTCGACCGGTACTTCGAAATGTATCCCGACGCGCCGTACCTCAACGAGGAGGCCGAGACCAACTACTTCTCGACGTACATGTACAAGAAGGCCGTCGAGCAGGCCGGCACCACCGAACAGCCGGAAGTCATCGACGCCCTGGAGTCGGGGATCGAACTCGGCACGGAAGAGGCACCCGAAGCGCCAGAGGGTGAGACGATCCGTCTCGATGGTGCGACCCACCACGTCGACCACCACATGTGGATCATGCGCGCAGACGAGGAACACAACGTCGAAGCCGTCGAGAACCGCCAGATACCCGAAACGTTCCTCTCGGAGACGGCCGGCTGTAACCTCCCCGAGAACCAGGAACAGACCCAGTACACCCCGGTCGACTACTACGAGGAGGCCGAATAGGGATGGTAAACGGCATCAACCTCGCGTTACAGTTCCTCGATAGCTTCGCGTTCATCGTGCTCGCCGCGGCGGGGTTGGCCATCATCTTCGGGATCATGGGCGTCATCAACCTGGCACACGGGGAGTTCATCCTCATCGGTGCCTACACCGCGACGCTGGCAGTGACGCAACTCGGCCTCCCGCTCGTCGTGGCGATGGTCGCCGGCGGCCTGGTCACCGGCCTGTTCGGGATTCTGACCGAGCGGGTCATCATCTCCGGGGCGTGGCCCAACTGGGTCAGCCAGCGGACCCTCGGCCGTGACATCATCGAGCCGCTGTACGACCGGCTGGCCGACTCGATGGTCGCCACGTTCGGGCTCAGCCTGATACTGACCCAGGGGACCCGAATCGCCTACGGCAACTCCATCGACGGCCTCTCGACGCCCTTTGGCCCCATCGAGTACGGTGCGTTCTCCTACTCGACGTACCGAATCGTCCTCGCCGGCGTCAGCATCGGGCTGCTCGTCGCCACCTACTACCTGTTCACCCGGACCGACTTCGGGATGCGCGCCCGGGCGACGATACAGGACAAGGAGACCGCACAGGCGATGGGCGTCAACACCGAGCGCATGTACATGCTGACGTTCGGCATCGGGTCGGCACTGGCGGGACTGACGGGCGCGCTCTTCGCGCCGGTCGTCACGATGCGGCCGACGCTCGGGGACCAGTTCCTCGTCGAGTCGTTCGTCGCCGTCGTGGTCGGGGGCCCGAGCGTCGTCCTCGGGACCGCGCTGTCGGGGGGCGTCCTCGGGGCGATACTGGCCGTGTTCTCGAACCTCTACGGGACGTTCATCGGCCGCATCGCGTTGCTCGTGGCCGCGCTCGTCGCGCTGCGGTTCCTCCCCGACGGCATCACCGGGTTCATCGAACAACTACGGAAACGGAGACAGGAGAGCGAGTAAATGTCGACAGACACTGCACACGGCGAGGCGAACAGTTCGCTCCCGAGTCGGCTCCGCAGTCGGTTCGAGGGGCCGAACACCATCGGCGACTCGCGGGGGTTCTGGGTCGGCTTCCTCGTCGCCGTCGCGGCGCTTGCGGTCTACCCGCTGTTCGGCGACGGGTCCCAGCTGTCGCTGTTCATGGTACTGGCCCTGCTGGGGCTCTCGCTGTCGGTCGTCTGGGGCTACTCGGGCGTGCTGAGCTTCGGCCAGGTCGTCTTCTTCGGCATCGGGGCCTACACGTTCGGCGTCGTCTCGATCAACTATGCGACCCCGGGCGGTATCACGGCTGCTGTCATCGCCGGCATCGTCGGCGGTGGCGTCAGCGCGGCGATACTGGGCTACTTCATGTTCTACGGCGGGGTGCGCGACGTCTACGTGACCATCATCACGCTCGTCTCGACAATCGTGCTGCACACGTTCATGGCCCAGACCGCCGGGTCCGAGTGGGCCATCGGCGAGGCGGCGCTGGGCGGCTTCAACGGGATGCCGGACATCCCCCTGTTGACCCTCGGCGTCGGCGGGGCGTCCTACCAGTTCATCTACAACCCGTTCCCGATGCGGATAATCGGCATCGGGGCGGTCGAGATCAGCCCGTTCTACTACCTCGTGCTGACGTTGCTGGTCGGGGCGTACCTCGGGCTGCGCGCCCTGGTCAACTCGGACTACGGCCGCGTGATGGTCGCCGTCCGCGAGGACGAGGACCGGACCGAGATGTTCGGCTACAACGTGACCCGCGTCAAGTTCGTCGTGTTCACGCTCGGGGGCGCGCTGGCGGGCCTTTCCGGCGTGCTGTACGCCGCACGGAACGTCTACATCGATCCGACCGTGTTCTCGCTGCTGTTCGCGACGCTGCCGGTCATCTGGGTGAGCCTCGGCGGCCGAAAGAGCCTGCTCGGGGCCGTCGTCGCCACGCTGGGCGTCGAATACCTCCGCATCTCGATGGCCGGAGAGCTGGCGCTGGTCCTGCTGGGGTCCCTGTTGCTGGTGACGATTCTGGTGCTCCCCGGCGGGTTCGTCCCGTGGGTCCACCAGCAGATCGTCGAAGCCCGGCTCGGTCCGGGCGAGGCCGGCGGGGCTGACGCACCCGACGCGTCGAGTGAGGTGAGTGACTAATGAGTGATACTGAAACCGAATCCGACATCGATTCGCTCGGACCGAATGTTCGACAGACTGCGGCGGAGCTGGCAACGGGAGACAGATCAGAGACGCTGCTACAGACCGACGGCCTCGTCAAGCAGTTCGGCGGGTTCACCGCCACGGACGACGTGGACTTCTCGGTCGCCGAGGGGGAGCTACGTTGTCTCATCGGTCCCAACGGCGCCGGTAAGTCGACGTTGCTGAACCTGATTACCGGCTCGTACGAGGCCACTGACGGCAGTATCTACTACAACGGCCACGATATCACCGACCTCGACCCACACGAGCGGGTCTCACGCGGGATCAGTATGAAATTCCAGGTCCCGTCCGTCTACGGTGACCTGAGCGTCAGAGAGAACGTCAGGCTCCCCGTCCAGCAGTTCGCCGACGGGGAGGAGCGACGCCGGCTGGTCGCCGAGGCCATCGAGGCTGCGGGGCTCACCGGCTACGAGGACGTTGACGCCGGCCAACTCTCACACGGGCAGCAACAACAACTGGAAATCGGGATGGCCGCTGCACTCGAACCCGACCTGCTCCTGCTTGACGAACCGGTTGCCGGCCTCGACGTGGCCGAGCGCGAAGCCATCGCCGAGCGGATCACTCGGCTCAACGAGGAGCAAGGCATCGCCTTCGTCGTCATCGAACACGACACCGACTTCGTCGCGAACATCGCCGAAGAAGTGACTGTGCTGCACAACGGTGAGGTGTTCCGTGAAGGGCCAATCGAGGAGATAGAGTCGGACCCCGAGGTCCAGCGGATATATCTGGGAGGTGAGTCGTGATGCTCGAACTCGACAGTGTCACCGCCGCCTACGACACGACACCGATACTGCGGGACGTGGACCTCTCCGTCGAGGAAGGGGAAATCGTCGGCGTGATGGGGAAAAACGGGGTCGGAAAGACGACGCTCCTGAAGACTGTGATGGGGCTACTGGAACCCAGCAACGGGGCCATCCGGTACAACGGCACCGACCTGACGACTACCTCGGCCGACGAGCGCGCACGGGCCGGCATCGGCTACATACCGCAGGGCCGGGACGTGTTCCCCAAGCTAACCGTCGAGCAGAACATCAAGATGGGCGAGACCATCCGGTCGGACAGCGACGAGACGCTGTACGACCAGATATACGAGTACTTCCCGGTCCTCGAAGAGCGGGCCAGTCAGGAGGCTGGGACGCTCTCGGGCGGACAACAGCAGATGCTTGCCATCGGCCGGGCACTGGTCTCGAACCCCGACCTGCTCCTGCTTGACGAACCGAGCGAGGGCATCCAGCCATCTATCGTTGACCAAATCAGCCAGGACATGCAGACGATTAACGAGGACCTCGGGACGACGATTCTGTTCGTCGAGCAGAACCTCGGGGTCATCCGCGAGATGGCCGACCGCTGTTACGCGATGGAGCGCGGGACGGTCGTCGATGAACTCGGTCCGTCGACAATCGCCGACGAGGACGCGATTGCGGAGTACCTCGCGGTCTGAGGCGGATTACGGGATTTTCGCGCCAGGTGGCTGGTGTGCTGGCAGTCGATACGGACTGCTGTGGCATAGTCGGCATACGGGCCCGGCTGTTGTCTATCTGATAACTTCATAATCACGGGCAAGCAACCGAATCAACAGGGATTTGAGTACCCACTGTACAGACGTGTACACGAATGTCCGATCGTGATTCATGGATATCGAACCTCGGCTTCGTGCTGGCCGCCGTCGGCGGTGCCGCGGGCCTCGGGAACATCTGGCGGTTCCCGTGGCTGACCGCCGGGAACGGTGGCAGCGCGTTCCTCATCGTCTACCTGCTCGTCGTCGTCGGCATCGGCGTCCCGGGACTGCTCGCTGAGTTCGTCCTCGGACGCTGTGGCCGACAGACGCCGACCGCGGCGCTTCGCTCGCTCACCGGCTCCCGCTGGGGGTCGTGGCTGGGCGCGTTCAACGTCCTCACGACGCTCGTCATCCTTTCGTTCTACTCTGTCGTCGGCGGGTGGATCCTTCGCTACACCCTGGTCTCGCCGGTCGGGGCGTACTTCGGGCAGCCCCAGCAGTACTTCGGGGCAATGAGCTTCGGCCTCGAAGCGGTCGCCTTTCACCTGCTGTTTCTCGGGAGCGTCGCCGGGATCGTCTTCTTCGGCGTGAGCCACGGTATCGAACGCGTCTCGAAGGTGATGCTGCCCGGCGTCGTGCTAATCCTGCTCGGCCTCGCGGTATGGACGGCCACCCAGCCGGGTACGGCCGCCGGCTACGCGTTCTATCTCAGCTTCGACGCCGAGTATCTCGCCGCCAACTTCCTGAGCGTTATCGGGCCAGCGGCGGGCCAGGCGCTGTTCACGCTCTCGCTCGGCGCTGGGGTAATGCTGACGTACGCCTCGTATCTCGACGACAACGCATCCCTTCCGCGAGATACGCTGGTCATCGCTGTCTCGAACACGTTCATCGGTGTCCTCGCCGGCTTGGTCGTCATTCCGCTGCTGTTTTCCCAGGGTGTCGACCCCGGACAGGGCGGCCCTGGCGCGTTGTTCGTCGCGCTCGCGACGGCTTTTGCGACGCTTCCGGGCGGGGAACTCGTCGCGACGGCGTTTTTCGCGACGGTGTTGATGGCCGCGGTGACCAGCGGTATCAGCCTGCTTGAAACGCCGGTCGCCACGCTCGTCGATAGCTTCGGCGTTCCGCGACGCCGGGCAACGGTCCTGGTCTCGGTCCTGCTTGCGGCCACCGGGAGCGGGCTGGCACTCACGAGCCCGGTGTTCCAGTTCGTCTCCGGCACGCTCGCAGACTTAATGTTGACCGTCGGACTGTTCGCGTTCACCGTCATCGTCGGCTGGCTACTGCGCGGGGAAGCGCTGACGGAGTTCCGCGCCGGAACCGAAAGCTTCGGGTGGTTGGCCAGGCCGTGGCTCCTGACGGTCAGTTGGGTTCTCCCCGTCGTCGTGCTGTTCCTGCTGACGAACACGCTCGCGTCGCTCGCTGGGATGTCGCTGGGACTCGGCGGCCGAGCGCTTATCGCTGTGGTCGGCACTGTTGCCCTCGCCGTCGCAGTTACGAGCGGAAACTGGAGCGACCGACTGAGTTCGAGCTAAGTACGCCGCGCTTGATTCCGCTGCTATTCTGAGCACGGCACCACCGAGAGGGTTTGTTCGCCGCTTTGGCTTACTGCATATTGTTCGCCAGCGACTCTCGAACGCATCGCAATAATTCCTGAATCCGGTATTGCTGCCATACCCACGGAACTGCATTCTGTCGGTGATCGCGCCGGTTTTTTGTTTGTGCACCCTGTGCATGATCGTATGAAACTTTACGAGGATGTTTCGGTTGGCGACGTACGACAATCCGATGGATACACTGTGTCGAAATCCGAGATCGTAGAATTCGGCGAGAAGTACGACCCGCAACCGTTCCACACCGATGCGGACGCAGCGAAGGACTCCGTCTTCGGCGGGCTAGTCGCTTCCGGGTGGCAGACCGCCGCGATCTGTATGCGTCTCAACGTCCAGAACAGCGAGGATATGGCAACACAGGCTGGCGTCGGTGTCGACGATCTCCGCTGGCATCAACCGCTCCAACCCGGTGACACGCTACGACTACGAACCGAAATCATCGACAAGCGACCCTCCGGCAGCGACCCGAGTCGTGGGTACATCACCACCCGGCACGAAGGACTGAATCAGGACGACGAACTGGTTATTTCATACGAGGCGACAGCCATGATCCGCCGCGAGACCGACGAGTGACGACACAGCCAAGCTGTGGGATACGTGCCAGTAACGTGGAGACCGCTCGTTTTTAGCCGTGTTCTGGCCCATAGCTGAGACGGCATCGCTCCCACCGGAACAATCTGAGACAGCCTGCGAGATTGCCACGTACGCACTCAGGTGTTGACGTGTATTCGAGTCGTAGTCACAAACTAGTATGCATCGGCGAGGCCTGCTGGTATCCGTCTTCTCTCAGCCAGCGCCAAAGTGGACACACACTCTCACGCCTTCGACTACACTGCGTTGCGTTCGGTCTCGACTGCCTCGACGTACGCCTCGACGACGTTCTCGATAATCGCTTCTCCGGCCTCGGTGGTCGCCGCTGTCGGATCACCGAGGACACCGTTTTCGGTGATTGATTTGAACCCTTCACTTAGCAGCCGAGCCGGCGAAATGTCACCTTCAGGCCCGGGTTCGATATTCTCCGTCCTGACGAGACCCTCATCGATGGCCAGCACAATCGCTGTTTCGGCGGCCCCGGCGTGGATTACATCCTGTTTGTACTCGATACCGGCCTTGCTGAGACCCTCATTCAGCAACTGCATGTGTTCGTCGAGGTCAGCGAGCGGGATCACCGAGGCTTCGAGTTCACGTGCAATGTCAGGAGCCACGGTTTTGACCGGCCCGAAGTTTCCACCGTGAGTCGGGACGAGAACGATGTGTTCGAAGCCATGGGTGTCGAGGGATCTGCAGTACGACCGGATGACATCCATCAATGTCTCGGGTGGCACGGTTATTGTGCCGGGGAATTCCATATGATGTCCCGAACATCCGGGGCGAATTGTGGGGGCGGCAAGAGCATCACCCATTTCGGCCGCCATTCGGCGCGAGAGTTCGTCCCCGTCCAGCGTATCCATGTTCAGTGGCAGGTGTCGGCCGTGTTGTTCGATCGAGCCGACAGCGATGATAACCGTCCGTGTTCCGTTGTCGAGGGCAGATTCTATCTCCGGCCATACCATCTCCTCAAGACACACTGACCTGCGAGAAGCCATCACTGAGAGATGATAGCTATCGGATAAATATATGTCGAAAGCTGGATACTATTCCCTATCAGTCGGCAGCGGATCTGTTGCTGGCTCGGCTCTCTGTACTGATTATTTTCATCTGCAACCGAACGGTCACGGATATTGCCGTCATTGCTCGATATTGACCGCGATGATACTGTCTACGAACCGCTTCGCTGAGGGTAGTAACTATAGTAGCCATTGAAAACCAACGCACACCTGATCGCACGACGGCAGTGCGATCAGTGTGTACATCGTTTCAATTGTTACTATAGAAGAACCGGCTTTCGTCTCGTCAGGACTATGAATGACTTTACGCTTCTAAACAGTCAGTGCAGCGGCCAGCACCGGGTAGTGAGGGCCCACCACATTCTGTGCAAGCATCAAGGTTTGTGGTGCTATCATCCCGTGAGAGAGGTATCGTTTCCAGCGCTTTTCGCAACCGCCTCTTCATGTAGTTCGGTATTGTGTTGAACTATCTTAATATTTGGGGAAGTAATTCGGATAGGATGAGTAACTAGTGTATTAAATGCTATATGGTGAGCAGGATTAAAAATTATAGCGGGAATTTCTATATATTCAATCAAATAAGGGTATGTCCCCATCATACCGACGCTGCATTCCTTCCAGAAGGATACCAGAAGCGGAGTGCCAGAACTTGTTACTTGCCAGCCCGAATGGGTAGTATGGCGATTGACCCACTAACAAACGACGAGGTTCTGGCAGGACTCGAAGACTGTGAGGCGACGGCGGTCCCGACAGCCCAATCTCTGTACGCCTTGCGGCCCCGAAACCGTATGTCACGACACATCTCCAGCAACTCACCCTGAAAGGCTTGGTCGGGTTCAACACACACCGAGAGGTCCGGCGCTGGCGGCTCACACCTGCTTTGCCGGCTGATCGATCAGTACCATCGCGAACGGTGGGTCGTCGAACTGGGCCGTCAGAAACGACTGGGCCGACTCTTCATACCACGAGATGGCACCGATATCCTCGACCTGTTCGAGGGCTTTCGCAGCCACCGAGCAGTACGGACACTCCCCGTCGTAACTGAGAACCGAGCCATATCTGGCCATACACATATTAGGGGTTCTCGCCGAATATATCGTTGGATTGGAGACCACACTCGGTCGAGTCAATCGTTCAGAGCACGTCCGGAGTGACTGTTACGCCGCCCAGCAACGGTCCAGATTTTACACTGTCACATTGGCTGTGCTGCGTGTCTCCGTTATCGTCACAGCCACCAATCCGGTCGATCAGGTGGTATGAGAAAACATTTTGTATCAACAACGTGTTCTTTGATATGAATGTCCTCCAAAGATATCCCGGACAGAACGAAGTCATGTATAATCGGATAGCTCGGTTAATTCCCGAACATCCACGGAAGCGGGCTAATTTGGCTGTATCTGGCTTCGTGATCGGTGTGATATTCCTGAGTAGCTGGCTTATCAGAGTCGGAAACTATGTCCTCCATCCTAGTTATGTGTCAGCGAGTGCGTTTATCTCGTTCCTCCTTGGGTCCGGATTCATTCTGAGTTCGATATATCTGTTCTACACGCTTAGTGAGCAATCGAACACTACTGACCGAGGCACAGAAGACGAAGATACCGCTTCAGCGATCGATATACTTCGCAAGCAGTACGCAACGGGGGCAATCACTGACGAGGAATTCGAACATCGGTTGAATACGCTGCTCCAATCCGAAGACACTGATCAGCGTGACCAGTCAGAACCGACACCGCTTGACAATTTAGTAGATAGCGCGGCCAGCGCTGATTCTCCATCCACAGCAGAACTGAACACTGAACAAAGCCGGTGAGTCAGTTTCCGTGTAACTAGACTGGCGGTTAGCTCAGGATGGGACCCAGACTTTGGCAAGCGTACGGCCTGTACTGACCGCTACCGACCTGTTCTGACCGGTAATTGGAATGCGAGCGTATCTGCTGTCTCTGACACGCAAGCCCTGATGAGACCAACAGTGCATACGAAGCGTTCTATAATCCATTCGATGGCAGTGCGTAGCCAGTCTTATCCGCGATTCAGGAGGTCGCCAGCGTACTGAAACTCCGCTTGTAGCGTAGCACACTGCTGGCCGTGCAATCGTTTCGTTCATATGCCATTAGCCGTCACCACGGATAATGCCCTTCACCAGACGGGTTCTCTACGCGGAGAATAGCCGTCGGACAGAACTCCTCAGCACCATCGTCTCGAATTCTCTCCCCGTCGTTGGCGTCGGGTTGTTTGACTGGAGTGCGGCTGCATTGCTGTTTCTGTACTGGTTCGAGCTCGGCGTCGACTCGGTCTGGGCACTCGTTCGGGCAGTGTTCGCTGGTCGCCCGCCGGATATTGAGACCAGCACCTTGCTTATGGGCCCGCTGGCGGAACGACAGTTCGCCCTCTCCGTCCCGCGAACCGGTTTACGAGTCTATCTCACGACGCTACTCGCGCTCCCAATTACCGTTCTAATTCTGGCAGTCGTTTGGTTGTTTACTGGGGGCCTGCTCATCGGTCCATTGCCGGAACCCAGTACAGAGACGGTAACTGGTGTGCTGCTGGCGACTATCGGGATTTTCGTTCTGACGGGAATCACAACGGTACGGAATTACTTTTACAACGGGGAGTATCGGAAACACAACTCGACGACGGCGTTTCGAGGACTGTTACCTCGGATCGTAACCGTCTTTTTCGGCGGCATACTCACGCTGGCACTGATAACAGCAGCTACGGAGGGGCCTGAAGCAGAACTCGGCAGTCTTGATCCGACTGTCGTCGGACTGCCACTGCTACTCATGGTCGTCTGTTTCAAATTCACGTCCGACCTCCTGGGCGTCTACAGCGACCGTCTTGTCGTCTATTTCAAGACATACGATGAGGAATACGGCTGGCAAACGGCCCCGCCGAAGGCTCGCTCCGTCGACGGGACGCTCACTGATGCACCTGAGCGGGTGCGTCCAGTTTGCTGGGGACGGGTCATCGGCGGCCTCCTCCGGTTTCCGTATCACCCAGGAAGCCTGTTTCTCGGTGGCATGGGGCTGCTCGTTGCGGTCCTGTTTGCAATTGGCAGTGCGTGGGACATCGTCGCCGTGATCGTTCTCGCAAGCGTTAGCATCCCGGCTCTCCTGCTGTGTCTCGATCAGCTATTGCGATACGGGACAATCGAATACCGGATTGACCCTGACGCTGGTGCGCTCGTCGCATATGACTGTCTGTTCGGCACGGCACTCTGGCGCATCGAGTCGTGGGAGGAAAGTGGCCTCCGCGTCGAGCAGACGCCGCTCGATTCGCTGCTCGGAACAGAGACGGTTACTATCGAACACGCTGAGGGGGAGTATATACTACCACATCTACCCGATGCCGCCTCGGTCGTCGCGGTGTTTGACCGACAACCCGAGCGTTCAGAACAGGTAATCCCTGGTCGGGCTGGGTTACTTGGGTGAGTCGGCTGTTCGTTGTCTGGAACAGGTCGCCGTTGGCCCCGTTATCTTTCCTCGGAGACGGTGTTGTCGGTCCACAGGTCGTAGCCGACGACAAGCGCCATGCCACTCGTCGGGATAATCAACAGCAGCCTGCCAACGGGTGAGAAGTCGACACCTGCCATCGAGAGACCGATGTACGCAACAGCGAGTACTGGTGGGACAGTGAGGGCGGCACCGAGTCGAGTACTGTCTGCCCGCAGGTAGCCGATGCCCCAGCCGACGAGTCCCAGGATTACGAACGGGATCGCAAGAGCCCAGATGAGGAAGGCGGTTATTTCTCTCCCGATATCGTTTGTGCCGGCTGTGGTGAACAACAGCGTTCCAAGCACACAGCCGCCAGTCCCAAAGAGAGCGCCGAATGCGAACGCGCGCTGCAAGCGAGACATCGACGCGCTGTCACGCCTGAGTACTGTGCTCAGCCCGACTAACAGCAGCGCATTCGCGCTTATGATGAGTCCCGGCCTGAGCGTCCGTTGTACCCAAATTGCGCTAAACGCCGGTGGGTTGAACACATACGAATCACCCGGCCGCGGTGTCGGCCAGAGTTCGAGCGGCACCGCGGTGATGAGCAGACAGACTGCACTCAAACCGAGGATCGGACCGGCGAGCCGATATGAGCGACGCCACATAGCGGATCACTCACCTCCGAGAGCCACGACGGTTCCGTCCGGCGACACGCTCACGATTCCGCCATCGAGTACCGCCAGTGAGACAGCCTGATACTCGGCCGGATACTGCCATACTGCCTCGCCGAGGCGCGTGGTGAACGCGGTGAGGCCATCGTCACTCTGGAATGTGAACACAGCGTCGTCAGCCGCGGCAGTCACCGCGCCACCGATATTGATTTCGGAGCACCACCGGGGCTTCGGTGGCCCGTTATCGACGCGGTCGAAGGCGAACGTCGCGCTGGATGACTCACCGGGGCGCTCGATTGCGTACACGCTATCGGGCGTCACGACCGGAAATTCGAGTGACCGTCTGTCGTCGAGACGCCACTGCTCGGTCCCGTCGGTGAGTGACCGACCTATCAGGTCGCCGTACGTACCGCTCACATAAACGGTCCCGTCAGAGACGACGGGGTATCCCGAAGGTCGGTCCGAGTGTTCCCACTGGACCTCGCCGGCTGCGGCATCCACTGCCGTTATCTTCTCACCGGCGATGACGACGGTACTGTCGGCTGCGGCCAGCCTCGTCCCGTCGGCGGTCGCCGTCCACTGCCGGCGTCCGTCGTCGGTCGCAAATCTCGCTACCCCGTCAGTCGTGGGAACGAACAGGGCGTCATCAGTCACTGTCGGAACGCCTGCCCCGGCCGTGTCGGTGTTTCGCCACGCAACAGATCCATCTCCAATTTCAAGTGCAGTGACACTGTCCGCTGTCGCGAGAAAGACGCGACTGTTGGATATTACCGGCGGCGCTGGTTCGTCTCCAATGTCGACCACTGACGGAACTGTCGCCGGTGTGAGATCGCGCCGCCACTGTTCTGTGCCGTCACGGAGCGATAGGGCGACGACACCGGTCGCTGTCGTTAGCACGACAGTTCCGTCGGCGACAACCCCCGCGCTTGCACCGGCGGTTTCACCGCCACCAGACGATGTTGAAATATCTGCGTGCCATCTGACCGACGGCGTCGTGGTTTCCATCCCGACCGGCGCATAGCCTGTGTTCGTCGTGTCAAACCGCGGCAACGGCCACGAGCCGTCGGGCACTGTCTCGAAGCCGGCGCTGTTGACTCCCGGGTCAACTGTATGCGATGGGTCTGGTGCGCCGTCGTCAGGGCACGACGACGAACAGCCAGCGATGCTGGCGACTGATCCAGTGGCGACCATTCCGAGGAATGTCCGCCGCAACGTGGAGGGCATCGACTGCTCATTTCGATAGCTCAATAAAAAATGTTAATATGATATCTCAATATGCAAGAATTTCAGCTTCCGGTTTTCCAGAAGACTCACACACACTCTGAGCAACAGTGTGGGAGACTCTCTCCTATTAATCAAGGCTCACTTCACGGGCAAATCCAGCAAAACTTAGTAAATCACTCCCAATAGCGGTTCTATGGCTGAAACGACACTCGCCACAATTGACGAACTGCTGGAGGGCGCTTTCGACGACGTGGACGACCCCGATGTCCGATACAAACTCAGAAGTGCGCGACAGCTTCTCCAAGTAGTGCAACAGCGACAGGATATCGTGGACGAAGCCATCGATACTGCCGTTGAAGACGAAGAGATCCTGAAAAACCTCCGCGACCTCGGCTATACCGAGTGATCCGCTACTCCTACCGTTGTCACAGAACAAGCCTTTTGTCTTTCTCAACCAAGTCTCCACTATGACAGAAGACACTGCCGAACAGCTTAGAGCGGAATTAGAGGCAGTTTTCACCAGCGCCGAATACCCCGTCGAGGAACCGATGGAGCTGGTGCCAGTTCTGCCGGACGGCCCAAGTACGACGTTCGAAGCAGGGGACGTCAGCGTGGGGGTGATGGATTTTGGCACAGAATACGCTGAGTATCAGGACTATCCCTACGAGACAGCTGCAGCCCTTATCGACGATCTGATGGTTGGCTTTCGGGAAGAGGGGCTGTTTGACTGAGCGGGACTTTCCTCACACCGCCTGACTGCGTGATGGGTAGTCGCTACTCAGCAGTAGCTAACGAAGTCGTGTCGACAACAGCTACAACAGTATTCGCGGTGGGACTGCCTCAGGCCTTTGCGTCATACCCCGCGTCCTCCACAGCGGCGATGAGTTGTTCTGTGCTGACGTCGCCGTCGACAGACACCTGCTCGGCGTCTTTGTCGGCTTCAGCGCCTTGGACACCAGCGAGCGCCTCGATGGCCTCCTCGACGGTTTGCTCGCAGTGACCACAACTCATCCCTTCGACGGTCAACGTCGTAGACATAGCAGTTTTGACGAAGGATGCGCAGAACTTCTGGGTTACGACTTAGCCGCCAGAACAGCACCTAATAGTGACATCTGGATAAGTATAGTTAGTTTCAACAATTCAATACATAGTGCTTCTATATGAGATTATTATCAATACTTGGATCTATACTCAACACAGAGAAGTATCGAACCGTTCCAGATTTACGTCCAGCAGCGCTCGGCCAGTCTCGCCGATAGCGGAACTCATCTCAGTATCCGGTTCTGACCGACAGTAAGTACCGTCGAGGCGTGTCTGTGGCTCTCACAGCCGATTGGCAGCGGGTCTAGTCCAAGAGCGACGGGTGATGGGATTGTTCTGGCCTGCTCAAGTCGCACCACGGTCCGTCGAGCCCGTAACAATCGCTACCGCCGGAGAACTGCTTGCGGCCAGTGTGTGACTACACACCTAGTCCGACTCGGAAACGTCAACAGTGAGTACCGGAACGGACGACTTCGTGACGACCTTCTGCGCTGTGCTCCCGAGCATGTTCTTTTCGTACTTGTCTGCCTGCGTTCCCATCGTAACCAGGTCGATGTCGGCGTCAGCAACGTACGATACGATGCGGTCTGCTGGTTTGCCCCGCTGGATAGCCGTCGAGACCTCGATTCCTTCCTGTTCCAGCGTGTCTCGGACGACCGACGTGGCCTCTTCGCCCTCCGTTCGCAGGTTCTCTAGCACCTCGTCCTGCATCTCGTCATCCATCGACAGGAACGCTCGGTCGTCGACGACATACAGCGCGTGGACGGTGACGTCCCGCCCGTCGGCAATGTCGATTGTGTGTTCCAGTACCTGCTTCATTGACGCACTCCCATCCGTTGGAACGAGAATATCGCTATACATCGTTCGTACAAATCAAGTTGTCACAAACATCCCTTTCGATTCTGTTCAGGCATCGCAAACACGGCAGCCGTACCACGATTGTGGCGGACGATGCTCGGTGCAGGCCTGCGTGGCACCGACTTAGAGATAGCCGAGTCGCTCCAACCGCGACTCGAGGTCGACGTCGTCGAAGCCATCGATATCGTATTCTGCCATTTCGTCCTCCCCGGCAGCGAGTTCGGTGATGTCGAGTGTCTCACTTTGCTCTGCGGAGTCAGCGACAACGTCTGACGGTGGGCGATCGATAGGTGTGCCGTCGCTGGGCTCGGACCGCCGGCCCCGCACGACCGCTTCGTACTCATCCGCTCCCCACGCTGCGCGCTTGTATACGGTGTCACCGGGTCCGTTCTGGTACACGAGCGACGCCGGCTGTTGGAACCGGTCCGGCTCGTCAGTGTACTGCTCGGCGTACTCTGCCGTCTGCCCGGTCGGTGGTGCCTGGTACGCAGTCGTCTGCCCGTCTGGTGCGACGAACCACCCGGAGTCGTCCACTTCCCCGTCGAAGGCAGCCAACACGGCGTCAGGAAACCGCGACAGCGTCGCCAGGGACTCGATTCGCCGCCCCTCGGTCTGCCCCGGACCTCGGACGACGAGTGGGACGTGAAACAGTTCCTCCTGCGTGCCCATCCCGTGCATGACCGCGGGTGGCTCTGTGGCGGCCTGTGGGGGTTCTCCGAATCCGTCACCGTGGTCCGCCGTGATGACGACCAGCGTGTCGTCTAAAACGCCGCGTGCTTCCAGGTCACCAATCACCTGCTCCAGAATAGCGTCAGTCTGTCGAATCGCGCCGTCGTACAGCGGTTCGAGCAGCTGTCCGACGCCCGGCGGGAGTTGCTCTCCGTAGACGCTCCACTCCCACTTGATCGGGAGTTCGTCGTGCATTCCCCAGTACAGGTCCGCGCCCCACTCGTCGTAGGCGTCCCGCGTCGCGTACGGCATGTGCGCGTCCATCAGATTGAGGCACGCGGCCCAGGACTCAGTTTGCTCGTCGACCCACTCAGTCAGCTCGTCGGCGTACCAGAAGCCGTCGACACCGTTGCGGGTTTCGGACGGGTCGTCAACGTCTGTTGAATCGGGCCGTTCCGTGACGACGGTCTCGAAGCTGTCGCTGAGCCCGGATGGATGAACGGTGAGATACGGGTTCTCGGTGAATACGCCAGTTTCGTATCCTTCCTTGTGGAGGAAATCAAAGATCGTCTGGCCGGGCTGCAGCCGTTCGGTAATCTTGAGCGTGTGGCCCTCCGCCGGAACTCCGGTGAACAGGCTCGTATGAGCCGGCAACGACCAGCTCGCGGTTGTCCGTGCCTGCGTGTACACCGTCGCCTCACGACCGAACGCTTCGAGAAAGGGGGTGGTTCTGCGTCGATGACCCAACAGCGAGGTGTTCGCCGCACGGACACAATCAAGAACGACGAGTAACACGTTCGGGCGACCCATTGTCAGGCTTTAGAAGGTATCCACGGCAAAAGTATGTTCTGTAACCGCTATCTTTCACGACAGCACCAGTGACCAGCACCGAGATCTTCTACCAGTACGCGTCTGATTTGTCTCTCGCTGCGATACAAGACGCTCGCGATATTCTCACCACTTCGAGGTAGTTCGTCGCTGCTGGAGCTACGCTATGCTCTCAAGACGCACTGGGTCGGGCCTCGCGTGAGTATATTTTATATGGATCGACAGTCTGATACCAACAACGTGGTCAAATCGACGGTCCGGTTTCCCGAAACGGTGATGGACTGCGTCGAGGAGATGGTAGCGGAGGGTGTCTTCTCGAACAAGTCCGAGTTTCAACGCTTCGCTGTCGAGTACGTCCTTTCGGAGATCGAGGACTACGAGCCCGAGATGGTTGATTTCGACGAGCTACAGAAAGAGGTCTTCCAGCACCAGCCGGCTTCCAGCGGGGCCGAGATGTCGCCGGAGATCAACGAGAACTTCTACGAAAACGCGGCGCGCGTCCGGCAGTTCGCGATCCGCGGTGACATCGAGACGGCAGAGGAGTACATCGACACTGCGTACCCCGTCACTGACCCCCGCTGTTTGCTCCTCGACGACTTGCTCGAACCCTACCGACAGCGCGAAACCGAAGACGAATAGGTCGTTTCCCGGAGCCGATACTCGGCTCCCTCGTCGCATCACCGGTTGAACTATTCTACGGCGCGTCAGTCGTCGTCAGCGCGGGCTTCTGGCGTCGCCTCCGAATGTGGCCCGGCGGCGTGTCCTTCGTGCGTCAGCGCTGTCGCGAACAGTTCTTCGGAGACCGCGGGAACGTCCACGTCCTCGACCGCACCCTCGGACTTGATGTCGTCGACTGAACGGGGGTACTTCCTGAGGTCTTTGTGGATCGCGATGCCCGCATCAGCGCCCTCACCCATCGCGATCGGGATCTGATTGTGGCCCGGCGTCAGATCTCCGACGGCGTAGACGCCGGAGATACTGGTCTCGCCGTGGTCGTCGACGGCTACCGTCCCGTCGTCGTTTCTATCGAGTCCCAGTTCGTCGGCCAGCTCCGCGTGATAGTCTGACCCGAGCATCGGGAAGCCGCCCTTGTACTCCCGAACGCTCCCGTCCTCGAACTCGTAGGCCGATAGCCAGCCGTCGTCGTCAGTCCGCTTGCCCGACAGCTCTGTATCGACGATATCGACCGGGTGATTGTCGAGCATCGTCTGCGTCTCGTCGCTCCACTCCGGCTCGTCGCCGCGAGTCAGTATGTCCACGTCGTCGGTGTAATTCAGCATAATCATCGCGACGTGGGCCGCGGCTTCGCCGGTGCCCATGACGAAGACGGGCTCGCCGACGAACATGAACGCGTCACAGTGGAGACACCAGTGCAGCCCTTTCCCGGTCCGCGGCAGCGGCGGATCCGGACGCTCGTCGGCGAACCCGGTCGCAAGGACGACTCGCTTTACTGCCAACTCATCGTCGCTCGTCGTCACGGTGAACCCGTCCTCGTTCCCGTCGGCGAGTGGTTCGACCGATTCGACGAAGCCCCGCTCGTAGGTCCCGCCGTAATCCTGCACCTGCTCGCGTGCAGTTTCTAAGAATTCGTTCCCCGAAACGTCCTCGGTGACGCCGATGACGTTGTGCGTGTCGGTCATCATCGCGGCGCGGCCGCCACCGCGGTTGATAACGATCGTGTCCATCCCCAGTCGGGTGGTGTACAGTGCGCTCGTCAGCCCGGCCGGCCCGCCGCCGACCACGGCCACGTCATAGTCGTACCGCCCATCGGTGTACATTAACACAGAATACGTGCTCGAGGAATAAAAACAGCAGAACAGCGGCCATCTACACAGCAATTCGACGCTGGTGTTACGCTCCGCGAGCGACGCGAACGACAGGCTCGCTGGCACCCCTGTCTCACCCAGGGCCGAGGGCTGCGATGTCGGCCCCGACCGTCGCCTGTGCATCAGCCGGGTTCGGATCACTGTCGGCCAGATGCGTCCATTCGTGGGCGGGCAGCGCCGACAGGTGGTCAGTGATCGCCGTGCTGTACGGCGTCGCTTTCACGGTGCTCTCTTTGTTACCCCAGATGTGGTTGATGACGGTCATCGAATCGATGCGTATCTCGACCGACTCTGGGTCACACCGTGCCGCCAGTGCCCGCAGTCCGAGATGGAGGGCGGCGTATTCGGCGACGTTGTTGTTCGTCCGGGAGCCGACTGGACGCCCGAGTCGGGCAATCGGTGTCTCATCGGCCTGAATCACAGCACCGGCACCGGCCGGCCCGTTACTGTGTGCGCTGCCGTCCACATAGAGCACTACCTGTGCCACGTCGGAGGTAGCCGCGCCCTGCTGTGACGGGGGCGGGCCAGATACAACAAGCTCGTCGATTGCGGTCCGTATTTCATCGGCGGATGTCTCCGGGTCGAACAGGCCACCGTAGCCAGCGACGGCAGCATTGATCGCATCGATAGCGGGGGTGAGTTCGTATCGATACAGGGCCAGCAGCTCGTCGACCCGCGTCGCCAGCGGCGAGAGCGTCTCCGCTGGCAGACGCTCTCTCTCACCTGCTGGCTGATTGTGACGGTCCATCAATAATGCGTAGCTGCGGGTGGCTAAAAGACACTTCGCCGCGATAGGCGAGGGATGGCAGGATGCGTCCCGTGAGTACCGGCTACTGATGAGTCGGGTTTCTGATAAACCAATCGGGACCGCAGTTAACAGCCCCGCGACCGTAGCTGTAGCTACAATGGACCGACGGACGTTCCTCGCTGTGAGCGGGCTCACGGCCGCTGGAACACTCGCAGGCTGTAGTGCCCCCAGTGACGACCAGCAAGGGGACGGCGCGACAGCGACGGCTTCCGGACAGGCCGACGGTTCAGAGACGGCTGTCGAGACCGTCGCCGACGGACTCGAATCGCCCTGGAGCGTCACGCCGCTGCCCGACGGCTCACAGTTGCTAGTCACAGAGCGCGTCGGCCGCGTGGTGTTGGTCGATTCGGCCGACGGAACAATTACGCCTGTCACTGGCGCACCGTCGGTGTACGCGAGCGGTCAGGGCGGGATGCTCGATGCGGCGCTCCACCCCGACTTTCCGGACCCGGCCTGGGTGTATCTGACATATTCGAAAGCCAACGACAGCGGTGCGTCGGCGACACATCTGGGCCGTGGTCGCCTGAACGCCGCTGACGCGCAGTTCGAGACGTTTGAACAACTGCACGTCGCGGAGCCCTTTATCGATTCTGACGGGCACTTCGGGTCTCGCGTCGTGTTCGGCCCGGACGGGTTGGTGTACGTGACTGTCGGCGACAGACAGTTCAAGGACTTCGGGCCCGACCACGTCGCGCAGGACAGGACGAACGAACTCGGGACTACGCTTCGGCTGACGCCCTCGGGTGGGATTCCCGACGCGAACCCGTTCACCGACGACCCGGACGCGGTCGATTCGATATTCAGCTACGGCCACCGCAACGCCCAGGGGATGACCGTCCACCCCGACACCGGCGACATCTGGCAGACCGAGTTCGGCGAGCAGGACGGCGACGAAATCAACATCGTCGAACGGGGCGCCAACTACGGCTGGCCGGTCGCCGACGAGGGCTGTACCTACGGCAGCGGCGATCCGATCGGCGTCAGCCACGCGGAGCGCGACGACGTTGTTGCACCAGTGTATTCGTGGGACTGCGGATCGGGTGGCTTCCCGCCCAGCGGCACGACGTTCTACACCGGTGACGCCTTCACGGAGTGGACCGGCGACTTGCTCGTCGGCGGGCTGGCCTCACAGTATCTCGCCCGGTTCACCGTCGATGGGCGAACAGTCGAAGAAGCGACGCCCCTCCTCGCCGACCGCGGGTGGCGCATCCGCGACGTGGTGGTCGAGCCCGAAACCGGACACGTCCTCGCTGCAATCGACTCGTCTGACGCACCTATCGTGCGACTCCGCCCCGCCTGAATCGAGTGATTCGGCGACAACCGTGTGGGCTGGCGACCTGTGTCCGTAATCTGAATTAGTGTTGGAGCGATGCACCAACGGTGATCGGGGCCGTTCTGGTCCCATACTCCCACAGATCCCTATCGATCAGACTCGACCAGCGAGGCCGGTACCGCGCCATTTTTGCTTCTGAACCCGCTACACTGGCTGTGAACCAGACTGCGATTCTGCACGCCGCGTTCGGAGTACTGATCGTCGCAGGGTTCCTCGTCTCGGCACCTCTGAGCTATGGCCTCTACGGGCTGGGGGCTGCCTGTTTCATTGCCGGCATCCTACTCGCACGGCGGGATAGCGACGGATCGGAAACCGCCGATAGCGTCTGATATCGGAAACGCGACATGGGGTCCGGTATCAGGATGAGGTAGAGCGGTTTGCGGGGCTGTACTGCTCTACCGATATGAACGCCTGTGAGGGTAGTCGTCGGCGGGCGTCTCGGCTTCCTCGGTGGAACCGAGCGGTTCCTTGGGCTTGATCGGGTCGCCCGATTCGAGTCCCTTTTCGGCGAGTGCCACACTCCCCATGACCTCGATGATGAGTCGGTTGGCAGCTCACCGGTGATTGAACCGCTCCCTCTCGGGAGTGGCTATTATGGGTCTGACACCTGATGCCGAAGCATGGACCGGCGAACGCGGCTCATCGTCTATTATCTCGTCATCGTCGTCAGCGTGCTCTCTGGGTTCGTGGTTCTCTACAACTACGGGATGGCTACATGGGAGGGGCGGCCCCAGCCGTTGTACCGCTCGGTGGGGGTCGTCGTTCAAACGGTCACCACCGTCGGCTACGGCGGGGACGCCCCGTGGACGAGCCCGCAGATGAACTACCTCGTCTCACTCATGGCACTCTCGGGACTCGTGCTTATTTTCGCGGCCCTCCCGGTGCTCGTGGTCCAAGTACTTCCCAAATCACCGACGGGGCCGGTCGGATGACCGGCTCACAGCAGGAGAGCGAAGAGGAGGTACGACCCGACGACAGACAGCGACGGCGTGAGGACCCAGAGAATGACGATCCGGCTCGTCGCTGCCGGATCGAACAGGTTCTCGGCGGTCAGTTCCTCGATGTCCTCCTCGCCAATGGCTGGGACTGATGGAGACGTCTCGGGGGTAGGGGACTCTCCGGCTGCGAGTTCGCCCACAGTTGGACCCGCTGGCTTCTCTTCCTCGGTTGATGGGGCGGCGAGAGCGCCAGTACTGAGATTCGGCCCCGGCTTGGACTCGGATGGTGGCGTCGCGAGTTCCGTAAGCGTGACAGCGCGACTCGCTCGGCCCCACCCTAGACCGATGATACAGCAGGTCGTGCTCACCGCGAGGCTCGCCGGAATGCCGTAGTACGAGAGGACGGTGATGATCGTCGCACCGACGGAGGAGACGATGAGGGCTGCCAGAATCGGTAGGTCAGTAATGCCGTCGCCGACGGTTGCGAGAGTGCGTCTGGCGATGGTGAACCCACCGAGGCTGATGGCTGCGACCGCGAGGAGCACGCCCTGATCGATACTGACGGCCCCGTTGCCGACCAGCGGGGCGACTGCGTTCGCAGCGTTCGAGGCCCCCGCGCTGAAACCCATGTAACAGGCGATGGCCAACACCAGCGCCGACCCGATGAGGTCACGGGGGGACGCGTTTCTGTTGAGGCGGAGGCGGGGGAACCGGCCCGACCGGTCGATCTGTACCAACTGCCGTTCGAGGCGCGTAAACGACAGTCGAGCTTCGAGTTGCGGATAGGCGTACCGACCGATGGCCGCCCCGATGACGAGGCCGATGAGCGGGGCGACGATCCACGCGGAGACGATTGTAAACATCAACGCCTCGTTGAGCGATCCCGTCGCGAGTCCGAGCCCCACAATCGCCCCCACAGCCGTCATCGAGGTCGAGGCGGGGACGCCATAGATGTTTGAAACCAGCAGCGAGAGGCCAGTGAAAAACAGGACGCCGACACCGGCTACCGGGGTGAACTGTGCGGCCGGTACGATCCCCTCGCTCATCGTGACGATGACGTTGCGGCCGACTGTCCACGCTCCGATGAACGCGAACACGCTGAACAGTGCCGCCGCTGTTACCTTTCTGACCAGCTTGCTCCCGACAGCCGGCCCGAACGCGACGCCTGTTGACGAACCGCCGATGTTAAATCCCACAAACCCGGCGACGAGTAAGCCGAGGACGAGAAGCAGCGAGACCATGAATATGATCCTCTACGGACCATTTCGGATACAGGCATAATGGCCTGTTCATCTGTCTTCGGTGCTGAGAGGTTTCATCCTGTACGAGGCCGCCGACCAGTGCTACCCGCGGCGTCGGTCACACATTCCGTCGGCGGTTTTATCCGACAGGTGAAACTATCCCTGTCATATGACTGACCAGCCTGTCGACGTCGAACCGGGAGGCGAGAACGTCGCCGGTGAGGCACCCGCCGAGGAGCCGGAATCCGTCACCGACGACGCGGTCGTCCACGACGACGTCGAACTCGAACGGACTATCGGGCTCGTTGGCGGGCTGGCAATCGGAATCGGGACGATGATCGGGGCCGGAATCTTCGTGTTTCCAGGGCTGGCGGCCGCCAACGCTGGGCTCGCAGCCACGCTCTCCTTTGCGATCGGCGGCCTGATCGCGTTGCTTGTGGCGCTGCCGACCTCCGAACTCGCCACGGCGATGCCCCGAAGTGGTGGCGGCTACTACTTCATCTCGCGGGGGATGGGGACGGCCTACGGCGCAATCGTCGGCCTCGGGCTGTGGCTGGGCCTGATGTTCGCTTCGGCGTTCTATCTGGTCGGGCTCGGTCACTACGCGAGCGCTGTGTTCGCCGAGCTCAACGTCGCGCTCCCGTTCAGTCCGGTCATCGGCATCGGACTGTTGTTCGGGGCCGCACTGACTGCATTGAGTATCGGCGGCACGGAAAATACCGCGAAGATTCAGAACGTGGTGGTCGGGGTTCTCCTCGTCGTACTCACGGGCTTCCTTTCCTACGGTGTCCTCGACGCTGTTGGCGTATTCGGTGGCGGCACCGTGCCGGAGCAGTTCTTCTCGAAAGGGTACCTCCCAGTGTTGACGACCGCTGCGCTCGTGTTCACGTCGTATCTGGGGTTCGCTCAGGTCGCAACTGTCGCGGGTGAAATCAAGCAACCGGGTCGGAACCTCCCGCTGGCGATGGTCGGCTCGGTCCTGATCGTTACCGTCTTTTATGTTGTCACGATTTTCGTCGCGACCAGCGCGTTCGGTGCTGATCGGCTGGGGGAATTCGGGGAGACTGCGATGGTCGAAGTCGCCCGTGACTTCCTCGGGCTACCCGGTGCGGTCGCGATCCTGGGTGCCGGGCTGTTGGCGACGTTTTCGAGCGCGAACGCGTCGATTCTCAGTGCCTCGCGGGCAGTGTACGCTCTGAGCCGCGATGCGTTGCTCCCCAGAAAGGCGAGCGAGGTCAACCTCCGCTACGGCACACCACACGTCGCACTGCTCTCCGCTGGCGGCCCGATCCTCGTCCTCGTCGCGACTGGGCGGGTCGAACTCCTCGCCGAAGTCGCTTCGTTCCTCCACCTGATTATGTACGGGCTGATGTGTATCGCCCTGATCGTGTTGCGCCGTCGGAACCCGGAATGGTACTCGCCAAGCTATCAGGTGCCGGGCTATCCGGTGGTCCCGGTCGTGGGCGCGCTCGCGAGTTTCGGACTAATCGTCTTCATGCAGCCCGCGTCAATCGGTATCGGCATCGTGGTCATGCTCGCCTCGTATCTCTGGTACCGTTATTACGCTGGGGACGTGACACTCAAAGGAGACATCTGATTATGACGGACCGACCATCAATACTCGTTCCGCTCCGCGTGCTCGAAGGGGAATCGGTCCCCGAGGGTGTCCCCGAACTTCTCGCACACGCTCACGTTGTCCTGCTGGGGTATCACGTCATCCCGGAACAGACTGCTCCCGGACAGGCGCGGATGCAGTTCGAGGACCGGGCCCTGGAACGGCTCGATGACTACGAAGCCATGTTCGAGGGAGCCGGAGCCACTGTCGAGCGGCGGCTCGTGTTCACCCACGACGGCCAGAAGACCATCGACCGTATGATTGCTGAGCACGACTGCATGGCTGTCCTCGTTCCGAACGCGACGGGGCCGGTCGAAGACGTGCTAGTCCCAGTCTGCGGGGCCATCGGGGTTGATCGCCTCGCCCGTGTCGTCGCGAGTGTGTTCGGAGAGATGGACGCCGACGTAACGTTGTATCACGTTGCGGATGAAGACACGACGGACGACGATATCCAGACACTCCTCGGGGGGATGGCGGATCGGTTGGCGGAGTTCGGGATGGACCCCTCGAGGGTCGAGACCCGTATCGACCGCGATCAGGATCCCCTCGACGCGATTGCAGACATAGCTGACTCGTTCGATACGGTTGTCATGGGTGAAACCGACCCGTCCCTGGCGACGTTCGTGTTCGGGATGCCTGCCGACCAGATCGCCGAGCGATTTCTCGGGCCGGTGTTCGTGGTCCAGCGCGAACCCGCTCCGGAGGACGAGGACGAGTAACTCACCCAGTCGGCTAAGTGGTCGGTGGTGCATGATAGCCCTCCCGGGTTCAGTTCACCACCGACCACGGATAGACGCCTGCCACGCTCACGTCCATGTTATCTCACGGTACAGTGAGGACGACATATCGGTTCAGTGGGCGTCCGGAGACGCCGACGGTGCCACACTGCGAACGGCCAGTATCCTTCGGGAGGAACTGTAATACACGGCTGTGATCGCCAGATAGTTCGAGGTACACGGCTTCTCGGTAAGCTGTGATACGTACTCCCAATACAGGAGTCACTCCAAGGCACCGGAGTCACACCGGGCCGGAATCCATTTCCTTTGCTTCGCTGTACTTTTACCGTTCCCAGAGTCCGAAACCACGCGAAAGCAGGCGCAAGACGGTTTACGACAGTCACACCAGATTAGCCAAATATTAGAGGGCGCAAGTACCGCATATGCGCCGACGGACGGTTCTCAAATCGACCGGTGCGGTTGGAACGATTGTTGGAGTCGCCGGGTGTCTCGGTGGTGGTCGCTTCGGGGATTCGAACCCCGATGTCGTCCTCGAAGAGCCCGACCGCGAGTTCGAGAGCAGCGACGTTCCGTATCCTGCGTGGGGCGAGCAGATTCCGGACGTGAGTGTCCCTGCGCCGGCCGAATCCACAGAGATTCGACTGCGCGACGTTGAAACCCCAGCCCTCCTCACGTTTTTTTACAGCCACTGCCAGACCGTGTGCCCCGTTCTCATCTCGACCCAGCGGAACATTCAGAGCCACGCACAGAACAACGGCTACGCTGATGCGGTCCGGTTCCTCCCGATGACCTTCGACCCCGCTCGTGACACTGCAGAACGACTCGGGGCGTACGCGGACGAGATGAACGTCGACGTCGATAGCGAGAACTGGCAGTTCCTTCGGCCAGCGTCGAAGCAGCGAGCCAAGGATGTCATACAGGAACAGTTCGGGGTTGTGTTCCAGCGAACCGAACCTGAGGACATGGATATGTACATGTTCACGCACACAGCACTGACGCTCCTGGTCAACGCTGATGGGTTCGTCGAGCGTGCCTACCGCTCGAAGTCGCCGGACGAAGAAACCATCATTTCCGACCTGAACACGGTGAGAAACGCGTGAACCGCCGACAGGTCGTGGCAGCGATGGCAGGGCTCGGTCTCACCGGTGGGAGTCTATGGGTTGCCCAGAACGGGCTGTCGGGTAGCCAGACCGGGAACACAGAACAGCTTCCGATCCGCGTGGAGACGCTAGATGCACACGGCTCGTCGGCAGGCGAGACAGCCGTGCCGACCCCGGGAACTGTCACGGTGATCGACCTCTTCGCTACGTGGTGTGCGCCCTGTGACGACCAACTCCGGATACTAAACGCGATGCAGCCCGAGTACACTGACGTGTCGTTCGTCTCAGTGACGAACGAGCGGCCCAGCGAGACACTGACGAGGGCTGACATCAGCGCGTGGTGGAACCGGAACGGCGGTGTCTGGACTGTCGGCCTCGACCCCGGAAGCGAGTTGCTGGCGGCACTCGGGGCGGACGGACTCCCGTACATCGCGATTACTGACGAGAGCGGGACCGTCCAGTTCGGCCACAGCGGACTCGCCGGGGAAGGGACGCTTCGAGACGAACTCGACGCACTGGTGTGAGATGGCCGGAGCTGCCGTACTCGGGACACTCGCGTTCGCCGCGGGCGCAGGCATCACGACGTTTTTCGCGCCGTGTGCGTTCCCGCTGCTCCCGGGGTATATCGGGTACTACATGAACGAGAGCGACCGAGATGTCGGTATGCTACCACCTGCCACCGCCGCTGCTGGTGGGGCACTCCTTGCGCTTACCCTCGTCGCGCTGCTCGTCCTCGCACTCGGGCAGCCACTGAAAAACGCACTCCCGATGCTCGAACCGGTAATCGGACTCGGTCTGATCGCGTTCGGCGTCGTGATGCTCCTGAACAGTGAGCCAGAACTCCGCGTCCCGTTACCAGCACGACCGGCGTCGGTAACCGGGTTCGGTGTGTTCGGTGCTGTGTACGCGGTCGCTGCAGCGGGCTGTGTCGTCCCGTTGTTCTTCGGTGTGGTCTCTCAGGCCCTCGCGTTGCCACTCCGCACAAGCGTTCTCGTACTGGCGGTGTACGCGCTCGGGGTAGCAATTCCGCTTGTCGGTGTGACACTCCTTGCGGGCGCTGGCATCGAACTCTGGCGCACCGTTGGTACGCACCTGCAACGAATGCACCAGCTTGCAGCCGTCGTGATGATAGTAGCCGGCGGCGGACAGATTTATCTCGCAGTGTTCGAACTCGGTGTCTTGTAGTCCGCGCTACGTTCGCGTGGATGCACTGGTCACCCGCGTCGGTACAAATCGAGTCGCTGCAGGACCGACCCGATCAGTACGGCGATGGGAATGATTTCGAGCCGGCCGACCCACATATTGAGTATCAGCATAGCCTTCGCAGTGTCGGGCATATCTGGCCCAGTGATGCCACTGCTGAGGCCGACGTTGCTCTGTGCGCTCATCACGTCGAAAATGACGTATTCGAGCGGGTGAGCCGGTGAGAGAACGCGGAGCAGGACCGCGACACCGATGACGAGGAACGTAATCCAGAGGATGAACACGACCGTCGCTTCGGTGTACTCGCGCTGTGCCTGTTCTTCGCTGAGACGGCGCTCGCCGATCTGCAAGTACTTGATAGCGGTTTGCGGGCGGAACACGTCCTGTATCTGCCAGACGGTCCCCTTGACTAATGTTACCACTCGGATGAGTTTGAGGCCGCTGACTGTCGACCCTGCTGCACCGCCAGTGAGCATCCCGAGACAGGCCCACAGTGTCGCGCCCGCACTCCATACCTGCTCGGTCCCGCCGCCGATTGACGCGCTTCCGAAGCCGGTGTTTGAGGTCGCGGAGACGAACTGGAACAGCGCAACCCTGAACGTCTCTTCGAGTGTCGCGTACTGACCGTTCGCGTATAGAATCCCCGTCAGGACGAGGGAGCCAGCGGTAAACCAGATAAACACCCACCGGGTCTGTAAGTCGGCGTACAGGTTCCGTATTTCGCCTTTGAAGATCAGATAGTGGATGGGGAAGGCGATACTACCCGCGACCATGACGGGCACCGTCGCGTACTCGATCAACGGGCTGTCGTAGAAGCCAATCGACGCCGAGTGAACGGAGAAGCCGCCCGTCGCAATACCGGTCATCCCGTGGTTGATAGCGTCCCATAACGGCATGCCAGCCAGCAGGAACAGGGCAATCGAGCCGAGTGTCAGTCCGACGAAGATCTTCCAGATCTCCCGGACGGTGGTGACGATGCTCGGATGAATCTTCTCGGAGCGGGCCTCACTCTCGTAGAGCGTATACGAGCCACTGCTCCCGCCGCCGCGTTGAAGAATAGCGACGGTCAGGACAATCACGCCGACGCCACCGACCCACTCGATGAACGACCGCCACCAGTGCAGCGACCGCGGCAGTTGCTCTTCGGTTTCGGCCACCGTAAGCCCGGTTCCGGTGAAACCGCTCATGCTTTCGAACACGGCATCCAGCGGGTTGAGAAACACAGCTGTGGTCTCATCCATCGCTGGCGTGTTCATCCAGACGGGGAGCGGGTCGAGCTGGATGGTCCATGCGATGAGGAGGAACGGGAGGCCGCCGAGGATACCGATAAGTCCCCATGCTGTGGCTGCGGTGACCATCGCCTCGCGTTTCTCCGGCGGCTCGGCATCCTGATAGCGCCAGACGAGTCCGCTCCCGAGAGCGGCCATGACGAGCGCCGAGATGATGAAGGCCGGAACCGCGAAGAACTCGCCGTTTACCGCTGCGACGAGAACCGAGATCACCATCATCAACGATATGGCTTGCACGATGCGACCGACGTCACGTCCGACGGTTCGTCCGTTTACAATCATGTTAGCAATAACGACTAGGCCGACAACCGAGGCGGAAACAGCGGCGTAATCGAAGTCTCATCATCGGCATATCGGTCACCGGATTCTCAGAGTGGTGGGCAACGGACTGCTCATAGGCCGAACCCGTTCGAATCGTTCGTTGCGTGGTCTTCGTAATGGCCGAAGATGTCCGTCACCTCGGGCGTCGCCCCCGATCCGGAGTACACCGTCAACAGGTCGCCTGCTTCGATACGGGTCTGCCCTCGGGGCGTGATGGGTGCGTCGGCGTCTTTCCGTTCAATCGCGACAACGAGCGTATCGGCATCCAACAGTCCCTCCTCGTCGGCTTCAATGAGTGTCAGCCCGGCAATCGGTGCCGCCTCGGTGACTGTAATCTCGAACACTTCGGCAACGTCGCCGACCCGCATGTAGTCAACAATCGATGGCCGGTCGACGGACCGGAAGAGTGACTCCGCAATGAGGCGCTGTGGGTTCTCCATCGTATTGACGCCGATCTGCTTAAAGAGGTTCATGTGCTCCGGATTGTGGACGACCGAGACGATTGCGGGGATGTCCAGTTCCTGTGCCAGGAGGGACACCATGACGTTGGTCGCATCCTGGTCCGTCGTCGTGATGATGGCATCCGCGCGGTCGGCACCGGCATCCTCAAGCGTCTCTTTGACGGTCGCATCCGCGTTGAGGACCATACAGTCGAACTCGCTGGCGACTTCGTCCGCCCTCGCCGCGTCCCGCTCGATGACGACGACTTCGTTTCCGGTTCCCGTTGCAATCTCGATGAGCGGCGTTCCGATATCGCCTGCTCCGACAGTGATTATGTACATATGTTCTGTGTGCTAGGTGCTGTAAAATCCGCAGACACCAGGGATCACGCCTCACTCACCGTCCGCTCCGAATCGAAGACTTCCCCGAGATAGTGCCACCGGTACTTGCCGCCCTCACCCTCGATATCGGGTTCCCACTGGACACGGTAGGCGAAGGGGCCACGCCCCTCTCCGGTCTCGTCAGGCCGTTCGACGACGACAATCGTGTATGCCCCGTGGTCCTCCGTCCGAACGAGTGTCTCGCCCTCCCGGGCTTCGATAGCCTCAGTGAGCGGCGGGTGTTCGCGTAGCAACTGCTGTGCGTAATGGACAATATCGCTGAGTTGGCTGTCACTACTGTCCTGCAGTGCAGTGATCGCTTCCTCGGGGACGCTTTCAGGCGGTTGGGTATCGAGTACAGTCATATATTCGTTGCGTACCTCGTACGGACAGTCGGCGCATCTTCCGGCCTCCTATCCCTGCTGTTGCTGAGATCGTAGTCACTGCTAGAATACTGACTCATAATAAGTGTTGCCGATTAACTACTGAATACGTATTTTATGCCTACTAAATTCAGCACTCCGAAATACTGTCAATTGGAATATGGTATCAGCGCTTGTAGTGGCTGCCTGCTCGAACGCGGTCAAAAAAAGCGCGATGTGCAATTCAGTACAAAACCCTGCGTCGGGAGAACGGTCACCAGACAGGGTTTACGACGGCGTAATCGGTTCGTTCGTCTCACCGAACGCGTCCAGCGTCGACTCGGGTACCCCGTCCCGAGCAAACACGGAGATAAGGTCGCCGGCACGGATTTCTGTATCGCCTTTCGGCGTAATCATCTCGTCACCTCGTTCGATAGCGATGATAAGGACCTCTTCGTCGAGTAGTGACTGTTCGTTCGCATCACGAAGTGTCGTGTCCACAATCGGGGCTTCCGGACTGACGGTCACGTCGACCACTTCCGCGCCGCCGGAGAGTGACACCATGTCGGTCATCGCCCCCTGCTTGCTCGCGCCGTCCGGCCCGAACGGTTCGTAGGGCGTGAAATACTCCTCCTGAATCAGGTCCTCGTCCTCGATCTCCAGGCCGAGCTTGCTGAGCTGGTGGGCGATCCGAGTGAGGTCACTCATTTCCTCGCCGACGGCCTTGATCTGGAGGTTGCCGCGGCCGGTCCGGAGTTCCCGAACGTTCACCACACCGGGGACCGTGAGCGCCTTTCTGGCCAGGTTCTCCCGCTCGCTCGCAGAGGTGTTACAGACGAACAGATTGGTCAAGCGACTCTCACACCGCTCGTAGTCGATATCGGCGTGATACCCCTTGATAATGCCCGCATCTTCGAGCTGATTGATGCGGTTGCGAATCGTCCCCGGAGAGACGTCCATCTCCTCCGCGACCATCGGGGCCGAGATGTTCCGAGCGTCCTGCTGCAGCGCGTGGATGATGCGCCTGTCGATTTCGTCGAGACGCCGACTCATACGGGGACTACAGGGTGCGTGCCAATCCCTTTTTCCCCTGAGCGCGACGGACGCCGGCCTGTGGTTCGAAATCACGACGAGCGGATGCTGACGCTGACAGCGTGATAACGTTTGTGGCGGTGCACAGCGGTCGTGCGGTTCTCAAATACTGGTATCCAGGCCGGGTCGGCGTCCGGAACTCTGGAAGCGGCAAACTACATTTCCGCTGGACTATTCATCGGGACAGCTTTTGCAACCGAACTGGCCCCGAGTTCCGGTCTACGGGTCACCATTCACTACGCTCGCTTGTGCTCGGGTGTCGCTGCCGCCGCTCTTTGGCGAATATGGATTTCATTCGATACATACTACGGTATGCACAATCTACCGGCGTATTTATTGCGGATAAACAATCAGTACGTAGCATGGCTCACGCTGAAACTAGTCTGCAGGAGTTTCTGGAGCGGTCCGATACCGCGCCACCACAACGAATCCTCTATCCGATTTTCGGGACACACGACGACTTCACGTTCGAGACGGCACTGAACATTGCAGACGGTGTCGGCGGGGAACTGCTCGTTCTCGATCTGTTCACGGGTGATGCTACCCGGAGTTCGGAGACCACGTCCGTCGGTCGAAAGCTACTGCAGGCGCGACTGGACGAGACGCACACCGCTGACGCGCATTTGATCGTCGAAGAGACCGACACGCCACTCAAGACAGCAATCAACGTCGCACAGCAGCGCCACGTCCAGTTGGCTGTACTGGACGAGCACACGCCCGAATTATTCGGCGAGGGGCTCCGAGGTGACGCAGCCGACCGGATGCGAAAGAAAGCATCGTGTGATGTCGTCTCAGTCACGTACTCACGGGCTGACTCGGGAATTTCGTCGGTACTTGTCCCGATTGCAGAGGGCACGCATTCCGCCCTCGGCGTTGTCGTCGGCGGCGCGTTAGCGATGGGTGCAGATGCACCTGTCGACCTCTTCCATGTGTCCGAAACGAAAGACGAGACTGCGGTGGCACGAGCATCGACGCTGTTCGAAACAGCACGAAGCCGCCTCCCCGAGGCAGTCACAGTAGATACGTGGCATCTCGAAGCACCCGATGTCGCGGAGGCAATTATCAACGAGTCCGCTCACTACAATGTCACAGTGATGGGCAAACCGACCCAGAGCCGCCTCCGGGAGTTCGTCACGGGCTCGGTGACTGCGGCCGTCACGGACGAATCCGAAAACGCAGTACTGACCGTCCAGCGAGATGGCGGTGATGAGGGATTCGGCTTCGAGCGAAACTGACCGATTCAGGCTGAGTGCTCCGGAACTTGACCTTGCTGTGATGCTGGTCTCCGCGGCGCGACTGTCCTACAGCGAGGCCGCGTCGCTCGCCAGTTCGTATGAACAGATATGAATGGTGGCGGCGAACCGCGTTTCCCAGAGGCTCGCGCACTCCAGTACTCCCCGGAACGCTGGTGGGCTTATCTTCCGTGTTCGGGATGGGTACGGGAGGCAACCCCACCGCTGTGGCCGCCTATACGATACCTCTGACGGCCACAGGTATAAGAGTAGCTACTTGGAGACGGGAGCCGTCGAAATATCGTCCAGTCACTCAATGGAACAGGTCTGCACGGAACACGAGACCGTCCCAATCGGTTCGTAATCGCGTTCCGGTCCGCTAATCCACTTCTCAGGACTACCGGTTAATTCGATATCATCGTCGGGAGTCCTGATCTCGCCACGGCCAGTGTGAACGTTCAGGCTAGTGTTTAGATCTCAGTCCATCGCTCATTCGAACTGGCCGCTGAAGACTATTTCGTCAAGTGGTTTCCGACCGCTCGGCTTTTCGTGCTCTTTGAGGTCCTCAGGTAACGTCTCGGGATCAGCCCGTTCACCGACGGCGATCATTGCTTCGGCGTCGAATTCGTCTTCTGGGACGCCCAGAGCTTCGTGGATCCGATCCCAGTCGAAGCCCGCCATCGGGTGAACAGCCAAGTCGCGCCGGGCGCCCTCCAGAGCGAGATTCTGCCACGCAGCACCGGTATCGAACGAACGCGTCCCAGCGGACTCGCCGTTGTGCTCGAGGGTGACCTTCGAGAAAACGGCAATGAGCGCGCCAGCATTGCGTGCCCATGAGCGGTTGGCTTCGTTCAGCAGGCCGAGGAACGACTCCCATTCGTCGTCCTCACGGGTGGCGTAGACGAATCGCCAATGCTGATTGTTGAATGCGGACGGTGCCCAGCGCGCGGCTTCAAACAGCGGCAGCAGGTCATCTTCAGCAAGCGAATCACCAGCCATCGCACGCGGCGACCAGCGATTAACGAAGAGCGGGTCGACGTCGTGAGCAGGGTCCCGGTGTTCCGAAATCTTGTCGTCGAGGCTACGGCTGTAATACGTCTGTGACATCGTGTACGGTCGTTCGGTACGCCCGCTTATGTATTGATGGCAACACAGCCACAATCAGGTGACACCGACGCTATCAGTCAGTACCTGTCGAGTAATAAGATACGAAGTGCCACAGCCACACACGGCTGAGCAACTCACTGCGACTGCAGCCTGCGGATCGGTCAGTGGGCCGATGATGGAACGCCGAGCGAGACGCCGGTGAGGAATATCGGGAGGCCGGCGATAGCAACGACGGCGGCGCTGGCTGTGGCAATAGGGACAAAAAGCACGCCCAGTCCGAACGGCGCAGGCAGTACCGGGAGTACCGGTAGCATCGACAGTACGAACCCGATAGCGGCCGTTTTCATCGCTAACCGACGGTTCCCGTGGCCGACTGCGTACCCGGCCGGGAGAAGCACGAACGCGGGTCCAAGAACTAACAGCGCCGACACCGGGGGCGTGAATCCGTCCGTGACGACCATCGGAGCCGCCACTATCGTCGCTCCCAGCGCGATGCTCGCTCCGACTACTGCACCGCCAACGACCGCACGATAGCTCGCACGCTCACGGACACGCCGCTGTGAAAGTGCTATTCCACACACGAACAGCGCAGTGCCACCACCGAACAGCGGTGCCGCTATCCCACCCAACCGCAAAACGCCCGTCGCTCCAAGCAGCGACAGGGCAGTCGCTAACGCGCCGAACCCGGCGAATGCGACGCCTGCGGAGTCCCGGACTCGTTTGAAGTCCCAATCGAGCCAAGAGAGCCCTCCAGCGGCCGCGCCGATCAAGAGGGTAAACACCGCTGCGGGGAGCGTGATGTATGCGAGCGCCTTCACCGCCATCACGGGACCGAGAAGTGTTCCGACCGCGAGGAGACTCAACACCGGCCCAACGGCCGTATCACGGGGGACGAACGTCACGACACGCCCGTCGTTCAGTTCGGTCAGCGTCATCCGCTGGCCGTCGTCTGAGACGGTCGCGCCGTCAATGGTCCGCCCGACTCGCATCCCATCGGGGGCAACGATGACGAGGCGATCAGCGCCGAGGCCGTCGAGGTTTCGATAGCCGTAGGCTTCGGTAAACTCGCCAGTGCGGACCGCCCCGCCGACAGACTGCTCGGCGAAATCGGCCTCGCGGTAGCGCAGCGTTATGACGCCGTCGCCGGAGACGTTCGCGCTCAGAAGCTCGGTGTCCCACATCGCTCTGTCGGCGATAGCGGTTCGGAGGCTCTCGTTCGCCCGGAGACGTGCAACCCCATCTGAGTCGGACAGGCGGTTGTGGACGACCCACGTTGCGCTTCCGTTGGCGTTGACGGCGACGGTAGCGTTGCTGTGGGTGACAGTGACCGAGACGCCGTGGGACTCGGCCGTCGATTCGAACGTGTCACCGCAGGCGTCACACAGCGGCCGCGGCGGCGGCGCTGCACCAGCGGGCATGGCAGTGACGAGGAGTGACGCACAGACCAGACAGCGGAGGGCGAGGTGGTGGAGTCGATGCGGGGCCATATAACATATCTACCTTGTCATGTGTTAAGAGCTATCGATTACTCAAACAACAGTTATACCAACACGGACGGCGAGTGACACTTCGGCCAAAACATCTCTGACAATTGTACCGTCTAATACATATCGCGTGGGCGATTCAGGCCGTATTCAAGTATCGGCGGTGTCAGTGTGGTGGCTGAGCGGAGCGGCCGCCGTTTGGGCCTCGTCGATTACTCCTGCTGCCCACCCGATCACATCGGGGTGCGTACAGCGGATGATATCGAATCCGATGTCGCGCTCCCGGTCGATGGTCAGAAACACCGTTTCGCCGTCGATGAGGTCGATACTGCAGGGAACAGATTCGTCGAGACTGTAGTACGTCACGGACGCCGTCGCGGCCTCGATAGTCTGCCAGCGGCCACGGAGGTCAGCGTCTGAAAGCATCGTCTCGGTCAGGTCGGTGTCGAACACGACGGTCCCATCCGCTTCGTTGCCTGCCCGTACCGCCTCCTCGTACGTGTACATCGGGAGCGCGATGAACGTTCCCAGGAGCGAGCGGAACGACGACGCGTTCTGGATAGCGTTAGCGACGATGCGGGCCGCGGCGAGTGGGTCGGCACTCTGGTCGGCCACGAGTTGTCCCTCGGCGAGACACCGCAGATCGAAGTCGAACCAGTCTGTCGGCAGTCGCTGGACGACGTCGGGATACTCCTGTCCGATGGAAACCGTCCCGAGTAACTGCGTGAAATCGTTGTAGACAAGCTTTCCCAGGCCGGTTAGCGCGTACACCTTCTCCCCGTTCCGTCGCGTGATCCAGTCACGGTCCTCTAAGTCACCGAGGATTCGACTGAGCGTCACGCGCGTCACCCCCGTCCGGTCGCTCAGTTCGTCACGACTGCAGGGACCGTCAGACAAGAGTTCGAGGACGCGAAGGCGGTGTTCCGAGCGGGCGAGGAACGCCACCGCTTCGATGGCATCGCTCGACAGCCCCTCGGCGGACCGGGCCGCTGTTCCGTTCTGCAGGTTTGCGGTCGTCATTTGGGTATCCAGCGATAGTTTAGGACTGCCTAAAACAGTTTCTCCTTCGGCCTGTTGTCCGAGTTTAGATGTGCGTATCCACGAAACCGGTGTCTGATTATCTGGGATGTTCTTATTCAGTATAACAACTTATATCGACAGAACCACGATGGTAGGCAGAACGCCGTGACAGCAATCGAGATCGAGTCGCTCAGGAAGTCGTACGGCGACGTGACTGCGATACCGGACCTCTCGCTCAGCATCGACGACGGCGAGTTTTTCGGGTTGCTCGGGCCGAACGGCGCTGGCAAGACCACGACGATGGAGATACTCACCGGACAGCTCAGTCCGGACGGTGGACAGGTGTCGGTACTCGGTGTCGACCCGGCGACGCAGCCAACAGCGGTCCGCGAACGAGCGGGAATCCTCCCGGAGAAGGAGTCACCACCGAGTTTCATGACGCCGCGCGAGTACTTCGACTTCGTCGGTGCTATCCGGGATATGCCCGACGACGCGGTGACCGAGCAGACCGAGTCGTGGGCCGACCGTCTCGGCTTTACCGAGAAACTCGATACACTGTCATCGGACCTTTCGCGGGGCCAACAGCAGAAAGTGATGATCGCCGGTGCGTTCTTCCACGAACCGGACGTCGTGTTCATCGACGAACCGCTGGCGAACCTCGACCCGATCGTTCAGGAGTGGGTCAAGCGCTTCCTGCGCTCCTACCGGGACGACGGCAACACAATCGTCGTCACCACACACGACGTAGACGTCGCCGCCGAACTCTGTTCGCGGGTCGGCATCATGTACGGCGGCGACCTCGTCGCCGACGTCCGTCCGGCGGAACTCGACGCCGATGTAACGCTCCTCGACGTGTTTCTGGACAACGTCGACGCAACAGTGGACCGGGGAGCCAACCCGCTGACACATGAGTGACGGTCGGGCGCGCAGGGTGTTCGTCGAGATGCTCCGCGAGGAGTGGCGACTCCACAGCCGGCTCTTCCGCGGCAGTCACTTCTCCCTGTTTCCGGTGTTCATCTGCCTGCTCGTTGGCGGCGCAGCCAAGCTTCTCGCTGTTACCGGGACCGAACCGAAAACCGTGTTCGCCGGGCTCCACGCACTGGTGTTCGTCTTCGGTCTCCACACGGGGTCTCTCGGATTTGTGGGACGGGATGCCCTCCGGAACCTCCTCGGTGACGTGACGCTGCTGGTGTTCTCTGCCCGCACGCTCCCGCTGTCGCAGAACACGTTGCTGGGGCTGTTCGTCGTCAAGGACAGTGTCTACTACGCAGTGCTGTTTCTGCTGCCGATCTCTCTGGGAACGGTGCTTGCAGTCCATGGCGTCGCCGGGCCTCTCCTCGTCGCTACGACTGTCTCCCTTCTGTGGATGACCCTGGCACTGACGTTCGTCCTCGGGATGGGAACGACGATTGCGGCCCTCGGTCTCACCGGCCGCGGCGTTCCCGGTCTGGCACTACTCGCGGCCCCACTCGTCGCAGTCGGTGCAGCGCTGGCCGGCAGTGTCGATGTCGTCTCCTACACCCCCTACGGCCTGTTTCTCGCTCAGACTCCCCTGCGGGTCGGCGCGACAGCGACCGTCATCCTCGGCGTCTTTCTGCTCGGGGCGCTCACCTTTGACGCGACCGCGCCTCGCTCCGCTCGAACAGTCGAACCGGCCTTCCGCCGGTGGTGGCGACGGATCGGTGACCCAGTTGCGACCAAGAGCCTGCTCGACATCCACCGGAGCGCAGGCGGGTTCGGGAAGGTCCTTTTCTCGGCGGCGGTGCTGTTCGGTGTCACCGCCGCGCTGGTCGATTTCGCCGGCCAGATAACGGGCGTGCCACCGTCGACCGGAATCTCGTTCGGTGCGATTCTCGGGCTCTCGGGATTTACGACGTATAACTGGCTCACGCAATCCGACGACGTTACCCTGTACTTCGCCCATCCCCTCTCTGTGAACGCCGTTTTCGCGGGGAAGTTCCGGGCGTTCCTCCTGCTCGGCCCGCTGGTCGGACTCGCGTTCTACGGACTCGCACTGGCCTGGCGTGGCGGGCCGGTCGCCGAGGCGGTCGTCGGGGCCGTCCTGCTCGTCGGTGTCGCCTGCTACATCTTCGGCACCACCGTGTACCTCACCGGCCTCTCTCCGAACGAGTTCCTCTTCGACACGGCCCTGTTCGCTGTTTTCGGCGCGGCAATGGTCCTCCCGCTGGTCCCAATCCTCATCGCCGGGTTCGCCATCTCACCGCTGTCCGGGCCCCTGCTTGCCGCGCTCGGTGGGTCTGGTGGCGTCCTGGGCGCTGTCGGCGTCGGCCTTTACCGTCGGTCGTTACCGAAGTGGGCGACGCGGTATCAACAGGCGTGAACTGCAAAACAGCTGTCCGTGACGACGAATCGGACACAAGCCACCGAAATGTATCGGTAACGCGGTCGACGTAACCGAATGCGGGCTCTGTGTCGTCACTGCCGGATTCCCGCGCTGAATATATTCGCACAAAGGCTCTCTACGGCAGCTAGCGACCGATAGATCGTATGGCAGAACAGCAACTCGATCTCCGAGAGATTCCACCGCCGAAGCGACACCCGAAGATCTTCGACGCGTTCGAGGAACTGGACAGCGGAGAGGCACTGACGATTGTCAACGACCACAAGCCGACGCCGCTCTATCACCAGATGGCCGCGGAGCGACAATCGTTCGACGCCGAGGGCTACACTGTCGACCGCATCGGGCCGAACGAGTTCATCGCGACCCTCCCGAAGAAGTAGCGACAAACTCGGAGTCCAAGTCCCGGTTTCCGAATCGCTTTTGTTGGTCAGTATTGGTACTCGGATATGGACCGCCGTACCGCGAGACTACTGAACGGTGTGCTAGCGCTATGCTGTCTCGCGCTTGTCTTCGCTGCCGTGTATCCGTTCAGTACTGCGAGCCCACACGCGGAAAACCCGGTCGACGAACGGTTTACCCTTCCCGAGTCCGATGAATACCGGGCGTCGGGAGCGATTGTCGCGGATAGTGAAACAGCGCTCGAATTCGAGGGCGCTGTGACCGCTGACGGCGGCCGCTACCTGTTCATTGACGAGGGTGCCGTCCAAACTGAACAGTATCAGGCGTCGCCGGGCGACCCGGTCTACAGTCGTATCGTCGTTGAAGACGACGGCAGTACCGACCGCCGGCGAGAGCAGATCCAGAGCGATACCGATCGGGAACTCCTTCAGGAGACCCGGACTGACGGGGCCGTCACGTTCATCATCAAGCAGGAGTCAGAGGATGTGGCGGACGATGTCTCGGGCGCGGCGTCGGTAGTCGTCATGAGCCTGTACCTCGTCGAATACGAACGGGAAGCCGACGCCGCTCAGGCAGTGACCGTCTACAAGCCGAAAAACGGCTGGTACGAGGGGCGGGAAACGTACCACGTCACCGGGGCTACGGGGACAGTGCGAACAGTCGGTGACACGACTGACGTTCGCTCCGCGACAGTTACGTGGGACCTGACGGAGTCCGCGGGGACGTATGCAGAACTCGCCCTGGGCAGACTGGCAGGGAAGGCACCGGAAACATACGACCTCTCCTTCGAGTTCGATTCGGGCGAGACGACAGTGAATCGACCGGCGTGGGTCACCGACGCCCGTACTGAACGTAGCGGACAGTCACAGGACGCGTCGTAACGGCAGGGCTGTCGTGTACGGTCTGTATGGAGCCGCCAGCCCTCGGCGACCCGTCTAAGAGTGAAGACTAAGCGCTGTAGAGACTGGGACTGCAGGCAGTAGAGCAGAAAACTGCGGTTGTCTTCCCCTCGACGGGCTGAAAGTGCCACATTCGCCGCGTGTATGGCCGGTTTTTATTTCCTTCCCCGCGAACCACCGGACAGAATGGCATCCTACGAGGCGTTTGACCCAGCCGTCGAAATCAACGGGCAAACGGTACTCACGATAGTCGAGGAGGCGATGGGGAAGTTCTCAGACGAGTACCGGGAACGAGCGCTAACGGCGCTCGATGTGGAGGGAATCACCGACCCGGCGGCCGACGAGTGGTACCCACAACAGGCCTGGCTGAACGCGTTCGAGACGATTGCCGACGACCTGCAACCGCACGTCCTCGACCGACTCGGCGAACAGATCCCGCGTGTCGCTGACTGGCCGAACGATTTCGATTCTGTTCCGGAGGGGCTCCAGTCGATAGATGCGGCCTACCAGCGAAACCACCGTGGCGGGGATATCGGGCACTACCGCTTCGAATCCGTGGGCGAGCGGACCGGCAAGGTGACGTGTGAGAACCCGTATCCGTGCCCGTTCGACCGTGGCCTCATCCGGGGTGTCGCCCAGCAATACGCGCCGGTCGGCGCGTTCGTGTTCATCGAAGAAACGGGTGAGACGTGTCGTCGGAACGGTGACGATACGTGTACGTACACCGTCTACTGGTAACGCGGTGACTACCGCTCGTAGGTCTCAAGTGCCTCGCGGAGTTCGGCGGCGGAGTACTCCGACGCGAGCTGTACGATCTCCTCCAGGTCTTCGTACGTTTCACGGAGATTTCGAACGCGCTCTTGCTCGCGAGTCTCTGCTGGTACCTGCTCTTCCGCCCGGCGGATGGTCCTGAGCGTCGTCTGGACTTCCCGTTGGATGTACTGCTGGAACACGTCCTGCAGGATGAACCAGACCTCACGTTCGGCCTCGAACCGGACTCGTCTGCCGCCCCCTGCAGACGACCTGCGGTGGATGAGCCCGATACGCGACAGCGTCCGTGTGACGTTACTCACCGTCGATTTCGCGTAGCCGGTTTCTTCGACGAGTTCTGGGATGGAGAGGGGGTCCGATGCGAAGTACAGCACGCCGTAGATGCGCCCGGCGCTTCGGCTGAGGCCGTACACCTCGGCCGATTGCTCCATCGATTCGATGACGCGTTCGCGTGCGACCGCGCTGTCGTCATCACTCATGCATCCGAACTGGCTGCCCTGTTTGCCGCGTGTCCTGCTGCGTCATACCTCAGGCTATTTATTCCGTAAGTATTAAATTGTTTGATTGGTTTGTTCGGATTGAGCCGAACAAATAGAAGCGAACGTCAATACCCTCCCTACAATCCATGGCAAGCGTCTTCCCCCATCACCCGCCAGTTGACTATGCACCCCGAGAGCAGACGAACGTCGTAGTCAACGGTACCGAACCGACTGACGTCCTTCAGATTCTCTCGTCTGAGGCTGCTCAGGAGATACTGGGGGCAGTCAGGAACGAACCGCGGACCGCGTCGGATATCGCCGACGCAGTCGACCGCTCGCTCCAGAGCGTCTCCTATCACCTCGACCGTCTCTGTGAAGCTGACCTTATCGAACCCGCCGAAACGTGGTACTCGGAGAAGGGGACAGAGATGACAGTGTACGCTCTCGCCACGGAACGCCTCGTCGTGCAGTTCGGTGACAGCACCGACCGATCCGTGTAGCGTCACCACTCGTTTCGAGTCCTGCCTGTAATCGGAGTCTGCAGTGAGGTTCGGATGGCTTTGTTTTCGCTACCGAGGCAGAAGACAAACAGACCTATTGGACGCCTTATCGTATGCCGAATATGGACGAGGAGACGGGCGCGGATCAGATGACGGCGACAGTGCGACAGCGGGTTTCGAGCGTACTGGACGCCGACGCTCAAAGCGCGACGGCACTCGACGGCGGGGAAGTCGGGTCGGTCTACCGTGTGACGTTTCGCGACCGTCCTGACGTGGCGGTGAAAGTTGACGACTCGCCGCTCGGAATCGAGGCGGCAATGCTTCAGTACCTCGACCGTGACACGTCGCTCCCCGTTCCGGACGTCCTCCACGTCGAACCGGAACTGCTCGTGCTGTCGTTCGTCCGCGGAGACGGCCGATTCGGTGAACGGGCCGAACGCGACCTCGCGCGCCACGTCGCGTCTCTCCACGACGTCTCGGCTGACGCGTTCGGCTTTCCGTTCGATACCCTTTCGGGGCCGTTCAGCCAGTCGAACCCGTGGACCGAGTCGTGGATCGACTTCTTCCGCGAGCGACGGCTTCTCCCGTTCGCAAGGACTGCGCGGGACGCTGGGGCTCTGCCAGCCACCGAGTTCGACCGGGTGCAACGACTGGCGGAAACGCTCGATACTCGTCTCGTCGAGCCGGCCACGCCGTCGCTGCTGCACGGCGACATCCACCCCGGAAACGTTGTCGTGGCTGACGGAACCGTTCGGGCCGTCCTCGATCCAGCGATATATTTCGGCCACGCTGAAGTAGACCTGGCGTACGTCGACCGACTGGACTCGATCGGCGCTGCGTTCTACGATGAGTACCGCCGCCACTGCAATATCTCCGAGCGGTACTTCGACGAACGGCGCGACGTGTATATCGCCTTCCACGCCCTGGAGAACGTCCGGTTTTTCGGCGACGACGGACTCCCGAGGCTCGACAGCGCGTTAGACCGCCTCGGGGTGTAAAAAGCGGGAGCGGTGGACCCGCCCGCCGTTCCGATGGTCGACTCAGTCAGCCAGCGAGATGTTCTGTCGGAGGTCGTCTTCGATTGCCTCCAGCGTCCGGCCCTTGGTTTCGGGGACGTAGCGGTAAACGAACACCAACCCTACGAGGCTGCAGAGGCCGAACAGCCAGAACGTCGCAGAGGTTCCGACGCCGTCAGTCAGGACGGGGAAGGTCAGCGACACGAGGAGATTCGCACCCCAGTTGGCGACGGTGACGACGCCCATCGCTGACCCGCGAACGGAAAGCGGGTATATCTCAGAGATCAGGAGCCAGAAAACCGGGCCGAGACCGATTGCGAAGAAGGACACGAACAGCATCAGACTGATCGTGGCGATGACGCCGAGGCCCCCGCCGAGACCGGGAAGGTAGAACACAGTACCGAGGACGGCCAGCGTCGCGACCATCCCGCCGACACCGACGAGGAGCAGTCGGCGACGACCGACACGGTCGACGAGCAGGATCGCCACGATGGTCATCACCACGTTGATCGTTCCGATACCGACTGTCGCAAGGATCGAGGCCACGTTTCCCAGCCCGGTGGATTCGAGAATCGTCGGGGCGTAGTAAATGACCGCGTTGATGCCGGTGATCTGCTGGAACACGGCGAGTCCGAGCCCGACCACGAGCGCTGGGCGGAGCCACGGAGCCAGCAGGTCCCGGACGCCGGTTTCGGACTGTGTCTCGACGGTCTCCTCGATATCACCGAGTTCTTCCTCGACGCCGCCGGACCGCGTCCGCTTGAGGACGGCTCTCGCCTCGTCTTTCCGTCCGTGCTCGAAGAGCCAGCGTGGGCTTTCGGGCATCTTCAGAATGCCGATAGCGAGGACGACGGCTGGGACCATCCCGGCACCGAGCATCCAGCGCCACGCGCCCGCGTCGGCGAACGCGTAGTTGACGAAATACGAGAGGAGGATTCCGGTGGTCACCATGAGCTGATTGAGGGAGGTGAGCCCGCCGCGAATCCTGGGCGGCGCGATTTCGGAGATGTACAGCGGGCCGACAATCGACGCGAAACCGATAGCGACGCCGTCTATAAGCCGACCGGCGACGAGGACGGGGACGTTCGGCGCGACAGCCATCGTGAACGACCCGACGAAGAACACGATGGCCGCGATGAGGATGAGGCGGCGGCGACCGAGGCGGTCGGCTAACTGGCCGCCGACGGCCGCACCGGCCGCGGCCCCGGCCATCGCACCACTGACGATGATTCCCTCGACGAGCGGCGACATGACGAACGAGTCCTGAATGAACAGGAACGCGCCCGAGATGATCCCGGTGTCGAACCCGAACAACAGTCCGTTCAGCGCGGCTAACGCGGAGACGACGTAGACGAACCGGTCGCCGTCACCGCTGAGGACGTTCCGTATGGTGGCTGTGGACATCCGTGTAAAAATGAACTCGAATCTGTGTAAAAGTCTTTCCAAGTCTTTTCGTACCACGGCGAAGCCACTGGGGGCGGGCGGCGTCGGGCAAGGCCCGGAGCGCAGTCTGCACGGTCATCGGTCGCGAACGAACGTAACCGGGCACGGGGCGTTCAACATCACCTCCTGAGCCGTGCTCCCGAAGATAGCCTTCCCCGCCGGAGAGCGCTGCCGCCCGCCGACAATCACGCGGTCGGCGGACACGTCTCTCGCGATGGAAACGATACCTTCCCCACTCGTCCCAGTCGTCGCACGGGGGACAGTCGTCACCGACTCGGCTTCCAGCTCGTCGATGATTTCCTGGGTGACCGACATCTGTGCGGCCAGCTCGTCCGGGTCGATGTTTTCGTCTGGCGTTTCGAGCAGTTGCTCTACCGCCTCCCGGTACGAGTCCGGATCGAACACATGTGCGATGATTACTGTCGCGTCTGTCGGCACCGTGACTTCAGTAACGGCATCGACGAGCGTGTCGACTCGGGCGTCGTCGCGGCTACCGACCGCGAGTAGCACGGTTTCGAGGCCGCGCGTATCGGTCGCTGCTGTCACTTCAGTCATCAGCACTGAGCTTCGCTGCCGGGGTAAATAGAAGCTGCTATGAGTTTACTATAATTATAGTAATTATTTGTATTCAGCTATACGACCCGCTTCCACCGCGACGGGGACATCCACCTACTCCTCTGAGAGCGGGTGTCGCGGTGGCACGGACCTGTCTCTCACTCGGCAACTCCTTCTGTAATAATCCTCGCGAGGCGTTCTCGGTCGAACAACTGCGCCTCTGTGAACGTCTCGGGGAAGTAGCGCTTCGCGTACCGTTCGATCATGAATAGGTTGTGCAACGGGCCGGTGTAGATCGGACCGCCGCGAAACACCCTGTCGTTCTGGACGGCCCTCAACCGGCTGCCCACTTCGTGCTCTTTCATATGGGCGAGCACTGAGTTCTCGAACTCCTCACGGGTCTTCCCCTCGCGATGGTATCGCAGAAGGAGTGAGTCTGGATCTATCTCCAGCAACGCTTCGTAATCGAGCGACTCCGAGCCGGAGTACCCCTCGATTCCGGTGTCCGAGAACGCGTCGGCAATTCCGAGCGTTTGGAAGTGTTCCTTGTTGGCCCCGTTCCCGCTAATCCGATACGGCGTGAACGCTTCCGGCTCCTCGCCGGCGAACATGAGCGCGGCGTTCGGTCGCTCCTCTGGTGCCGGGAGCCGAGCCTGCACCGTTTCGGCTAGCTCGGCATGGATTGAACGGATCGCCTCGAAGCGCGCCTGTTCCTGAACCATCTCAGCCACCTTCTCGAAAGCCTCGTACAGGCTGTAGTACCGGTAGTTGTGCCAGTCGTCAGTCCGTCGGAAAACGAGGTTTCCGATAAACGGAGCGACGTTCTCCCGGACTTCCGTGAGGTCGGACTGTTCCCATGCTTTGAGCCAGTGTGTCAGTGCGTGCGGATCGATGAGATGCAGATCCGCGTCCATCTCGTAGAACGCCTCCTTCGAGACGCCGTCGCTCCAGAGCTGTGTGAGGGCGTTGAGGTCTATAGACACTCCATCGAGTTCCTCGTAGTGCAGCGTCTTGTACCGTCCACGGTACCAGATTGATTGTACTGCGTCGCCGTGACCGAGCGCGACCAGCATATCGATGTAGTCCGCGGTGAAGGGGGCGATTGTCTCGGGCACAGTTTCGAACTCGACGGTTCCGACTGGCTCCATCGTCACCGAATACGTTCCGTCGGAAGTCGCTGGCCCGGTAGCGCTCGGTTCGGTATCCGTGGCCCTGTCACCGGTCCCAGCTTCCGAAGATTCCTGACTGCTGTTGCCCAAACATCCGGCGAGTAGTCCACCGAGGGCGAGTGTACCACCGCCTTTCACGACTTCTCTCCGCGTCGGTCGTTCGAACGTTGCTCCGTCCGGGCCACTCATTCGAACTCACCCGTGACGATATCGGCGAGGCGCTCCCGGTCGAAGAGTTCGGTGTCTGAGGTCACGTCGCCGAAGATATCGGGATAGAGTTGTTGGGCCGCCCGTTCTGTCAGGAAGAAATTGTGAATCGGACCCTGTCGGAGGTAGCCACCGCGATACACGCGTCCGTTCTGTACCGCGGTCAGTTGGCTCCCGACGCTGTGGTCTTGCATAAACTGTAGAACGGTCTCCCGGAACTCGGTCGCAGATTTTCGCTCGTGGCCGCGGACGAGGATAACGTCCGGATCGACTGAGAGAAGCGTTTCGTAGTCGTACTCGCCCCGATTGGTTGTGCTGAGGTTCTCGATATCGGTTCCGGCAAGCGCGTCGGTGACGCCGAGATCACGCCACTGCTTCTTGCTCGTGCCGTTGTCGTTCAGCCGATAGGGCGAGAACGACTCCGGTTCGTCGGTGCCCTCGAACGTAAGGAGGACGTTCGGACGCTCCTCAGCTGGCGGGAGCTGACTCTGCAGGTCCGCGATGTAGTCGTCGTGTAGCTGTTTGAACGCCTCGTACCGAGCCTGTTCTTGGAAGACCTCAGCAACCTTCTCGAAGGCTTGATACAGGGTGTAGTACCGGTAGTCGTGCCACTCGTCGGAGCGACGGAAGATCAGATTCCCGATGAACGGAGCGACGTTTTCGGCGATTTCGTCGACGTCCGACTGCGACCAGTCGAACCAGTTGATGAGCATCCCTGGGTCATAGAGGTGCACGTCGCTGTCGAGTTCGTAAAACTCCTCTTTCGTTCGGACCTCCGGATTCGCGTCAATCGTCTCCTGGTCGACGGACACACCGGGAAGCTCATCGTAGACGTACGTGTAGTAGCGGTCCGCCCCGCCGATACCTGTGAGGCCATCGGCCTGCCCGAGTGCCACGCCCATATCGGCGTAAGTGCCACCGTAGGGGAGCCATCGCTCGGGAACCGTCTGGAACGTAACGTCGCCCACCGGCTCCATATTGACAGTGTATGATTCAGTCTCAGTCGCTGTTGGGGTCTCGGTTGTCTCCGTTGGCTCAGTCGCGGTAGAGTCCGTGGCGGAGTTGCTCGAACACCCGGCGAGCAAACTGCCGCCCGCAATCAGCCCGGCTCCCTTGATATAATCTCTGCGTGTCGGCTGTTCAAGCGCCGGTCTACCGGGGTCAGTCACTGTCCCTCACCCGTGATTACGTCAGCGACACGCTGGCGGTCAAACAGCTGTTCCTCGACGGGGAGTTCGGGGTATGGCTCGCCGTCGACGTAGCCCGGCCACTCACCGAACTGGTCGGGGTACAGTTGTTTCGCGGTCATTTCAGTCTGAAACAGGTTCAGGATCGGACCCTGCCGACGGGCACCTTGAGCGTATATCCGCCCCTCTTGGACGGCAGTTATCTTTCTCAGTACCTCGTCGTCTGCCAGTTGTGACCGAATGTCGTCGAGATTGTGGTACCCCGTCATCGGCCCGAGGACGAGTAACACGTCCGGGTCGGCGTCGAGAAGCAGTTCGGAGTCGAGCGTGATATTCCGCCCGTCGTCGCCGTACTCGTCACCAACGGCGTCGGCTAACGCATCGGTAGCACCCAGCGGGCGGGTGTGGGCAGCGTAGTAGCCCGGATGGTTCATTTTGTACCCCCATATTTTCTCGTCGGATGTGGAGAACAGGACCATGGCCGCGCTCGGCCGCTCCTGTTCCGGGGGCAGGCCCGCTCTGATAGTCTGCAGCATCGATTCGCGGACCGATGTGAGTGCCTCGTACCGGTCGCTCTCTCGGAACACCTGCGCGATCTTTCCGAAGATCTCCCAGAGCGTATAGTATTCGTACGCATCAGCCCAGCCTGATGGCGGTTTCTGATGAGTGCCGCTGAGCGTGTTCCCGAACCACGGGCCGACGTTCGAGCCTATCTCTTCGAGGCTACTGTCGTCCCATCCCTCGGCCGTCGCAACCTTCGCTGGGTCCGCTATATGGACATCGCTATCGAGTTCGTACAGTTTCTCTTTCGACGGCGGCCACGAAGAGTACAGGTCATCCCAGTCGATTGAGACTCCCTCCAGTCGGTGGAGGAACTTCTGATACAGCGATTGGTGGTATTCAGGCGCGTGCATCGCGTTGATCGCGTCGCCTCGCCCAAGCGCGACCAGCATGTCTACGTGGTGGCCCAGTATCGTGAACACACTCTGGGGGACCGTTTCGAACTCGACGGTTCCCATGGGCGACATTGTAACCAAGTATCCGTCATCAGCCGTGGTTGGTTCGGCCATTGAGGTCGACCCGTCGCCTGTGCCTCGCTCGCTCGGAGTTGACTTGGAGTCGGATTGACCTACACAGCCCGCCAACAACCCCCCACCTATCACCGCGCCACCATACTTCATGTAGTCACGTCTAGTCGGGGACTTGTGGTTTGTATCATCTCTCGACATGATTGTTAGGCCCACCTAAAAATATATAACTGCTTCGGAATTTAGGCGCGCCTGAAAACTGGCCGCCGTCACGGACTCCGGTCGGTTGTCCCGGCAGTCCGTGTCACGTATGCTCGTCGAGAGCGCAACTTCCCCGCTGTTATCCACCCTGAGACATGCTGCATCTATTCACAAGCTGCGGCTGGCGCGTTCGAGACCTCGCTGCTACCGCTGACAGCCACAACAGCGGATCGGGGGAACGTACAACAGTAAAGTGTCCTTGCTGTGGACACACTAGTATGGCTGACGAGGAAATCGACGACGTGGACAGGGCAATCCTGTACGCATTACAGGAGGATGCTCGAAACATGTCGTCCGGGGACATCGCAGAGCGAACCGATACGTCCGACAGCACCGTCCGCAAGCGCATTAACCATCTCGAGTCCAGCGAGGTGATTAAGGGCTACAGCGCTGACGTCGACTATCAGCAGGCGGGCTATCCGCTCCGGATGCTGCTTTACTGCACTGCGTCGATTCCCGAGCGAGGCGATTTAATCCCGAAAATTCTGGATATAGACGGTGTGGTATCGGTACAGGAACTGGTCACCGGCGAGGAGAATCTCCTCGTGACGGCTGTCGGCGAATCGGATAGCGATATCACCCCTGTCGCACAGGCACTTCTCGATATGGGCCTGACAGTGGCCGACGAAGTACTCGTTCGGAGCCATGAGACGACGCCTTTCGGTAAGTTCGATTCCGAAAACGGTAGCTAGCTGACGACGCCGCCGCGACCACAGGGTTACGCTCTGGACACCTGCGTGCCCGGGACGACGCGGTCAGACAGGGTATGAGAGTAACCGTCTCATGCCCGGCAACGATCTGCTTTCCTGAGCAGCCTCTCCGAACAGTTTGGTAATATCGCTCCATCTCAATACTCACTCGGTCCCTCATAGTCGAATCTGTGTACGTGTGTACAGCGGACTCGTAATCGAACGGTGTTGCCAGCACAGGCCGCGAGGTACCCGCTTACTCCCCTGGCGGTGGTTCTCGACCGAGCTTCAACCACAAAAACATAATGTTCTATAATCTACTATTTTAGGAACAATTTGGTAGTATAGAAGAATTTAATACTCAGTCCGTTCGCACTAGGGATGAAGACAACCGGAACTGGTCAATCACATTCCGTGATTGCCGTGATCAGTCACGAAAAACGATGTCAGGACACAACTCACCGAAGACGGTTGGATCACTCCCGGACACGACGGCTGACTCGCCGCTCGTACCTGTCGCACTCACATGGCTCGTGTGGTCGATGTTTGCCGCGAGCATTGCTGTGCTTGCCGTTCGGGTCCGAACCGGAGTCGCGTGGGAGATACCCGGCGTTGTTGCTGTCGATGGGCTGACCGTCCTGATGTGGGTGGTCGCCACCTTCTTCAGCGGTATCGTTCACAGCTACTCGCGCCGCTACCTGGCAGGCAGCCGCCTCAAAACGGGCTTTTTCGCCACCGTATTCGGTTTCACGGTGGTCGTGATGGGACTGGTCGCGGCTGACCACCTTGCCCTGTTCGGGGCGCTGTGGCTCGCGATGGGGCTGCTGATGGCGAAACTCATCGGAATCGTCGGCGGCTGGGATCAGGCACAGGCGGCTGCGACGGTCGCCCGCAAGTACTTCATCGCCAGCAGCGGGCTCCTCGCCGTCGCGCTGACGGCACTGTGGTGGGCGACCGGCTCGACCACGGTCTCGGGAATCACGGCGGCTGCTGACTCACTTGCTGGCCCGGTGTGGCTGGTCGCCGCTGGCGCGCTCGTGCTCGCAGCGATGATTCAGTCCGCTCTGCTCCCGTTCCACGGCTGGCTTCTCTCTTCGATGACCGCACCGACGCCCGCCTCGGCGCTGATGCACGCTGGATTCGTCAACGCCGGCGGCATCCTGTTGACCCGCTTCGCCCCAGTCATCACTGTCGACCCTGCGCTCATGCTCGCAATCGTCGCCGTCGGCGGTGCAAGCGCCATCGGCGGGAAACTCCTGAAGTCGGTCCAGACTGACATCAAGGGCAAACTCGGCTGTTCGACGGTCGGCCAGATGGGATTCATGATCATGCAGGCCGGCCTCGGCTTCTTCGGGGCTGCTATTACCCACCTCATCCTCCACGGCTTCTACAAGGCCTACCAGTTCCTCAGTGCCGGCGGCCAAATTGAACACACTAGCCCCAGCGAGGGGACGCCGCACACGGTAGGAACGACGACGAGCATCATCGGTGTCATCGTCACACTGCTGACCGGCATCGCCGGCGGCGCAGTGTTCGCGGTGCTGACGGGGAAAGGGACGAAGGTCGGCAGCGGCCTCCTGCTGACGTTCTTTGTGGTGTTCACGACGCTCCACGCGGCCCGTAGCGCCGTACAGCATACCTCGCTTCCAACGGCGGCCCGCTACGGGGCCGTCCCAGTGGTCTTCTTCCCGGCTATCGTCATCTACGCCGCGGTCTATACGGGCGTCTCGGGGCTCATGCCTGTCAGCCCGGCAACGACGGAACTGACCCTGCTCCACGGCATTATCGCCGTCGTCTTCGTCGGCATCTACACCGGCATCGAGACCGGGGTTCACGAGCGCAGCCAGCGCCTCTACGTGGCGCTGCTGAACGCCGGTCAACCGGCAGCCGACACTGTGCTAACTGCTACGGAGGACTACAATGAGTACTGAATCCACCATCCACGACAGTATCGACACCGCAGCGACCACCGTCGGCTCCCTCTGGCCCATCCACTCGTTCGTGACAGCAAACCCCCTCACGGGGTTCGAGGACCAGCCGTTCAGTGAGGCAGTCACGCAGGCAGCCGACCTGTTGGGCGGCCGTGGCTACCCCAGCGCGGAGACGTTCCGTGCGGCGCTACAACACGGCCAGATAGACCCGGAGATTCTCGACGCGGAACTCTCCGAGGCCGGCTACGAGAACGACCCCGAGGTACTGCTCGACCGGATGGCCACAGCGACCGATGCCTCGAAAAGCGATTCCGACACCGCCACCGACCGCGTCGACCAGGTGCTGACGAAGTGGCTGTCGACGTTCCTCGACGAGGGGAGCGCCCACTGGTCGATGCCGAACCGCGAAGCGGGATTCTACACAGCTTTCCGCGGAGTGGCTGAGCACGACAGCGAAATCCCCGACGAGGGAATTATTACTGATCTGCCCGAAACGCCGACTGCGGCCATCGAAGCGGTGCTCGCACCGTACCCGGTGAGTCAGTGGGTGCCGGTTTTCGAGGAGCAACTGACCGCCCTCCCGGGCTGGACAGGACTCATCAAGCAGCGTGCCGACGACGAGGGCGTGTGGCAGTCGGCGTACCCGATTTCACTGGCGGGGTACCTCGCGGCGCGTCTGGCCCTGCTAGATGCCGTCGGTGCTGATATCGCCCCCTCGAACGACAGCATCGACCCGGACCCGGCCGCCGAACTCGCTGGGGCGTTCCTGCGCGCCTGGGAGGCGACCTACCGCGGCGACCTCGTCGAGACCGTCGCCGCGGAGAGCCAGTCGCTCGCCGACAGTGACAAATCGGGCTGCCCGGACGCACAGATGGTCTTCTGTATCGACACGCGCTCGGAGATCATCCGCCGTCACATCGAGGCCGCGGGCGACTACGAGACCCATGGGTACGCCGGTTTCTTCGGGATCCCGATGGAGTACCAGGGATACGACACCGACGTGTCTGTCAATGCCTGTCCACCGATTCTCGACCCGCAGCACCACGTCACCGACGTGCCGACCGACGACGACACCCAGGCGAGCCACGACCGCTTGTCGGGCATCCGTGAGACCGCCGACGAAATCATCGAAACGGTAGAGGCCAACGCCGCCACAGCTTACGGCTACGTCGAGACTGCCGGGAGCGGGTACGGCCTCGCGCTCGCAGCCCGCACGCTCGTCCCCGGGCGCGTGCATGACCTGTTCGATGCGGTCGACGACTCGGTACCCGATGAACACGAGTTCTGTGACCCGCTCGTCCACCACCAGCACACCTACGCCGGTGACCTGCCGGTGGGACTGACCACCGACGAGAAAGTCGAGTACGCCGCCACCGCGTTCGACCTGATGGGCTGGGAGACGTTCAGCCGCCTCGTCGTCTTCACCGGGCATGCCAGTGAGACGACCAACAATCCCTACGATTCGAGTCTGGACTGTGGGGCCTGCGCCGGAAATCCCGGCGGCCCGAACGCCCGCGTGCTGGCGAAAATCTGCAACGACGACGAGGTCAGGGCCGCGCTCCGCGACCGCGGTTTCGAAATCCCCGAAGACACCGTCTTCCTCGCTGGCGAACACAACACGACGACTGACGAGGTGGAACTGTACGACAGCGACGTACCCGAGAGCCACGCTGCCGATCTCGACCAGTTGCGCGCCGACCTCGCCACTGCCCGCGAGAACGCGGCCGCCGAGCGTGCCGAGTCCATGGGTGCCGACACCTCATCAGGGGTCACCGAGACGGAGCGCCGCGCCGCCGACTGGGCCGAGACCCGCCCCGAGTGGGGCCTGGCCGGCAACGCCGGCTTCGTCGTCGGCCCCCGCGAACTGACGAGTGATGTCGACCTCGGCGGCCGCGCGTTCCTCCACTCCTACGACTGGTCGACTGACGCTGACGGCGAGGCGCTGGAAGCGATACTCACCGGCCCGATGGTCGTCACGCAGTGGATCAACACCCAGTACTACTTCTCGACGGTCGACAACGCCGTCTACGGGAGCGGCTCGAAGGTGACCCACAACCCCGTCGGCAACGTCGGCGTCTACCAGGGCAACGGCGGCGACCTGATGACCGGCCTGCCGCTCCAGTCGCTGATGGCGGCCGACGACGACCCGTACCACCAGCCGCTCCGCCTCTCGACGGTCATCCACGCTCCGGTCGACCGCGTCAACGGCGTCCTCGCTGAACACCCGGAACTGGCAGACCTACTCGACAACAACTGGCTCTCGTTGACAGTCGTCGATCCCACGCAGGACCACCGTGCCTTCGAGTACGAGCGTGACCTAGAGTGGTCGCCGGTGTCTGACCTGTCAGAAGCTGAAGCGACGGAACCGTTCGCACCCGCGGCCGCAAACGACTAAGCTGGCCCGAACAGCCGGTATCTGGAACTGCTGGCACACTAACTTTTTGAACTTATATAAAAGACACTCAAAATAGAAAACCACTCCAAAACAACCCTATCTATGTAATTTGTCTACAATCAGAAATAGATACTTCCATATATGGTAAATAGTGGTGTAAACAACGCAAATAGTGACTATCAAGCGAATATTTAGTGGCATAAAATGGACTTTTGATAGTATAACACAGAACTCCGTTTACATCCCACGCCAATAGAGAGAGTCAGCGCGGTGTGAGCCCGACACCGTCTGCGAGCAACTCGTGGGAGCGGAGCGCGTCAGCGTGGTCGCCGACGACGTGCTGGATCATCACCTCATCGACTCCGACACGATCAGACAGCTGTTCGAGAAGGTTATTGAGCGTTTCCGGGCTCCCGGAGATCGCTCGTGGCCACTCACCGGCATCCAGCGTGGCGGGCGTCGGTTCGGGCACCGCTCCGAGTTCGTCGATCGCTTCCTCGACAGATGGAGTCGTGCCAACGACCCCTCGCTCCATCCGCTTGAACGACGCTTCGGCCACGGCGCGGAGCCGCGCCGCTTCCGCGTCGGTCTCGGCACAGACCGCGTTCACTGCGACCATCCCCTGTGGCTCGTCGACGCCGCCGGCCAACTCCGATGATTCGAAGTGAGTCCGGTACTCCTCGAACGAACGGGTGGCCAACCCCGGTCGAATGAACGCAGCGAAACAGTAGCGCAGGCCAAGTTCGCCGGCCAGTGCGGCGCTCGACGGGCTCGACCCGAGAACCCACGGCACAGGCGTCTCCGCATCTGAACGAGGGATTTCCAGATCACTGTACGCGTGTCCGTCCGGGTAGCTGTCGTAGAGGTGCGAAACGACGGCTTCGATTTTTTCGGCGTGGTCTTCGTCGGGGTTCCGGACGCGGCGGTCCGTCCCGAGCGCGCGGTCCACGGCCGGAGACCCGTTTGCCCGCCCAAGCCCCGCGTCGATTCGTCCGGGAGCAAGGCCATCGAGGGAGCCGAACAGTTCTGCGACTTTGAACGGGCTGTAGTGGTTGAGGAGGACCGCACCCGACCCGAGCCGAATGGAGTCGGTTTCGGCGGCGAGGTTGCCGAGCAGTACCTCGGGTGTTGTTCCGGCGAGCTTGTTTCCCATCCCGTGGTGTTCCGCCACCCAGAACCGGGAATAGCCGAGGCGTTCGGCCTGCTGGGCCGCGTCGACGGTGTTCGAATACGCGTCAGCCGCAGTTCCGTCATTCGGGACCGGAGAGAGATCGACGATTGAGAGGTCCATATCCGCCCACAACGGTGGCGAGGTTTAACCGTTCGGCTACTCACAGTGCGTGGGTATCTCACTCGGGCACGCCGCTCTGATGGAACGTCCCACCCGGATATAACTGATCTCTAGAAAAAGCAATAGTTTTATGCAATACTATAATAATCAGAATGTCTCACTTCGCTATACTGGCTATCTCTGGGAAGTGTGAAGGTCGGAGAATTATATCTCTCGGGCACCTACCGAAACCCTCCGGATCCCAAATACGTGGGCCTCAAGCGCTATGAGGCCGTACATTCAGAGAATATACCGCCTCATTAATTGTTTCAGAGTCGCGTCACGGGGTCGTGCGTACAACGGGCCTGCTGAAATTACTACCAATACTCAGCAATACCTGTATAGCTATCATATCGCGCTTTTTCCGGGGCAGTCTTCTCAATGCAGTGCCGGTTACGAATCAAGTGATATCATGCCCTTGACCACAGTCGGCTCCATCGCTCGGCGGAACGCGTCGTCGATGTCCTCAAGTCCGGATTCGAAGTCGATGATTCCCTCAACGTCGACTTCGCCGTCGGCCAACAGGTCGACAGCCGCGTCGTAGGTGTTCTTGTACCGGAACGAGCCGTGGACGTCGACCTCGTTGTCGATGAGTTCCAGCACGTCGATTGGGACCTCCGCTTCGCTGGCGAGTCCGACCAGAACGACCGTGCCGCCCCGACGGACCACGTCGATTGTCGACTTGATCGACGGCTCCGCGCCGGAGGCTTCGACGACCACATCAGCACCGACGCCGTCCGTGTACTCGGCGACCGCCGCATCGAGATCCGTTTCGGTAACGTTGACGGTCAGGTCCGCTCCCCGTTCTTCGGCGAAGGTCAGCTTTTCGTCGACGACATCGGTCAGTATTACGTCCGTCGCGCCCGCGGCACGCGCGGCCTCCAGCACCATCAGCCCAATCGGCCCAGCTCCGGTTATCAGCACTGTATCCCCGGTTCCGACGCTGCCGCGGCGGCAGGCGTGGATGCCGACCGAAAGCGGCTCGCACAGTGCCCCTTCAGCAGTGGAAACGGCCTCCGGGAGCGTGTAGGCGAAGTCGGCCGGCCACGAGACGTACTCCGTGAACGCGCCGTCGTGTGGCGGCGTCGCCATGAACGTCACTTCCTCACAGAGGTGGTAATCGCCGCGCTTGCAGTGGGCACAGCGCCGGCACGGAACGCCGGGTTCGAGCGCGACCCGGTCGCCCGGTTCGTGGTGCGTAACGTTCTCGCCCACTTCGACGACTTCACCGGCGCTCTCGTGTCCGAGGACGAGCGGGTCTTCGACGACGTAGTCGCCGATACGACCGTGTTCGTAGTAGTGGACGTCGGAGCCACAGATCCCAACGTCGCGAACGGCAACGAGTACGTCGTCGGGCCCGGGCGACGGTCTGGGACGGTCCTTCAGCTCGAACTCATTTGGTTCTACCAGTACAGCAGTTCGCATACCTGTTGGCACGGAACAGAGCCATAAAAATACACAGGGTGGGCCGCCCCATTGGGTTGCCGTGTCCAGCTACCACTCCGCGACGCTCCCGTCCTCGTGGTGCCATACCGGGTTGTACCAGTTGACCTCTGTCTGTGCCAGTTCACGGATGAGAGTCTCGTCGAGATCGATACCGAGTCCGGGGCCGGTCGGCCGTTTGACGTAGCCGTCTTCGAACTGGAACGTCTTCGGGTCCTCCAGGACCTTGAGTCGCTGGCTCGTCGTCGGGTCGTGTAGATCGAGGTCCTGTTCGTGCAGCACGACGTTCTGGGCGCAGAACCCGACCTGCAGGCTCGCCGCGAACGCGACGGGGCCGAGCGGACAGTGTGGAACGACGGCTACGTCGAACGCTTCCGCCATCGACGCGACCTTGCGCATCTCGCTGATGCCACCGACGTGGGTCACGTCGGGCTGGAGTATCGACACCCCGTCGTCGACGAGGAGGCGCTTGAAGTCATAACGCGAATAGAACCGTTCGCCAGTCGCTATCGGGACAGTCGTCCGCTCGGCGATACTGGCAAACGAGTCGTCGTGTTCGGGGAGCAGCGGCTGGTCGATGAACATCAGATCGAACTGTTCGAGTCGCTCGACGAGATCCGCGGCCATCGGTTTCGAGACGCGGCCGTGGAAGTCGACTCCGACGAGGGCGTCGTCACCGACGGCGTCACGGATTGCAGCCACACGCTCAACCGCATGATCGACAGCGTTCGGCGTCTCAATCGGCCGAAACTCCCGGGCGAAATTGAACTTGAACGCTCTGTAGCCGCGTTCTCGGTCCTCTTTCGCGGCCGCGGCCACGTCTTGCGGATCATCGCCACCGAGCCACTGGTAGACGAGTAGCTTATCGCGGACGTGCCCGCCGAGTAGTTCGTGCACCGGTGCGCCGTAGTGCCGCCCCTTGATGTCCCAGAGCGCGTGGTCGATGCCCGCGAGCGCGCTCATGAGTATCGGCCCGCCGCGGAAGTACCCGCTCTGATAGAGCTTCCGCCAGTGATACTCGGTTCGAAGTGGGTCGGCCCCAAGGAGATACGCCTCGATAAGCTCGGTAACAGCGGCACGGACTGTCTCCAACCGGCCCTGAACGATGGGCTCGCCCCAGCCGACGATCCCCTCGTCAGTCTCCAGTTTAAGAAGCAACCACCGCGGCGGCACGGCGAACAGTTCGAAGTCGGTGATTTGCATAGCTATGTTATCTGCGAGGGAGTACTTGTAATGACTGGCTGCCGATATCGGCCCGACAAAGACTGTAACAAAAATAGGCGTACATTTATGCTGGAGGCTACCGGAGCACCAAGCGTACGCATGAGTGTAGTTGACAGCTTCTCCCTCGACGGAGAGACAGCTATCGTCACCGGTGCGGCGCAGGGTCTCGGCAAACAGATGGCGACCGGGCTCACCGAGATGGGGGCCGACGTGGCTATCGCGGACGTGAACATCGAGAAAGCGGAACGGACGGCCGCAGAACTCGACGGTCAAACGGACGTCGTCGCGACGGAGGTCGACGTGACGGACGAAGCCTCGGTCGAGGCGATGGTCGAAGACGTGACCGACCGCCTCGGACCGATTGACGTACTGGTCAACAATGCCGGGATCGTCGAGAACTCCCCTGCGGAGGAGACGAGCATCGAGTCATGGCGGCGGGTCGTATCGGTCAACCTCGACGGTGTCTTTCTCTGTGCCAAACACGTCGGCCAGCAGATGCTCGAACGGGGCGAGGGCCGCATCGTCAACGTCTCCTCGATGTCAGGCTTCGACGTGAACGTCCCGCAGAAACAGGCCAGCTACAACACGACGAAAGCCGGCGTCAGGATGCTGACCCAGTCACTGGCGGTCGAGTGGGGCGAGCAGGGCGTCCGCGTCAACGCTATTGCGCCCGGCTACATGCGGACCGAACTCGTCGACGAAGTGCTCGAAGAGAGCCCCGAGATGGAAGAAACGTGGCTCGAGAACACGCCGATGGGCCGACTCGGTCGACCGGAGGAACTGAAAGAACTCGTCGTCTACCTCGCGTCGGACGCGTCGTCGTACATGACGGGGTCGACCGTCGTGATGGACGGCGGCTACACCTCGCGGTGAGGTGTCAGGCCTCGGGCGACGAGGCGTCGGTCAGTGCGGCCAACCGGTCTTTTACGTCGGCCCACTCGCCAGCGGTACCCGGTTCGTATGTCGTCGTCTCGAACGCCGATTCGACCAACTGCCGCCCGGTTTCGATGTCAGAAACCGTTCCGGCGGCGACGGCCTGTGTGAGGACGTTGCCGACAGCCGTCGCCTCGACTGGGCCAGTCGACACTGGGCGGTTGGTGGCGTCGGCCAGTAGCTGACAGAACAGCTCGTTTCTAACACCGCCGCCACCGAGCACGATATGCGATGGCGGGTCGTCGACGACTGCCGCGAGCGCGTCGAGTTCCAGCGCCGTTTTCGCCGCCAGGCTGTCGAGGAGACAGCGGACGATGCTGCCCTGCCCCGTCGGGACGGGCTGGTCCGTTCGGCGGCAGTAGGCCCGGATCTGCTCGGGCATCGGCTCGTCGATGCCGAACGTCTCGGCATCCGTATCGACGAGTGCGGCCCGTGGCGGGGCCTCCTCGGCGGCCGACAACAGCGTCTCGTACTCCAGCGGTTCGCCCGCTTCGCGCCACGCTTTGCGGCATTCTTCGAGCATGAAGAAGCCGTTGATGTTCTTCAGGAGCCGGACGGACCCGTCGACGCCGAGTTCGTTCGAGACGGCCTGTTCGAAGGCGTCGTCCGTCCGCACCGGGTCGTCGCGCTCGACGCCGAGGACGAACCACGACCCGGTGTTGAGGAACGCGGCGTCCTCGAAGAGCGGGAGGCCGGCGACGGCCGCCGCCGTGTCGTGGCTCGCCGGCGTCACTATTTCCGGCGGCGAAGACAGCCCCGAGACGACGTCGTCATCGACCGCCCCGAGACATTGTCCGGGTTCAGACAGCGGCGGGAGCAGGTCCGTTGGAACCGACAGCTCGTCGAGCAGGTCGATGGCCCACGTTCGCGCCTCGGGATCGACCATCTGCGTGGTCGAGGCGATCGTCACGTCGCCCGCCGGCCGGCCCCCTATCCGTGCCGAAAGGAGCTGTGGCATCATGAGCAGGCCGTCGCTCGCTTCGAGGAGTTCCGGCTCGCGCTCGGCGATGGTATGGAGCTGCCACAGCGTGTTCGGGGTGTTCCAGTTCGTGATGCCGGTCGCGTCGAACAGCCGCCGCTTGCCGACGGCCTCGAACACTTGCTCGCGTGTGGCCGTCGACTCGGGGTCGCGGTAGGAGACCGGGTCCCGGAGCAGTTCGCCGTCGGCCAGGAGTCCGAAGTCGAGCCCCCAGGTGTCGATACCGACCGTGTCGAGGCCGTCGGCGCGGTCGTCGGCCGCACGGAGCCCGTCGCCGATGTGGTCGACCAGCGCGTCGACGTCCCAGACGTAGCGGCCGTCCCGTTCGACGGGTCGGTTGTCGAACCGGTGGACCTCCTGTACCGCGAACGAGGACTCGGTCACCTCGCCGAGGAACACCGTCCCGCCGCTCGCGCCGATGTCGATTGCGACGTGGTTCATGGGATGCTCTCAGGTGTGGTTCGCACGAGTGGTCACTGTCCGTAGCTGTCGAGCTTATCGGCCAGCCGGTCGATCTCCTCGTCCGGGAGGATCTCCGGCTCGCCGATGGCCCGGGCCTGATGGTGGATGCGGGCGCAGTACTCGACCATCAACGCGACCGTGTAGGCGTCGTCCAGCGACTCGTCGGCGGTCAGCACGCCGTGGTTGCGCAACAGCGTGGCGTTGAACGACTCGCCCAGCGCGTCGACGGCGGCCTCGCCGAGTTTCTCGGTCGCGTGCGTTTCGTATTCGGCGACTGGGACCTCCGTCCCGGTGAACGAGAGGAGGTAGTGGGAGGCGGGAATCGCCTCCCCGAGCGAGGCAAACGTCGTCGCGTACGGCGAGTGGGTGTGGACGACGCCACCGACCGCGGGCCGCTCGCGGTAGACCGCCAGATGCATCGGTAGCTCCGTCGACGGCTCGACGTCGCCCTCAACGACAGTGCCATCCATCCGTACAACAGGAACGTCTTCCGGTTCGATCTCTCCATAGGGGATTCCCGACGGGCTGATCGCGATGTGGTTCTCGTCGAGCCGGGCGCTGAGGTTCCCGCCAGTCCCGGTTGTCAGGTCGTCGTCGAGCAGGCTCCGGCCGTACTCGCAGATAGCGGTTCGCGTCTCGTAGTGTGCAATGTCTTGATCTGTCATGTGTCATGTGTCATGTGTCGTGTGTCGATAACTGTCGGTTGCGGCGAGTGAGGCGACGACAGGTATCGCCGTCACTCGGCGGGTTTCATTTGCTCTTCGAGCGCCATCTCCGCGTCGTCACCGAGCTGGCGCTGGTGGATCGTCTCGCCGCTGGCGCGGTCGAACAGGTGCACGTCCCGGTCCGGGATCTCCACGTAGACGTGTTGGCCCTCGCTGATCGGGCGCTGGCCGTCCGTCTCGACGATGAACGTCTGCTCGTGGCTCTGTGACCGGGCCTGGAGATAGACGTAGGAGATGCTCCCCATCGGTTCGACGACGTCGACGACGGCCTCGAACTCGTGGCCCGAGTTCGCCCGGTCGTGAAGCGTCATATCCTCCGGCCGAATACCGAGGACGAGTTCGTTTCGACTCCCAACAGCGGACTGCATCCGCTCGGTCAGGTCGAAGTCGAAGCCGTCCGCGCGGAGGGTTCCGCCCTCGACGGTGCCCTCGAAAAAGTTCATCGACGGCGAGCCGAGGAAGCCGGCCACGAACTGGTTGGCCGGGCGGTAGAAACACTCCAGCGGCGTGCCGACCTGCTGGAGTTCCCCGTAGTTGAGGACGACGAGCCGGTCGCCCATCGTCATCGCCTCCGTCTGGTCGTGGGTGACGTACAGCGTCGTCACGTCGAGGTCGTTCTGGAGCCGGTTGATCTCGGTGCGCATCTCCGCCCGGAGCTTCGCGTCCAGGTTCGACAGCGGCTCGTCCATCAGGAAGACGTTCGGGTCACGGACGATAGCGCGGCCGAGCGCGACACGCTGTTGTTGTCCCCCGGAGAGTTCGCCGGGCTTGTCGTCCAACAGCATATCGATGTCCATCATCTCGGCAGCGGACGTAACGGCTTCCTCGATCTCGTCGGCGGACATGTCCGTCGACATTTTCAGCCCAAAGGACATGTTCTCCTCGACGGTCATGTTGGGGTACAGCGCGTAGTTCTGGAACACCATCGCGATGTCCCGGGCGCGCGGGCCGAGTTGATTGACCACCTTATCGCCGATTCTGATATCGCCCTCGGATTGCGTTTCCAGCCCTGCGACGATGCGCATGAGCGTCGACTTCCCGCTCCCGGACGGACCGACGAAGACGATGAACTCGCCATCGCGGATGTCCAGCGAGACGTCGTCGACCGCGACGATTGACTCATCTCCTTCACCGAATCGCTTCGTAACGTCGTCGATTGTGATCTTTGCCATTATCTTGCCTCCGATGTGCGGCTAAGTGAAGCTACCGCCGCCGCAGGGGCGTCGTTTGCGAGCGATACGTGTCGTGGTGTGGACAGCGTCGTCATTCTTTGATCACCACGCCGAAGCTGAGCCCGGCCGCGAGGTACTTGTTGACCGCGATGAGGAAGATGACGACCGGAACGATCATCGCTGTCGAGGCGGCCGCGAGCATCCCCCATTCGATCGAGCGCGAGCCGATGAACGAGTAGACGAACAGCGTCACCGGTACGGCCTCGAAGCTCGTCAGCACGAGCCCGAACAGCAGCTCGATCCACGCGAAGATGAAGCTGATGATGGCGACCGAGAAAATGCCGGGCTTGGCCGCCGGGAGGACGACCTTCCTGAAGCCCTGGAACTGGGTCGCGCCATCGACACGGGCCGCCTCTTCCAGCGTCTCGGGGATGCCGTCGAAGAACGCTTTCATCACCCAGACGACGAGCGAGAGGTTGATGCTGACGTACATCAGCACCATCCCGACCCGCGTGTCGAACAGATTGAGCTCCCGGAAGATGATGAAGAAGGGGAGCACGACGGCAATCGGCGGAAGCATCCGTGAGGAAAGTATCCACACGAGCACGTCCCGCTCCATGGGGATATCGTACCGCGAGAGCACATACGCGGCGGGGACGCCGATCAACAGCACGAGGACGACCGACGCGGATACCATGACGAGGCTGTTGGCGAACGCCGCGACGAACCCGGAATCCTGGATCAACTGGATGTAGTTGTACACCGTCGGCAGGAAGATCCAGTCCGGGGGCAGCGAATTCGCTGTTCCGGGCGGCTTCAGCGACATCGAAGCGAGCCAGTACAGCGGGAACAGCACGATGAACGACCACGTCAGGAGAATTGTGTGTCGAGCGGCCGTGACGAGTTTCTCCCGCGTATCCTTGTCAAGCCGCTGTGACGCGGTCGCAGAGTCGCTATCTGTTGTCGCCATCAGTCCCACACCCCCTCGAAGCCGACCTTCGCAATGATGACGTTACACAGTGCAACGACGAGGACGAGGTAGACGACGGCGATCGCTGCGGCCACGGTGATCTGGTTGTTGATGAACATCTGTTCGTAGATGTTGATGCTCACGAGCTGGGTCGCCGTCCCGGGGCCGCCGCCCGTGAGCCCGTACACCACGCCGAACGTTCGGAACAGGTCGATTAACCGGATGAGCGTCGCGACAAACACGACCGGCTTCATGTAGGGGATGATGACGTGGACGTAGCGACGCCACATCGGCGCACCGTCGACGCGCGACGCTTCGATGAGCGTCTTCGGCACCGACGAGAGGCCGGCGTAGAAGATGATGAACATGAACGGCGTCCAGTTCCACGCGTCTAAGAGAATAACCGTCAGCAGCGGGATTTCCGAGAGGAAATTCGGCGCTGCGAACGGCGTGCCGGTGTTTATGACGTACGGAATAATTCCGATTTCGCTGTTCAGCATGATCCGGCCGATGGTCGCGAGCGAGACGGGGGCGACGGCCATCGGAATGATGAACAACACCCGGTAGAACGACTTCGCCCGGCCGGAGCCGACGCCGGCGACGAGCGCGGCCAGGACGAACCCGAGGATAGTTTCGAGGAGCAGCGCGCTGACGACGACAGTAATCGTAATGACGAACGAGTGGATCGCGCCGCCGCGGGTAAACGCCGTCTCGAAGTTGCGCAGCCCCACGAAATCAGCTGCGAATACATCGAGTGTCGGCTCCGCGATCAGGCTGAGATACAGGTCGTAGGCACCGGGGAAGAAGGTGATCATCACCATCACCGCCACCATCGGTGCCATGAACCAGTACGGGAGGTAGTCGTTCCACAGGTCCCGCAGCCTGGCGAAGGTCGATTGAGGTGTCGTTTCCGTTTGCGTTGGTGTACTCATTTGTGGGATGTGTTGTGGCGCAGGTGTGGCTGAGACTTAATTGCTGTAGATGTCTTCTGCGATGGATGCCGCCTGTGTCATCGCCTCCTCAGCGGACTTCTGCCCGGCGATGGCGCGCTGCAGTTCCTCCGAGTACCGCTGGCCCCATTCGGGGTACTTCCGGTCGAACGGGTCCGGCGCTGCTTCCTGCAGGGATTCGAGGGTGACCTGTGCGAAGTTCTCGCCGACGCGAGAGCGGAACTCGTCGTTCTCCCAGACGGACTGGCGGACGGAGAAGGCGGCGTCGCCCTTGACGTGCATCCAGGTGTTGGTCGGCTGCGAGGACGCCCACACCATGAACAGGAACGCCTGCTCGGAGTTCTGGGCGTTTTTGGACGTGGAGATCTGCCAGTTGAACGCGTTGGGCGAGAACTGGCCATCAGCCGGACTGGGAACCTTCGCGATACCAATCGTGTCGGCGACCGAGGAGTCAGAGCCGGTGAGTCCGGGCCAGAACAGGTTCGCGTCGGAGACGATGTGGCCGGCGCGCCCTTCCTGCATCGTCGAGAGCACGTCCGACCAGGTCTGCGTGGACGCGCCTTCGGGACCGTAGTCCTGCAGCAGGCTGACGTACCACTCCGCGGCGTTGATGACGCCGTCGGAGTCGAGGCCGGAATCGGTCGGGAACTCGGTCCAGAGCGAGGAGCCGAACTCGCGCAGGAACGTGTTGAGGATGTAGATGTTCATCCCGTAGCCCTTGTCGCCACGGCCGACGGTGCCGACGACGTCCGACTCGTTCTCGTGGATGGTCTGTGCGTTCTGACGGAACTCTTCGAGCGTCTCCGCGACCTCCAGGTCGTGCTTGTCGTAGAGGTCTTTGCGGTAGAACTGCGTCTGGACTTCGACGGTAATCGGCATCCCGGTCCATGTGTCGCTGTAGCCGCCACCGTGAGCCTGCCACCGCGACGCTTCGAAGAGGTCGTCTGGATCGTACCAGTCCTCGTCGAAGAGGCTCTCATCATCGAAGAACGGGTCGAGCGGCTGGATCCAGCCTTCCTCGCGGAACTGGTTGACGACCTGATCCATGTAGAAAACGTCGAACTGCCCAGCGCCGGTACTGACGTCCGTCTGGCGCTTGGTCCGGAACTGCTGTTCGGGCAGGACGTTCCAGACGACGTCGATCCCGGTCAGTTCCTCGAAGACCGGGACCGCGGGTTTGATGGCCGAAACCCAGGGGTGCTGGACGGCCCCGATGTTGATCGAGGACCCCTCGAACTGTCGCCAGTCGATATCGGCGTCCTCGTACTCGCTGAGTGGAATCGCGAGCTCGCCATCGCTTCCGTCGGTGCTGGTTCCGCCATCACTACCCCCACTTGAGCCGTCACTTCCGCTCCCATCTGAGCCATCGCCGCCTCGTGTACAGCCAGCGAGACCGCTGAGTAGTCCGACACCTGTCGCTTTCAGAAACGTCCGCCTGTTGGAGTTGGTCATGCCAGTTTGCCTCGTCACTACCGAATTACCGATGCATAATAAAGGTAATCATCTGTAAGGTAGAATACCCATCCCACTGGGGGAGATCCGACGGTTTGCAGTACTAGGACGCCTCTATCTACGAATTCCTCTGTCGCCAGATTACGGGAGACCGTGGCAAGATTTTAATACACGGTCCGAAAACATCGATAGTACGGATCGTGGCTGAGTCCGCTGTATGCGTCCAGCTCGGCTGGACCAGTGACAACGGGCTACGGCCCAGACCACCCATGACCCGACCCACACCAACTCACGACCGAGGTACTGCTGTAGTGACGACCGCGACCCGACCGTCGGAGGTGAACTGATGCGGGCCAGTACGTTGACCGCTGTCGGCGAAATTACGGTCGAAGAGCGTGACCGACCGGACCCTGCGGATGACGAGGTTCTCGTTCAGGTCGGCGCCTGTAGCGTCTGCATGACCGACTATCATATGTACCACGGCACCTTCGCCGCAGAGACACCGCTGGTCCTGGGCCACGAAGGTGCCGGGACCGTTGCGGAAGTCGGTGCCGACGTTGAGGGCATCGCGGTCGGAGACCGCGTCGCAATCAACCCCACCGTCCCCTGTAACGCCTGCTCGTACTGCAAGAAGGGGGAGACGCACCTCTGTGAGAACAACACGAGCATCGGCGGTGCCGGTGACACCATCCTCGACGGTGCCTTCGCTGAATACGTCCGCGTCCCGGCGATCAACGTCGAGGACATCGGCGAGATGTCATTCGAACGGGCCGCACTCGCCGAACCGCTCGCCTGCTGTGTCCACGGCGTCGAGCAGACAGACATCAAACCCGGAGACAGCGTCGGTATTATCGGCGCTGGCCCGATTGGCTTGCTGCTCCTGCAGGCGTTCCGCAATGCAGGCGCTGCCCCAATCGTGGTTTCCGAACTTGATGACGAACGACGAGAGCTGGCTGCCGACCTCGGCGCAGATGCCGTCGTCGACCCCAACGAAGAAGATCCCGAGGAGGCGATCTGTGCGGCGGCCGGCGGACCGGTCGACGTCGGCGCCGAGGCTATTGGGCTCGTCCCGACAATCAAGCAGGCCAACGCTGTGACTGCGTCCGGTGGCTCGACACTCATCTTCGGCGTCCCTGACCAAGAAGCGACAATGGAAATCAGCCCGTTCGATGTCTTCTTCGACGAGGTCGACTACCGCGGCTCGTTCTCCCTGACGACCGAGGACTTCGAGCGAGCGATAACACTGCTCAGACACGAACGCATCGATGCCGAGACGCTCATCACCGAACGTATCGGGCTCGACGATCTCCCGACAGCGTTTGAACGGATGGGCAACGCTGAGGGGCTGAAGAAAGTAGTCGTTCCAGGGGATTCCGAGTGAGCGAGTACGACCTCCTCGATACTGTCCGGAAATGCGGTCGTCGTGGCGCTTGACCACGGTATCGCTATGGAAGCAATTCGTGAACTCGAACAGTACAGTCCACACTTGACGCGGTGCCTTGCAACCGGCCGCAGTTGTTCTGGAGAGAAGAACGAATAAATTTCGACAGTCGGAACTCGTAGCGATCCAGAAAATAGTGATAAATAATGTAGGATATCTTCTGGGCCTACTGCACATGCCACCATCTGTTCTGCTCTAGTGAACAGGCTTTTGTCGCGGCGGGTCGAAACGACGGTCAATGACCGACGAACCACAGTATGCAGTCGAAGCAACCCAGACATCGGTGGCTATCCTCGAAGCGCTTGTCGACGCGACGGGGCCTGTCGGCGTTACAGAGCTTGCCAATCTCGTCGGGGTTTCCAAGAGCGTCGCCCATAACCACCTCTCGACGTTGCGTGCGGCCGGATACGTGGTCAAGCGCGCAGAGAAGTACGAGGCGTCGCTCCGCCCGTTGTTTCTCGGTGAGCGAACGCGTGATGGACTCAGTTTCTATCAGGCGGCGAAACAACAACTGGACAATCTCGCGACGGCAACAGGGGAGACAGCGACACTGTTCGTCCTCGAAGAAACGGCCGGTGTCCCGGTGTCGATCTCCGAACCCGAGGACGGCTGGGGAGTCCCGTTCCACGCGGGCGAACGGTTGCCACTCCATGTCAACGCTCCGGGAAAGGCACTGCTGTCGTCGCTCCCGAGTGATCGCGTCGAATCGGTTCTCGATGAAAGAGAGCTTGTCGCACCGACTGACGCAACTCTCGTCGACCCAGATGAACTCATCGAGGAACTGCGCCGGGTTCGTGATGACGGCATTGCGTTCTGTAGAGGAGAACAGTACGAGGGGATTATCGGTGTTGCCGCCCCGCTCCCTGACGTCAGTGGTGATCGGATCGCTGCACTGGGCATCTGTGGCCCCGTTGAGCGTTTGAACGGCCGATACCTCAGGGAGGATATCACCGGGCAAGTCCTCAGCACGACAAAATCCATTCAGGTGGCCCTTACATCGAATTGATGGGTTCTTGAATAACGAGCGTACTACTGTTATTCTATTCTGTTGGTGGCCGCCATCGGAATGGACGAACGGCCTCACTGCCACACACCGCTACCGACGACGCCTGATCTTCATGCGTCGAAAAGATAGTTTCCGGTCACCCCGGCATCAGAAGTAATCTCACGAAGGAATCGCGGATCACTTTATGCCCCTCTGTACTGACTGTGAGATTAAGCACCATCGTGTGAGTGCTACTGCTGTCAATCGCGTGCTGTTCTCTACAGCAGAACAGACAGCAGGATTGAACAGCGAGGTGTTGTGGGGACAGTCCCACTGACTACAACAGCGGCTATTGGTCTCTAACTCACGCCCACCGCTAATATGAATATATGATTGACACATTTCCAGTCATATATTTCAAAATTGGAGATGGAATTGCCAGATATACGTCTATTCCATCCAAGTCTGTATGTCCCATACGCAACATCTGATCTTCCACGGAAGTAGATAGCTCTGATGGGTATCGCTACGAGACGACGCAGCACCAGATAACTACTGCAACCGTGACCCTGTCAGAGACGGAGACAATGCGGTTTCTGTGGGAACTGCAGGAAAACCGACTGTGCCCTCACAATGGGGTGCCACAGCCCGGGCACAGCGGGGGGCCGGATTCGGGGAGCGAAAGCCCGCAGTGTGGGCACCCGTCATCGCCTTCCGGCGTCCGGATCTCCGAGACAATGTCGGATGTCTGTGTGCGGATTGCATCTCTCGCGGCTATTCCTGTAAAGCCATCAGCAGGTTCCGCCCCGCGATACTGGGAGAGAGCGAACCGGGCTCGCTCGGCAACAAACTCCTCGTCCACAGTGAACTCTTCGAGTTGTGCTTCCGGGAACGCTTCCACGCTCTTAGTGCCGGCAAGCAACCCCAGCGCTTCGGCTGCCCGCCCGCGGACGTATCTGCTTTCGTCTTCGAGACACGAGACGAGTGCTTCCCTGGCGTCTGTAAGCCGTTCGGGACACGCAGAGCCGATAACGACGAGAGCTGTGCTCAGGTGATATCGAACCAGTTCGCTGTCCGCTCGAAGATGCTCGGCGAGCGAGTCGACCTGATAGCGGAGTCTGTCGGGACGGCCCATGGCGACGTGGGCCAGCGCCTTCGCTAATTTCTCCCTAACTTCTGGTTTGTCGAACTCCAGGCCGATGCGCAGGTCTGCCACGACCTCAGGTGAGACGACGGCATCGGGATGGTCGACGGCGACGTAGCCCAGCGCCTCTGCACACCGGGCGCGAACGTAGTAGAACTCCGACTCATCCGCCAGTCGCTCGGCAAGCGTCGGGACAACCGGAACCACGCTGTCCGGCGCGCTCTCGCTGACCGTGACGAACAATTTCGCTGTCGTGAGCCGTGTTGGCCGCTCGCTATTCTGCAAAAACACAGTGAGCGACGTCAGTACGCCGTCGAACAGTTTCGGCTGGTCGTCAGCAGCCGCTTTGAGTGACCGCAAGCACGCCTGCTGGTCAGCCGCTCCGGCCATCGAAAGCCGCTCAAGTGCTGTCAGTGCGTCAGCTTTCTCTCCTTGTTCGAGTAACGTCACAATCTCTGAATCTGGAGGTGCACCGGATTGGTCGTCCATCGGTCCGTTGTCGGCATTTCTCGGAGAACCCACAAAACCCCTTGCCTCCCGGGTATTACTCGATCCGAAATAACCGCACACCGTTGAAACTGTGATACCGCCATTAATGCCGTATATGGTAATGCATCTATGGTTTATACACCTATTTATGAGAGATGTCGGTAGAGAGTACCGATATTTGGATGTATTTGTGTGGCGAATATATTAATCAGCTTACATCGGGCGAGTGGCAATATAAGTAAATACAGTAACTGTCTGCTGATCTAGTAAAACGATGCCCAGCGTAGCTGGATATACGCGGCAGCCCACTGGATTTGTCGGACTTCCGCCCGTTTCAGACAAAAGCTAAATGATGATGTAGGTTTTCGGTTCGCGCATAGATGAAAAGCAAACGCGCGTCGTTCGAGGGCGCTCTCGAAGCATTGGGTGTGACAGTTTCAAGCACTGCCGAGTCCGACCTCGAAGCCGCTGTTACGGAGGCAGTCACGGAGCCTGCAGTCGGGATCGCGCTCGACAAAACGGCCGGGGACGAGGCGTTTTCTCTCACGGAGACGCCGGTCACGGTCGACCCCACTCCGGTCGCGCTTCGCGAAGCGACCACCGGCGTAACCGGTGCTGAACTCGGCATCGGCGACTACGGTTCGCTCGTCCTCTCGATGACCGAAGAGGCCAGCGAACTCCTGAGCCTGTTTGTCGAGCGTCATGTCGCCATTCTTCACGAGGAAGACATCCAGCCCGATATGGACGCGGCAGTGGCAGAACTGGACGAACGGTTCAACGAAACCGGTGGGAGCGCGATCATCGCAACAGGACCGAGCGCGACAGCCGACATGGGCGCGCTCGTCAAAGGCGCACACGGACCCAAGGAAGTCCACGTCATCATCGTCGAGGAGGGTGCGTGACGATGGCGACCGCCGACGAACTCCGCGAGCTGATGCGGACCGAGGGCGCGGCAGTCGCGGAGAACACGCAGGGGTTCAACACGGGGCGCTACGACTCTGTCGCGGACCTGGGAGACTACGAGGAACTCAAGCAAGCGGCCCGGAGTATCAAGGAGGACGCCATCGAGGAACTTCCAGATCTCCTCGACCAACTGACGGAGGCCGTCGAAGCGAACGGGGGAACGGTGTACATCGCCGACGACGCCGCCGACGCGAACGACTACATTCGCGATGTCGTCGACGAACGAGCGGCTGACCGGGTCGTCAAGAGCAAGTCAATGACCAGCGAGGAGATCGAGGTCAACGAAGCGCTCGAAGCAGATGGCGTGGACGTGGTCGAGACGGACCTGGGCGAGTGGGTGTTGCAGGTCGCCGACGAAGCCCCTTCTCACATCGTCGCCCCGGCGATTCACAAGTCCCGCGAGAGCATCGCGGAGCTGTTCAACGAACGGTTCGAGCCTGACGAGCCGCTGGAGACGGCCGAGGAACTGACCCGCTTCGCCCGGAAAAAGCTGGGCGAGCAGATCATCGACGCGGAAGTCGGCATCACCGGTGCGAACTTCGTCACGGCCGATACCGGGACGATGGCGCTGGTCACCAGTGAGGGCAACGCCCGCAAAACCGTGGCCGCGACGGACACGCACGTCGCAGTGGCCGGCGTCGAGAAGGTCATCCCGACGGTTGGAGACCTCCACCCGTTCATCGAACTCATCGGTCGGTCGGGCACCGGACAGGACATCACGTCGTACGTCTCGCTGCTGACCCCGCCAGTCGACACGCCGGTCGTCGATTTCACCGACGACGAAACGCCGCTGTCTGCGTTCGACGCCGACCGCGATTTCCACCTTGTACTCATCGACAACGGCCGGCTGGAGATGCGGGACGACGAGCACCTCCGGGAGACGCTGTACTGCATCCGGTGTTCCGCCTGTTCGAACTCCTGTGCGAACTTCCAGAGCGTGGGCGGCCACGCCTTCGGCGGGGAGACGTATTCAGGTGGCATCGCGACCGGATGGGAAGCCGGCATCGAGGGGCTGGACGTGGCCGAGGAGTTCAACGACCTCTGTACCGGGTGTACCCGCTGCGTGAACGCCTGCCCGGTCGGCATCGATATCCCATGGATCAACACCGTCGTCCGGGACCGGATCAACCGCGACAAGGACGCTCCCGGAGAGTGGCTCGTCGACGGACTCACGCCCGACGAGGAGGACGACGGTGCGCCACTGCAAAAGCGCTTCTTCGGCAACTTCGAGACCGTCGCAAAGCTCGGCAGCGCCACCGCACCGGTGTCGAACTGGCTGGCCGACACGACAGTCGCACAGCAAGCGATGGCCCGAATTCTGGGTATCGACCCGCGACGTGACCTCCCGACGTTCGAGCGGGAGACGCTCGTCGACTGGGCCGCTGCCCGTGACTCACAGGTCACAAACCCCGAGCGCCGGGCGGTGCTCTACCCGGACCTGTACACGAATCACGTACAGGTCGAGCGCGGCAAAGCCGCGGTGAAGGTGCTCGAATCGCTGGGCGTCGACGTGGTGGTCCCACCGGTACCATCCAGCGGCCGCGCGCCGCTATCACAGGGTATGGTTGCGACGGCGACAGACCACGCTGAGCGGGTCACAGAGGCCCTCGAACCTCATATCGAAGACGGCCGCGATGTGGTCGTTATCGAACCGAGCGACCACGCGATGTTCACACGGGAGTACGAGCGCCTCCTCGACGAGTCGGCGTTCACCGACATCGCGGAGAACAGCTACGAGGTCTTCGAATACGTGTTCGGGCTGCTCGACAACGGGGCGTCCGTCGAGTCGCTCTCGACAGTCACCGGCGCTGAAATCGCGTACCACAGCCACTGCCAGCAGCGGACGCTCGGGCTCGAAGCTCACACTGTCGCTGTGCTCGAAGAGTGTGGCTACGACGTCGTCACGTCCGATGTGGAGTGTTGCGGTATGGCCGGGAGCTTCGGGTACAAGTCCGACTACTACGAACTGAGCATGGACGTCGGCGACCGACTCCGGACGCAGTTGCGCGAGGACGGTGTCCAAGACCGCCCCGTCGTCGCAAGCGGGACTTCCTGTCTCGAACAGATCGACGCCCTGCTGGAACGGCAGCCGCGCCATCCTATCGAGCTGTTGGCGACATAAACTGAGAACCGCGTGCAGGCAACAGGACACAGCCCCTAACGCGTGTACGGCCGTTATTTATCCCGTATTTATACCTCTTGCGCGTGTTGGGCTACGTATTGGAATGGACACCACGACCCGAGATGTCGTGCGTGCCGGTGTGACGCGTGCGTATCGTGTCTTGTCCTGTCTGCGGTCTGCAGTGCACGTATGCAGGTCCGCTACCGACAGCTATTCGCGGAGTGGCGGCGCGGCGAGCTGTCCGTTGTCGAACTCGATCGGCGACGGCGCTTCGACGACTCGGAGGTCGTCACGGTCGCGTGCGGCCTCGACCAGCGCGGGTGACGCGTAGAGCTGGTGGAGATGCATCGTGTCGGCCGCACGGAGCACGCGAACGGTGTCGGTGTCGACGACCCCTATCGTCGACAGTGCGGCGACGATGCCGGCGCGGTCGGTTTCGACCACTGGCGGTACTTTCACCCCGCGAATCGTGCTCGCGGTGAGCGCGTTGATCAGCGACGTCTGCGCGTCGAGTTCCGCGACGACATCTTCGTGGACGACATCGGCTGAACCGACGCCCATCGCGTTCCCGTGAGTCTTCTCTGTCAGCCCGCGTGTGAAGATGCGCTTGATGTCTGGCGTCTCCGGAGCCGGCTCGTTTATCGAGAACGGTCGGCGGCCGATGACGTTAGTATCGAGTCCCTGGCCGCTGATTTCCTTCCCCTGGCGGTCGAATACCACGAGATCGAGTTCATCGAACGGGAGCTTGGGCATCAGTTCGTAGGCGGTCTCTAACAGTTCCGCCTCGCGGTCGAGGAAGCCACTTGGCGGCACGCCCTCTATCAGCGTCGTCTCGTCGTGCTGGTCCTCGACGATTGCGACGCCGCCGACAATCGGCAACTCGTCGAGCAACTGCCCGGTGATCTCTGGAATCATCCGCCGGAACGACCAGTCGACGGCCCACTTGTGCGCGATCTGTGCGCCGCGTTGCTTGCCCATGCCGATGACGAGCATCTTCGAGAGCCCGCTCTCGACTGGCCCGTCGAAGTCCGTATGCGGTTTGACGCGGTTGATGGGAATGATTGCATCAGCCGCCACAGCCGTATCGTCTGCGACGACGGGCACGTCCCGGTCCGGCGTTCGCCCGACCTCGACCACGTCCATGGTCGACCGGATTTCACAGCCGATAGCCGACTCGGTCACGCCGAGTTCGTTCAGCATCGTTCGCTGGCCCTCGCCGGTAGCCCCACCGTGGCTCCCCATGGCCGGGAAGACGAACGGCTCGTAGCCGGCGTCGGAAACTGCGTCGGCGACACCGGCGACAATAGTGGGCAGGTTCGCGATACCACGGCTGCCGACGCCCAGCGCGACTTCGCCGCCTTCTGGCACGTCGGCAAAGGACAGGGACTCGACCGCCCGGGCCGCGTGTGTTGCGACGTCGTCCGGCGCTATCGGGTCCGTCTCCCAGTTCTGTTCGATGACGCCGAGTTCGGGGAGCGGCGGGTCGCCACAGGCATCGACGATTGTTTCTTCCGGAACGGAGAGGGCGTCCGCCGCGATCTGTTGATCGGATGCGTTCATACGCAGCATATCAGACTGTCTGTTGATAAACGTGAGCCACGGATCGAACGGTACTGCCCTTCCATCGTGATGCGGCAGTCCGGTAGTACCACTCGAAAATAGCCACCGTGTCTCGGGGGCCGGCATTACTCGCTCGGGTCTGGGATAACGAGCACGGCCACGTCGTTGACGTTCGTCCCGGTCGGCCCGGTCTCGACTGTCGCCTCGATTTGAGAGAGGTACGAGCCGGCGTCGTTTGCGAGAAGCGCGTCGCGGGCCCGTTCGCGGTCGGCGACGACGGTCGCGTCAGCGATAGCCCCGGCCACGTCGGAGCTCCCGTCTTCGCCGTCAGTGTCGACGGCGGCGATGACCGCGTCGCCGTCGTGGACCAGTGCGCCGGAGAGGACGAACTCCTGATTGGGGCCGCCTTGTCCACCGTCCCCGGTCACGGTCACAGTCGTTTCGCCGCCGGCGAGGAGGACGGCCGGCGGCTCGACGGGTGTTCCCGTCGCCGTAGCTTCTTCGGCGATAGCGACGAGCGGTTTCGCCACCTCGCGGGCTTCGCCGCGCAGGCGAGACGTGAGCACGAGCGGTTCGTACCCGGCTTCCTGTGCGACAGCAGCGGCGGCGTCAAGTGCGGTTGCGTTGTCCCCAATGAGATGGTTCGTGACCCGGTCAAAGACCGAATCGCCGGGAAACGGTGTCTCCGATATTCGGCCGTCTCGTCCGGCTTCGAGGTGGTCTCGAACGGCCGGCGGTGGAGTGAGGTCGTACTGAGCAAACACGTCAAGGGCGTCCTCGTAGGTGGCTTCGTCCGGAACTGAGGGCCCGCTACCGATGGTCGAGAGGTCGTTCCCGACAACGTCGCTGATCAGTACCCCGGCGACAGTGGCGGGAGCCGCGCGCCGTGCTATCTGCCCGCCTTTCAGGTCCGAGAGGTGCTTCCGGACCGCGTTGATCTCTTCAATCGGGACGCCACCACTCAGGAGTCTGTCGGTCGTCGTCTGGAGGTCGTCCAGCGTCAGGTCTCCGGCCGGAGCCGACAGAAGCGCGCTGGCTCCGCCGGTCAGGACAAACAGCACGAGCGTGTCTTCGTCGGCGTCGTCGACGGTTTCGAGAATATCGATGGTCACCTCAACGTTCCGGTTCGACGGTAACGGGTGGTCTCCGACGGAACTCCGGACGGTTTCGGTGTCGATAGCCTGCTCGACGACGACGTGGCCGCCGCTGAGGGAGTCGCCGAGAATGGATTCGAGCGCGCGGGTCACGCCACCCGTGGCTTTCCCGCCGCCGACAACAACGACATCGGTGTAGTTGCCGAGGTCGTACGTTGTCTCACCGACTGTCAGCGTCTCACCGACGCGGCTGACGACCGACCTAGTGGCCACTTCTGGCGCAGCCGCGGCCACGGCGGCCTCGATACAATCGAGTGCCACCTCGCGTGCAGCGTTGGCAGCCAGTGCGGCCCGGTTCTGAATCATACAACTGTTTCCATCCGAATCGGTAAAAGTCCCCTCGGTAGCAGAGGTCAGCGAGCGCTGTCTGCCGCCATGAGATACCAGCCCTACCGATAATGTGATCATTATATAGCTACTGTTTAAAACCGTCCCAATATACCCCAGCCCTGCTGGAAGCTCCGTCCGAAGATATTCCCGAGTGAGGGTACTTGTAACCGAGTGGATTGCCCAGTTAGAACTGGGTAGAGGCCAAGAAATAGAGCATTCTGACATTTCCTGTTACAGTCAGCGTCCGATGCACCTCCGTCCTCATCGTGCCGGTATCCACCTCTCAACTCTCCGGGCTACTCCAGTCGCCAGTTCTCGGTGTATTATATTGGGCTGCTTGAGCAAGCCAAATGTTTTGGATCAGGACCAGTGGTAGACGTTGTTTTATATCATTACGTATGGATTATCTATATCCTTCATACGGACATCACTGAATCGATGAAGCAAGCAAGTATCTACATCTTGGATATCGAGATCAAATAACTGGTCTGAATGTGGATCTCTTATTATATTTGTACATATAACTCGATCAGCAACCGGCGGCGTTTATTCCCCTTCAGCACTGAGCGTCGATTCAAGCCCTTTTTCAAGCGACACTGTTGGTTCATATCCCAGCAGTGTGCGTGCGTCACTGAGATCTGCTTCGCTCTCCTTGATGTCATCTGTGCGTTCAGGGACGTGTTTTATCCCCACATCCGTTCCAACGACATCTCGGACGGTTTCGGCGAGTTCGTTGATAGAGATACTTCGTCCAGTTCCGACGTTGAACGGCCTGCCGATAGCATCCGTTGTAGCTGCAAGCAGGTTTGCACGTACGACATCATCGACGTGGACGAAATCTCGCGTCTGTTCCCCGTCACCCTCGATTGTGAGCGGGTTGCCCGCCTGCGCCTGCCGGATGAAGGTGCCGATGACACCGGCGTACTCCCCGTCAAGCCCACGCGGCCCGTAGACGTTGAAGTATCGTAACGGAACTGTCGGCAGGCCGTACCGTTCTGTGTAAAACTGCGCATACTGTTCACCGAGATGCTTCTCGATTCCATATGGAGTGCGTGGGTCGGCCGGCTCCGCTTCTCTAATCGGGACTGTATCGGGATTGCCGTATACGGCGGCACTTGAGGCGAGTACGACCCTTGCATCCTGCCGTCGAGCGCAATCGAGAACGGTGACGGTTGCCGACCCGTTGAGCTCGTGACAGTCGACCGGCTGCTCGATTGACTCGGGGACACTAACCATCGCGGCCTCATGAAAAACTATGTCGACGTAGTCCATCGCTTTGCTGACTGTTCCCGTATCTCGTATATCACCCTCAATTACAGTCACATCCTCCGGGAGGTTTGCTCGCCGTCCCGTCGAGAAGTTATCAAGGACTTGAACATGGTTATCCACCGCTAACGCTGATGTTAGATGGCTTCCAACGAACCCACCACCCCCGGTAACTAGCACCCGACAATTGCTGACATCATTCATCGACATGTCATTCGAAGACGCGGTTTTCATGTTTTAAGTTATTCGTAGACATACGTCTCGTTTCCCGAGCGAGTCATCTCGATCTCACAGAGACTGTGCCGAACTATAGTAGCCATTGAAAATCAATGCACACCTGATCGAACGACGGCAGTGCGATCAGTGTGTACATCGTTTCAATTGTTACTATAATCCCATCTGATACCGTAGCGACCATGCGTTGTATCCCCGCGTCAGACTATACTTTGTTACCTGCTTTTTGCGGATAATACAGGATTGGGGCAATCTCGGAAAGCTGGGAATAACAATGTGATAACTCGTTCACAGCAGAGCACAACGGAGTCCACTACTCGCCACAATGATACCACTATACGTACTGGAGCGTGTGGGCGACCACACCGAACGACCGCCATCGAGAGCGGTTCCGGAGTGGGACTGAGATGTCGGATAGAATCCAACAATCACCCGCTAATGACGGTATCCGCGAGGTTTCCAAGAACTTGCCCGCGGTGGGACTAGTCGCGACCGAGTCGAACGCTGAGTGGATCGCGGCTGAAATCCTTCGCATACACTCACGGGCACACCAAGCAATCGTTACAGCTGCTGTTGATGCTGACCTTCAGGCACTCACTTTTGCCCGGTGGCTTGATGCAGAGGTGGTTCTCCCTTCTGGAAACTGGGCTGAGACCGATACCCCTCGCGAGCGGTTGCGTCTGTTCGCTAAGCAAGCTGGGTATCCGGGACTCCTGTACCATGGTGAAGAGAAGGGGTCAGTTAATCTCTCGGCAAGCCGCGAAGCCCTGGAGAATACCGAGAAATTCACAGTCGAAGCCCGTCTTGAGCCCGTCACCGAGCCGGACCCGACTGTCATGGTCGGAATTCCCGCGTACAACGAGGCGTCGACGATTGGGGCAGTAGTGGAGTCAGCTAAGAACTATGTAGACACCGTTCTGGTGGTCGACGATGGGAGTACTGACGACACCGTCGAAGTCGCAGCGGCGGCCGGTGCAACAGTGTATGAGCACGACCGTAACATCGGGTATGGCGGTGCCCTCAACAGTATTTTCGACCAAGCTAGCCGTGGTGACGCCGACTACTTGGTCATACTCGACGCAGACGGGCAGCACGACCCCAGTGACATCCCGGAATTAATCGAACAACAGCGGAAATCCGGGGCGGAAGTTGTCATCGGCAACCGGTTCGATGAGGATGCAGACACCGAGATGCCGTTGTACAGGCGGTTTGGCCTATTTGCGGTTAACCTCATGACAAACCTCAGCCTCGGAATCCTCAAGCCGGCAAATCAGATCAGCGATACACAGAGCGGATTCCGTGCGTATAGTACAGAAGCCATAACCTCGCTCGCTGAGGACAACTCAATCGGAGACCAGATGGATGCAAGTACCAATATTCTGTACCATGCTCACTCAAATGGCTACCAGATCACAGAGGTTCCGACGACGATAGATTACGACGTGGAGACTTCTAACAACCTTGGCCCAGTTGAGCATGGGCTCACGCTCGTTGGAAACATTATTCGGACGGTTGAGCGAGAACATCCGATTATGTTGCTCGGCGTGCCTGGTGTCTCCTGCGTTCTGATCGGATTTGTGTTTACTTACCTTACGATGTTCAACTATCTTCAGTCCGGAACTTTTCCACTTGGACATGCTCTGGCTAGTACTACGTTCACAATTATTGGCATCCTCGCAGCCTTCACTGGAATCATTCTCCACTCCTTAGAATTATACCGCCAATAGCTGGCAGTTCAAGTATTCAACGGACAAATTAGGGTTCGTATCTTTCTTTCTCAGGTGTCGGTTTACCAGAGTGTTTGATTTTTGATTGGGAACAACTTCTGCATAACAAAGGGTAACCTATATGATTCGTACGTCAATGGAGCACGAACCCATATTAGACTATCTGGAACGGGGACAGCGCTACGAGTCAATGATAAAACTACGGGAGGCACTGGAAATATGACTATCTGCGTCCATGGGCTCGGCTATATCGGGCTTGCAACCGCATCGCTGTTCGCCAACGAAGGCACCGATGTCATTGGTTTCGATGTCAACGAAGATGTGATAGATCGCCTCCACGAGGGCGAGCCCAAAGTCAGCGAGTCGGAGCTTGAGTCGTACATTCAGGATGCGTTAGAGTGTAATCTAACGCCGAGCCGTCGCCCCCAACCCGCTGATGTGCATATCATCTGCGTTCCAACACCGTACGACGAACTGAACGATGAGGCGGATCTGACCTACGTGAAGGACGCTGGGCGAAACGTGGCCAACGTTCTCAGGCCTGGCGACACCGTCATTCTGGAATCAACAGTGCCGCCGGGAACAACTACCGGAATCCTGGCGCCGATCATATCACGAAGCGATCTCAATATCGGTGAAAATGTCCACTTGGGGTACACACCGGAGACGGTGATGCCGGGGAATACGCTCACAGAACTCCGAACCAACGATCGAATCGTTGGAGGTGTTGATGAGGCCTCAGTTAGCGCTATCAAGTCCCTCTACGAACCGCTTACCAGCGGAGAGATACATGTCGCCGCTGACCCAACAACCGCCGAGTTCGTGAAACTCGCACAGAACGCTGAGCGAAACGTTAGTATCGCGTATGCTAACACGCTCGCTCTCCTTGCAGAGAACTACGGCATTGATGTGCGGTCTGCGATCACCCTCGCAAACAACCATCCGCGGGTTGATATTCTGAGTCCAGGCCCAGGGGTAGGTGGACACTGCCTTCCTGTCGACCCACGGTTCCTGAGCGATGGCTCTGGTGCAACGGAGCTGATCGATATAGCGAACCGGGTCAACGGCAGGATGCCTGAGCACGTTATCAGATTACTCGAGGACGCTATCGACTCGCTCGAAAATAAGACTGTAGCTGTCCTTGGAATCACGTACAAGGGTAACGTCAGCGATACCCGAAATAGTCCAGGCTTGGAAATAGCCCAGCTTCTCGGTAATGTCACAGTGGATACACGCCGGGCCATGGATGGGGGTTGGGACGAGGGATCAGTCACTATTCACGACCCACGGGCGACGGACTCCAGACTACAGCTCGTTACGCTCGATACAGCAGTAACTGGCGCTGATGCAGTGATATTCGGGGCAGCACACGATGAGTTTGCAGACCTTAACCCGGAAGACATTCGGTCGAAAATGACGGGCCGAACCGTGGTTGACCCGGTCGATGTAATCGACGTGGATCACTGGACTGAGCACGGGTTCGATGTCCGGACAATCTGAGTTGTTCTGCGAATACCATTCTGTTAGTAACAACCCCCTCGCGGACGGCTGGTCATCATCAACGGCGTAGGAGGCCCATAACAAATCCTGTTGACGACTCACGGAACCGCTATGAAACCTGATCGGGTGGCACTATTGTCAGAATTTCGCCCTACGAGACGAGGACAACAATGACTGACAGCACTGTGGGTTTCGTCCTTGGAACGCGTCCCGAGATTATCAAGTTAGCCCCGGTAATTCAGGAGTGTCACCGACGTGGCGTCGACACACATATCATCCACACTGGGCAGCATTACTCAGATTCGCTGGATACCGTCTTTTTCCGACAACTCGGATTATCACCGCCAGATACGAACCTCGAAATCGGATCTGACGATCACGGGGCTCAGACTGGTGCGATGCTCGCTGGTATTGAGAAAGAACTTCAAGATGCCGAGCCAACGGTGGTGTTTGTCCAAGGGGACACGAACTCGACTCTCGCAGGTGCATTAGCGGGGAGCAAGATAGATGTCGACGTAGCCCACGTCGAAGCTGGGCTTCGGAGTTTCGATGACGACATGCCCGAAGAGACGAACCGCGTCATCATCGATCACATCTCCGATTACCTCTTTCCCCCGACCGCCGAGACAGCGGTGTTGCTCCGAGACGAAGGGGTCCCCGAGGACCGCATCACAGTCACCGGAAATACGATCGTCGACGCAGTCGAAACCTTTGATGATGAAGCCGCAGACAAAAGTCAGATTCTGAGTGAACTCGGCCTTTCCGAAGGGCAGTTCGACCTATTGACTGCTCACCGGGCGGAAACAGTTGACGACCGGGAAGCCTTCGAGCGGATTCTCAGCGGCGTTGCACGGGCAAGCGCTCAAGCGGACCGGGAGGTCATCTACCCAATCCATCCCCGAGCGGAGGATCGCCTCGAAGAGTTCGGTATCGCAGTCCCCGATCAAGTTCGTCTTATCGAACCACTGGGGTTCTTCGATTTCCTCAGATTAGAGAGTACAGCAGACTTGGTGTTCACCGATTCAGGTGGTGTCCAAGAGGAGACGAGCATCCTCGGGACACCGTGTGTGACGCTCAGGTATGGAACTGAACGCCCTGAGACGGCGTTTGTCGGTGCGAACTGCGTTGCCGGCCGGGAGCCGAGTAGTATCACTGCAGCGGCGACACAGATGCGCGGAAAGGCTGAGGATTGGACGACGCCTTTCGGAGATGGGACAGCCGCCATTCAGATACTCGATTCAGTTTCGGAACTCCCCGTCAGGGAAGCAGTCACAGCGCCCGAGTGACCGGCCAGTAAGCACTGTGCGCCCGGTGCTGCTTCGGGTAGTTTCTCGAGTACGAATTGACCGCTCTTCAACGACTTGTTTGACCAAGGATAGGGAAGAACGACCAAATCTGTACAACTGGAAAGGCGTGTTCTGTCTGGTTGCTTTCCCGGTGGTAATTCACCGATTGACAACAGGTTACTCCCCATCCAATGACCTTATTTTGGCCAGATTCCGGACGGGAACTCTTGGCACTAATCCGTTACATGAACTGGTAGTAACTGTCTAATTTTATTACTACGACCGCACCAAGCGATAATGGCTACTGATGCTGATGCGAACATCGAGACGGAGACACTCCCGATCGATCTTCTGTTGGTCGGACTCCTTGGCTTCTGGCACCTCGGTGTTGCCCAGGGGTATTTCGAACAGTCTCCCGCAGGGATTTTTTTGGGGTTGGGGGCGGTACTTGTTGCACCGGGATACGCTCTAGTTGCGCTTCTATTCCCACGAGGATCTTCTGAGTCTGGTGGACTGTTTGACAACCGGGAAGGACGAATATCTGCCGGTGAACGACTTCTCCTTGCAGTCGGGAGCAGTGTCTGTATAGTTCCACTATTGGGGCTCGGGTTAGTCTTGGGCTCGCTTGGTGCGACTACCGGATCGTATCAATTCGCTATCAGTGTTACGACGGTACTTCTCACGTTTGCTGCAACGATCCGACGGGCGCGAGTGCCATCAAATGTGCGCTTCAGTCCCCTGCGGTGGATGACAACTGTACGGAGCCAAACGTTTTCAACACCGTCTGGGGGTGTTCCGACGATACGCATTTTGCTTGTATTTGGGCTTCTTCTCTCCGGTACCGGAATCGGGTACGCGGCCATATCGACTGAACGGGGTGAACAGTTTACCGAGTTTGCGCTGGTAACTGAATCCGCCGACGGAAAACCCATAGCGTCTGAGTATCCGTCACAGATCCCGCTCGGCAGTTCTCGGACTGTTCAGGTCTCCATCGGCAACCATGAAGGCCAAGAACTAAACTATACTGTTGTTGTCATTGCGCAGAGAATCGAGAACGGCAGTGTCCTGGCCACCGCGCGGATTGACCGATTCAGAAACCGTGTCGGGGCGGGTGACACTCTCAAGCGGCCACATGAACTGTCCCCCACGCTGGTCGGTGATCACATTCGAGTTTCATACCTCCTCTACCGCAATGAACCACCAGTTGAGGCGAATCCTCGTCCCGAGAACGCGTACCGCCGCACACACATCTGGGTTAACGTCATCAGTGGCTGATAGCATAGGCTCGCGCTCCGCAAGGACCAAGCTAGCCCCGTAACGACTATTCGAGAGGTCTATTTTCTGCTATGTGTGGTACCTATGCTTGGCACAGCACACCTGTGACAAGCGCTTATTGTTTTCTAATACGAGATAGTATCAAAACGATGATCTCACAAGCCAGAAGGAATCCCGATTATTTTGCACGGGACACCACAGGCATTGGAGCCAGATGATATTCTCATTCAAAGTTAATACTGTTCCGCTGACATGATTTCTGCAGGAGAAAATGAATTGCGAAGACCGTTCGCACCCCTATCACGTCGTTCCTTCAAAAACACCGACGCTCTTCCGTAGGAGATTGTTGATACAGTTATCCCGAAGGGA
>NZ_LRHL01000046.1:0-193056 GCF_001647155.1 Haloarcula sp. K1
TTTTTTTTCTCACTCAGGAAGGGAGATACAAACTACCCTGCCGACGATGCTGCTTGTCCTGCTCTGGCCGTCTCGGTGTTCATGTCGGTTGATTGTATTGTCTGCTGGGGGAACCCAAGCATCTCCCGCTCAGCCTCCGTTAGCCATTGCTGGACCGCTTTCCGCTGCTCTTTGGAAAGTCGAGAATAAGATACCTGTTTCTGATAGAACGGATCGAGAACAGCTGCCTGCATCCAGCTCAGACTTCTTCCCGTACCAGTACTTACCGTTGTGGTTGAAACTGTCCCGTCACATCCTGATGGGTACTTCACCCATACCCCGTTGCCGTTAGCGTGAGACACAAGGTGCTCATCGCTTGTCTTGCCGTCGTTAAGAATTAGGACGTGGGTAGCGGTTGGTATCCAATCAAACCAGTCGTTCGTGAGCTGTTCGAGTCGCTTGCACTGCGCCTTCTGTTTCGCTCGTAAGTAGCGCTCCAGATCTAAATGACGAGCGACATAGTTCGTTACTTGAGCGCGGTCAGCGTCGTCATCGAGGTCAAACTCATCAATTGCATCACCAGAGAGTATTCCGAGATCAGCAAGCATGTGGGCGATTGGTTGCTGATCCTGAATCACAGACGGGATGGTGTATCCATCACCAGTGTTGCGGTCGTCGTCGAGGTATCGCTCGAAAGTCCGTTGGTGGGATACGACATCGACTGTGTTTGATGTTTCTACGTCGACGGCAGCGGCGATACACGGCGAACCGCCGATCACGATTCTTTTGAGGCGGTTTCCAGACAGACGGATCGTTCCCCGAATAGACGATAGGCCGTCCACGATCTCGCGAGCCAATTGAGAGAGATCTGCGATACATCGTGGATTGTCTACGATACCGCTTGGGACAACCGCTGCTGTTCGACTTGGGTCAATACCTGTAGTTTTGGCTCCAATTTTGATTCCCATAGGGGCTTATATCCTGAATCATTTCGCCGAGGGTGGCGAGCAGTTCTCGTGTGGCTGTTACAGCACGAAAATGGGGTATCTGATTCAGGTCTCTCCAGATGTCCACCCCTTATGAAAGTACGCTAAGGCTTTGTCAGACTTGAAGAGGATGCCACTAGGAGTGTGGATGAGGAGTTGGTCTTCAGGGATGGCCTCCGCGGTGCCCTCCGCCCGAAGTTTACGAACGACGTTCGCGGCTTCCGATTCGTCGATAACGAGTGGTGGCTCTCCGCCTGTTGTGAAGTCGGTGTCTTCGGCTATTGCTTCCCGCTCAGCGTCTGCTGCGTCGGTATGCGTGGAGTCATGCTGGTCTACCATTATCCTCTGCCCACTCTGGGGAAATAAAAACCTTGCTGGCCTCAGGTGGTTATCGGAGTCGTTTGCGACAGCTGACCAGACGTGCTGTCGACGGGGATGACTTCACGTTCGACGAGCGTTGTCGTCCGGATTCTGTCCTCAGGATGGTCACCGTCGTAGTGAGTGCTAATTGCGTCTTTCACGGGTACATGACCGGCGGCAACAGTTTCGGTGTGACCGCACGGACAGCAGATTTTGTATGCTTCAGGGAGGACTCCGAGTTGGTTGAGGATCGAGTCGAGCGCTTTCCAGTATTCTCGCACATCATCGACATCACCAGCTTTGTCCCACCCGGCGTGAGTACTGAGTGAGTAGGCAGGGCCGTCTTCTGGGTCGTACCACAGGTGGACCATCGCGAACGGAACATCACTTTTGAATGTGAGAACGCCCCCTAATGATGACCCGCTAACACGAGCTGGTGGCGTCCCCAGTGCCTTGTCTGAGTTGATACTGTCGGGAATATCGATATCGGTGTTGTACTGCTCGGCATTACGCTGGTAGATCTTGTCTCCGAGTAAGTGGCTGAGCGTATTGCTGAGGTGCTGTACTTCATCTTTCGTATCGAGGGTGAGTTGGAGTTTGGTAACCATCGGTTTGAGTTGGTGTTCCTTCGAACTGATTCACGAACGTTCTCTTTTTTTCTCTGAATCGATTACTCTTCACTTCGGACAGAGAGTATAAACTACATTCACGACTCTACCGTTTGGTGCGATTGCCTATCGATTGAATCGTACGTTGCTACTTCGATCCTTGACGGAACCGTAGCAAGGTCTGTAATGGTGGTATACGTCGCGCCTTCGGGGAGATAGTACGTTTCGTCACCAAGCCATAGTTCGACTCCTCTATCTGCGTGCTCCTGTTCGTCGAGTAGGGCGTTGTATGGGAGAACCTCAACAGAAACAGACGAGTACCCGGAGCCATCATGAACTTGGACACTTGTGGGTTCATCAAAAACTAGCAAGCCTTCTGGGTCTGCACTGAGGCCTCGATAACTCATTTGGATTGCTTTTGAAGTCGCTGCTCTTCGATCTTTGCCTCGGCTCTGTCTGCTTTCGCATTTTCTTCACGCTGAGTGCGAATATCAGTTGCATCCATCTCTGCGTTTACGCAGTCATCGCTATGGTCATTTTCGTCGTGGATGATCTCTTCACAGCACCCACATTCTGGAGCAGCAGGTTGGTTCCACGGAGCTCTTGACGTGCCAGAGCTGACGCCTGGCGGATATCCTGACATAAGTGTACCCTCACTTCCTCTGGAGGGATATAAACAGATTCAGCGGTGTGCCTCTTGTATGAGTTCTTGTCGGCTGAATTTAATATCCTCGGCGAGACTAAAAATTCGGTTTGCGTCGTCGGGAGAGTTTGATAGGTAGGCGTCGAGTTCTTTAGCAATGAAGCAGGATATACAGAGAACGGCCTGTTTATACGAGAATTGCTTGACCGATTTCGATGGGGTCATTCGCTGAGTTTTCTCGAGACTCTCAGAAATTACGTCTGTCCCAACAGTCTCTGCTATCGACACGCTCCAATTGCTGAGGAAAGTGTTTTGATAGCAGTGTTCTGGTTGTGGAATCATCTGCTTGAGACTCAGAGCAGTCAACTCGACGGTCTGTGTTGGCCGCAAATGTTTTTGCGCAATCTCCCGTGAGAGACTGTCGACAAGTACTCTATCGACGAAATTCCAAACCCGTTCCTCTTCGATTTCTGACCGGATATCAGGGCGTTTGGTTTGTGGCGATTGCACGTTCATTTATGAATTCTGGAGGTGTTGAGTATGTATGACTACGTTTTGGGATATAGTCTTTGAGTAGTAATTATCAGATTTGAATATTGAAAGACGCATGGGATGTCTGCGCCATATATACAACAATTAGCTTAATTAATTCTTCTGGTATCATGCTTACTTTGATACATCTCAGCGAACTGGTTTTTGTACCATCATATAGTGTGAAACACCCTTACGGTGTTCCATCAGAGAAATGAAGCCCGTTGCTGTGCCTCCTCTTGAGCATCAAATCCAGAGTCGGGTGCTGACGTGACGATTGCGGTTCGACTGCTCTGACGAGACTCGCTAGTAGCTGACGGCCATCCACGTAGAGCCGATGTGTCTTCTGGCCAAATCACACGGTAGGAGGCGGTTGTCTTGACGTCTTTGAGAGCTTTTTCGAGTTCTGCTCGTTGGTCTTGTTCGACCTTTACTTCGATAGAGAGGTGGCGGCTATCTGAGCCATTGCCAGTCCCAACATCCTTTGGTTGATGTGATGTGCTGAATCCTCGTTGGCTGAGGAATTGAGCAATACGCTTGATCTCTGTCTGAAGATAGGATCGCGCTTCAGTCCCTGAGACACTGCTTGATTTTGTGCTTGGTGCCATCTCTATTATACCCTCTACCCGATATGGGGAGAGAAAAACACTACAGGACAGGTTTGGAGTTAACCGTCCGAGAGTATGGATTTTTAGTATATGATATCATATCGGTAAATATGCCGAACGACCATCTCCTAGACCGGATCGATAGCCTTCGTGATGATGTTGAAGATAACCAAGTCGAAGAACTACTTGATATACTCGTGAAAATTTGCGGAGAGGCGGCTACGACCAATGAAACTGTTGACGAAATCGCTGACCGGCTCACGTATGTTGAAAACACCGTTGGAGTTGGGACCGATGGGAGCGTTGAAGATTTGACGACTCCCAATTTCGATTACCGGGATGTGGCTGTCTTCCAGGTAATTCAGGCGTGGAATCCGGAACAGGTGTCAATCACTAAAATTCAAGAGATCTATACCCGGCAAACAGGCATGCAAGAAAAAACCATGATCCGAAAACGAACTAAGGAGCTTGTAGATAGAGGCCCATTTGAAAACGTGGACGGGACAACTTGGCAGTTCACCGCTCATCAACCAGACGGTCGCGTAGAGCTAGATGAGGCTTAGCCCCGTCCGCGAGTTGGTTGAGAACCCTGTCCGTAGGCGAATAACGTCCCGTTTTCACGGTTCATCGTCTTCTGTGGGTCCATGTCAATGCCGTGATTGAACGCTTCGATGTCGACTTTTTCAGGCGTCTGTTCGTTGAGTCGGGTAAGCGTACTGTTTTCAACTGATGTTCGACTCGACTGTATCATAAATGCGATACCGTAGAACCAGTTTTCACGGAACATCTCGCGACGTCTCCAGGCGTAGTCCACTTCGATATTTCCGTTGAACGGTGTTCCGTTCGGACTGTACTTTTCTATGAGGCGACGGTCGTGGGATTCCTCTTCGGCTTCGTTCCGGACTGAGACACCGCCGTGGTAGTCAATCTTGACGGTGAACGAACTCCATGCCGACTGCGGATTCGTGTTCTTCCATACTACCTGACGTTTCCGTCGTTCGTCGACGCGCCAGTCTCCAAGCTGCGCTGGCAGTTTAACCGGGACTGGGGCGACGAGCATTTTGTCCGGATGCTCGATGTCCTCTGGCTTCCTGAGGTCGTAGGGGTCTTGGAAGTCGTGGGGGTTGAGTTCCTTCATCGCGGCGGTCGCAAGCGTGATGATGGTGTCTGTCCGAACGACCTGTTGCGGGACATCGATTTCGTATAAGTACTCGTCGATATTCTCGCCAGTCAACACCCCTTCACACGGAGTGGATAGACGCCATGTGCTGTACCCGCCGCGCCATTGGGCAGTGATGTACGTACTCTCTCCATTTGACCACTGCATCCGTGTGACGAGGTTCGTGGGAAGTGTAGTCTGGTCCTTCTCGTAGGTTTTCGTCTCAGTAAGTTCCCAGCCATTTACGGACGATGGAATGTCGATATCACTTCCCTCGGTATAGCGGTCTCGATAGTCCTGAAGATTGCTTCGAGAAACGAGTTCGATGTCGGTCCGTGAGAAGTATGCGGTCGGGGAGTCCGATGGCGTGTTGCTGTACGTCGGCATCCGGGAGATGGATGCCGTATTGTTGCTCAAGAAGTCGATCTGATTTTTGTATGTCTGAGATTTCTGACTTTTTGTTCCTCCCCACACTGCCGATGTCGTCGCTTCGAACCGGATGATATCTCCAAGTTGGTAGACGACTCCGTCTGGAGCGAGCACGGATAGTGTCTTGTTGTTCACCTCCTCAAGGATGGTAGCTTTCGCTCGCTTGGTTTGTTCACCACGCGGAGTGAAATTGTAGTCATCCCACGATAGGGTCTTCGCGAGACGCGTGATCTGCTTGCCGGCTAGGGCTGAAAATAGTGTTTCGTCTCGTTTCCGGATCGCGTCTCGGAGTTTGTCTCGGTTGTTGATGTGGTCTAGTTGCTTGTTGTTGTCGTGCAAGATGTACTTGAGGAGTGGTGATGTGTTTGGCATGGCTGTTTCTCGGGACTATTCTCGAACGATGGTGGCCTTCTGCCTGAACTTCTGGAACTCGTTCTTGTCGACCTCTTCGCGGCGAGTCCGAGGGTTGTGTTTTGAGCGGACCAGATATGATCCTGTTTCAACTCGTTCGCTTCCTTCTGCTGAGACGTATTTTAGGGCGGCTGTCTTGGTGTCAAATCGCTTGATTTCGATACCCTTGTTGGGCTTGATGCCGTTGGAGCCGCCAGTTGCGACATATCGACCTCGAACCTCGGTTCGAGAGTAGCCACCTCCTCGGTGTCGGTTCACTTTTTCAATCTTGTCGGTGGCCGCGAGCCCGGTAAGTACCCATTCTGACCCGTCCTTGTAAACTCCAAAGATCGCGTAATCGGTGTCATCACCGCGGGCTACCGATGCTGGCTTCGTACTGAACACGAGGTCTTCAAGCCCGTTTTCACGGAGGCGGCGACGATGCCGGTTGATTTTGTTTCGAACCTGTTGCTGGCGGGTCTTCCCACCGCCGTGTTTCTGTGCATCCGTTCTGTATCCGCCTCTTCGCGCCATTGTTATTGGGTGTCGAGTGAGTTACGTTTGTGTCTCTGTTCGTCTACATCTGTGCAGGCCGTTGGCTCATCGTTGTCCCACGGGCAAGTACTGAATAGCTCAGGAGAGCGCTCACGTAGACGCTGGTAGCTTTCCTTTGAGATGAGGTCTTCCGGTTCGAATGATCGTTCGAACCGGATGTACGATGGGTCAACGCCCATCCGTTGGTATCTGGCAGGCCGTTGCAGCGACACGTAGGGGCAATTGACGTGACCGATTGTCTCACTGCACAGGTCTATGATAACTGGGCTGGTAATCTCGTCTATGGGATGGTCTGCTTCGTCGACGCTCCTTGGGTGGATTTCGACCCAGAAGTGTATTCGGTCTGTTTGCTCCAGTTGGTCAATGGTGTCGATCTTGAGTGAGTGACCTTGCGTGGCGGAGACTGCGCCCCAAACCACGTATGGTTCGTATCCGCGTTCAAGGAGGATCTTCGCGATGTGATAGGCGTTCTCGTGGCAGTACCCATCGAGAACGCGCCGGTTATCGGACGGAGAGCAGTCTTCCCCGAGTTTACGGGTTATCAGAGCGTCTCTCATCTCTTTGACCGTCGCGACTATCTTGTTCGGTATTCCTGGTTGGTATTCGGGTGTCGGTGACATGATCTATAATTCTGCGAGTAGGCACGTTATCTCCTGCTCACTACCTCATTCCCCAGTGGAGGGATAGAAACTAGCAGCTGGGTTCCACGGAAGACACAGGAACGTGCTCTGATTAGGTGTCTGTAGCGAAGTCTTCCCACGTTGCGTGACGACTGAACCACCGTCCAGCAGTCGCGATGAGTTCTTCGTCGGTGTAGTCCTCAGCGTTGTTGCCACTGGGGACTTGGAGCTTCATACGATCGGCTTCTTCACTTGGAGTGCGCTCGATTGCGATGCGTATGTAGCCTGACCGACTTTCGATTTCGATGAGGCCAGCCTCGTCACCGACTTGGAGGTCAGTCAGTTCCGTCCCGAAATGCGACTCAGCTTCGCACTTCATTTTAAACCGCTCTTTGATTTCGTCCAGCATCATCTGGTAGTCGGCTTCCGTGTACGTCTGCTGATGTGGCAAGTTGGACTGTGCGTACTGCTGAAGTTCGATTAGCTTGTCATCGCTGAGCGCTTTCAGTTCTTCTCGGTCAAACCGCGGCTCAAGTCCAAATTTCATTGACTCTCATTCCATTGGAGCATAAAAACCAACAAGCGTTATTTGGTGGTGAGGGTAAGCTCTGCGATCAGTTCTCCATCTGGATATGAATCCTCTGACCCCTTGGAAGTCGAATCTGCGCTAAGAAGCAAACGGGGAGTCTGCCTTTCAGTACGCTGCCGACAGGTATCCGAGCAGTAGGCGTGAATTTGCGGGAACCGCTTCCGTGATTCTAATGTGGATGGCCCCTGCTGTGGGACTGACTCGTAGTCGTTCGACTGGGATTCCGTCTGGTGCTCGTATGAAACGATCTGGAATGTAGGTGGTTCCAAAATCTCTCCGTCTTGGCGATAAGTATTCTGTACCCCGGTACATTCTTTGGGTTCTGCAAGGATGTGCGCGCCACAGCCGGTACACGTCAACTCGACGTGATGAGCCTTCGGTGTCTGGTAGCGAACAGATTTAGAGAATACACCACTTGGCGACCACTCGGCAGCATTGAGGACTGAAGCCAGAGGGGAGAGCGGCTCGATAATTTCGGCCTGCGTGCTGTCCGTTCGGTATATCGGTGTTTCGTGCCGTCTGTTCGACGGTGGTGGGGAGAGGACAAGCTCACGACGGTCTGATTGGGCATTCAACGGTACCGGTCCGCTCTGGTTCGCGCCCAAGAGTTCCGATCTGGTCGGAAGGTCGTCGACGTCGACATTCGGCCAGATGCCTTTGCTGATCCAGAAGTGCTTCGCGTTCAACAGCGAGTAGCGGATGAGGTCCCTCGCGGGAAGATACTGATCGCGTAGGTTTCGGTGCCATCCCCCAGCCGCAGAAGCGTAGTCTCCGTGCTCTTCGGCGTATCGTTGGTAACCGTTCCAGTCGAGGCCGGCGATGTTTGCAGGTGATTCGCCAGTCACCCACTCCTTGGTGAGTGCGACGATTTCCTCGTATGTGGATAGAGGTGTCCCGCCGAGGATGTGCAGTCGATTCTCGATACTTCTCCACTTCCGACGGGAAGCAACATCTATTGCTTGGATTTGGGACGATCCGTTCGCGTACCCGAGTACGAACTCGGAGGGGATGTCCTCAAGAACACCACTGCATTTGGGAACGAGCATCAGTTCCATCTCCGGAAATGATTCCCAGATTTCGTCAGCCGCATCTAAGTAGGACTGGAGGTCGTCTTCGTTGTAGATGTCGCCCAAGACTGCAATCTCAGGTTCGAACTTGAGGGCTCTTTTGACGAACCGCTCCAGATCGGCGTCTTGGTAATTATTGTCGAGAAAGTGGATTGGGAGACGGACTTCATCTGGCGTCCATTGGTAAGAGGAGTCCTCTCGATGGCCGATACTAAAGCCAAGTCGTGCTGCATCGAAGACGTAGGGATAGCGTCCGGTGAATACGATCCAGTCGGCGCTTCTCGCGGCGGCGACGTCGTCTGCGAGTGACGGAGCAGATGGCGGAGTCTCAAAGCCCAGTTTGGGCCTGCAGTCCGATTGACCTTCATTAGTATTGATTGTAGACTGAGGGACTGCTATGCCGTAGTCATCCAGCTCAGATTGTCCAGAACTCATCTCAAGATAACTCCTCCAGCTGGAAGGGAGGAGAAAAACTAACTGCTCCACAGAGAATACATCGCTGACAGGCGCAACTAATAGAGTACCGCGTGCATCACCGCTTGAGGGCTCGGCGAGCTTGGAGACAGCAGACTCCGAATAGAAGCCACGCGAGAGCGCTACTTACGCCGATGACGGTGAGAGAGAGCAGAGCGGTCGTTTTCGACGCTTGGAGCTTTCTCTGGGTGTGTCGGCGCGATGGTTGGCAAGTTTTGCGTTGAACTCTTGTTGTGGATCATTCGGGTTGTCCATGGCGATTAGGCGAAGGCGAGAGATGACGGGCTCGCCTCCGTGTCCTCGTCATCTTCCATCCGGATCTTCTCGTATGCGGCTTCGAAGTCCGAGGTCTTGACGACAGTGCGCCCGTCCCGGATTGCGAACATTCCGGCTTCTGTGCAGATTGCTTCGATTTCCGCACCGGAGGTATCTTCGGCCATCTCTGCGAGGGCTTCGAAGTCGATATCGTCTACGGTGTTCATCTCTCGCGAGTGGATCTCGAAGATCTGCTTACGGCCGCTGACGGCGGGTTTTGGGACCTCGATTAGACGATCGAAGCGACCAGGGCGCAGTAGTGCATCGTCAAGCATATCGAATCGGTTCGTCGCCGCGATGATTCGGACATCGCCTCGGTCGTCGAAACCGTCGAGTTCCGATAGGAGTTGCATTAGGGTCCGCTGCACTTCAGCATCACCGCTGGTCTTTGAGTCCGTCCGCTTGGACGCGATTGCATCGATCTCGTCGATGAAGAGGACGGCTGGTTCGTTCTCACGAGCGGTCTCGAAGAGGTCCCGAACGAGTTTCGAGCCCTCGCCTATGAATTTGTGGACTAGTTCGGAGCCGGCCATCTTGATGAATGTCGCGTCGGTCTGGTTGGCGACGGCCTTCGCAAGCATCGTTTTTCCAGTCCCCGGCGGGCCGTGTAGGAGGATTCCGGACGGCGGGTTGATGCCTACCTCGTTGAACATCTCAGGCGATTTGAGAGGCATCTCGACGGTCTCACGGACCTCTGCCAGTTGCGTGTCCACGCCGCCGATGTCGGCGTAGGTGACATCCGGCGATTGGTCGATCTGCATCGCCTGCACGCGGGTATCGGTTTCCGAATCCATTACGTCGACGATGGACAGAGCGTTGTTGATCGTGACGCGGTCGCCGGCTTCGATGCGTTCTCGCTTCTCGTCGGTGACCTCCGTGAGCGCTTCCTGATTGTTTCCGTGTTGCTTGATTACGAGACCGTCGTCCGTCACTTCCTGTACCGTCGCGATGAACAGTGGATCATCCTTGAGCTTCTGGTTCTCTCGACGGAGACGGTCGGCCTTCTGTTCTTGTTTGTTCCGCTCGGCATTCGCGTCGACGAGCTTCATCTCCAGTTGCTCGTTCTGTGAGCGGAGCATCTCGTTTTCTTCCGCCAGTTCCTCTATGCGGTCCTCTTGAGTAGCAGACTCGCCGTCGAAGCCAAGCTCAGTCTGTTCTACCTCATTGGAGTCTGTGGAATCGTTCATTCACCCTGGAATGTGACGCTTTCGCTTATGAAGTTTCGGGGATAAGGGGTCTGACTATAGCTGGTTGTGCATTGAACAAAGTAGACTACAGTATGTGGAAAGAGGTAACACGACGAAGTGGGAACGAATCTATAACAGAGTGTTGCAGCGGAGATAGCTATGGCAGGTCAGAAAGCACAGGGTCAGGGTACAGATTGGCGGGATATCTTTCCCTACGACCCATACGACAAGCAAACGCGAGGTATCACGACTGCGATTGATATACTCCGGGACAATGGAGTATATCTTCTCGAGGGACCGTGCGGAACCGGAAAGACCTTGATCGCACTCACAGCAGGGCTGACACTTGTCAGGAATCCGAACACGAAGTACCAACGAATCCTCGTCATCACGAGTAAGAAGCAGCAGATCCGGGCGTTCGAGGACGACCTGAAAGAGATTAACGCGCATGGAGGCGATTTTGAGGGACTGACTCTGGTTGGGAAGGCAGATGTCTGTCCGTTCGTGGACGCGGGTGTGGTTGAGTCCAAGGACATCTACCACAAGTGCGACGAACTCAAGGAGAACACGGACCGGCTGATGAGAGAAGCGTCAAATGACGGAGTTGTTGAGGTTAAGGCTGAAGCCGCCTATGAGCTCGCAGCTCGTGCCGAGTCCGATGCCGAACCACTGATGGCTGGTGGAGCGAAAGCACCGTATCAAGACTCTATCCCAGTAGCGGAGGGTGAAGAGTACTGCCCTTTCTTCGCGCAACATTTCGCCAACGACTACCAAGACAAGCAACCGGTGACTGTCGATGAGGGGATGACGGCTATCGAGACGATGGCGAACGGCGTTCGCGCTGGAACGTGCCCACACATCGCGATGAAACAGATGGCGACCGGAGGCGATGTCCTCATCGGGAACTACGCCCACGTATTTGCCCCCCTGACCGTGGAAGGATTCACGGGACGCGTAATGAACGAGGAAACGCTCCTCATAGTCGATGAGGCTCACGAACTCGTTAGCGAGGTTCGAGACGAACTTTCGCACGCGGTTACGATGAACACGCTGAACTACGCGATTGGGGATGTCTCGAAGGCTCTCAAGTGGTTGAACGGAAATGGATATCACCGAAAAGTGTCGCTCGTTCGTGCGATGGAGGAGCGAGGGAGTTTCGAACAGAACCAGATCAAGGCGCTCTACGTTTTCCTCAAGGAAATCAGGCAACTGTTCGCTAATCGTATTACTGAGTTCTTAAAACAGGAATATGGCTCGAATTGGAAGCGAGCGATACGTGCTGGGCCAGACGCACTATCAGAACACTCAATCCAGATTCAAAACGAGGAAGGGAAGGACGGTGACATCCTTGAGCGGTGGGTCGACGCAAACGCTGAGGAGGGTGACTGGGTCCAAGCGCTCTATCTCTCTTACGCTGTAGGCAGTATCCGAGATGCTGTCGCTCGGAAAGTTGAACACAGGATGCCTGAAGGCGATTTCGCAATCACAGAAGTCCGAGAGCTTCTCCACCGATGGCTGATCGGTAACCATACCGAATACTTCCGCGAAATCCTGCTGATTCCAGAAGAACCTACTTCGGATATCCCAGACGATTGCCCGTGGCGAGCTGGCTTCCGTGCAGAACTCAAGGTGAACAACTGCATCCCTGAGAAGGAGATCGCCGCCACGCTCGACGCCTTCGGTGGTACTATCCTCCAGAGCGCGACGTTGGCCCCCATCGACGTGTATAGCGAAGAGACCGGTGTGGACCTGCTAGAGGAGGGTCTTCAACCCTCCCACAGCCTTGTGACCAAAGCAGCGGCACGCTACAACCAGGATCAATCCAACACCTCTCAACAGTCAGTGGATGGTTCTAATACAGAGGACGGTGGTGATGGGGGCGAAGACGATGAGTCTAAACGGGAGACGCTTGATCCAGATGAGCGGAAGCGTCGTGTAGAGAAGTCGATGTTCAAGATGGACTTTCCGAAAGAGAATCGCGCGAGCTTCGCGGTTGACGTACCGAAATTTACGTACTCGAATCGGTGGCCCCCTGAGGAGCATCGTGATCTTCGCGACCAGTATAACGACATCATCACAACCGTCGCAACGACGACTCCAGGAAACGTTTTGGTATTCATGCCGAGCTACGCTGAGGCTAACTGGGCGGCGCAGGTTCTTGAGAAGAATCAGGCTGTTTCGAAGCCGGTTCTCTCTGATGAAAGCAGTTCTGACGCGGAAACAGAACGATTGAAACGCGAATTCATCAGTGGTGAGCCGAAGGTGTTGACGACGGGGCTTCGCGGAACGCTCGTCGAGGGTGTTGACTTCTCTGGCGACAAACTGTCTGGGGCAGTTATTTGCGGCGTCCCGATTGCTCACACGGGCTCGGAATTGGCAGAAGCGATTGAAGCGGCATACGGCTACCGATTTGGTGGTGGGAACGGATTCGACTACGCGTATACGGTCCCCGCGATCCGCAAGACACGGCAAGCGTTAGGTCGCGTGATTCGGGGGACGGACGACATCGGAGTCCGTGTTGTGGCGGACGAGCGGTACGCTCGCTCGGACCGATTCAGCGACGTTCGAGAACATTTCCCCAAGCACGTCAGAGATGAGTTTACACCAGTAAAACCGGGTGAGCTTCAACCGAAATTAGAACAATTCTGGCGCTCTCAACGGTGAGGAGATGTAAACCAAGAGGCCCCTAGTTCACCTCGCTACCGGATGTGGTGTTGTGTAAACTTGTCTCCGCCTGGCATAAGTGCCTTCTACACTGGTCAAGGCGATTCAGTGAACTCGAATCGCGCGCCCCCACTGTCGCTTTCAGTAACATTGATCCCCCAGCTGTGGTTCTCCGCGATGTCGCTAACGATCATCAGTCCGATACCAGAGCCGCTGTCAGACGTCGTGAATCCAGTGTCGAAGATGTGGTCCATTTTGTCACCAGGGATTCCACTTCCGTTATCTTCAACGTAGAATCCGTCCTCAAGGGTACCGATTGTAACCGTTATATCGTTCCCTCCGTGTGTGACCGCGTTCTTCATCAGGTTTTCAAGTAACTGCTGCAGTTGAGAAGGGTCTGCCTGAATATTTTCGCTGGAGCGGACCTCTAAGTCTGCGTCTGAGGCGTCAACGATTTCCCAGCATTTCCTCGCGAGGCGGTCCAGTGATACCGATTCGATTTCGATCGCTTGCTGGCCCTGGCGAGCAAGTGTGAGTAAATCGTTGACGAGGTTCTCCATCCGGCTGTGCGCATTCTCGACCGCTTCCGCGTTTCTAGCGTGCTCATCACTGATGTCGTCTCGAACTATGCCGAAGTTTCCTGAAGCGATATTGATGGGGCTCTGAAGGTCGTGAGAGACGACTCTGCTAAACTTATCCAACCGCTCGTTCTTCTGACGGAGCTCTGCTTGTTTTTCCTCTAAGGGGGTTATGTTGCGCCCAAGTGTGATGAGGTACGTTTCGTCGTTAATAGGGTAGTCCATCTTCGACGATTTAAACTCGAATGTCTGAGGGCCTTCGACCGTTTGAATTGTCGCTTTCACCCGTGACCCTCCCGTTTCAAATCCCTCGTTGATACCGTGAGTTATCTTCCCCCTGTCTTCAGAATTGAATATGTCGTCAAGAGTTGGTGAGCCGATGTAGGTCGCTTCATTTCCTGTGACTGCCGAAACCTGATCGTTCCACCGGATGAGGTTCTCGTTTTCGTCGATAGCAAAAAAGAGGTCTTCGACGGTGTTGATCGCGGCGTCGAAAAACATCTTCTCAGCACGAACTTGCTCTTCCCGGTCAGTTTGTTTCAGTGCTCGCTGCGCGTTCGTCGCGAGGAGCTTGGCCAGATTGATATCTTCTTCTCTATAAAGTCGAGAGTCGGTGACGGAGACGATCATCATCCCGAATTCACCGAGCGGGAACAGCATTTCATCTTCGACACTTACATCTTCTGGGTACCGTGTTTCGGGGGTTTGTATTCCCTCGAAGATGCAAGGTTCTTTTTCACCCCACACATCAGCGACTGCACCTTCCAGCGGTATCTCAGATTGTGCTCCGAGTGTCTCTTCTGCTTTCCCAGTCTGCTTGACTGGTGTTAGGACATCGTGCTTGTCGTCTTGGAACCAAATGCCTATGAATGGTATCGTCAACTCTTCTCTTGCAGTCTGGACCGTTATTTCTGCGACTTCCTCTTTCGACCGAGACTGCATCAAAGCCATCGCGGTCTCGTTCAACTCGTCGATTGTCTGCTTGTGCTTTTTCTGAGAGGTGATGTCTTGTGCAATGACAATATATTGGTCTGTGTCAGCATGGTCTATCTCTTTGATCCGGACCTCAACGGGATACTTTGACCCACGCCGACGAGTATGGTGGCCCTCGAACCGGACTCTGGATCTACTTCCGATTACATCTGGTATGCTATCATTGATTTCACGGGAAGTGATAACTGATGAGAGCGGTTTTCCCACAAGTTCGCTGTGGTTATACTGGAGCGTTTTTTCCGCTTGCTCATTGACGTCGACGATCGCCCCAGCGCTGTCAATGATAAAGATAGAGTCAGGGGTACTGTTAACGACGGCACGTAATCGACTTGCTGTTTCAGCGAGCTTCTTCTGTGTCTGTTCTGCTTGATACTGTTTGACAGCGTTTATGACTCGGTTTGCGAGAATGTCGAATTGACCGCCATCGCGTTTCTGGAGGTAGTCAGTGACGCCGGCTGAGATCGCTTTACTGGCGAGATTTTCTGAGCCTTGCGCTGTAAATAGGATGAACGGAAGGTTAGGGTGGTCTTCGCGAACTTCTTCAAGGAACTGTAAACCGCTCTTAGCAGGCATATCGTAATCAGAAACGATACAAGAGATATCGAGTTCGGATAGACGGAAATGGGCCTTTCTGACCGATGATGCAGTGATGAATTTTGTTTCTTCTATTTGATCCTCCAGTTCTGATTTAGCAAGAGAGAGGAAGTCCGGTTCATCGTCTACCAGCAGAACTGTTGTCTGCTGTTGTGACGGAGATTTTCCTTGCCCAGTATCTGTAGGGGCATGAAACTGCACCATATATGCGACAAACTATACCTCCTGATAGATAACACCTCTTGGTTTATCAGAAATTGTTAGGCCGATTGGATTGCTCAGTTACGCGGTAGCTGGTGTGACAGGAGAAGATGTATTAGTGGGGCCGGACGGGCCAGGTGGTACCTCCATCGGTCCGGACGATTTGGATTCTTCAATCTCACCGCGACCTGCACTTTCATTTTCGCCACACTTGGCGAATGTTTTGTTCCCCCCGTCGTTGTCCGAAGAACCTCCAAACATCGTTCCGTAGGGGGTAAAATTCATGGTGAAAACGATGTACTGAGTGTTTAGCGGGTCATCTTTGAGAGCAGCATCGCTAACGCCGGGGATTCGGTTTCGCTCAGAGTGGAATTTGAACTCCGCACTAGGGTACCGCTTGACGAATGCTACCAGCGCTGCGTGGGTAGCAGTTACCTTCACTTCGAAGTCACTGCATGGATCCACCCTCCCACTGAACGAGATTCCGAAGGTCCCGTTTGAGAGCGCAATCTCCATTGAGGGTCGAATCGTCTTCTCGAAGAACTGGAGGCAGTCATGGTACGCTTCGCGTGCTGTTAGGGTCTTCATTGAGTTCATATCTGGAAACCTCTACCCCTTTTGGGGAGCTAAAAACACTCGCTGGAACAACTGTATATTCAACAATTGGAAAATGAAATGACAATTCAATAAGTTGCTTGTTACCGACACGTAGAACGATATGTATACCAATCCCGAAGGTGGGTTGGCGGTACTGGTACAGATTTAGATTTCTTATCCCTGCTTTGTGCCCACAGTTACTTGTTTGAACTCCGGTGGGGGACTACCTGGCCGAGTTAGGTAGGCCATCATACGCCCAATGAGATCGTACGACCGGTCAGTATCTTCAGCGCCAACATTTATAACAACTTTGACGAGATACTCCAGATTTGCATCTCGGTCAACGCTTCGTCCTTTCGGGTAGATGTCAGATGCGTTCGCTCCGGGGTTAATGATAATATCAGCCTTGTACTGCGAATCCGTCAACTCAAGATTCAACTCCTTGATTCGGGTATCCTCTGCGCCCGAATTATAGTACTCAATAACCTCTTGAGTTGAATTCACCACCTGCGACTGTTCGCTCTTGGATACATTCGATGTATCTACGTACACCTTCAACTCTGGATCACGCCAAGGATACGATGTCTCAGATACGTCCTTAACAGAGTGCTTGATGCCTTTCCCAGGAGGGGCCATGACCCAGATTGGATAATTATAGTGGTTTAGGCCAAGCATGTGGCCCATTTCATGAATGACGTTGTTCCTATCCATCCGCCAGTTCGTTTCTGAGCTACTTTCAATGCGGACGATAACTGTTGTGTTATCAACAAATGCAGTGTGATTGGAGCTGCCATTGAAAACAGTCTCTTCGGCAGGAGTTGGAGAACATCCGATCTGTCTCTCCTTCGGGCAGTTAACCTGTTTTGAACGCCGCAACTCAATATCGGGGTTCGTGGCATTTGGTTGTAGCACGAAGTGAGCGTCGTACCTGCCATATGTACTACCATATTTGTTCCAATACGATAGTGCATCAGATGCGGCAGAGGTGAAGTTACCATAATTTACGGTATCATTGATTCCTACAATAACCCGCTCTTTCCTAAACGGAGAATCCTCGAATTGAAACCGTTGTCTGCTTGCATCTGCTACTTCAGGAGTTGGATCAGCTGTAGAAGTGCGCTCGATAGTTTCTGGTGCTGATTCGGTTTGCTCTGGCGTCGGTGTAGGATCTGATAGGAATCCGCCACAACCTGCTGAGAGGACCAAGATAAGCGTGATTGATAGGATCTTTAATTTCATCTGTAAGTGGATGCGGATTGGTAACGGAGTGGTGATTCTCGTTCCACTGTGTAGTTAGACATTTTACTCTCCGCCCCCGATAGGTGTATCCGTGCTATGCGTCAATTTAGACGCACTACTCAAAAGCACTAAACCAGCCATAACCGCCACTGTGAACCACTCAGGAAGGACCGCTTGCCACGCTAGAAGGCTTCCTAGGCTGAGTCCAACAATAAGGCCATCTGTTGCAGTGAAATGCATTATTCACCTCTCCATGCGAGTAATCGGTTGGATTCTTTTTGTGAGCGATCTGCTGGCGTACTTGCGATCTCGATATCGTCCACGAGGCTTAATTTTATCCCCATCATTCGTTCTCAGCCATTGATAAGAGTCTTCTATTAGAAATATTAATGCACCGCTCATAATAAGGCCAAACATACAGGTCCATACTACCGGGATTATGAGCCAAGCCCGATTATCTGAGATTGCTGAATGGAGCAGTGAGAAGCTTGGAATCAACGAGAATAATATAAGATGTAATTTCGTGATCCACTGATGCGTTCTGATCGCCTATTGACGCTGACTTTCACTCATCGATATTTCTCTTCGATTGTTTCAGTTTTTAGCAGGTCGTTTTGAGGCGACGTTCTCGTCCACGACTACGTACGTGAAGCCGTCGCGTTGTTTCATTAGGCATCCATACTCGGAAAGTAGTTCCTCCAAGGACTTCTGTGGCGGGCTGGTTCCCGGAACGTTTTCTACCCCTCCCGTGAGCGGATCTTGCTGCTGGCTTTCGTCAACGAGATGCGGATTCTCGTGAGGGATTTCTATTGCAGGTTCGCCGCCAACGCGACTGGCCCCTCGCTCGTAGAGAATGGTACCTTCATCACTGCTGGGAGAGACGCTTACGAGCCCCCAGAGTGAGTCATCGATCAGTGCTTCCAGTATCTCGACTTTTCGTGAGTCGTCCATTGTATTGTGAGTGCTATCGGGTGTTCCGATACTACGTGTGATTGCTTTTCGGTTCTGCTGGTAGATCACGCCACGTGCTTTAGGCTCGATATTGAAATCGTCGACGAGATGGGACGCCATTGCGGAAACCTTCTTTCTGAGGGTCTCATTCCATGTCTCACCGCATGACTCGCATCGAGTTCCCGCAGACCCGTCGAAGTACCAGAGTCGTTTGACGGAAGGATCACTACAGCATCCTGGATGGAGCGGGTTGTGCTCGCAGTCGGTGTGGTGGTGCTGTCCAAGTAGGTTCACTTGGACTTTCGCTCCACACGGGCACGTTCGGGACCACGTTGCGTCAACCATAGATTCGGATACCTCTCTGAGAGTGGGTGTTGCGGGTACTCCTCCTATTCATAGTATCCCTCGGGCTGGAAGGGGGATAAAAACAATCGTCATCTGTCCAGCGATTTTCCGGTTCTAAGACCTACTCTTCGTTGGGGGAGAGAGACAAGCCGTGAGCCCGATGCAGGATCGGAGCGTACTCCTGCCACTGCTCCTCGGTAGCGGCTGTGCCCTCCATCCAAGGACGAACGACAACTGGCTTGACCCCGCTTTTTGGTTCAAGTTTACCGTCTTCGTTGGGAACGGCTTTCATCACACATTGGTTGAGTCGCCCGTCTTCTGAGAGGTATGTTATTCGGGCAGCAGGGTACGTTGGTGGATTAGCGTTGAGGTCGCGAAGGTATCCGAGCTCGACCTCGACGAGATAGTAGGTGACCGTATGGTGGTCTTCTTCGCCAGGAGGTCCGTATTCTTTGGTGAGTCGTTCGATCGATCGCTTCGTTGGCCGTTTCCGGCCTCGATTGAACCGAGTGAACTCCGGCTTGAGAATGTCGTCGAGCGCTTTTGTGAGTGCGTTCATATTGTGGTTGGCGGTATGTCCATTTTCGGTATTCAACGACCGTTTGTTCTACTCGCGCCACACCTGTAGACGAGATATTGCTCTTGAAGTTTCTTGACGTAGGCTGGTGGAAAGCATTCGCGGAGCTGTTTCGTTCGAATGTTAGCAGTAGGAGCAAACCCGTGTGCGGCCCGATATTCCTCAACCGGTGTTTGAGGACGCCAATATTGGTACTTAATTGAAGGTCATGCGAGGCGTGTCTCGGTCGAAGTGGTTGTAGAGTAGCTCCTCTGCACCTTCTCGCCACGACGGAGGGATAATGGATAGCACCGATTCGACGGTCGATACTGTGAGGTAGGTCAGCGTGAATGGGTGACGGAACCGAAGGCTGAAAGCCAGCATCCAGAATGCGTCTAGCTGTGTTTCACCAAGAGCGGGAAGGAGATATAGCGTGCGGGTTTGAGTGTCCAGTCGGATGAGTGCCTTTGACGTTTCACCAACCCGCCAAGCCGTCACTTGCTCGGTCTTCCGATGATATTGGTACAGGGGAGAAAGCGGGAGCGTTGTCAGGATCGCTTCTCCGATCGAGATTGGAACCTGATGGTTGAGGACATGCGGTCGTGTTCCGCACTCGCCCTCGTTGGTGGTCGTGTACTCCTTGAACACAGCGACGGAGTCGAGGGATTCGCCATTCCAGTTGTTGGCTGCGTTGAGCCGGTCTGCAACTGGCTGTTGAGAACTCTGTTCTAATAGACGGGGTTGAGAGGCTGTCGCACTCATTGCTATCGAGAATCCCGGTTGATGTTCGATGAACCGCACTCCGCGCATGTGACGGATTCGGTGTTCAGCGATTCAGTGTCCACCCCATCTAGCTTGCTGGTATCGGGGTCATAGACACGGGTTTCGGTACCACTCACTTCGTGCTCGAATGCGGTCTGGTTACCGCAGTCTTGGCATGTTGGCATCTGTGAATTCTTTTTTATCGACCGCGGGACGGTGTTTTCCGCGTTGACGAATGACGCAGCACATTGGTCAAGTTTCTGCTCGAACAATCCGGCAATATGATGCTGTAAGGGATTGGAATGACTGTCTAATCGTGGCTATTCCTCAGTAGGGCAGTCTGTGATACGGGGGGCAATCATGATTCCTTTCCCGTAGGCGACGAGAAGGAAAGGATCATCACCATGATCGTAGAGCGTGAACTCTTCTGCGTCATAGCTTGGACCGTTTGCCTGAGAGAGGTGCTTGATCGCTCTCGAAAGCTGTTCTTTGCTGATTCGTTTATTCCCATTCGGGAATGTTAACCGCCCGCCATTAATCGGGTCCCAAGACTCGAAATTGAACTTCGATGGGATGGAATATTCGCGACGGCTGGTTTCGATGAGGATGTCGATACTGTCTTTGACAAGCAAGAGGCAGTCGGTGGAGTCTAGACACCCCGAAATTGAGAAATCTCCGATGGAGATTTCCGTCTCCTCTCGGAACTCGGGTTTCAGTCCGGGTGTGTCAGTGGATTGACCGGGAATCCCAGGAAGGGTGTGGCGGTTCTGCCAGAGGCCGTACTTCTCCCGAAGGTGCGCTTTAGCCTCGGCTTCAGTGTCATAATCCTCGAAGCAGCCAGTACAGCGATACGTCTCGATTTCGACGGTGAGCCAGTCGGGTTCCCTGAAGGTTTCGTCGGTACTGATGTGGCCGTCTCCGGAGATGCGCATACTCTTCTCGGTCCTGACTGAAGCGATAACAGAAATCTCACAGTCGAACTGAGGCTGGACATCCTGTAGCGTCTGGACCGTTTGTTCGTCATCGGATTCTGGGGTGGAATCAGTGGTTCCACTCGGGTTGTTATGGGTTGACATAGGTTCAATTTCTCCGAGTCAGTTCTCCACGTCTGATGTGGGGACTAATTCAAGTAGAACTTCTCTGGGTACACTGGGAGGATAAAAATCTATTCTTAGGTGGAGTGTACTCGTCGACGAGGTCAATGGCGCGTTCGTGCTTCTCATCATCGAGGAGCAACTGGGGCGTCTGGATGACGACGTCCCAGTACTGGATCTGTTCGACGTACCACGCCAAGGCATCTTTCTCGTACCAGTTGGGGACGTGGTACTCGAACTCACCAAGACGCGACTGAACAATGTGTTCAGCCGGGTTCAGGTGTTTCTCGAGATGATACATCACCGACTTCCGCCAGTGTGGTTCGGAACTGGGGACGTCGTCGTCTCTCGGGACGAGATTCGATTTGAGCGCCTCGCCCGATTCCGTGTTGACGATGGCGAACACCATCGGATGGTCCATCTCCCGAGCGTGCTGGGTATGCGACCCGCTCGTACGGCTGTACGTCTTCCGAATCTGGCCAGGGCCGGGACTGCGGCTGCCATCGCCGTACCGCCCGTAGATGTACGCACATGCCTCTTCCATCGTCCGGAAGGCTGCCCGTCCCTCGTCCATCCCACCTGCCCGGTGGTAGGTGTGGAAGACCGGCAGTTCGATTTCTTCGAGAAAGCAGTCCAACTTCTCGTCGATGTCGATGGACGGCTCGACGTTGTGGCTGACTTCGAAGTCTTCGATGATGTGATGCTGGCAGTCGTCACGGGGGCAGGCTCGCTCGACGTACCACGCGAGTACCGGGTGACCTTCGACTCGGCGTTCGACTAGCTCAACGTCGTCTTCGTGCTGCTTGTGGGCGAATTTGTCTTGTCTCATGGATGCTCTTCGGGTGATGTAGTGAGGATGCTGGGTTCGGCTGCCTCTCTACCCATCTACCGTTCTGCTTGCAGAGGAGGGGCAAAAACCCACCACCAACCAGTTGTCGTTCACTCCACGGGCTAGTGACCGCCGCCGTTTCTCCGTCTGCTATCGCTGTAGTCGGTGTCTGGTTTTGCTTGATCAATCGCCCAGCCGTGGTTCTCGTCACAAACGTTTTTTTGAGATGACTCTGTCTGCGAAGACGTACCAGTCCGCACCGTCACCACCGTGGTCGTTTTTTTGTGCTCATTGTTGGGACACGTCGTATTCAGAGAGTCTGTAATCGAGATCGACGCCTGATGGTGACGCTACGGCCGAGTTGTCCATACTGGACCATCGAATTGCCAGAAGTTGGTTCTATTCGTGGAACAACATCGCCAAGGCTGAGGGATTGCTGGCAACTATAGAGCGACGAGCGGGGCACAAGGCAGGAGCTGGCGTTTCTGTTGGTTGTAGAGGTAGTTTGCCCCGTGTCGATAGAGGAACGCCGTGAGCAGCGCGCTGTGGCCTCAGAGAAAGGCGGTATGTGGTCGGGGTGGAAGCAATCCACACCTCAGTTTATGTAGCCGGGGACAGAAATTGCTGGTGAGAACCAATATGCGACGGCGAGCGTACCTTGCGGGAGGCGTCGGGCTAGTCATTACGCTTGCGGGCTGCTCGATGATCCCCAAGATCGACCCGACGGACGAGAGTACCGACACGCCATCAGAAGAGACGCCAACCTTGGAGCCGACGTCGTCTCCTGAAGAAGACACCACTGCTGCAACTGAAAACGGAACGCCGCAGTGGGGAGAAGAGACCGTCTCTCTCGAGAACAATGAGCCGGAGGCTGTGGTGAGGACGTTCTACGAAGCGTTGTACGCTGGTGACTCGGACACGGCGAACAAACTTCTCCATAACGACAGCTCTGTCTCCAGGTACACTCAGGGCTCGCTGTCGAACCTTCGAAGCTACGAGTACGAAATCGAGGAAATGCAGCGTGTCGAAGACGAATCGGACGGGGCGTCGGTGACGCTGACGTTCACGCTTGTTCTGACCGACGCCGATGGGTCCGTACAACGGCGAGAAGAAAAGGTTGAACTGCGGTTGTCGGGAGATGACTGGAAAATTTGGGTGTAGTTCTAATCCGCTTTTAGAGATCGGTACTGTAGGCGGCGAGGGGCACCGGGCAGCGAGGGGCACCGGGCAGCGAGGGGCACCGGGAATTAGAATACTACGGCCACCGTTGTGATGGGGGGCACCAAGCAACGGAGGGCACCAGACGTAGAAGGTTGACGGGACTTGTTGTGTCAGAGGGAACCGGGCAGTAAAGGGCACCCGGAAACCGAGGTTCTACGGATTCTTGTGGCACAAGACATCAAAACATGAGAAAGGGCGAGCCTCAGTAGTAGTGGGCACTCGACGTCACCTATTGCACGGATCCAGGGACGGGCGTAAGTGGCCGGGTCTCTGATATCCAAGAGCCACGGGATACTGACGAGGGGCCTCTAACGACGGGAAGGCGGCCTCGTTGTTTTAGGCCCTGTCGGGTAGCGGAGGGCACCGGGTGTTGAGGGGCACCGGGCGTTGGACGGTGTCACGAAGGGCACCCCCCGAAAATTGCACTCCTTTGGAGATGTCCTTCCTCCCTACAAGAAGCGAAGGGCACCTCGCGTCGACGCGAGTTCGATAACCGCTTTTGCGGTGGGTCTGATTCAGCCGACTTACCTGGATACCTCTTATCCAGTGATACCGTAGGTTTTAGCGTCTCCTTGGCCATATGGCCCGGAAGCCGAGCATGGCCTTCGTTGTGGATACGGGACGTGTATGGCGTACGAATCGGTTTTCCTGCCCGATTCGGGCTGGGCGTAGCGTTGCATCCACTCCCTGTGAGGCTCAAGCAAGAGCTGGGTTCGATTTCGGTTTCTCCGCTTCGGCTTTGGCGGCCTCGAACGACTCGTGTTCTGTGACCTCCGCGGTAGAGTTGTCCTCGGTTGATGGGTTGGACTCCGAGCCCGTATAGGGCCACCCTTGTCGGGCGAGTGTATTCGGAATTACTGTATCGGGTAAGCGTCGACGCGGGGCGTGAGCGCGTGGACCCCTGTGATTTGGAGTCGACGTGCCCAGTTGTGGCATGGTATGCGTGCGATGCTGAGAGAATGGCCTGCTGGGAGTCGAACCCAGCCGATCGACGATGGCGATTGTCCGCATCGTTGGCTGGCGTGAATCGTGAGGTCACGTTGAGATGCAGAGGGACGCTCGTCGATGGTTCCGTTGATTTTCAGACCGAATGGGCGTGGAGTGTTATGGAGCCCCCTCGTAGAACGCTACGTGGGACTCCGTGCACGACAGGTTTGACGGGCAGATATGGGGGTCTGCGTGTGACGTTCAGTCCGCGCTTGCTGGAACACCTCCAGTGCTCGCCGTCGCGGCGGTCTCGATTCCGTAGTCCTCTAGTTCACTCGCAGACAGGTGCGAGCGAAGCTCTTGGACCTGGGAATCTTGGAGATCGTCGGCGGTCATGTCGTCGTCGCCGTCGAGCAGGTGGCGTGAATACAGGATTTCGTCCTGTACATTGATGTCCACGAGCTGCTTGACGTGTCCAGCCTGACCAACGACCCAGGTGTTGGAGCCGCGAGAGTCCTGGATCTCGTTCATCCCACGGTGCGACCCGCAATTGAGGGTGACGACCGCATCGACCGAGGGGAACTGGTCGTAGTAGTCGTCGAACAGGAAGTGGTTCATTTTCGCGCCCGCTTTCGCCTTGGCGCGTTGGATGCGAGCGTTGCTGATCTTGCTCCATGGAAGTTCCGAGACATCGTCGGGGTCAGTGTCGACCTCGATCTCGCCTTCTTGACGCACAGCGGGGACGACCTCGTTTCCAGAGTCGTCAGTCTCCGCTTCGTCGTTGAGGAAGCCGATCCAGCCGAAGTATGCCGAATCGACCTCCGTATCGACTACCGTGTCCAGTTCAGTCTGGAGTTCGCGGCTTCCGCGCGTCAGGATTTTGTCGACGTCTGAACTGAGCATCGCTTCGATGCCGGTGATGCCTTTCACTGCCTGCTCAGCGACTGCCGCGTAGTCCTTGACGTACCTCTCAGCCTTGACGAGGCCAGTTGCGAGCACAAGGACGTTGATCGAATCGTTATCGTTACTACCGTTGTTGGGGTCTTCGTTGGAACTCATAGTTGTCACCTTGACAGCTAACTGCGATTCGCTTGAAGGGATGAACTTAGTTGATCGAGGCTTCACGACCTACCTCGAATCCCCCTCACCTCACATGGGGGATACAAAACTACCTCTTCTCCGACCCGTCCACACGGACCGGAACCGGATCCAAGCTGATTGACCGTCCAATTCTCCTATCGACTGCTGTAGCGCGCTGATGAAATAAGAGTGAACAGGAATCATCTGGATCTGGAAGGGGTTGACGCTTCTGGACCCACTACAGATTCGCTGGCCGAAGTGCGCTTTGAGTGGATCTCACCCCACTCCACTGGGAGTTACAAACTCTTCAATCTCTTCCCACCATGTGAGCTACGCATCGGAGCAGGAGGGGGACAAGTCGAGTCTTACCTAACAGACGAAACTTACTTCTGAATGTTAGGTAAGACTCTTCGGTTAGAGTTCAGTCGCCTGCATCTGCTTGTGTGCGTCGGAATTGACCACCGGAATGACGCCCTCGATATCTTCCTTACCGTACTCTTCACGAATCAGATCATGGATGTCGTTCGCGAGAGCAACGGCCTCGTCTTGCTTGTTGGTACTCGCCTCGTTCTCGGAAAAATCTGCTGGCCCGACGCCCTCAACGACGATGAACAGGTGGTCGTCACTCATTTTCGACCTCCTCAACAAGCAGCGTCGTTTCGGGCAGGTCGTCGCGAGAGGTCGACAGGAACTCGGAGGTCTCCAGCGTTTCCTCGATCAGCTCGACCAGTTCCTCCGAGGCGTCGCCAAAGTGAACGATGGCGTCGGGATCGGGGTAGTTGTTGTACTGCTGTGCAGCCGTCTTGTCCGTCTTGTTCTTACTCATAATCGGTAGGCAGAGCGCCCTCTATCGAACGCCCCTCGCCCCAATGGGGCATAGAAATCACGCGATAGCGCGCTGTTCAGTATCCGGTCTGATTGTTTCAGTTTCAGGGATCATCTGAATGAAGAAATTGCGCTACCAATTACTGATAAGCACGGCTTTTGACCTCTTCGATGGCGTCATCGAGGGTATCGAAGGTATTGACGTGTTTTCGTGAATTTGTAAACGATGAATCATCAAGATAAAGTTCTGTTTTGCCTGTCGGTTTTAAGTAGTCTGCTGGAACAACGGTCAGTTCCATATGGCTCGACCGATGAGAGATGTTAATCGTCTCGTACAGCCCATCTTCGGACGATTGCGAGAGATTGAAGCGTGCCGTCCAGTGAGCATTGAACTCATTCGATAGCCGGTGGATGTCGACGACGTCCGAGAGTGTCGTTTCCGTTTTGACGTCTTCGAGAGCGATAGGGGCTTCATCTGCGCCAGCAGTTTTGATGTCGGAACTGTCGGAAACGGCGTTAATGACCGTTGCGATAAGTGCAATCATTTTGATTCCCCTCTGCCCCAAGTGGGGGCTAAAAACAGTCCTGGCAGTGCGATAGAGGCATCCTGAGTGTGAGCGGGCAGAGTAGGACATTATGTCCTCTGGCGCAGCCGAGCGACTGGCAGGAGCGAGGAGGGGAGGAGGGGAGGGCGGAGGCCGACCCTCCGGGCTCGGGGGAGGGCATTATCGTCTAAATACGAGTGCGTAGGCAGATCTCTACATGGTTACGGTTCACAGGCGTCAAGCGCTCGGTTCGCCAGCGAATCAGCCGCTCGATTGTCGTTGCGACTGACATGCTCGAACTCAACGTTTGTGAAGGCAGAGAGTTGGTCGTGGATAGTGTCGCGTAACTGGCCTAACTTCTCGTTTGCGTTCCACTCTCCAGTGACTTGCTTGATGATGAGCTGGGAGTCTCCGCGAAGGGTTAGCGAAGAGACGCTGTTTTCAGAAGCAAGTTCAAGTGCAGCTTCTAGCGCTCGGTACTCGGCGACGTTGTTCGTCGTTGTTCCGATCGTCTTGTGAGTACTGTCGATACGGTTGCCGTCTCGCGTGAGGGTCGCACCAACGGCAGCTGGTCCAGGATTACCGCGAGAAGCGCCGTCGAATGTAGCGACCCACTCGACATCGTCAGAGGTGTCGACTGGCTTGCTGTGTTGAGTGAGTTCCGCGCGAATCGTCGAAGCGAGGTCCTCAAGCCGTTTGACTTGGAAACCAGCACGCTTGTTGGCTCTGGTGATACTGTCCAGAGCGCTCTGAGCAGCGGCGACTTTGATAGAGATGTGCACTCCCACAAGCTCGGTAGAGCCGGTAAAGGCGTCTCCGACTTCTGTGGAAGAGATGACCTGTGTTCCGGCTGCTTGAAGGAGCGGTGCGAGGCCTGAGTCATTCAGCAATGCGTCAGCAGCGACGAGTGCCTGGATATCCGCTCCGTCCACAGTGAAGATAATTCGTGTCATAGTGTGCTAAGGGATGTATACGTTATGAGAAGATGCCGTCGTTAGTTGTACATGAGATGGTGTTGAAACGGTTCTCAGCGTATTCGTGGTCAGGGACGGCACGAACATCAGGGATGCGGACGAGTTTGTCACAGTCCTCACATTTGAAGGCAAGCTCTTCATCGACGCTTCCGTAGACGACTTTTTGGGGCTCGACTCGGATGACAGTGTGGCCGTTGACCTGAACAGGCCACTTGTCGCTATCATGGTCCGACTCGGTACTGGTGGCGAAGCGACTGAGCGTGCTGCGTTGACTCTCGGACATCGTTTTGTACTCCTCTACCCAAATGGGGGGATAGAAACTACCGTGTAGGGCGGTGTGGTGCGGTTACTCGTCGATGCGGCGAACCTCGGCAGTGATGCCGAGATCAGGAATCTGGTTGTCGTAGGCAGTTACGCTCGCGTTGAAGCCGTTGCTAAACGTCTCGTTGAGCGACCCCAGTTTGTCGCCATCGGCGTCAATTATGACGACCTCAAAGGTACCGTGCTCAGCGCTCTGACGAGCGTGCGCTCGCGCTTCGGGGTCATGTGGTGCTGGTGCTGGGTCGATACACATACACCTCATATAGAACTGGGAGTTAGAAACTCCCGATCAGAGGCCGCGCGTATCGTTCAGTCTGACGGCTCTGAATGTCCCGCCGTTTTCCTCTTCGTGACGTTCTGCGTTGGCTTCAGCGGCTCGTTGCGACCGGAATCCACGAGCAACGACGCGGAACGGGACTACGACGTGATCTTCAGCTGGTCCCAGTTCGGGATGCCACTCCTTGCGCTCACTGGGAAAGCTGCGGTTGAGGTCGACAACACCGTATTCGTCGAACACTTCTCCGCTCGGGAGTGCCGCGTTCTGTTTGTCGCCTTCTGGCGTGCAGTCGACTGGACTGTCATTGTCGGTGGTTGAATTCATTTTTTGAATCTCTCACCTGTTGGTGAGGGGTAAAAATATCGTGTCAGGCAGTCACAGGATTGCACTCCGGCGAAGCCGAGCGACCGGGTAGGGAGCGAGGAGGGGAGGAGGGGAGGGCGGAGGCCGACCCTCCGGGCTCGGGGGAGGGCAATTCGGTCGCCGAAATGCTGAGGATGTCGGCGCTGGTGCAGCGGCCAGCTCACCACTTCTGCTTCCGACCCGTGTCTATCGGTGAAGCGGTGTGAGACATCTGCTGCGCCCCGTCGGGTATCGAACGGATGTCACTGACGGCTCCGCAGGAGCATCGGAACTTGGTATCGGAAATTGGTTCGTCGTAGGTGTGCGTGTGGTTGCTCGCCATTTTGAAACGCCTCCGCCTCAGTGGGGTGATAAAAACCCTTGGTGTGGTCTAGTGAGCAGCTAGGTGAGAATCGAAGCCAAACTGTCGATGAGGACCGCGCCCTATGGCGCGGTGGAACGCGACCCGACTGGGTCGCATCGCTCCGTCCCGGTAGCAAAAAAAGCCTGCGTTGAACGTCCTGTTTAGTCCCCGCTCACCGGCTGACCGACCACGGCTTCCGCTTCGGCAGCAGTGACCTCATCGCGATCGGGCATAGCATCCGGCTCGACAGCCGGCTCCTTTGCTTCTTCGTCAGCCTCAACGCTGAGACCCATGTACTCCAGATCTTCAACAGAGTAGGTTTCACGCAGGTGCGTCTCTTGAGCCTCGGTGAGTTCGTCAGCCTCGACCTTGCCCGTCTCCAACAAGTACCGCGCCCAGTCGATGATCTGGTCGCCGTCCTTGTTGCAGGAGACCTCAAGCACGCTGCCGGAGCACTCTGAGGGGTACTTTACGAAGGGATTGATGCCACGGGCTGCCTCGACTGCTGCGATTCCGCGGTTCGTCCCATCGTTGAGGAAGATTGCCTCGCTCACCGTCGGGACTGAATCGAAGTAGTCGTTGTAGAGGCGCTCGTCTGTCTTGCCGCGGGCACGGGCCTTTGCACGGTTGATGCGGTCCTGACTGAGGAGATCGTAATCGATTTCTTCCCGGTCCTCCCGGTCGTGGAGGTTGAACCCATCCGCGTCGACGTCCTCGTGAGCCTCAGCCATCAGCTGGCCGACCGGCTTCTCGTCCTCCTGCATCACGCCCTTCGCGAGGACGTTGCCTTCGGAGTCAGTCTCATCAGTGTCGTCGAGGAGTCGCCGCCAGTCGATCCCATAGTACTGCACGTCCGGAAGCGCCTCGCCTTCCATCCGATCCTGCAGGACCTGACAGAGCTCATAGTTCTCGCGAACGACCACGGTGTCGACACGGCGACCGTTGATACCCGCAATCGACTTTATGGCCTTCTCTGCCCTATCTGCCAGTGCTTCCACGTTTGGAACGTACCGGGAGTTACCGGTGAGACCGAGGGCCGCGACGAGGACGTTGAGTTCGTTGCCGTTGCTACCGTTCTGAGTGTCGTCAGTTGCGTTCATTGGTATTCACTCTAGTTGAAGGGACGTTCGACGCTCGCACTCTGCATCTCGCCCCTCACCCACACCGGGGTATATAAACCCACGAATGTACTTGAGGAGCGAAGACTGCTCACGGCTACCCAGACCCCAGATGATCCGAGAGGCCTGTGCATGCCGCGCATCTCGATTTCTCCCTTCACCCAATTTGGGGCACATAAACCCCCTCTGAAGCGGACAGGCTACAAGCGGGCGAACAGAGCTCGAAATGAAGAGCATTGTCTGCATTATGGGACGATTCCCCTCACCTAAGATGGGGAATAAAAACAACGTGTGGAGCTATCTCGAAGACAGTTGTGGTTGTCCTGAGAGGAGCGAACATCAGTTCGCGTGTGTCGTCGCATGTTGCTTGCCCTTCATCAATTCGGGGGCAGAAAATCACTGCTACATCACCTTCCTCATCCAGTGTGAGCTACGCTTCGTCCCACAGAAATGGATGTCCCTCCGGCGAAGCCGAGCGACCGGGTAGGGAGCGAGGAGGGGAGGAGGGGAGGGTGGAGGCCGACCCTCCGGGCTCGGGGGAGGGCTACTGAGCAGTAAATGAGTGCACGGCGGTCAGAAGCACCTGCTGGGCTCATAGGGGTGAGTTAGGCGTCTTGGCTTTCTCGTCCTCACGGCACGGCTGGACCATATTGATAGCCTAGTCATTTCAAGACTCGAATGTTCGTGATGACGGTTGTACCGGAGGGTTACATGTTGAAGTGATAGACAGAGTAAGGTACGCCGTGGGATTCGCAGGCATCCATCATATGCTGGGTGCCGGTTGACTGTCCGTTCCAGATGGCTAACCCCGTCCCACCGTGCTGAGCAGTTACTTTGGCCATCAAGCAATTTCGGTAGAGATAAGCCCCTTTTCCAGAACGCGGATCGTTTGAGTCCCCCTCATACGTCGCGACCGTCTCAACGATGTACGGCTCCTCGCTCAAGTCAGCCCGGATGCTGTGTCGTTCGTGTTTCCGCCGGCCAACGTTCAAGACTATGACGGGGACACCTAACTTCACACCCACCACCTCGGCAACGTCGTCAGCTCCATTTGCACCACCGCTAATGATAGCGTCGAACACTATTTTGCGGCTTTCGATTTCATCGATAATATCGTCGGCAAGGTTGACTGCCTGTTCCTGCTGGGTGTATGAGCGGCTACCGAAGAGAACAAGCAATGTGTCATCACTACTGATCGGAAGTTGGCTGTCGAACGAGACGTCAATACCGGACGTAGTACAGTAGCAGGACATATTGCGTAACCCTCGCTTGTTCTTGAAGGGTAGAAACTCTCTTAGCAAGAAGGGCAGGTGTGGTTACGCACTGAGGTCACGTTCGGGACCGGTTTCGTGGACCCGGTGGCCATCGAAGCACTCGTAGGTTTTGCGCTCTTTGTGGCCGATGCGGTAGCCAGCGTCGTCGTATATGTCGTTGTGTTCGGTCCCAGTGTATGCAAGTGGCTTGGAACAGTGGTTGTGTGGGCAGTTGAACCTGGTGAGGGTGATGTTGGGGTAGCGAAGGAGCTTCTGGATGCTTTCTGGGACCGGCACGTCAAGGTCTGCGGCGGTGGGAACTGCGTTCATTGATTATATCCTCTATCGCTCCGTGGGGAGGTAGAAACTCTCACGGTGCGTTCTTTGTCTATGACCCGATTCTCACTGTCTGCTATTCAAGTTTTGTGCCTTCCAGCGCCCTCCTTGGCTGTGAGTTCAGTAGCTGCCGTGACTGACGTTATGCGAGGGCGTCACTAGAGGTCGGAACTGCGACGTTGAAGACACAAGTCGCGTTGAAGGCCCGGATATCTTTGATTGGAGTGGCTTGTGGGCTCCATAGTGGAACGCTATCGAGTCGGTCGAGGACGTTTCGGATTGCTTGAGCACCGTCCTCTGCTGTGCTGACACCGAGATGTGTGTAGGGGTCGAACATATCTTGTCCGTCCACGAAGCCGATGACGTGGCTGGCGTCGTCGAAATTTGGATAGCCTCTCAGGTCATCTCTTGGCGGAACTTCGTTGTCGTCCCATTCGTACCACCGTTCGACTTTTTTCGTCTGCGGATTGTCGGTGTCGTCAGTTGATTCATGGTAGTCTATACAGTCGAGGTTTGCGGCTGAGACTGTCTCGTCAGAGTCGCTTTCTATTTTATAGACGTAAACTGTGTCGGGACAGTGTTTGATGAACTCGCTGCGAGGTCCGCAGGGCCGTCCGTAGTAGCTGGCCATTGGGGCGAGTTGGAACGGGTCAGTTGAATCGACGGTTGACGGGAGCGGAACTTCGCAGGCGTTCCGGTCACCCCAGTGGAACTCAACGGTCCCATTCTCACCGACCAGACGTCCTTTATCGCCGGTTCGGTGGACAGCTCGGATTCCGTCGTCTGCCTGTACAAGCGGTATCTTACCGAGATATGCTGGCGCGACATTGTCGTCGAAGGTCATGATAGAGTAGTACATGGTTCTTATAGTCGTTTGCTGCCTTCTACTCGGGTAGAGGGGTAGAAACTGGCTGTACCATTGGCTAGTTGTAGAGGGTCCATATAACTGGGGGAGCCCTCCGGCGCAGCCGAGCGCGGTCTGTTGACCGCGCGAGNNGAGGGCGGAGGCCGACCCTCCGGGCTCGGGGGAGGGCATTATCGCCTAAAAGCGAGTGCACTGCTAGATGATGGATATGAAGATGCAGAGAGTAAGGAATCCTGAGAGGAAGAATAGACAGCCAGCTAGGGGGTATCCGTAGATGGGGCTCATTGGAGATCGGCCTCGGTCTCGATTCGGATGTCCTGTGGGGGTGCCTCGCGTGGTTCATCCCAATTGGGGCGGGTGATGACGAGGTGCCCGTTTTTGTATGGGCTGTTCTCTTGGTTGACGCGTGTGACCAGCTCGACTTCAATGTCTTCGCCGAGCGCGGTGTAGATAGGGCGGAACACGCCATCATTCCGCTCGGACTTGTCGCTAATTCGTTTGACATCGCTCCCACACCGACTGTCGAAGTCGAAGTCCGACCCGATGTTTATTGGGCCGGTCTGAACGTCTGAAACGTCGGACTCTGTTGGGTCAACCTGCTCTGGCTGTGACTGACTCATTTCTGAAACTCCTCACCTCTGGAGGGGGTGTAGAAACAAATGTTCGCATTAGTTATAATAGTTGGATAATGATCACGCCTACTTCTCTGTATTGCGATAGTCGTCAATGCTGAGGTTATAAGCTCGGTGAGCGGCGTCTGCAGCGTTCCCGAAGTGTGCTCGGAGCTCCTTGAAGTTACTGTAGCCTGATGCGCTACAACCGAGAACAGGGCACTTGTCGGGGACTGGGACGTGTTTAGTCTCGTACTTTGAGCGGTTCTGCTCGCGAAGGGCGCTTGGTGAGGTGATTTCACCGAGTCCGTCAATAGATATCGTACCGTGCTCGTCGTTGGTTGGCTGTGAGTTCGATGTCATTATTATGGGAGTGAGAGAGTTATGAACGCAGCGTGCCAAGCGCCTCGTTGACTGCCTGCTGTACTTGATGTTCAGATAGATCGTTCTCGTACGATTCTCGCATCACCGTCTTTTTGATTCGGTCTTGGGCATCACCGGTTGCTGCGTGGGAGTCGGCTTGCTTCTGTATCCGGACTGACTGGAGAATGAGGCCGGTGAGCGGAATGATAACGCGCTTTTGCTCGGACCAGTTATCGCCTTCGATGTGATCATCGGAATTGAGTTGTTCCTGCCAGTACTGCTCTCGAAGGTCGCTTTCTGCCAAGTGGTAGTCTGAGATGGTCTGGTCCAGGTTTTGAACTGCATTCGGTTCACCAAACCACGCTGGGTACTTGCTAGCGACAGCGTCGATAACGACATTGACGACGTCGAACTCGGAGAGAGTGGAGGGTGCAGACTCGCTGCCGGCTTGGATTGCGGCGTTGTCGATTGATGCACCGAGGTAGGAGAGTAGTCGGTCAACCTGACAGCGACTACCCCGATGCATGAAGTCGGTGAATTGCTTGTAGACGGAGTAGTCGATTTCACTCTGAAGTCGTTTTGGGGTGATTGTCTGGAGGTTCGTCCTTTGGATCGTCGGAATGCGCGTCATAACTGATAACCCTCTACCCCCGTCGGGAGCTACAAATCCACCTTCGGAATGTTATCTACGGCCCGCATTGAAGCGGTTCTCGCAGTGACGGCAGTACCACGTCTTGAGCTGGCCCCAGTCACCGCTGCCGGTGACATCTCGCAGACCAGCTGGTCCCATCCCGCATTCTGGACAGGATGGATCTTCGTCGAATTTGGCAATACGATTGTCGGCCCATTCACTAGGATCGCTGAGGCACGCTGGGGCGCTTTCTACAATGGTCTGGTACTGCTCTTCGGTGTACGTCTGTTTGTCGGAATTCACCTTGCTGTGTTCGCTTCTGGACATCTGATTTTAGCCTCTACCGCAATAGGGGGGGATAAAAAATCTCTGTCGTTAGCTGAGAGTCAGTTCGATGGAGGCAGATTGAAGCGTTAGTCCCTCCGGCGAAGCCGAGCGACCGGATAGGGAGCGAGGAGGGGAGGAGGGGAGGGCGGAGGCCGACCCTCCGGGCTCGGGGGAGGGTGCTGTAGCGTGCGGACGACACCCTGTGCAAGCAAGAAGGCGATAGCCCGCCAACTAACTAGTGTGCTACGCACTGGGCAAAAAAGGGGCGACGCAGCTCTACTCGTTCGTGGAGCCCATTTCGTGCTGGTTCGCCCACGAGTGAGCGCGAGAGTCTACATCCCACGGAGCCTGTCGGGGCTCGTCACTCATCCTCTTCTGACGAGGAGCCGGCCCGTCTCCCTGCTCCAAGTGGATGATTCGCGCTTCGGAATCAATGGCAATGGATGTTTCCCACTTACCGCTGCGCTGGTAGGCGTTAACCTTCCCACGTTCAACACGCACTTTGTCTCCCTCGTGGAGCGTCGGTTTCTGTCCAGCCTTCTGCCACACGGTTATTTTGATGGATTCATTCGATTCGTCTGAAATCAGTCCGACCTGACGCTGACCTGCCCCTCTCGGAGACCACAGGACGTCAATCGTCCCTTCGATGGTGGTTGCGTACTGATTGAACGGGTCGATAGACGCGATGGGCTGCTTCACTTCGGGCAACTGCTCGATGCTATCCTTGAGATTTAGAGCCGCCGACGCCGGGTTCTGACCCTCGGTCACGCGCTGGGCCAGCAGTTTGCCCATTGATGCACTCCCCATCGCCGTCTCATGCTCGAATCGGTCCGCCAACTGCTTCGCGCCCTGATTGACTGACGCTACTTCATCCTGTGACAGCTCCGTCCACGGGCTCTCGGATTGACCCTCCACCTCTGGCGTTTCGTCGAGTGTCGTCTCCTGGTAGTAGGTATCTGAGGTAACCTCCTCGCGACACGCCTGAGCGCGGTCGTGCTCTGCCGTCTCGGCTCGGTGTGCAGTCTCGTACTGGTGCTTGAGCTCCTCCTGTTCGCCATTGATGCGCTCGATGACCTCCGTGGTCATATCCTGACGGTCCGGGTCAACGCTTTCGGTGGGACGCTTGTCAACCCCGTGTTCGATGGCTTGTTCTCGCTCCCAGCCAACGCGCATCTCGTAGCCCTCAAGCGTCCGAGCACCCTCAACGATTTCGCTCGCGTCCTCAACCATATCGCCGAGAGGCATCGATTGGAATGTTGGCGTCTGGTACTCCAGCGTGTGTGCATCGTGATGATTAGCTTCCAGTGCGCCGCTGTCGGTGGCATCGATGTTGTCGTGCATAACTAACACTCCGAGTCCACGAGGGGCGTCACGCGAGCCCCCTTCGGCCTCGAAGGGGGATAAAAAACAACGCGCGGAACGTTCTACGTCCGTCCGCGAGATGGACGAGAACGTCCAACCGACCGCCGATGGCCGGTACGACCCGTGTGGGCTCACCTACCCCTATGATTTCAAACCCCCCCCCCAAAAGTTGGAAGCGACTGTGCGCCTTGGCCGGGGAGCGCGCCGATATCGATGGAAGGGACCCACGAGAACCTACCGGATTCGAGTGGGTAGGGTCCGTCGATATCGAGGACGTGCTCACCGCCATAAGCTGGAAGGGAACTGTCGGGTCCCCGTCGACGTGGTCGATTCCAATCGGAAGGGACCCGCGAAGCGGGTAGGGTCCGGCCGGAATCGGCCACGGTCGGCGTGGGGACGCGGCAGTTCCAACCGGCAAGTGGCTCCCCAAGGCGTGCAGTCGATAGCCGACAAGTGGGGGGGTTGGTTTGCACTTAAGCGTTCCTTCCGACATGGCGAGGAGCGGTGAGACGGGTGATTCAATCGGAAGGGACCCGCGAAGCGGGTAGGGTCCGGCAGAATCACCCGTGTCAGTGCCCACAGGTTGTCGGAACGGCGGTGCTCGCGGCTGGGTGATTGCCGCGAGCGCCGTCGTGTTCCGGGGCGGGCCGACAGCAATGCTGCTAGACGCGCGTGAGGAACGCGCGCGTCGTGGGTCTGTCGGCCCGGCGCGGAACGGTAGGCGCTTAAGTGCAAAGAAATTGATGTGGCTCCGCTGATTCCGGCGGTCGGCCCCCACCGCCGGAACGCCGCCCGGTACGTGCCCTGGTCGCCGAGCCGCCGGAAGCACGAACCCGTCAAATCCGGTCGATTCACAACGTGAGCCACCCGCGCACGGTCGATTTCGGGAGAAGGGACCCGCGCGTGGTTTGCGCGGGTAGTGTCTGCCGAGATCGAGAGCCGTGCGCGGGTGGGCGAACGCCGATGAATCGGGCGGATATGGTCGGGCGGAGGAATGAGCCGTCGGCCTCGAACGGGTGATTCGTAGAGTGAGCGTAGCCTCTGAGCCGGTCGATTCCCAGCAGGAATCGTGAGCCGGCTCAGAGCCGCTCGCTGTTCGAATCGCGCGCTGAGTACGAGCGACGGCGAGAACGGTGGCTGAACCGGTCGATTCCGGGAGAAGGGACCCGGACCCGGTCCGGTTCAGCCAACCGTTCCGAAGTGACGGAGGGGAGCGAAGCGACCGACGCGGTTCCGGTGGGGTCGGCGTTCCATGGGCGCGTTCCCGGCGGCGTCCCGACCCGTCGGGTTGGTCGTAGAGCCGCCCGATATCCGGTGGATGGGACCCGCCCGGTGGGGCGGGTAGGGTCCGCCGGATATCGCTGGTGGTTCAGCGTTCCAACGCGACGGGTGCGTGGCGCTGCTACGCCAGCGCCACCGCAAGGGAGCAGACGGAGTGAGGAAACCTGGTCGTAGCACGACTCGATGGGACTGAAGGCCGTCGGAGACGGGTTATGAGCGGTGTCCCGAGCCGGCGGAGGTCGGTGGAAAGGACCCGCGCGAGGCTTGCGAGCGCGGGCAGGTTCCGCCGACCTCCGGTGGGTTCGGGGCCGCGCAATTCCCGTCTTTGGCGGTCGAAGGAGACATCGACTCTCGGGGGTTGACTCCTGAGCCGTGCGCGTCCGGCGAAAGCTACGCGATTCGCCGGAGGCGTGCGGGTTCAGGTGTCCAACGCGCGTAGAGCAGTGTCCCGGAAATCAGCCGCCGGTACCCTTGCACGGCCAAATCACCCACATGAGAGCGACCGACTATCTCTGATCGTCGTGTCGCTTCTCGATTCTAACCGTGCGCGAAGGACGCGCGCGTCGTCGTTGGCAGAGCTGGACAGAGTGGTAGTGGGTGGGAATGAAAGGGGCTCGCGTTGTCGCGCTTGCTTGGTCGCTTCAACGACCTCTATCCGGACCGAGCCGGCGCGTGAGGTCCGGATATGTCGTTGAGCGGCCGCGACAACGCGAGGGGCTTTCGAGGTGGTGTCAGAGGTGGAAGTCGTTTATTCCGGACCGCCTTGTATGATATACACGTCGTTGTCGAGATTCGTCCCATCTGAGCCCACCAGATCGTCGATGATATTATACCCATCAACACTATCTTCCTCAAAGACTCGTACTCGGCAGGTCATTATATCGCTTGGTACATTGTCAGGATTACCCGTGAATTTGATGAGTTCAGTGTCGTCTCGAGAGTCGAAGTAGCCTCGTATTGTTGACTTCACTTCTTTCTCCCTGCCCGGCTCATCAAGATCTCCATCGAATCCGAAGTTGTAGCTAAATATTCTCATACGGGTCACTTCTCTGGGCCGGATAAAAAATTGGTGGTGATGCCCTCCGGCGCAGCCGAACGGGCTCGGGCAGTGTGGAGAGAGCCCGTGAGGAGGGGAGGAGGGGAGGGTGGAGGCCGACCCTCCGGGCTCGGGGGAGGGCTGCTGAGCGGGCGTGTGGTGCGGTCGACGTTCGTTAACTGCGCGTGACTCCGACGTGCGCAACGTGGTCGCGAGGTCGGACGAGTCGAGGCCTGGCGGTCAGGCCTCGAGCTCGTCCCAGACCGAGAGGTGGCCGTTGGCGCAAGCGCCAGCGTAGCGCCCAACGGCATCGCCTCTGTACTTCGAGTCGACGCACGCCACGCGCTCGATTTCGGTAAGCTCTGCATCGCAATCGTCCTTCTCGCAAGTCGGTTCCATATCCGGGGGCGCGGGTCAGGAGACGATGAATTCTCGCCCCCTTGTGGGGTGACCGAAGGGAACCGCGAGGGACGAGCGGCGACGGGTTCACGTTCTCCTGACCCGATTACCCCCGGTTTGGTACCGAAACGGTGAGGACGATCTGTGCAGAGCAGGCGAATCGGAGCGTGGACCGTCGGCTCGAAGAAATCGCGCGTGAGGAACGCGCGCGTCGTGGTTGGCGGGGCTGAGCGGTCGTGGGGCTGTCGCGTTAGGTGAGGAAAAACTGTGTGCGTAGCACTTACGTGGTCATCTTGACCAATCGCGAGTGATGAGAGGTTTTTGAGGTCGCGGTCACAGATTCGGAGAGAGTGCCTGTTCAACTCAGCTCTGCGACGGTCGGCTAGCGCTTTTCTATCGCGTCGATAACCCTTGAGAGCGGCTCGCCGTGGCACAGTGGCCCATCATCGGAGAGTCCCTGACACCAGCACCCGAGCGTTTCCCCCTGAAGTCCATAGAGCGCCTTGCGGAACTCGGGGTCGGAATCCACTCGCGCTAACAGGTCTTCGGTGAACTTCGCGACGGACTCCTCGCGAGAGTAGCCGTCGTCAAGTGGATACGGATTCCCCAACCATCCGCGTGTCTTGACTGGCGTATTGTTCATATGCCGAAGTTTGCCGTCCGTGCGGTTTCGTCCGATGTAGACGCTGCAATCGTTTCGCTTGCAGTGGCCGACGCGGGTCGGCGTGCCGTGCTTCCCTCCGTCTGAAGCAGTTGAATTGGACATTTTCCTCGTACTTCGACTGGAGGGGTAAAAACTACTGTGCGATTCAGTAGTGCTGTCTGTGGGTTCCGGTGCAACTCCAATTACTGGCTCAGGTGCTATCTTGGTCGTCTGCACAGCTATCACAGAGCACAATCTGGTTAATTTCCGACTTGTATAGGCATCTGTGAGTGCGCTTTTTTGGCGCAGCCGAACGGGCTCAGGTAGTGTGGAGAGAGCCCGTGAGGAGGGGGAGGCCGACGCAACATCGTCCGTCGGGCTCCGGCTTCGGTGGGAGGGGCGATAGACACGGCAGTTGGAGCCGCGCCGCTACGGCACGCGCTTGTGTCCGTCGGCGCACTCGACGACGAACTCGGTTCGCGGGTCAGGGGAGCGCGAGTCTCCGACCACTGCGGACTCGGAGTCAACTATCGGCGCGTCGCAATCCGGACAGGGGCAGGCTTCGTCGGCCATCGTAAGTGGGGCGCGGGTCGCCAGAGGGTGTATTGCTGCCGTCCTACTGGAATCCCATCGGGACAATCGCAAGCCGGCGCTACTGCACCGGAAGGGCGATTGCGGGAGCTTTACGCCTCTGGCGACCCGATAACCCCCGTTGATGGCCGACAGGGAAAGCCCCTGTTGGATACGTCGCGCTGTTGACACCGAGGAACGTGGTCGGATGGCTCTGAGACCCGCGAACCGGAGGGCGAGTGCGCCAAGGGAGCGCGTGCCGTAGCGGCGCTGGCGGCGTACGAGAGGCGCAGCCGAACGGGCTCGGGCGGTGTGGAGAGAGCCCGTGAGGAGGGGAGGAGGGGAGGGCGGAGGCCGACCTTCCGGGCTTCGGGGGAGGGCTGCTGTATGTGGTAGCGGTGCGGCTGCGGAGCTGGGGCGAGGCTGTGTGGTGGTGAAGACCAACCGGGTGGTGGTGTCAGTCGTCCATACCGATGAATTGGCTGGCGGTGATGTTCCCCTTGACGAAGGCGTTTGCTCGCTCTATCTCTGCGTGGGTGAGGAAGGCATCGTGGTCGCGATCAGCGTCACCCTGTTCAAGCCATTCATGGGTGTCGCTGTCGGCTCTCCACGCGGGGATAGTCGGGTCGTCAGTGGCCGATTGGGACTGGGGTGCGTCGCCATTTCCGTGAGTGAGGCGGGTGACGACTGCTTCGGAGTCAACAGCGAGGGTGGCGTCCCCTTGATAGGCGTTGACCTTGACCCGCTCGACCCGAACCGTGTCGCCTTCGTGGAGGGTTGGCTTGTCGCCTGCGTTCTCCCAAATGGTGAGTTTGGCCGATTCGCCGCTATCGTCACGGACGACTCCGACCTGCTTCTGACCGTCGCCTTTCGGCTGCCAGAGAGTGACAACTTCGGCTTCAATGGTCGTTTCGTACTGGTCGTATGGGTCGATGTTTGCGATTGGCTGGCAGACCGTCGGGAGGGATTCAAGCCCCTCCTTGACCGTGAACAGGGCACTTGTGACCGTGCTACCGTCAGCCACATACTTCGCAAGGAGGGAGGCGAACGAGGCGCGACCCATTGCCGTTTCGCCGCTAAACTGTTCGGAGAGCCGTTTTGCGGACTTGTTGATTTCGGCGACCTCTTCCTGACTGAGGCTTGGCCAAGGGTCACTCGGAAGGGTGTCAGTGTCAGGGGTGTCGTCTGAAATGGGCGTAAAGCGGGTCGAAAGGTCGTGGTCGGCGGGCGCGGGGGTGGCTCTGACAGGACGGCCATCTTCAAGATGGGTGGTGTAGTGGCGGTCAGTGTTAGTAACCTCGTCACGGCAGGCGGCGGCTCTGTCGTGTTCGGCGGCCTTGGCTCGGTGGGCACGCTCGTGATGGCGTTCGAGTTCCTCTTGTTCACCGTTGATGCGTTCGATAGTTTCAGTGGTCATGTCCTGCCGGTCCGGGTCCACACGCTCGTCTGGCCGTCGGCTGGCGCGGTTCTCAATAGCTTGCTCTCGCTCCCAGCCGATGCGCATCTCATTGTTGTCAACAGTCCGCGCATCGCCAATGATACCGGTAGCGTTGTCTACGGCGTTGCCCAGAGGAATCGACTGGAACGTCTGCGTCTGGTATTCGAGGTCGTGGGTATCGTGGTGGCTGGCTTCAAGCGCTCCGGTCTCAGTGGCGTTGGTGTCGTACATTGTCTGTCTCCATTTAACACATATAGTGCCATGCATAAGTATGTTTGGTTACGTACCCAAAAACCCTGTAGAGGGTTTTAGAAGGTGATTTCTGGAGGTTGGGAATGTCGGGTTGTGTGGATTCTTGTTGCGGTTGCACTAGTGTCCGCGAGACGGCGGGAATCCCCGTCTCGGAGATCGCGTAAAGGGGGCGGCAGTGTTGCCCCCTTTACGGGATCGAGAATACGGCGTTTCTTGCCGCCGTCTCGCGGTTCCGCTGTAGTTGCCCTGGAGGGATGAAACGGCGAGCCCGCTCGCGTTTACTTGGTCGCCTCAGCGGCCCCTATCCGCGCTACTGCACGGATATGTCGCTGAGCGGCCGCGAGCGGGTGAGGGGTTTCGAGGTGTTTGCGGTGTCAGTGAAAGCAGTAGTAGCAGTAGTGGCAGTTCTGGTTAGTCCGAAGAAGTAGTCTGAAGCGTCGGAGCTGGCGACACTCCAGAAGTCAACAACAGTGTTACTTTGCCCATATTGGGCACGAACCCAAATAGTAAATACGATGGGGCCGTACGAGTAGATATACAATGACAGATAGCGATTCCGCGAGTGGTGGTCGGCCAACTGCTGTAAGCACTGAGGAGTTGTATGAACATCTTGAGGGCTGTGAGCCGTATACGGTGACAGAATTGGAGGATGAATTTGAGGCAGGCCGGGAGACAATCCGAAATCGGTTAGAGGAATTAACCGAAGACGGACGGCTCCTCAAGAAAAAGCACAGTTCTCGGGTGACGACCTATCGGATTCCACACTGAAACGGTTGTTTTTTTTTTCTGACGGGATCATCCGAACAAACGCGTGCGGGAGCTTGACCCCGTACCCTCTCACTGACAATGAAGAGGGCAACGGGAAGCGCTAGTAGGCCTATTTAGAACAGGTGATTAACTCGCCTCTCTCAACCCTCCGGGGAGACCGAGTTGGGATGTCTGGCCACTCAATCGAACTTAGACTGCTCCCCAGTGGACAGTCGCAAACATCCTCTCCATGATGAGTAGCTCCACACCCAGCACACATGTAAGTTCTGTGTGGACTGTAATCCCCATGGAGAAACTCGAAGGCCTCTCCAGGGTCAACGGATTCTGTGAATCCGTACGATTCCTCGAAGTGGATGTTTGACGGCAAGCGCTGTTGGACGCCATCAGCAGTGATTTCAAGCAAGAGGTTTCCGACCCGGAGATGATAACACCGGCCCTTAGCAAGTCCGGTGACACAACGACACTCACCTGGCTGAAAGTCAAGCTCTGACAGCGCGTCAAGGTCCTGACCGGTGAAGATTTCAACTGCGTCTGCCTCAGTTGGAGCACTGGCGAACATCGATTCGCGCGAGGTTGATTCAGTCATCGCTCGCTATGATGCGAAATAAAAATATGCCGTCAGCTGTTGATCGAAGATGAGTTCTAAGAGGTTAGTCTGAGTTGAGATCGGCTTCGGTGTCGGTGTGCCATTCGAGACCGGGCCGCCGCTCGCCACCCTCGAATCGCTGTCTGACGACCGACTGGGGTTGGTCGCTTGTCGCGTCTTGGAGCGCAGCGCCGAAGCGACCGAGCGCGTCGACGTCGTGTGTCTCGATGAACAACGAGAGTTGCTGGCAGAGGTATGTCGCCTCGTCTCTTGAGAGTCCGTCGACGAGAATTTCGATGGGGCTACTGGCGTTAGGGACTTTGTCGTATTCGGTTGGGGTTTCGATGCTCATTGAATCGGGATCGAAGTCTTTGCTCATTCTGAATTCCTCCCACTCGCCAGTGAGGGGTAAAAATTACGATGATCGGTTGCAGTCAGGCGGACCAGCCGCTGTTGGAGGAGAGAAAATACGATCAGGTTTGTTTCTCTTCTGCACTGTGGGTTACGGAGCAACCCAGAAAGACAGTCTCGTTCCGGTTAGTTTGTCATTTGTTTCATACAGTCGTGGGCGGTGTCGAGTGCTTCATCACGCGACGGAGCGCACTCCTCAAGGACGGTCGGCTGTTCCTGGCCGTCGTGGTACCGGCTGACGCGGTAGCCACAGTACGCTCCGTTAGTGTAGACCGGACGGACTTCGACAAAGTGCTTCAGGGTGCCGACTTGCTCGGACGTGAATGTCACCGTCTCTTTCTCGTGGTGGGGATGCTTGCTGAGACAGATGTCCCATGGGAGCCCGGAGACGGTAGAACTGAGTGTGGTGATGCTGGTGGACTGCGTGCCGGGTTGCGTGTCCTGCGCTTCAGTACTAATCATCTTTCTACCTGTTTTGGAAGGGTAAAAACTCGACTCACGAGAGGGCAGCAGTGGAGTGAGTCCTGAGGCCGCTTCGTCGAGAGCCTCGTTTGAGACGAGATGCCGTTCGAGGAGGGTCGGAAAAGCTACCGAGAATGGTCGGGGGTTTCACGTCTGCCAGACACCCCGAAGCGAGTACCCGCAGACGAACTGCGATCCTGGTGGACTGAAAGGGCGAGGTGGCTCGCGACGGTGTCGCCTCAGCCGACCTCTATCCGCTTAGCGGATATGTCGCTGAGCGACCGCGAGCCGCCGAGGGCTTTCAAGCTCTCTGAACTGCGACTGACTGCCAGAACACAACCTGAAAGTGTCCCGTCACATGAGGCCTCTTTATGACTCTGAGCTCGCTCGGTCAGTCGTCGCTTTCATTTTCTACTCCAGTCTGAACTCCCTCTGGTCCACTCCACTCGTCAGGTCGAATCCCTAGCGACTGAAACGCCGCGTATGGTTCTTCAGCTATGTCGTCGATTACTGCGCCGTCCGGTAGGGGTAGTTCCAACGCCTCGCTCATCTGCTCCTGCATTCGGTCCTTCGCGTTCTCTTCCTCTGCAAAGTTATCCACAATCAAGTCCAGCTTCGCTTCTAATTGTAGAATCCGAACCCGAGTATCCCAGTTGCTCATCCCTTGCTGAAGTAGCATCTCCACAACCCGGTTTCGAGCGACGTTGTGGTGATCTGCAATCGCTTCAATCTGGCTGCCCAACTCATCAGACACATAGCCGGAGATTCGCTTTCCCATACCCACCCGTTTCCGGCGACCCTACTAAGTCGTTGCTCCTCTATCCGCGATCTCACAAGGGGCGAGATCCCATCCCCTCAGACCCTGCTGTCCCTTCCGGTCTGCCGGCCCCCGGCTACTCCCCGCCTATGTGCTATCGCGTCGGCTCCGTCCTGAACATCTCGCCAACGGCAACCAGGGGGAGTGCTTCTCGCCTTGTCCTCATCTACATCCAATCACTCTCTGAAGCCCCCACTGCCACACACATTTTGACGCTCTCAAATGTGTTCTTTTAGCGTGGGCCTCGTTAGCCCACGCTTCCCCTTTTCCCCGGGCCATCTCGAACATGGGCCGGGTCACGTCGACGTCGAACCGTCGACACTCTCTTGGGTGCGGTCTCTCTTGCGGTGCTATCCATCTTGGACATCGCTCGCGAAGCTCACTCGCTCAACTTCCTTCTCATTGCTCTGTTTTCGCCGTTGTTGTCGCTGATGCTGTTCGAGTGCGATGCCAGTCGTCGTTGAAGCTGTCGCCGCCGTCGCTTTCGCGCTCTTCCAGCACCCCGTCTGCGAGATGAAATGCGATCTTGCTTTTCCCTCCTATCGCGTTCCGCTTCAAATCCACTCTCGCAATGCAGTCGGACGCTTCTTCTTGCGTCTTGCCCCGACCGCCGATCTACTCGCCCCGAGCGCACTCAGACTGAACCCCCACGGAGCGCGACCAGACCGAACGTCCACTCGAACGCGACCTCGCTCCACTCTCCCTCTCGCTGTCGCCGCCGCCTCCGCCATCGCTGCACGCTGCTGTCCTTGCTGTCCCTGTCGGCGTTGAAACTGCTGGTGCTGTCTCCTCGTCGAACGTTGTCCATCCACTCCAGCATCGATCACCGAACCTTCGTTTTTATCCACTCTCTCCAGTCCTTCTCGATGCCTTTTGTGTCCCCCTCTCGAACGCTCGACCAGGGTCCCATTACTCTGTCAGCAAACTGGTAGTCCACCCCAATGGCAACTCCCGCCTGTCCCTTGTCTCTCCTCGGCTCCGCCTGAACTCCCCGCTACGCGACTACCCCTGAGTAGGTAGCTCCCTTGGACCCTATTTGTGTGAATTGGCCAGCCCATACAGGAGCGATTCTCCGATATATTAGAGATGCTCTAAAGCCCTCTCGTGCCGCGAAAGCCTATGCAGCCCGAATCGTGCGGTGGTATAGCCTGATTACAGACCCCCCGAATCCCGCCTCCGTGCTGTGATTATGAAATTTGGCCGGTGGCCTCGGAAGTAATCACGAAGGGGGCGTATCGCCACGCCGTCTGGTAATTATCAGTGCGTTAGCCGCCGTCGTCGCAGTTGATTACGAACCCACCGAATCCTGCCCCCGTACCGTGATTAGAGAAGTAGTTACAGATGGTGCCAAACCCAACGCTGTCCCGTAATTACCGAGGAGGTGGGAGCCGGATCGGTACCACTTCCGCTGCCACAGCCGCGTGATTACAACACCTCCGAAACTGGGCGCTGTCCGGTGATTAACGATGTAACTACGAATATGCCCTATCTCGACGCCGTGCGGTAATTACGAAAATCTGAGCGCTGTTTTCGGGCGGTGATTACGAACCCACCCAATCGTACCGCAGTCCCGTGATTAGTGATTTGATTAGAAGGACGCTGAATCACGCACCCGTGCCGTGATTAGTTCCGCCGAATCTGCCCCATACATACAGAATCTGATAGTAGTCTCGTCGATGGTGACTGACTGCCCGCTGTGAGCGCTCGTGATTCGGCTGGTTACACGCCGAGGAGTCGTCCAGCGGAGTAGTGGTCAGCCGCCGAGCGCTTTGGGGGCTCCGTTGTGGGTCAATCGTGTGGTCACTGTTGAGGTCGGTCTGAGAACGGCGTTGAGAAAGCGTCGTGCGAAGAACGAAACTGTGTCGGAGAAGTCTACCGTTCGACTTCGTCTCGGAGGTTGTTGATGCTCAGGAGTTCGTGGGCACCCGGCGAATCGAGTTTGTCGCTGATGCTGGAGAAGTTCCCACTCTCCGTGGAGATGGTGGATTCGAGTTTGTCAGAGAGGGAACGCAGTAGCCTCTTCGCTCCTTCGAAGTTCTCTACGACCCACACTGCTTCCCCGTAGGCCATTGTGAGCTTGTCGTAGTCCCCTTCGACGTGCCCGCGCTTCTCGGGGGACGTTTCTACCTCGACGATCTTGTGGCGTTGGTCCGGAGAGTCATCATCCGGGGCGACGAACACGTCGTAGACGTTGGAGTCGCCGTCCGGACTGTGGTACATCTTTGCGTCGTAGCCTTGCTGTTCGTAGTAGGTCGCGGTCAGGCGCACGCCGATCCGGTGAGTGAGGCTTTCATTGCCCTTTTCGCCTCCACCCTCGGGGGAGAGCGTTCGGTCGACAGTGGTCTCTGCTTTCTTTGTCGGCTTGTAGTAGATTTCGTTGTTGCCGAGATAGTCCTTCTCCAGATACCCCTTCGCCTCTAGGTCGTCGCTGGTTTCGCTGAAGGACAACTCCTTCATCGATTTTCCGAGGGTGTACCCGTCGACACCATCCGTCAGCGCGTCGAAGACCAGTTCCAGATACGCGAGATGCTTATGCGAGAGTCCCTCGCCTTCGATGTCGTCTTTGTCCTCGTCTTTGATTTCCTGCTCTGCTTCGCTTGGGGCGCGACTGTTCGCCGTTGCGCTCGCGACGTCGATGGCGTCGTGGTCGCGACTGACGCAGTGTCGGGCGCGACTCCGGCGGCGGATCAACTCAGCTTGGGAGCGAACCTCGAATGGGCCTTCATCGTGTCCTGGTGGGATAGGGAGTGGTTTGAGGGTGAGAATCTCGGGTTTCTGCTCGTGGAATCCAGTGGAGGGGAGTTGAACGATCCATTCCCCACGCCGAAGGCCGGCGATGCGGTCTTTGACCTCGTCACTGTCCAAGTCCTCGTGGAATAATGATTCTGCGAGCATATCGTCGGTCGCGATGTTGCCAATGATCTTGGTATTGACGTTATTGAGAATCTCCTTGTAGGCCCGTCGGTTTGCCTGTGGATCGTCACCGAGAACCTGCTCAGGATACTGCATGATGAGTCCCAGACTCATGTTGAACTCGCGGCCTTTTGGAAGGAGGTCTTCGTAGACGATCTCGGTTCTGGCGATGTCTGCAGACTCTTCAATGATGACGTTCGCAATGTAGTCGTCGTCGTTAGGCGTCCAGATAGAACGCACTGAGGTCCAGAGGTGGCTGAGGAACAGCATAGTAAACATTTTACTGGACTTACCGTGGATATCCCCGGTGTCGATGAGAATGACCTTGTCGGAGTTTAGGACGCTCTTGAGGTCCAGCATTGGGACTGCTTCGCGGTCGTACCAGCCCGTATCGTGGTCCCAGTGTTCGTCATCGACGTCGAACGAAAGCATATCCCAGATGAAGTCGCGCTCCTTTAGCTTCCGAATTCGGTTGAGGACTGCATCAGTTGTGTTCATAAACTGACGCTGGTCCTTTTGCAGGTGCGACAGTAGGATGCTTTCGACTTGATCGTCACTGACTTGCGGGAGTGCTTGACTCACCGCGAGGGCATCGTCTTGAAGATCATCAACTTGTGCGCCAAACTGTTGGAAGTTCTGAGCTACCTCCAGTAGCTCTCCAATAGAGAAGTGGTCGCTGCCGTAGACGGGGTCGAAGCAGGCTTTGATGAGGTTCGTCAGGATTTCGTTGGCGACGAACGCTTGGTCCACTGTTTCCTTTCCCAGCGCGAAGTACAGTACCTGGAAGTAGTGGTCGACAATGTTCTGGACAGCTGTTGCACGTTCAAGGTCACCGGCCTCAACGAGGGGGCGAAGGTCGAAGAAGGGGATGCCCGGAATCATTCCGTCTTCTTCGGGGATTTTGATGTACTCGACGTCGTCAAGGTCCCCGAAGAGGGTGCGATGACAACGCAGGTAGTTCTCGCACATATCACCTCCTTTTGGATCGACAACGACTGTCGGGCCATTGAGGGTGGTGTAGGTGGAGAGGATGTCATTGACTGTGGCCACGGTCTTCCCTGATCCAGTGGTAGCTGCGCGAAAGTAGTGATGTGTGAGGTCACTCGCTGAAAGCCCAATGGCGTGGCGTTGGTTCAGCTGGTCCCACCACTCGTTTTTGCTCTCGATGGCGCTGATATCTGAGGGAGGTACGTCTGTATCACGGATAGCGGTGACAGCGCGTCCAATAGTCATTCCGTCCGAGAACTCGCGGAATATTTCCTCGTTCGGAGAGGTGAGTGGAGACTGTGCCTTCGGGGTGCCGCCGGTCCCAGCTCGGCTGGCTTTCGGGAGTGAATCGATACTTGGGACGGTAATGAAGTTCGCGAGCTCTTTGACGTTACAGACGAGGAACGGCTTTTGCCGTCCGACGAGCTCGTACCCATTCGGGTACGTGATGCCGTGAGAAAGCATTCGTTTGTACTCGTACTCGTTCTGGCCGAGGTACTCCCCTTCTATGGTGTAGAATTGCCCACTGAGGTGGTTCAGCGAGTCTGTGAGATTCTCTGCACAGTCTTTGAGGCTTGTTGCTGCACGGATGCTCACGTTGTAGGTGTGGGAAGGGTCTTTCAGGTCGATTTGACCCATCCGGTCGGTGCCATGACGTTGGCCAGCTGTCTGGGAGTCGTGGATACTTCCACCGACTTCTTGGGGCGCTTCCGCCCGATGACGTTCCGCTTTCTCTTCATCAGATACACCGAGGATTCCATCGAGGATTGTCCGTCCAATCATCCCAGCGGTGGAATTGACGCCTTGTTTGAGGAGACCTTTCTGCCGTTCGGCTTTCCGAGACCAGTCCGAGCGTGGTTCGAAAATAACTTGGAAGATGACGGATCCATCGCTCTGAATCGCGGTTTCGAGAAGATTCGAGAGAGGGGATCGGTCGACGGTTTCTGTGTCGTAAGTTGTGAGTGTAGTCATCCAGTCTTTACGGCGTTCCTCACGGCCCTCGTAACGGACCATGTGGGGAACATTGTTGAAGATGGTAGTGATATCGAAATCTTTCCGGTCGAACTCGAAGTCTTCGGGATATTGCGACCGTGTGGCGCTTTCAAGACGATCGGTGGAGACGTCGCCACGCTCTCCGGGGCCAAGATAGAAGTCGAAGTGGGACGATCCTTCGGGCTTGTAGATGATGAACTCGAAGTTGGAGACGCCTTGTATAGCGTCAATATGCAACTCCATATCGAGCGGGAGCTTCCTCCCTGTTCCGTATTTGTGCAGGCCGTACAGTTCACGGGAGACTGTTTCAGAGTTGATTTTGTCCCGAACAGGGAGAATCTTGATGTACTTCTGCGAGGTCTCAATTTCCTTGATGAAGTCCTCCACGTCCCTCTCATCTTCCTCGTCAGGAAGCTCTGCATCGAAGTGTTCACTCGGGTCGGCCTCCTCCTCAGTAGGTTGGTCGTCGCGAGGTATCGTTCGCCACTGGGCTTCTTCGGCTCTGCCATCTTCAGACGACTGCTGGTGCGGTTGAGGGCTAGAGTGTTTGTCCTGGTGTGTGTTATTGGAGTGTCTCTTGGTGTGACTGCCGTTGGTCTGGTTCCGAGGGTCGGTAGATTGAGTGTCTGAAACATCGTTACGTTGTTCCACTGGGGACGAGTCTTCTTTGAATAAATCACCGAGTCCACCTTCGACATCGTCTTTTGGATGACGGGAGTGGGAATCCTCGCCTAGAGGCAGATCGTCTTCGGTGGCTGTATCGGACTGATTGCTGTCTTCGAACCCCCAAGTCGGCTCACTTGCTGGTCTATCTGGATTCCTATCGTTTCCTTCAACAGATTCTCCAGAGGGTGGGTTGTCTCGTTCTCGATTCTCACTATCGCCTCTATTCGGGTCCGCCATATTGCGGGAGTCGGACCCGCTGAATTTATTTCTTGCGCCGCATCATCGCGTGCTGTGAGTTATGTGGCAGTACGGAAATAGGGGAACTGGATTGCTACTATTTTCGGGGTTCTTGATCGCGGAACCGTAACCAATAGACGATGAACAGGCCGAGTGCCATCCACTCGACGAAGACCATAAGATTCGAAATCATATCGCTCAGGTACCCCATCGGAGTCCCGATGATGTTTATCATATTGGTAGCTGTGGCGATTCGCGTCTTGGAGGAATCGTAGTATATATCGTGGTCTGCTCGGTAAGAGTCACCCTTGAATTCCACGGACGTAATGGGGGCATCATCCGCAACGTAGATGCTGAAATTCCCGTTTTTGTTGGTGGTCACTGTGGAGTTTTGAGCCCCGCTGAGGGAGAGTTCTTTCTCTGGGACACCGTTGCCTTCGCTGTCAATAAGTTGGCCGTCAATTCTACTTCCGGAGGGCTCAAGTTCGATATCAGTTTCTGTGTAGTTCCGCCTCACTACATCAACTTCCCATCTGTTTCCAAAGACATCAGTAGCGTATGCTCGGGGGTTGTTGAGTTCGCGGTCGCCAGGAACCTCTGTTATTTTTGCACCAACCGTCTGGTAGAGTTGAACGTTCCCAGCTGTGCTGTTCACGTATGGGCTAACGTTCACACCCTCGTATACCTGTGAACGCCTTCTTTCATTGACGGTCACTTTGATATTCCCCTGATTGCCAATTTTATATTTGTTAGCGTCTAAGTAGTCACGGTGAAGATTGTGGAGTGAGGCTTCGGGTTCGGTGCTTGTGTACCGCCATTCGTCGAACCCCTCTTGACGCATCTCGACTCTGTCGTACAGGGATTGCGAGACGAAAATCCATGGTGTACGGAGGATGAGATTCTTTCTACTCACGCGGTCGCCGTCCGCGACGAGCTCGATATTATCGAGTGGATTGGCTTCGGGTCGCTTGTCTCCAATTGTGTCGAAGTACACGGCCCGCTCTTGCCCTTGGTTAACGAGGTAGACGGTGATGTTTAGATCTTCGGCTGTCGCAGGCTTGATGTTGTGAGAGGTGGCGTTGTAGGTGTTTGAGACAGTCACGGTTTCCGATTCAGACCAGTCGTTTCCGGGGCACGTACTGTCCACACCGTATTCATGGGTGAACGTTACTTCAGTCCGGGAGTACGGAACAAGTTTTGAGTCTTGTGGGTCTTGGATATTGAAGATGTACTCTCCAGTCTTTGGTTCATAGTACGTTCCAGCGTGGTAGATCCGGACGGTATTATCGTAGTTTGTTCGCGTCCACTCTTCCCATTTTGTGTCGGTTCCGTGCTTGGTTTCGTTTCCAACGGTGTACGTACAATCACTCTCACTTTCATATCTTGACGGTGTTTGGAGACGGTAGTCATTGAGGACAGTGACGTTGATCCCGTCAGGGTTGACCAACCAGAAATCGTCATAAATTGCACCTCCGTCGATACGGGCGGTACTTGCATATTGGTCGACGATAACCTCGTGCTTACCACTCCAACGTCCTGAGACAGAGGCGTTCCCAAGACTGTATCGGGGTTCTCCTTCTGAAACGACAACTTGGGACTTATCTGGGCCGGTTTTGATAAACGTCTCTTCGACGACTTGCCGATTGAACTCGGTGTAATTGATTGTATCCCCGTTGTAGACCTCCGCTTCATCCTTATTGTCGATGTAGAACTCGCCGGTGCTGTATTCGCCATCGCTGTGGCTCCGGTAGACGTGAGCGTTCCGAACTGGCTTCCACCCGACTCCAGATTTAGTTTTTACCCATATGAGTCGGCTGTCTCCTGTCCATTGGCCGTGTGTTTCGTTTGCCGAGAACCCGAGGAAGTACGTATCGACGACCTCGACGTCCTGTATAGATTGCCATGTGTCGTTCGTCGGCAGTCGAACAGGCAAGTAGAGGTTTTCTCGGTACGAATCAGTGAGTAGTCCGAACTGGGCGGCCTGTGAGAGAGTCAGCGCCTGGTTGTCAATCCGGATCAACGGTGAGCCTTCAGCGACCATTCGCTGTTCAAGTCGAGCAACCGGGATACTGTACATCGTGCCGTAGTCGCCGGTTCCATTCAGCTCGTGGTCGTTATTGGTTAAGAGTCGATATGCACCAGATTCGTTTTCCACTAGCGGGTTGCCTTCTGAGCTATCGATTTGTTTTGGAGCGACACCGATCGTGCGTCGTGCAGTGTCCGTATTCCCGTTGTTGTCTGTTACAGTAAGCGTGATTTGGTATTCACCTGCAGAGTTCCACGTTTGAGAGATTTGTTTGCCGTATGCTGTTTCTGTGCTGTTATCAGAGACTTCGTATTCCCATCTGTACTCACTGATACTGCCGTTTGATGCGGATGAAGAGGATGCGGACAACGTAACTGTATCTTCCGCGTTTGGTGCGGATGGGTCGAAGGTGAAGCTTGCTTCTGGGGGTGATGCTGCGCTCGCTGGAACTGGTATGAAGGCAGCGATCCCACTTGTGACAATTAGTGCGGCGAAAATCGTTGCAGTGAATGGCCGGCTATGTGTTGAGGACATAATTGACAAGGCTGAAGAACCAACTGAAGTTCTGACCGATCAAGATGAACGCGATTCCGATTCCGAAGAGGCGTTTCCCCCACGCCCGACGTGGTTGGTGCTTTTTGTTCAGGTTCCACGCCATGAATCCGAGAACGGCGAGGATGAGCCCTACGTAGTACATCACGACGTCCACACCTTGGAATTTGGAGAACGAACTCGCGATGTCACTTTGGATGTTGAGTAGAGGCGGTCCCCGCGTGAGCACTGGTAGTGCTTGGGATTGTGCCTCAAGGGTAAGATGCCTAATCAGACGGAGGATCATACTAATTATAACAGTCGGTACTGGGTCTGTCATCTTAAAAATAGGGAATGGGCCGCTCAGGAATGCTGCTATTGTGCTTGCTGTGTGAAACGGGATTACCCGCCTTCAGCGATCCACTTCAATAGACTGACGAAGGCTGTGAAGCCGAAGTAGAACACGATCATGATCAGGCCACCGATGAGCAGCCAGACGCCAGTCTGGGCGCGGTCGGAGGACCGACGTGCCGTGAACCAGAGAACCGCACCAGCGAAGACCGCTACGAACCCTGCATATTGTAGGGTCGTATGGGCCACTTCATAAACGTTGTCCAGCATGTTTACGTACTGATCCATCCCGCCTTCGCAGTTGTCGACGTTGGTCGGGTCCTCACACTGGGCGGCAACCGTGCCGACGCTGGCCCCGAAAGTTGTGAAAACCATTAGGGACATCAGCAGTGCTGTTAGACCGACTCGCTTGACTGAATTAGCCATACTTCAGTACCAACAAAACATAGATAGGATATTAATGTACCGGTCAATCGGACAACCCATTATCGAAAATCGGGGTACAAGAGTGGTATCCGATTAAATTGGTGAAACAGAGTAACGCTGTTCCAGATTTTGGTGTTTATATGTAGGTATTACACGGCAGACCGTTTGAAACAGTGTTACGGTGTTTCAGTGAGTCCATTTGTGCGGTCCGAGGTGGACTAACTAGAACAGAGAGCAGTTCTCTCCTAGTATTGTGAACAAGGAAAACCAGGAGAGACTCTTCTTGGCTCGTGCTTACATCGCACCGCCTTCCGCAATCCCTCGAACCATCGAAATGAAGGCGGACATGCCGAAGTAAAGCACAATGAGTGCTAGACCACCAACGAAAAGCCAAAGACCAGTCTGACCCCGCGAAGAGTTCTTATCTGAAGTATAGTATAGTGTTGAACCAGCGAATACCGCAACGAACCCGAGATACTGGAGAAGCGTATGAGAGATTTTGTAGAGATTATTCAGTACGTTCTCGAACGGATTCAAGCTAGGGTCTTCGCAATCTTCGAGAGATTCGGGGCCACTGAGGTCACAAGAATCTGTCTGTGCGAGTGTGGTACCTACAACCCCTCCGCTACTGAGGAACACGAGGGAGATTGCTAAAGTAGCTAGTCCGATTCGCTTGGCTGAAGCGGTCATATGTATACCTTGATTATCTAAACCGCTCTATATCAAACTAGCGGTCAACTAACCTGCGAAAAGCGCACCCAACTACTGACCTTTTTATTCGGTCTGATTACGGTCGCGATCTAAAACAGGAGTGATTTTAGAAGAATCTCGACAGATGGTCTCGGATATTCTCATCATCGTCTTTTCCTTCTTCAGGTGCGACCTCTTCCTCGTCTAAGTCGCTCGTCTTTTTTTTCTTTTTAGTTCTGGAACGTTGGCTCTGTTCAACCCATTCGCTACTTGTATCTGAATCTCGACCGTCCGCTGAACTCTCCCATCGAGGTTGCTGGGATGGCTCAACGATATCTTCCACCGGAATTTCTTCGCCATCGAGAAGGGCTTGCTCAACCTGATCGAAGAGCGGTTCTGGATGGTGCTGACATAAGAGCAGGACTACTTGAGAGAGCTGATTGATCTTGTGTTCTTGCTGGTCAACGAGGTTTTCGTAGAATGTGATCTCCTTACGGAGGAGTTGGATTTTGTCCTCTTGTTGAGCGATATCGTTGTCGTGCTTTGTTTCTAGATCGGTGACAATTTCACGGAGCCGGTCAACCTCGGAAACGATATCATGGAGTTTGGCGTCGAGCACGCCCGGAATCTTTCGATTTCCGTTTGCTGACATCCGAGAATCAAAAGAGGCTTCGTCACTGTCCCTCTCCTGTGGAGTCAAATCGGGGGTCGATTGCCCCGACTCGGAATCAGACGTGGGTTCCTTATCATCGTCGTAGATTCCTTTTGCTTCTTCTCGGTCGATACCGAGAGTGCTCTCCTCATCACTGTTTTCGAGAGCATCGTCAAGGAAGCCGTCGTCATCGAATTCTCGATCGAAGAAGCTGTCACCGTCCTCAACAGGGGTTGGTGTGCCGGAATCATTCTCGCTCTTCGTTGACGTGCCGTCTTCAGTTGTCTCACTCGAGGAACTGCTGACGTTCACGGGGTCGAATTCGGAACTGCTGTCAATCCGGTTTTGTCCACTACGTGATCTCCGAGTACCGTTTATGGTCTTAAGTCCTTCATCAGTTGTTTTGCTATCTCTGGAGCTGGCATTACTCTTGTTCTCTTCCGCGTTTCCGCTGGAGTTTATGTTTTGATCGCTGCTGGTTGCAGTGCTGTCGTCCTCTTCTGTTTGTTCTTCCTTGCTAGATTCAGAGGTAGCATCCTTGCTTTCTGCGAAGACTGTAGAGTTGGAGCGACTTCGCCGCGACCGCCGCTTCGGTGCGTTCTCCTTGTCAGACCCTGTTTCGTCAACGAACTCAGATTGGTCGTCACTGGAATCTGATTCGGATTCGTCGTCTTCTGCTGGCGGCGCTTGATCATCAGAAAAGCCATCTGAGTCTCCCCCGTTCGCCTCGGAACTCTCATTTTCCTCTTCAGCGCTTCCTTCTCTCCCGTCGTTCTCATTACAGGTATCGTTACTGTTCTCGGTGGCGATATTGTCGAAGTGATCGGGGTCATAGTAGTCGTCAACTTTCGCGATGGCTCGTTGAATAGTGCGCTCTCCGTAGGTAGATCCATCCGAGTACCGTTGCTCGTCCCATTTGGGACGGATGAGTCCAGATGCACGGAATACGCGGTCGATTCGTTCTGGGTCTCCAGAACACCAGAACGCCAGCATATCACAGAACCCCATATCGGCTTCTGAATGGCTTTCACCAGGATAGACTTGCTTCCAGTTACCATGCCACAGCTGGGTGAACTTGTAGCCGTTTTTCGACCCTTTGGCAGTCTTGACGATTTTTTGCTCTTCTTCGGGTAGACTTTCGAGGTTTGCTCCGCTTGTGTACGTTCCAGAGGGGCCGTTGCCGTGATTCTCCAGCTCAAGATGGTCTAACCCCGAGAGGTGAACGTCAACTTCAGTGTCGGTCGCAGAGTCGCTGTCCTCGTCAACTAGGAACTGGTCGTAGACGGCATTAATACCATTCTGGCTTTCTTGGATTTCCGGAACTTCGTCGGTACGCTCACCATCCTCAGAAATGATGTCCCCGGTGACGGTGAAGTATCGAGTGGATTCGTACATTTCGACACTCCCCTTCCGGTTTCTGTCGCCAGGGATTTCACCGATGGTGATGATGTGGCCGCCGGTGCCGGAAGGGCTGATTTCACGGAATCCATCAACGTCTTGTAGGATGCTGAGCGCCCAGTCATCCCATTCCTCGCTCTCAGGGTCACGGCAGTCGTCGAGGTCAATGCCGACAAAGGGATCGTTCTCGGTGAATACGAATCCGATGCCCTTGAGTTGTTTATTGCTCTGGAATGCACGGACGGAGTCCATCACGGAACCCCACGTACTGGGATCGTCGGTTTTCGCCATCTGGTTGGTGTTTGGGTCGACGGGGAGCTTGGTTTCTTTCCCGTCCCGCATTGTGGTCCGCCAGCAGATCCATTGTTGTTTCGACTTCAGCCGCTTACTCACATTTGAGAGTTGCAGGGACATAGTCTTGTTATCGGTGATAAGGTATTCAAACCCCCCTCACAAATATCCTTAGTCTCTATGGGGTGAGTTGTGTGGGGACTATCTACCTCTATCTCCTATTTCGCATTGAGAGATAAAAACCACTCTGTCCCCCCTCGAAGATCCACAGAAAATACAGTTTCAGACGGTTATCTTACCAAACACACCCACGGGGCACTCTTCCAAATGTTAGGTAAGAGTTGCACTGCGCTGTTCACTTCAGACTGATTTCCAAAACGTTTGTAGTTCATACCCGAGGTCGTCAATACCAATGGGAATGAACTCTTCGCGAGCGTGTTCTGGGAAGTACTCTCGTACGGAAGTGTAACTGTCTGTCTGGACATACCGCTGGTCGATAAGCACTCGGACTCCGACTTCGTCTTGGCCTCTAATGACGCGCCCGATAGCCTGTCGTGCCTTCCTCACAGCGGGTACCGTGAATGCATATTCGAATCCTTTCCCATCGAACCGATGGTTGTATGCAGTTTCGATTGCTTTGGCGAGAGGTGTCCCAGTTGTTGTTATCGGAACGCCGCAGATGACGACGCCGCGGAGCTTATCGCCATCGTAGTCTACTCCTTCGGTTAGTGTTCCCCGAAGGCTCGTCGTCAGCACCTTCGGCGGGCCGTCAATAAACTCTTCTTTGAGGCACTGGGTTTCTGCGTCGGAACTAGGTGAGTCTGTAAGAATTTCTTTTTGAACGTTCGAGTCCTCGTTGAGGACATCACTGGCCCACGCAGCCTCGTCGTAAGATGGCATACAGACCAGCACGTTCCCTGGTGTTGTTCTAACCACGGTAGACAGGGCAGTGCTGTAGGTGTTACGTAGACCGAGGTTTTCTTCGGGGGGCCACCGATTCGAGTACGTAAACTTCGGTACGTCAACCGCCACCGAAAGCCGGTGCTCTTTGGGAAACCCAAGTTCGAACTCTGAGTGACCGACTGTTCGACGCTTCTCTTGCATCGACTTATCTGAGGATGAGCCAACCTTTCCGACTGCACTCAAATCAGGAAGTTGATCTCGTGGGTCTTTATCTTCGTGTTGTCGCTCAGACTCACTTTTTGCTTTCGTCACAAGGCTCCCAGGAGGCTGAGTACCGTTTTTGAGTTTCGTCACGCCGGTTACTTCGCTGTAAATGTCGAGTGGCGAGAGGGTTGCTGACATCAATATGGCACCCCCGAATGCATCGAGTGTCGCTGCGATTTCATTCTGGGGTATGCTATTATTGATCTGTATTTTCGCGAGATAACCCGCTCGCCATGGCATACTGTCGTTCGGGTTGGCGTGTACGCGCTGGCGTGGGGAGAGTGTTACTCGCCGGAAGTATTCGCTGTGACTCCCTACCCACCATCGCTCAAAGAGTTCATAGACGGCTCCAATAGGGAATGACCCATCTGGACTTTTGCCATCGATTTTCCGTGAGACGATATCTTTCACGCTATCAGTGAGCTTCGCGACCTGCAAGAACAGCTTCCATATATTCCCATAGTCGTTTTTTTCGGCCCATTTAGACACCGGGTCGGGCTCGGGTTTAGTCGGACTCTGCATTGGTATCGAGATCTCGCTGCGGCGGCTTGATTGAATATCTGCCCTCCAAGACGCACCGTGCTCATCCTTCAGGCCGTCAACGATCGCTTGAGAAATAAACGAGCGGAGTTTCTCAAGGAACTTGATTGACGTCGCGAAGTCCGATGTCTCCAACGGACTATCTGCGATAAGTGAGCTGGCAAGACGTTGCTTCGCTTGGTGCCCATCGCCTGTCAACCACCCGTAGACTTCTTTCAGGTTCCCGACGCCGTGATTCAGTTTGCTGTAAGTCAAGCCGTACGACAGTTGGTCTCGAACCTCGGAGACCAAACCGTGTGCCTCGTCGCAAATCAGTATCGTCTCCTTGTCGACGAGGGGTGCGGTGAGAGCGGAGACAGTTCTCGGCCCGAATGCATGCTTGTAATTCCCCATTGTGACGGTCGCCTCTGGATAGAGACGACGCATCTCTATATGGGGGCACGTTCCACAAGCTGACCCCTCTGTGAGTGTCTCTTCTCCTGTCGTCACGCGATGGATTGAAAGCGGGTATTCCTCTTGGACGGCATTCGTGATGTGTGATGCGTAAAACGGACAGTATTCAGTGTCACCAACGGAGGGGATTTCTGGCATATACGGAGTTTCTTTCCCGTTGACCGTGAGACGCCCGTGTTTCGGAGCCTGTTCTGCCCGTGCTTGTAGCCCGAATGCGGCGTTCGCTTCACGCGCGGTTCGATCCTTCTTGACCGCTTCTTCCATCAGCTCCTGAGTGTTATCCCGCAGGGAGATACACTCGTGGTAGATTTCTTGTTCCCCGATATGACCCGTTTGGACGTACGGACAGAGTTCAGATTTGCCGATCAGCGTTAGTCCAGGGAAGTACACATCATCTTGATTGTTGATCGCTTTGAGGTCAGATTCAAATGCGGAAAGTTGTTGTTTCTTGCTCGTGATAACGAGTATCCGCTCGAATTTTGTCTTGGGGTCGCGGACTAGCGAGAGCGCACTAGTGAGGCCGATTAGCGTCTTCCCGGTCCCACACGGCCCTTCAAGCAGATGGAATCCACCCGATTCTAATGTGTTGATGATGGAGTTGATGCCCTTTACTTGATTCGGATAGGGATCGAATGGGAAGATATCAGCCCATTCAGCCTTCTCCGATGGTTGGTGTTCGCTCATACTTGCGAAACCTCTCTACTGTGAGTAACGAAAGTCTGGTATTTAAAGCCGTGTTGTGGACGAATATCATCTCCCAATCGCGAGGAAAGTGGAGCTGCATCGACACCCAAGTAAGCGCTAAGGGCGTTACTCAGAGTCTTCGTCGCTGCTTGAGTGTTGGTAGATGTCTGGTTCTTGGTCGAGATCTATGCAAAGCGCCTCGACGTCGTCATCCCACTCAGGATTGTACCGATGGGAGGCGTCGAAGTCGAGACCAACCTTGTTGAAGATGGGGCGTGAGGTAATACTGAAACTTCCGTCGAGTTCGTCCGGTAGTTTGTACTCGTCCTCTGCGTCTTGATCGTAGACCTCAAGCGGAACCATCCACAGGTCGTTTGCATTCTCGTCGTAAGCAAACGATATCGCCGAGTATCCACGGAGGTACTGATCGACGACAGTGGAATTGGGGGCGATACTGTAGTCCCGGCGGAAAGATATGTACCCCTGTGCGCCCTTCGTCATTAGGGAAACGTCCATCTCCTCCTCGAACAATTTCTTCTTGCTCTTCCCGCCAGATTTTGCTTCGCTGGGCTCCGAACTGTGGTTGTCACTTTCACCATCCGAAGGCTGGTCAGACTGGCTACTGGTAGTCTCTGAATTACTCATGCGATTACCCAGTTGGATAGATAGAGGGGTTTCATAAAAGCATATCGCCTCCCGTGCTGTGTTGAATCTGGTGGATAGTGCCTAGACTACGTGGTGTATAGCTGTGGGACAACTGGAAAAGAACGAAGAGAGTCGAAGGGTAAGTCCGTGGAGATGCCTCAGTTATGTTTTGCTGACAAATTCATTGTACGCTTCCTTGACGTCCTCCCATCGGAGGTAACTTGCGCTGCGCTCGGCTGCCAAGAGTTTAGCTTGATTCGTGACCGCATCCAAGTCGGCCCCCGACCAGCCTTCAGTACGTTCGGCTAACTCTGCAACATGGGCCTCCGTCAACTTGTGTGGTACCTCCAGCACAGTCAGCTTAAGGATCTTTGTCCGTGCTTCGACGTCAGGGAGTCCAATCTCGAACTCACTGTCGACACGACCGGGCCGGAGAACTGCTTCATCCATCTTATCCCGCTGGTTCGTCGTCAGCAACAGGATGAAATCCTGATCCTCCTTCGTGAGCGCAGACAGGAACATATTCGTGACCTTGTTATCTTCCGCGTGTGCATTTTCTCCCTGCGTTCGGTTGCCCAGTAGCTGTTCAGCCTCGTCGATGAAGATGACTCCACCGAGATGCTGTGCTTCCTCAAACAGGCGCTTGATGAGCTGCGGACTCTTGTTGATGTGTTCGTGGGTGAGGTCGGCCTGCGTCAGTTCGACAAAGGGACGGTCAAGAGCGTTCGCCAGCGCTCGGGCGAACAGTGTCTTACCCGTCCCTGGAGGGCCATGGAACAGCAGGCCACGCGACGGCTGCACGTCGAACCGAGCGTAGCTCTCGCTGTCCGACCGCAGCGGATTGATAACCTGACTGGTCAGCTCCTCCTTAACATCGTTGTAGCCGCCGATGTCTGCGAATCGAATATCCGGCGGTTCCTCCCACGGATAGGCGAATTCTTCCATTTTAGGCTCTTCCTCGACCTTCTTGCCGTTCTCGTCAAGCACCACTTCGGGCCTTACAGTCTCTTCTTCTGAGTTATCTGCTGCCTCCTGCGAGTGCTCGTCAGCAGGCTGTGGACCCGCGTTCTTTTGATCACTCGGTTCTGCATTGCCGTCATGTGCGTCGGCTTCCTGTTCGTCCGTTTGTTCTGAGGGTTCTGGGTCGCTTCGGGCGGGTCTGATACTGTGGTTGTGGCTCTGGGAAGATGTCTCCGAATTGCTGTCTGACTCAGCCGGGCTGTTGGTCGATGCTTCTTCCTCAGTCTCACTGGTCGCGTCAGAATCGCCCACATTCGACTGAGACGGGTTGGAGTTAGACACGACATCGTTGTAGACCGTCCCGTACGGAAGCTCACTCGTGCGACTTGCGCGGGCTGTAGGGCTACTGACGCCACTCTGCACCAGAACCGACCGGATCGGGTTTCCATAGATATGCGTAGCGGTAGTCGCGACCGTCATCGCGATGCCCGCGATGGCGTAAGTCTGAGCGCTGCCGTCGCCAGTAATCCATTCAGTGGGCGCATAGCCGAGACTCATCCCATGGAGAGTGATGATTCCGGCTCCGACAGCGCCAGCAACGATGCCCGTGTGAACAGGCTCCCAGAGATCCAAATGTAGGTGGCTCCCGGCGCTGAGTGCCACAGGCGCTAAGAGCAGCGCCGGAGAATTCGTCATACTGGCGAGCGCTACTAGGGACACAATCTGGACGGCGGTTCTCTTGATGGGTGGTTGTTCGACTCTGTCTGCGTAGATGAACCATGTGAGGGTCATCCAGATGTAGACGATGGCAAATAGCAGTAGGCTGAGACTCATTGTTGATTTCCTCCTTGAGTCAAGTGAACGGGAAAGAAGCCCAGCGCTCGGGCCGCAGCCGTGGGCACGCGCCGCCGGGGTTCGAGGTGGGCTTTCATCCGTTCTTATTATTTGCTTCTGCGCTTTCAGTTATAAAGTTCCGCCTCTGAGAGTATAGCACGGCGTTATGACCCGATATTTGGAGAAGGAAACAGAAATCGTAGCTATGAATCACTGACCACGAGTGTAACCGTCCGCAGGGCGTCGTCTTGACTAACGCCATACACGTCGACGAGGATATCTGCGAGCTGGGCTCGAGATGGGTGCTCGCCATCGTGTTTGTCCAGATAGTAGCCGATCGCTGGTCGGACACATCCACGAAGATATTCAGCTACATCGTCATCGTCCAGGCCCTCGGGGACGTAGAAATCCACGTCATCCCGGTACTGAGAGCGGATTACTGGGGAAACGTCGTCCTCAACGATTTCCCCCTGTTCACTGAGACGATTTCGTAGCTCTCGCGGGTCAATAGCAATCCGTGTCCCCTTCCCCACAGTGTAGTTCGCAAGCGCGTCGACGTCGTTCGGATTACGGCCTGTCTCAGCGACAGCGTGGACAAGGATTTTCGAGACGGGTGGGACCCATCCTTCCGAGGTCAGCACACCGACCCGCGTATAAACTCGATCTTGGTCGGATACGCTCTCGTCTTGGCGGAATGTATAGACCCCGACCATCTTCTCAGGCGGTTCAACAGACGCAGGGACGCCGCGTACGTCAAAGAACTGCGGACGGCACCTATCTACGGTTTCACCTTCTCCCATACAACTCACTACTCTGTGGACTATATAAATCATATGGGGTTAGGGTTTTACCCACTTCAGAAACAGAAAAAAATCTTGTGAGCTATTCTTCCTATTCTTCAGACTTTCCGCTGTCTGCTTCTTCTTCGTCAAGTTCGTCAAAGATTTCGTCCATTTCTCCTTGGCTTGTGCCAGATGGCGAGTCTATCTCGACATCTTCGTTCGCAATCGTTTTGATGTTGTGACGGATGATGCCTGTTCGTGGCTCAGACTCGCCACTGTGGTTTTCGTCAACTTCTTCCACAGAACTGAGTACGTTTTCCGTTTCGCTGTTTTCTTCTAATTCTGTAGCGATTTCGGCAGCTTTGCTGGTAACCTCAGATTCGTATTCGAAGCGATCTGTGTGGAAGTCCTCGTTGACCTTTCCGATTTTTTCACCGACACGGCCTGCTGCACCAGCGTTTATTTTCATTTCGTCCGCATTATCGACTTCGCCCACTGAACTGGCGGTACGGTCGAAGTCAATAATGTGTAATCCGCCATTTTCGTCGACATGGACATTATCTTTATTGGTGTCGGGGTTCCCGCCAAGGAGTTGGATGGCCATCGTTTCTTCGAAGTCCTCACGGTCAACCTGTTCCAAGGCTTCTTCCGGGGCTTCGTCAATTCCCCATGTTTCTGTATCAGCACCACCTGCTTCTTGCTGGATAACTTCATTTGTCTCTTCGTTATACGCGACGTTCGGGACCTCTTGTCCCATTGCGTTGGTCCATGCGTGGCCTACGAGGGACTGGTGTTTGAGTTCCTCTGCTCTATCAGGGTTTATGCTCTCTTCTTCTGCTAACGACTCGTCAAGGTCGTCGTAGTCAGTGATGAAGAGCCGTTCTCCATCATCAAGTGTTTCGATCCGCATTGATTCTGCCGTGAATCCAGCTCCCTCACTTAGAGTCTCAGATTCGGACTCGGCGTAGTGCTCACGCCAGTTACGAGCGCGTTCCTCCCACTCTGAAGCGTCCACTTCGTCAGAGTGTTCCCCGGCAGTGGACCCCCCACTACCGGGATTTTGAGGGTGGTCTTCATCACCAGATTCTTGTTGCTCCTCTTCGCCTCTATTCTCCTTGATTTCTTTCCGGTCAGTGCCGATACTGACGGTAGGGTTACCTTCGTGTTCGTCGGTTTTTTCTACGGCGCTATCTTCGTCTATCTGGATTCCATGACTCCCATTCTGGAACTCAATGGCTTTGCCGTTGCGGACCTCAAAGGATTCACCCTCTTCGACTTCGCTTAAAGCACCCTCGCCGTATTCAGCGACTTCGTTGTCTCTCGTCTTGTCTGCGAGGTGGATTCTGGCATCACTGTCAATCTCGCTGGACTCTAGTTGAGCGTCCTCAAGGATGTCAGTTCCTCCGACGCCTTTAGCGTCTACGCGCTCATCGTCAAGAGATTCTACACCCTCAATATTGTCTGTGGGAATGCTTTTTTCATTGGCTTCGACTGTGCCGCCGTAGTCTACCGACTTATTGTCGCCTTTTTCGGCTGCTGGAGTTTTATTTTCTGACGAGCTGTTTTCGTCATCTGAAATTTGGGCTACCTCGCTGGCCGGGGAGCCTTCTGTTTCCGAGGCTGAGTTACCGCGGCTTTCGGTTTCATGTGGGCGATCACTACTAACAGATTCATTCCCACTTGGGGCGGTTTCTTCGCTCTTTCCACCACTGGCAGAAGATGAGGAACTACTTCCCTCACTCTCGTTTTTACTTGTTGGGTGTGAACTGTTGTTGCTGGACGTTTCAGGCGTGCTTTCAGAGTTCGATTTAGACTGTGACGTTGGCTCGCTATTCCGATTGAGTACGGTAAGAGACGAATTCTCGTCGGGGCGGAGCTCTGTGTATTTGCCTTCCTCCCCGCCGTGAGAAGCAGCGTCAATGCCATCGTGAGAACCATTCCAGTCTTCACCGTATGATCCGTATTTGAACCCCTCAAGATTAGTCACAACATCCCCGGGTTGGGGGTCTTGCCGACCGAGGTCGTTTCCGTTCTGATCCCTCATTGCAGGCGGCTCTTCAGGGTCGTCCAATTCGGGTGGTCCTGCTTCTTCCCCCATTCGGGTAACGGCGATGGGTTCGCCTTCGGGTTCACCTTCTGCGTTCGTCCTTCGGAATTTGTATGCGTTGGCGTGCTTGTTTGAGTCGGTCGCTGAATTTTCGACCATGAATGTGTCGTCTGAAGAGACGCGGTCGTGGTCATCACCATTTCCAGCGATCATCTCTTCAGCACTCAATTTCTCTCCAGTTTCGTTACCGCTAGAGCTACTCCCTGTATCAGTTGATTTTGAGATGGCGTGACCGCTTGACGAGCTGGTGGCTGAATTACTACCATTGGATGAGTCGCTACCAATGTCCCCGTTAGTGCTGATGCTGTGGTTAGTAGACTCTGAGTCATCAGAACTGCCAGCACCCGTAGAGGTAGCAGTTTCGTTGGACGTTGTATCGCTGTCGTCGTTAGCCGAGTTGGAAGACCCGCCTTCGTCTTGATCTCTGAGGTCAACTTCTAACGCGGCATAATCATGTGCTCCCTCGTATTCGGGATGGGTGTTAGTCGACATCCCGTATTTGTTCTTGACCGTTCCAGTCAGATCGACTCGCTCGCCTATATGCTCATCAATCACTTCTTCCGTTTCTTCGTTCGGGGCGTCGATTGGCATCCGCTCCCCAGTAGGCGATTCACCGTAGTATTGGGCTGCGTAGTCTTCAGGATCGCTATCGGCTTTACGGACCAGCATATCCTTGAACTGGGCTTCTTCTCCGACCATCTCATCGTTCCCGATGACTTGGTCGACTCGGGCTTCGTTTTCATCAAGAAGGCGGGAATGCTCGTCAACTTGGAACGTTCCGTATTCTCCGCTCTCTTCAGGGAGACTCTGTGCCTCACTACCGTCGCGCTTCCCCATGTTCACATCCCCCATCCGGAATGAATCGTCTGTGGGAAGTCTTACATCGGAGTCTTCACTCACTTCTACTGCACCAATTCGCTCGTTCTCTTCTGCTGTCTCTATGTAGCCCTGTTGCGCGACATCGTCGGGCGTACGACCACCGCCGGGGACGTAGTTTAGTTCCTCACCCGCTAAGTCAAACCGCTCACCTGACTCAGCTAATGTATCCTCATGCTTCTTCGCCGTAGAGGGGCTGATTGCCGTGCTTGGCCGGTTCGTACTCTCTTCATGTTCGTGCGTTCCGACGTCAGGGTTCTGAGGGGGCTCTTCTCCGCCGCGCTGTCCACCACCGAAAATGCCGTCGCCACCAGCCATCAAATAGGGCGAGTGAGCACCGACAGTACCGCGAACCATCTCTTGGCCGAACCCTTGTCTTGCTGCTTTGACCGCTGGTCCATATTTTTCCTTGGCGTTTTCTCCTGTCTTTTTCAGCCTTGACCCTGTGTGACTCATCGACTCGTCGATACGGTCGGCACGAGCTTCATGGGCCTCGGCTTGACTTTCGAGGTGAGCCTTTTCATCACGGAACTGCTTGCGTTTAGCCCCAACAGAGCCCGTGACCATTTCATCATTCTCGTTCTTGTATCTGAAGGTGCCGTCCTCGCTGAGCTCGGCCTTTGGGGAGGTGGGCGTATCATAGTCTGTTGCTTTCACTGAGTCACTCAACGCACCGGATTCTTCAGCTTGCGCTAAATCGATTGTGCCATTCTCACCCGCTTCCATATCGACACCCTCCTCAAAGTGTTGGTGCTGCTGTTCGACGGTTTCTGCTTGGCTCCGCTTGCGGTCTGCGTGGTGACGTTCCAAGTTTGTCGGGTTGAGCCGGTCTTTCGCGCTGTCTTTGTAGTCGGAGACAGTATCCTTGATCTTCGCTGCATTCCGCTCTTTGAAGTCACCGTACCGCTTCTTCGCAGCACTGATGTATCCTTGCGTTTCACTTTCGCTTCCAGACGGTCCTCCAGCACCAGTCACTTCGTCGGACGGGCCACCGGCACCGCCGGTGCCGCCGGGAACGTCTCCACTGAGACCACCTTGTGAGCTCGGTCCTGCTTGTGATGCAGAGGCACTTGCCGATTTCGTGTCTGCTGTGGATTCACTGGAGGGACCTCCACTCGCAGAAACGGTTTCCCCTTCCTGATCTTGAACAGCTTGTGCCACCGAATTTTGCCCTGGACTCGATGCACCAACATCGGATGCTACTCCTGGTGCGCTTCCGCTACCACCTCCACCGCTACTGCCGCCTCCACCGCCAGCCATTGAAGACATTTGCTGACCAACTTCGGAACCACCCGATGCTCCAGATGCTGCGCTCCCTTCACTTCCTAAAGCGCCTGCCGCACCGCCAATTGCAGCACCGAAAGCCATCGTCATACCAGTCATAGCCTGTCCAGCACCGATCGGCTCGCCAGCCCATGAGACAATCTTCCAGACTGCTGCGATCATAATGATTGGGAAGCATGTGACAAGGACTAACTGAGACCAGAAAGCAGAGATACCTTCGGCGATTCCATCAGCGCCTTGCATCATTGAGCCGCCTGCGATAACTACCATGGTCTGGAAGATGATCGCGATGATAGGGCCAGAGAGGAGTGTATAGATGCCCATTCGCGCCCACTTGTTAGCAAACTCGTTGACGCTTTCGAGGAGGCCCCAATCGGGGTACCAGAATACTGCGAGAATAGGGGACGAAATGTAGACGATGTAGATAAGAAAATCACGGAGCTCCAGGAGGACAGTAACAATGGCGACGGCGATGAGAGAGTACCACCCGAGGAACCAAATAATGCCCGCGAGGGCGAATCCGGACAAAATATTCGAGAGGCTTCCAATCCCACTACTAAACGGGTTCATGATATTGATGATGTCTGTCCCCGTTGGCATCAGCGCAGTCACCATTGTGTTAGATAGGTCGACGCCGAATCCAATAAGAGGCCGAGAGACAGCAATAATAAAAATTACGCCGACGATCCGAAGGCCTTGACGCCAGAGGCTTGTCTTTTTTTCATCAGCAAAGGGCATCGATAACAGCCCTAAGATAATCATCACGGGGAAGATCGCGAGAGCGACCTCAAATGAGTTCATCCATGCTTCGTTCGCCTTCGCAACCCCGTACGGGTTTTCGATGTGGAGGAAGACTTCAATCCCGAAGTTGAATAAGCCGTTTAGGCCCTCCCCAGCTGCGCGTATTGCGTTCGAGACACCATCCAAGAGTCTGTCAACAATCCCGCCACCGACGAGTAGTAACACCGACATAGGGTGAATTCCGTTGCTATTCAGACCGAGAAGTGTCAATTGTGGTATCATGCTCTCTTATTAGGGTGGATTTGCACTGGCAGAGTGGTCACACTTTTTTGTGACTCGTTAGAACTTTGTTCCAACTTGTGCATTATCAGTCTACCGGTGGGGCGGCTATCAGCCGACGTGGCGGTAGTTTACCCGCGAGTCCTAAACAATGAGCACAAAAATGGTTGCTTCCACTTTCAGGAGCACACGACAGTGGCGGTCTAGGCAGTCACTTGAGGTGGCTGCTGTGTTGGTGTCCGTTTAATGATTTGGACCGGTTTTGCCGGCGGGTTACTGTTCGTCATCTTCGGACGATCCGTTACTACCAATCGGCACCCGCTTGAGCAGTTGATGTATCAGACTTGGGTCAGTTTCCTCTGCCTCTTCGTGCTCTTTGGTGGGCTCGGAGATATTATTCTGCTCTTTGACCACGTCATCAAGAGAGATGTCATCGGGGGCGGTTCCCCGGATATCCTCGCCCTCCCCACTGAGTGAGTTGTTTTGTGGGTGTTCCTGCAGATTGGGTTGTTCTTCTGGAGCAACAGCGTTTTGTTCAGTCTCAGATCCATTGACTTCAACAGATTCAGCTTGGCCACTACCAGAAACACGGAAGGGGTCACGGGTTGATGTCTTACCTGAATCCTCGGAGTCCTCCGGTTTGGGGTCGTGCCTGACGGTCTGATTCGCTTCCGTAAGGTCATCGGGATTCTCGATTTGAGTGAGCGGCTTGTCCTTTGACGGTTTGGCGGGATCTGTCGAAGGTGCCATTGGTTCGCTGATGTCCTGGGTCTGAGGAACCGCATCTTTCAGATGGCTACTATTACCGACGTCTGTTTCGTTTTCTAGCAAGCCTTGCTGTTTGAGATATCCCTCTGGATCGAGGTCTTCCTCAAGCATATGTCGTTCATACGGTCCTGCATAGATTTCCAAGCGGCGGCGACCGTGCTCAGACGTCGACAGGAGACATTCTGAGAAGTTCGAATTTTGACCACGCGCTGCCTGCCGGAGGAACCGCGCTTCTTCCTCGCTGAAATCGAAGTAGTTGATTACCTCTGGGGATACATTCTCTTGGTAGAACAACTGTTTGATGTCGCAGTTGTCGTAGATCTCTTTCTTCTGGTCGTGGCCGAGGAACTCGTCTGGCGTCTGTGAAATAAGCGTCAGTCCGGCATCGAAGTGGCGTGCGTGACGGATGAAGAGGTTGAGTAGGTTTCGCGCACCGGGCCGCCCTAAGAGGTAGTGGACCTCTTCAAACGTTACGTCAGTCCGTTTTGGACTTCTTCGTGTCTCCTGATACGCCCAGTCTAGCATCGTGTGCATGATAAGCGGCATTTCGCCAGTGTCAGCGAAGGACTCCATATTGAAGCAGACAATCCGGTCATCGAGCTCAATATTTGTCTGCCCATTTAGATTATTATTTACTGACCCCGCTTTGAACGACTCGAATTTCGGGACCAGCTCTTGGGCAATTTTGACGTGCTGGTCCGAGGGGTCCATCATAATTTCTCGAACGCGTGGGGGACAGAGATCAAGAGTCCCGGCCCCGTCCGCCATCGCTTCATTGATGGGTGAGGAATCAGATTCCAGACCGCCCTGCGCAATGATACGGACGCCTTCGATTACGTCGTCGATGATGGGGGACTTGTTATCAAACGTCTCTGGATCGGAGGTGATCCCCATCTTCGAATATGCATAGTGTATACATTGCGTGATTACACCCTCCTCACCTGCTCTCATTCCACCCCGACTGGATTGGGCGAAATAGGTCTTCAGTATCTCTATGGCACTGCGAACTTTCGTCGTGTAGAGATCTTCGGGAGACTCACCGCCACTCGGCGGCTGGATGTCGAGCGGGTTGATTCGGTCGTCTCCGCCGAATTTGATAACAGTCCCACCTACCTTTTCGGTAAAATCGACGAAGTCGTCTCCAAGCGGGTCAAAGACGATGATACGGAGGTCAGGGTCATTTAGTAAGCGACGGTATAGCGCGAGTTTCACTGAGTAGGTCTTGCCACCACCAACCTTTCCGGTGACCACTTTCGAGTGACCACTGAGGCTAAATCGGTCGACAATAACTGGACGCTTGCTGTCGTCGAATCCCATCAGAACTCCGTCTGGCTGATTGACCGGTGGTTCGACGAAATTAAAAAATGTCGCGAGCGCCTCCAGCTGGACTGTATTGTAGTTCCTAATCGGGTCGGTTCCGACCGGAAGCATCGACTGCTGGCTTTCGATCTGTCGCCCTTCGATAGGCGTGAGGTCCATTCCCTGTTCGCTTACTGTCCGCTGGATGTTTCGGCTCGCTTCTTCCATCTCCTCAAGCGTCCGTCCATGGACTTCCATATAGAAACCGACGTTGAACAACTTGGTTGTTCCCTCAATGACGCTTCGGAGTAGGCGTTCCAATTCTTTGCGTTCGTGCTCTTCCTCATAAACGTCAGTCCGGCCACGTCGCTTCTTCCACTGAATTGCGCTCTTCATCTGCGTAAGGCGCTGTTGGAGCTTGCCTTTCACAGATGCCGTTTCGCGGGGCTTGATCTGCATTGAGAGACGGATGTCATGTTCCGAGAGGGTAATCGGGACGAGCCAGCCAGGAGTCACCAGACGAGGCATTGAGGTCGCGGTGAGCACCTGGTAGAAGTCTCCGTCGCGGGTATGCCATTTCGTATCGCGCTCCATATTACTCGGTGCGACGATAGAGCGATCAACCCGACTACGTTCTGTGCCGCTCTCAAATGCGGAGTACAGTTCGACATCGTCGTCGACATTTCGCAGGTAGTACGCGGCTTCCTCGATATCGTCACGGGTTGTATCTCGACCGATTGCATCGAGATAGTCTATTGCATCCTGTAGTTCCGTGCCGCTCAAGGAATCGATGTCTATCCTGCCTCCACGCTCCCTGCTGCTATCGTCTTTGATGCCGATGAACTCTTGGAATTTGTCTCGGATTTCGTCTGGATTCATTGTAGTATCTTGATTTCGCTGGTCACATGCGGACCAAGGCAATTATCGGGCTCTTCAGGTGACTGTTGCTTATGCCTCTAATCTTCTTGTTCGTACATTAGTCTGTGGGTGAATGAGTGCAAGATTACAGTACAGACTGCGTGTCTATATCTTCCATGTCGCTCTCGGATGGTGCTTTGGTAAGGAGCCCGTGGTTGAAATTCTCCGGAGGACGCCGACCCTTGTAGTAGTAGTAGAGGATTTTGAGTGTGTCTTCCCGTTCGTTGATGATATCGGTGCTCACGCCTGTTCGTGGAAGGGCGCTGGTTACGCTTTGGGCTCTCGACCAGAGTTCGTCGTATCGCTTCTCTTGGTCGACATCGTCGCTAGTCGGGTTGATGCGGTCCAGAAAATTATCACTGGCATCCTGTTCGTTCTGCTTGTGTTTCTGAGCGGTTACCATAATGAAGTGACGGCGGTCGCGGATATCGCCCATTTCGACGACGTTCTCTAACCACTGTGCGTGTTGGATTCGACCGTATTCGAGTAGTTTGCTTTCAGTGTCGATTTTGTGGTTGTTGGATTCTTTAAGACTCTCAGTATAATCGTCTGCATCGTACGGTATCGGAAGTGTGAATATCTGAATCGGGCTTTTGATACCCATCAAGAATTGTGAGAACGACTGGTAAACCGCTTGCCGTGATTGCTTGTCGAGAATGAGCCACGGTCGGGCTTCAATCTCGATGATAAGGGAGTATGCCTCGTCTGTCTCGATGACGCCATCGTCGTGTATTGCCTCGAAGTCAAGGTTCTCGATAGTGTTTTCGTTTCCAACCATAGATTCGTTTGTTTGAGTCTCAGCCGGGTCTTCGTCTGTGATACTGTTCATTTCACCAGTCTGGATTTCAACCGGGTCGTCGTCAAATTGGACGGGCTTCCAGTAAAACGAGTCGGGGCCGAGCTTGAATTTTATCATCCCGATCAGCCACGCAGCTGGGTTCTGGCCAGAGGGGGTGCGGATGTAGACTGAGATGCCAATCACCGCTCCCAAGATGACGATTGGGCCGAAGATTATCGCTGGGAAGTTCAGTACGGTCAAAATAAGACCAGGGGCCATCGGGACTGCAAAAGCTTGGATGAGCCGTTGGACTGAGAAGCCAAAGAGCTTTGTCTTGAGGAGTTTCTCTGCTACCGGTACCGGCTCCATATATATATTCCATCTCCCCAGTCTAATTAATACCTTCGGGTAGGGTTTCCAGAGAGACAGAGTGAGAGAACAGACTTCCAGCAGATTCTGTTAACAATATAATAGAGTGGCGGAAGGTGAGCGATCTATGCAAGATTGAAACAGCGTTACACTGTTTCAGGCTGATAGGGTGTGTTTGATTCGATTCCCTGCTGAACGCATTCATCTGAGGAAGGATAATAGAGAATTATCAGAAGATGAGAGCTATTCTTCCCCTGGATTGTGTGAGCCAGCAGTGGCCCCTACAGATATATCGTAGACTCGGAGGTTAGCAGCTGCACTATTATCATTAGATTCGGCTACGAATTCCACGGTAACGTCAGTCCCGGCTTGTTCGTAAATGACCGAACCTGTTTTTGAGACAGTTTGTCCACCGAATGAGCGGGCGATCTCCTTCCGTGTGACAACCTGTTCACCGTCTATGTATACATTAGCATATACTGTGACTGCATGATCCGAAACCGAATCGCTAGAAATTGTTTCAATGTCGTAATTAATGTATCCAGTGTCCAAGGAATTTCCGAGTGTAATATCAACTTCCCTCGATATTGTGAGGGACTGACCACTGCCAGTAAGTGCTAACTCGTTGCCGTGTGACCTCACAGCTAGAGAGGTTGAATCACTTTCTGCCTTCCAGTTATCTAATTTTCCGTCATTGAAGCCATTATTGTAGTAGACTGGAGGTTCTGCTTCAAGATTTGGGTTTCCTAGTGAGGCTCGACTGTTGTCTCCAGTAAATAGCCAAGCACTCATGTTGAGTATCGAACTAAATAGTAGCACGGAGACCCCTACGATTATAGCAGCCATCATCAGCGATTGTGAGAACTCGGTTCCCCGGAGGCCTTTCGAATAGACGAATACAACTGCTCCAATCGCCAGTGAGGCGAACATGAGATAATACACTGTTTGAGTCGTGAGCGACAATACTTGGGACAGTGCGCCCAAGACTCGGTCATATCCACCTTGTGAATCAATCTCTTCGGGTCCACTGTTATCAACATTAAGCGGATCGCTTCCTGGAGTAGGAGCAAGGGCCGTGACAGATACATTACTCACAGCAACGGTATCGCTGCTAGTCATTCGAAGAGTGACATCTTTACTTTTCGGTTCTATCTGTATCACACTTTCTCCTGACACACCACTTTCGGCTACTGCTGAACCGATCACACGGCCATTATCTACGACCTCGTAAGTGGCTCCGGAGTTTCCGGGCTTAGAATTGATCTCAACATAGATATTTTCTGCCTCCTCATATCTGTTAGGTAATGTTATTTCTTTTTCAAACCCCTTAGAATACAACTTATTTTCACCACTGGGGCTGTACTGAATCTTTGTGGTCGACTGATATCCATCAATATTATGAGCGAACTCAACGGATTGTACATACGTGATTTCGCTTATTCTAGCGTAGATCGTTTGATCTTTAGTATGATCGTAATCAATGTAAATACCCTGAATTTCAGTATTGTCTGAGCTGGCTGTGTAGGTGAATGTCTCGTCGTAGCTGGTACTCTCAGTGAGTTTCTTATCACCGTCGGAGGTACGGAGTACCATCTTCCCATTGGCACCATACTGATTGCTGATCCTTGCATCTAGGGTGACTTCGACAGTCTTCCCTTTATCAATTGTAACAGACTGTGATGGCGCAACTACAAAATCTAAAGAATCGTATCCATCCCGAACACACAGTTGGCCTCCACAATTTTCTACTTTGCCATACTGTTTATCTGTTATTTGCGAATTAGCTGGAGGGTTGTCTCTGACTGTTGAATCTGGAGGGGTACCAGTACTATGGCCAATAAAGTCAGCTTCGTACCAAGTTTGCGAAGATAATTCCTGCGCCAAGGCAGGTGATGTGAAAGAGAGAGAACTAATCAGCATTATTATTACGACGAACTGGCCAACTTTTCGAATTGTCTTTGATGCTGTAATCATAAATGAAGCGTATTTTGTGATACTGCTTTTTGCGATTAGACGTTCCCGATGAACGCGGCTGCTTGTAGTAGCACGTCCATTGCTAGAGCCAGCCCAAATAGGATGAATCCACCAACCATGGCAGTGTACCCTCGTTGGGACCAGGAAGAATTGTTACTTCCGAATGCCCAGAGTGTTAGCCCGTGCAGCAGGATGATCGGGCCAAGCAAGTAAGCTATGTTCCTGAGTAATTCGTGGAGCCTCCCTAGAACAGCGATAATCTCAAGATCAGCCACTGAGGTTTGCATCATTACTCCTGTTGTGGCTGCTGCGGAGCCACTAAACACAGTCAACAGAGCAGTAACTCCGATACTTAGCTTAATTATAGTGCTAGTCCTGTTTGTGATTTTCTTGTTCATATTTATTTTCTTACTTGTTAGGTTTCCTGCTGTGGGTCAACCTATAATGTGATTTATTTTACTGGCTTGGTAGCTTCAGTAGTGCCATCTGAAAAAACGATACTCTGGCTGTCAAATAAAGGTTTCTGATTCTATTAGGACTTCTACTATTCGCACCCACAGTTGCTGTTTGATCTATTTCGGGGTCTTAGTATGGGCACGGGACGAGAACTGAGTGAGGACCATCGGTTGTTACCATTCTAATTCTGTGTGGGACGGTAGACCCCTAAGCTTTAGTCGGTCATACCGAGATAGAGTTACTATGGTCGAGTGTAAGTACTGCAATCAAGATATCGACGCCGATGGACACGATGTTCCTGAGTACTTGGATCATCTCGGAGAGTGTCACCCACATGATGTTGGAAGAATCGATGAACAACGTCTCCGGATTCAATGGGAGGGGGATCTTGACGAAGCAAGGAGCGTGAGCTATCGGTGGTCTGCTCTCACGATCAGTGTGGCCGCTGCGAGTGCGTTTTTTGTATTCGGTCTTGCAGTCGTCGTGTTGTTCGGTTGAGGAGTCGTTTGATTATGAAACACCGTTACTCTGTTTCACGACTGCGCATGGGTCACGATAAGATGTCGATGAAGATGTATGCTGCTGCGGCAAAGATACGTTCACAGACGGACATCACCATCAAGGCGATACCCGCATAGATGATTCGGACGGCTTTCGTGTGAAATATGCTTCGCCGCTTACTGATGCCCCAGAACCCAGTCCCGAACGAGAATGCAGCCATTCCGATAACGGCTGCTACCTGTGAGAGAATTCCCGCAATCGCGACGGCATCAAAAAGCGGGCCGCTGAAAGTATCGAGGAACTGTTGGGGATACATCGCAGTGTCGTGGTTAATACTGTTCACCTTACCAATCATAGTGAATGTGATCGCACGATAGACTTTCCCCGTAAGAAGTACAGATGCTAGCCCAGCAGCACCGCCAAAGAGCATCCCTCTGTACCGACGATGCTTCGCTGGATTCGTTTTCGTCATTCCGTATCCTATTGCCCCGATGATGATCCCCATCCAGCCTAGAATTTCGGCTGTGATGATGGCGATCTCGTAGAGCTTCCAGGATGTCTTGATGAGTTCTTCGTAGGGCATATCTAGGAAGTGGTGGGGAGGGCCGACGTCAGCTAAGAGTTTTGTGGGCTTAGTTAGTGGCTGTTTCGACTGAGCTTTTGCTTTGGCCTTGGTCCTCCTCAATTAGTTCTTGAACGCGATCAAGAGCATCGATAGCGGCATCTCGGTACTTACCCAGATCGGTGCCGTATACTTCTGCGGCCTTTTTCGCCGCTTCGTTATCTTCGTTTCCGAATCGCTCAAGACGGTTCATTGTCTTCGCAGCAGTGTCTGCCACCCAGTGGTCGTAGAGCGCTTCGGGAATCGGGGTGATGTTGGTCACTCGGATTTTTGTGTTTACGCCACTGTCGCCTTCGAACTTTCCTGTTTTTCCAGTGATGGCAACCATGTCAGGCGTTTCGATCCGACGCATTTTGGCGATGGCGTCAGGCTGGTATTGGCCGGCGTCGATGTGGAATCGTCCTGTCGGGTCGTTGACTTCGCCGTGGATGTATTGGTCGTTCTCAGGGCTGTCGACAATCTCTGCTAGCGTCCCGACAATGAAGACGCGGTTAGCCCATTCTCCAGTGGGGAGGAGGAGGTATCTGGGTGCTCGGTCACCGTCTCCCTTTCGTTCCTCGTGGGTCGCATCTTTGTACTCCCACGCAAAGGTTCTGCGTGCCGGATTCCGTGTCTGATAGTTTGTTTGACTCATTGTTGGATTCGTGTTTGGTTGGTGGTTATCAGGGAAGTTCCATCAGGTGTTCACGGATGGTAGCTAGATCACTGACACTCGGCGGCTCGATGAGTTCAGTTGACTCAACGCTGAAGTTCCGCCCATGGTTCATCCCGTGAACGTGGAGGTACTCTCCATGGAGTTGTGCTTCAATGTACTGGTCCACGACATTTCGGTCGTTGTGTTCGCGGACAAGCTCTTCTGCGTCTTCGAGTGTGAGGTTTGCTTCCTGAGCGGTTTGGTCTGCATCCAGGATAATCACCCATGTGGCTTCTCCGTCGTCGAGAATGGCTTTTGTTCGGAGATCGATTTCAGCCTCAATATCGCCACAGTCCGGGCAGTGGTCTCGCTGTTTGACGACACGCCCACAGTCGTTATTTGGGCACCGATCGACGAGTCCCATCGGATCTTGGAAGTCGATAATGGTGCCACTCACGGTCTCGGTGTATGTGTCGGGATCTATATCGAGAGCATCGTCGCCTTCCAGCTTGGTGACCTCGCTCACTTCACGGAAGTTGAGCTCCATTTGCTCTGCTTCTTCGTAGAGATTGGTGACGACCGGATTAACTCGGTAGCTTTCACCGATTTCAAGACTGATGTCGATTGGGTTTTGCCCGTCAGAGGTCTCCCAGATAGTGAATCGTATGGAGCCAGTGTCGTCTGCGAGACGCCCGGTTTGGATCATCCCTTCTGGGTTTGGGTCATTGAGATCTATAACTGTCCCCTCGAAAGCGATCCAGCGGCCTTCTTCCTCGATATCTCCAGCGACTAACTGTTCATTACTGCCCGATGCTTGCCTGCCAGTCCCACTACCACGAACGAACTTGTAGGGGTCTTCACCCGCATCTCGGATGATTTCTTTTGCGATGACTCGGACGCCATCTTCGGGCTCCATCCGTTTTTGGACGAATTTATCTAGTCGGTCTGCAATCTCGGCCTCATCAACGTTGATTGTGGTGCCGGTTTCCGTTTCGGCAGTGTCGACGATTTCTAAGATGTCGTCGACGTGTTCTTGATGGTTTTTGTCTGTCATAGTACGGATTGGGTGCGTTCCGAAGGCCGGCAGAGCCTCATGCTCCTGCTGGTAGCAACTTCCGTGTCTATGGGCTCCCGTTTCTTCGGTTGCTGTATACTACTCACAGGAGGGTATAAAATGTGTGGGGGTACTGAATAGAGCGTGGGTGGATCTTATCAAACACGGCCACGGTAACTCTTTAGAATGTTAGTTAAGAAACCGCTTTCGAGGCAGTCCTGTGGTGTGCAATGACTGTGATGTCATAGGCCCAAGTACATTTTTGGTACAGGATGACAAACGAGGTGATATGAGCGAGCCTTTGAGGCGAGAGCGAGAACCACGGAATCCAGAGGACGTCTTATTCGGAATCGATTCCAGCGCGGAACCCACTGACGAAGCAAACAGAGCTGGGAAACCAAGCCCGTTTGAGCCCTCATTACAAGCGAGACAAGACGATACCGTACATGTTTACGCGCTTATTCACACGGCTTTACAAGAGGTCGTAGAACCTGCAAAGGATACATTTACTGGGACCACCGATCACAGCGAGAAGGGCTATCAAGTACAGAACAAGGAACCGGAAACTGTGACAGGTTATGCGATTCGATTCGTTCCTGAGTCGATGGCTAACCTCCCAATCTACGATGTTCTCGCATCAGTAATCTTGGAGAGTACTCCATTACTCCACCAAACATTGGAGAGTCTCCCGCTGTGGGCGAGGACAAAACTCCGGCGAGAAGGCCATCTGAGGTGTGCTGGCGAATACAACAGGGAAACGGACCAGTTCGAGACATTCTCACTCGAATGGAAGGACCACCCCACCAATCAAGCAGACACACTCGCTCAGATTCTGAAAGAGGTGGGCAGCGAGCACTTTGTGGCGGCGGTGTACTATTTCTTGTACACGAACGCATCAAAACCGAACGCAAGTCCTGAAGCCCTCGCTTCTCTCCGAGATATTCAATCCTCGAGCGTAATGAATAGCATCCGCGAAGTAGAGGACCGACTAGAAAACTCGTCACTGTGAGCACGGAATCGGAGCGGAATCAAGTTCAGTCTTCGTCATTGCTAAACGGATTCTCGTCGTGACTAAAGTATCGCTCTTCTTCATAAATATAGAGCAGCGGGATTGCGGTGATAGCGTAAACTGCAAAGATCCCGTAGAGAATAAGTTGTTTTTCGTTGAGTATCGAAAACAGCATTGCGAATGCGGCAGCAACGGAGTACAGGAGAAAATAGAATTGGGCCTTCTCTTCTTTCCATTCGGATCGGAGTATCCGGTATGTCTGAGGCAGACCGTATGTGAGCTGGCCGACTTTCTCGGCGCGGGTCAGTTTCTCTGCTGAGTCTTCCTTGGAATCATCTGGGGGGTCGGTTGAGTCGGCCTCAGAGTCGCCCCCAAAGGGTAGTATGTTCAACATTGGGAGTCGCCTTACTGTACACCTATCGCAGAGGGTCTAATCAAGTTTCCCTTCATCGTCCAACCGGTTCATCACAGCACGATGCTGCTCGTCAGCAGCAGTATCAACGTTACGGCGGTCACCGCCAGCAAAGTTGTCGTCCTCCCAAGGCTCGTCGGGGATGCTACCGGTGGGAGGAGATCCAGCGTGCGAGGTCTCACATTCGAGACAGACCCAGATGGCCACTCCGCCGGTGTGGAGGGACGGGTGACCACCGTCATATTCGTCGAAAACGTGTTTCGTCCTCGCATCACATGACGGGCAAAGGCGATTGCGGATTGTCTTTCCTGATGTGTTTCGCTTCCGATTGTAGAGTGCGGCAGGGACGACCCAGAGCTCCTTTTCAGACTCATCAAGCATAGACTCCAGTTGCTCTTTCTCAACAATCTCTTCACCACCCTCGCTGAAAATGTATGTCTTCGAATCTGAGAGGGGTGACTCGTCGACACCAAGTGCCTTCTCCACATTGAGCACGCCTCCCCAGTTCGTCTTCTTCTTGGCACACTCAAGTAGCCGCTGCCCGTCCTCGGAGTCGATCGGGACAGCGTCAGGCAGGGTTTCACTCCAACCGGAGGTGAATGTCTTCGATGGTTCGTTGAAGTCGTAGATCAGGTCGAAACTGTCCTTTGAATCACTATCGTCACGCAAGAAGAACGCAGAACTCCCCATCGCAGTTGCGTGGAAGATGTTCGATGCAGGGACGACTGCGATTGCGATATGAGAGAAAGACCACTCGAACTCGGAGTTCGTCCGTGCTTCGGAACCGGACTGTCGGTGGTCGCTACATCGGAAGCGGTTTGGCGGGATTGAACATCCACAGACTTCGCAGTTACTGGGACTGCTTTCACCAATACCCTGCTCGAAGTTTGTTGAGTGCTGGTGGTACTGGCGACCAGAGTGCCGGTGCGTTCCAGCTGAGCCAGGGTTCTCGACGTCCGGAAGGCGGGTGTCGGGGTTTTCTTCGTTGTTCATACGCCATCTTTGTCTCCCGTTCGCATTTAAACTTCGCCACTGCGTCAGTTCACTGTCGTTGTGACAGCCTTTTTGAGACGGAGTAGTGGTCGACGTCACTGTAATACAATTAGTACTCATAATAGAGAGAAACTTGGATTCTGGTTTTAGCTAATCGTCGTCCTTGAACAGAGTCCGATCTTGGGCACTGCCTCCATCCAAGGTGATCTGGTCGTCTTCAACGTCGGGCAGTAGGTTCGTCTGCTCGCCCGCGTTCTGGGATTGTGCTTCTGGGCGGTCGTCGCGCATTATGCCGGATGCTTTGGGCTGTTCAAGTCGAGTATCTGGGTCGCGATGACTGATTTCTACATCGAATTGTCCGAGTGTCGTTTCGACCGTCTCTTCCGCGGGTTCGAGAGATCCGTTATCCCCGAACTGCATCTGCTGTTCTGTCTGGATTTTATGCTCTTCAACACCATTTGTATCCTTGGTACCTTCAGAAGTCTCTCCTACGGAGATATCTTCCGAAGAATCGTTGAGGGCAGATTCGATATCCCGAGTTTTAGTGTCTGTACTGCTTGATTCGGCACTGGATGCATTCGTAGACATAGTCTCTTTTTATGGAATGAATTCTTTCACCATCTCTGGGAAGTATAAACAGAAAGAGAGACTAACTCCCTAACAGACAATTGATTCAGGTGTAGCTAGTTAAGAGCGAAAACGCCGGCCACTAGACCGACACTCGTTAGAATACCGAATAAGAGGAGCCCCCAATCCCAGAGATGCTTTGATTCTGCGCGAGCCCAGCCTAAGGCGACTGGTCTTCTTGAGAACGGCCAGTATGGAGTGACTGCGTAATCGTAGGCCTTTATCAGCATATCTCCGAGAAGGTGGGCTGTGAATCCGAGGGCGGACCCGAGTAGCGAGACCGCGAACAGGAGGGGATTGGTGGCTATGCTTTCAAAGAGACCCACCTCGAACGGTGATGACGGTTGCGTGATGGTTGCGATGGTTGTGAAGGACACGGCGAGAACGAAGCTGGCGATGGCCCCGAAGATGACTGTATGAGTGATTCCACGGTGCAAGATGAATGGGATTTGGTGGTCCTTATCTGGAATTCGGTCAGCGAGGAGCGCGGTCCCTACGACGATGACTGTCCAAGGCGGATTTAGTATCAGCCCAAGCAAGAGGGCGAACGGCACGCTTACCAGTAACACAAGTCCAATATGGCCTTTCCTATTCATAACGACCTTCTGAATACCGAATATACCGAGAATAGGGATTTAATAGTTCCTCTCCCAGGAGTCACACCTGAGAAAGCGTTACGCTGGTGTGTATGGTTCAACTCCTGATCAAATCGATGTTAATATCGATGATAGATCCGTAGTCTGTTTGGAGTCCGTTTATCAACCGTTTGAACTGGTTGGTCAGCCAACTGTCGAAGTCGTGGCCGGGTGGAATGTTTAGGTCTGTTCGAGAAGCCACCCATTCGCCGACTGTTCCTTCCCAGATGGATGTGAGAACGTCGTAGAGAGGAGAATGAAACCGGAGCCACCGCCGCCAACTGCGTCCCCGATGGACTTTTAACCTCGACTTGTGACTATCAATCTGTAAATCCCCTTTGAGTGATATACATATGGACTATGGACCAGGATGTGATCCCCGACTGTTTCAGGATGCGCGGACGTACTGCAATCAGCCTGTACTTGTTGCTCAGTTCATTCCCTCTGAAAGTGTCCGCCCGCCTATCTCACTGCATCTTCTCTTATTTGAAACGAAGGGGCGGGCATATGGACAGGTGATTAGTGAGCTTGAGCAACACCGATTCCCCGAAAATCCCGTTTCTGAGCCGGATTTTGCAGCGAGTATCTTTGATATCGAATATGAGTCACGCGACCACTACGATCCACTTGTAGCACTGGCCGGAACCATATCTGGTCTGCAGAGGACAGCAGAGAGGTTAGGGGGGTATACGCCAATTTTGAATGCCGTTGAAGTGCTAAATGAGAATTATGCGGAAGCAGGTAAGGATTTGGTGAACTATTTTGGAACGCCGCTCTCGAACTTGAAAGGCGAACTAGCGGACACAGATGTTCTTTCTGACGTTATTGCATCCGAGTCAGGACAAAAGCCGATTTAGTGGGAGTTGACCCTGCGAGCTGAATAAAGAAGCTATATTACTAACTACTGTTAGACTGGGAGCCACGATAGGGTGGCCGTGGGGTCTACAAGGAGTCCGACAACAAACCCGAGTAGCGCGCCGGGAACTGAGACCGTGAGTGCTGCGATTGGTCGGGGAAGGTCTGCCCAGATCAGCGCTGCAAGTCCTAAAACACCGCCAAGCGCAGCAAAGCATTGGACCGTTGTGATGGTGACCGGCCCGAAGTGGTATGCTGTACCAACTATACCGGCTCCGACTCCAAGTGCTGCTGGGAGGACAGCGTCTCCGATGCCGAGCATCGTCACGCCGTGGGCGGACCCGTGAAGTCCTTCTAAGCCGTCTTCTCGGATAATATCCCGAAATGAGTCGTATGAGAATTCTGGGGAGTGCGGGAGTAACAGGACAATAGGGAGGCCTGAAAGAAGCATCGTCTGATTCATCTTCTGCATCTTCCCTGTCTCGACTCCAACGACATCGTAGACCAACAGCCCAAGCAAGAAGAGCAACAGCAGGTGGACGGGCAATGTTGTCCCGATTGTGTACGCCGCATAGATGATAATGAAGAAGCTAACGCAGTTGAATGTGATCCAGGTCGGGATTCCCTTGGGGAACCCATGCCGGACGAATAGCGTCCCTCCAATGACTACAACCGGAGAGAGAACGATGACTGGCGAGAGGAACTCAGCGAACAAAACCGGGAAGACAACTCCGGCAGTGAGCATCGCGAGAAGGAGCTGACGTTGGCCTGATTGTGTATAGATATAATTCATGCGGCTCTCGACGTTACTCATGGCTAATTGTGGATTGAACCGGGCGCTATATCAAAGTGCCCCAATAACGGAGTTCGCCTGTTAGAACCAGCCAAGACTGTTGCTTGTGAAGAGGAAGCGGAGAAATCGGTATGAAAGATATGCAATTCCAGCAGTGAACACGTAGTTGGAGCCGATAGCTTTCGTTTTATCGAGGAAGAGAAGGAAGATGATGGCTGGGATGCCCAGAATCGCAATCGGATTCCACCAACGTCGTTTTGTTGCGTTCCAGATGTTCTTCGTGTCCTGACTGCTGGGGAATGCGTGAACGCCCGAGGAAATCCCGAGCCAGATGAGAACGATTATGCCGCCGACTTGGAGTTGTGATAAGCTACCGATGGGCCGAGAGGTCAACATCCCACCAGCGATAGTGAATGTGGTGTATGTGACGGCGCTGTTCAGAAAGAATGGAGCTGTCGAAATGGCGAATGTCGGAAAGTATCCGCGCGGTTCGTCGTGGATGACGTACCCAGAAGGATTGTTCAACTGGAAGTAGCAATGGTCTCTAACTCGAAGGCCGAAGTCTTCAACCATCTCCTTGTGGGCGAGTTCGTGAATGATCACACCGAACGCAGTTGCGATCAAGAGAAGTCTCTGAACTCGATTCCAGCTGGGGATATAGTGTTGTATCATCAGTGAGTTCACCCTGTACGCTGAATTTAGCGTCTTTTTCAGAGTGGACAGATAAAAACTTGCGTGTACACTCTCACATAACTCAGTCATGGACAGGGGATTTTTGAATACATTCGGGGAGTGGTAGCGATATCGGGATGTAGCGTTCACTCAGAGACAAAGGTTCAAGAGTGATAGCGGCTAAAGAATGAGTATATAATGGCACCCGACAACGGAGATGGAAAAGACGACTCTCCTCCGGTTCCCCCCTTTGTTAGGGGTGATGAGTCTCCCGAACCGGAAGTCATCCAAGGTGGTCCTGGTGCGAATAGTTCGGTGTCTGCTAGCGGCGACTCGTCTGAGTCGCGGGGGCTTAAGCGGGTTGACGTTGCTGACCTCGACCGGACGTGGGCACCGTACTTCCGCTACGAATCGGTCTACCAAGATCAGATCGATGCGATTGATACGTTCCTCACTCTTCTGTCACAGAACGGTTATTACGCACTGGAAGGCGCGTGTGGGACGGGTAAGACGCTGGCTGCGGTTACTGGTGGTATCCACGCAATCCGCGACCAAGACCAGCTGACCGAAACCCTCAACGAGGGAGCCGATGAGTTCCCCGACTTCTCCCGAATGCTCGTGGTCACACCGTTGAAGCAGCAGCTAAGACAATTCGTCCGGGAAATGAGAGCCATCAACCAATCTCTCCCTAAGACGAAGTCCCCAGTCCCGACTGTCGTCATCCGGGGCCGGGGAGATATGATGCCGTACGCTTACGTCGACTTGCCGCCGTTCGACCACCATGGCGTCGGCGAGAAGATGGACGATCTACGCGAGATGACGCGCGAAATCATCAAGTTCGGAAGCGACATTCCTCTCGACTGGCCGGAGGATATGTCTCCACCAGAGTTCTCAAAGTCGACCTACAATTGGGAGGAGGCCTCGGTTACGGCGGAACAGCACCGAGAGAAGCTACGGTACGACCCGCAACGAGCAAAGGCTGTCAAGCGCATCATTGCTGAAATGGAACCCGAGACGACTGGGGGCTATGACCGCCTCGTCGTCAACGGCGTAAAAACACCGTACCCCGAGTACGTTCCGCACACGAACGATGTCGTTGATACGGATGTGCTTCAGTCTCGTGGAACAGGGCAACTTCCCTTAGATCTTCAAGGGAAGTTTGATCCATTCTACGCAGGCGCGTTCGCTGACGAGCGGGGACTCCCCTTCGGATTCCAAGATTCGGACAAATACGTCTTCGATCAAGAGTCGCTGTTCACCGCAGCTGCATCTCGCGGGATCTGCCCGCACGAAGCGATGGCAGAGCTAGCGGACGAGGCCGAAGTCGTTCTGGGTAACTACTACCACCTAGCTGATCCCCAGACGCGCCTGCTCACCGAGGAGAAAATCGGCCTGCTTGATTCCGAGACTATTGTTGCCGTCGACGAAGCTCACCAGATTGAGGAGCGTGTCCGCGATATGCTCTCAATGTCGCTGGACATTTACACACTTGATCGCGCGATAAACGACCTCGAAATAGCTCGGCAGTACGCGGTGGGTGATATCCCGAAGACGCCAACACCGAACCTCGACAATAGTGATGCGCGACTCGCAGAGTCGCTCGCAGATGGGGCGCTTGATACGGTCGGTAACTATTCAGTCTCCGTCGACGACCTTGCAGAATCTGAGCGATTGCTCCGGTTTGCCAAGCAGAAGTTGTCTGAGTACGGTTCTGAAGGGCTGAACGAGCGGTATGAGGACGGATCTTGGCAGGAGGCTGTCGAACGGTGGGGTGCCGATCCTGTCGAGAAGGCGCTTGCTGAGCCTGACGACTTCGACAGCACTGACGAATTCACCACGGACGTCATCTCTGAGAACGAGTTCGATACACGCTCATTTCTCAAGGTCTATCCGTCGATGCTGGCCACGAAGTTTGTCTTTGAAGCACTTGAGGAAGCCGGACTCTACGACCGGACGCCACAGGGCGTCGAGGTCGGGAAGTTCTTCAAGCGATGGGCATCGGAGGACTCTGTAGAGTATCACCGAGAAGTGGTACTCGATGACCGGATGAAAGACACCATCCCCACAGAGTTCCCCCAGTGGGTCAAAGCGTGGACGCCAAAGTTCCAGCTCTACAACTGCATCCCGCGCGACGAGCTCAGCGCTGTGTTTGGGGAACTCGGCGGTGGCGTATTGATGAGTGCTACACTACAGCCACAAGACGTATTCGAGGAAGCAGTGGGTATCAACGGCATCCCCTACCCCACAAAAGATGAGGAGAACGACGAGGACGACGAGGACGAGAGCATAAACGTCTCGTCGAAACCGTCGGATAGTTCTGACCTCGATGATTCGGACACTCGCCCGACCGCGTTCGAGCAGTACCCACTCCGATTCCCCCAAGAAAACCGCGTCTCTCTGATCGCGGACCTGCCGAAGTACACCAACCGGAACCGTGGAAAGCAGACACAGAACCCCAGCAATATGAAGCCCGTACGCAAGCAATACATCAACCTCATCAGGAACGTCCTAAAGACGCGGGGGAACATACTCGTCGCGATGCCGAACTACCGAGAAGCCAAGTGGGCATACAACTATTTGAAGGACTCGGGAAAGTCGTACGAGTATTTGGAAGACACAGGAATCTCCAAGCGCTTCCACCTCGACCAGTCCAGTTCGGCACTCGAAACCGACGAGACGCTGGAAGCGTTCTTTGCAGAGGGTGACGCGGTGATCTTCACCAGTTCCCGCAGCACAATCACAGAAGGCGTCGACTACGACGGCGAGAAACTCCACGGCTGTATCGCGGTCGGGATTCCGCTCCTCCCTACGAACTCCAAGCGCATCGACGCGACGATTGCCGCATACGACGAGCGAATCAGTTCCGGGTCTGGGTTCGAAACTGCGCTCACGATTCCTGCTGTCCGGAAGGTCCGTCAGGCATTCGGGCGCGTGATCCGTGGGCCGGATGAGGCTGGATTCCGCTTGCTCATCGATGAACGCTATGGGTCTATGGATTGGGACGGTGTGAACGAGTACCTCTCCGAACAAGAGCGACAAGAGTTCCAGACCGTCCGCCCCGAGAGTACGACCCAAGTCCTCTCGACGTTTTGGGACGACATCGACGAGCGCCAGCAGCAAACAGCCCAGGCCGCGACCGAAACAGGCGAACAGTCGAGTGATGCTCAAGAGCCTACAGCTGACGCGACAACCCAAGACGTTGTTCCCACGACCGAGACGGCGACAACTTCGCGAGAAACAAGAGAGCAGACCAGCTCGACTGATTCTACCCCCGACCAAGGTGGGGCGGTGTCGTACTCGAAGATCTACTTTGGTGCTGAGTCGAATCTGTCGAACTGGACACCTATCGAGACAGAGGTGGCCGAGAACGAAATTATCCCGCTTGTGCGTGAACACACCGTAAAAGAAGACGAAGACACAGAGTCCGTCCAACTCAACTTCGCGAAAGAACTTTCCGTTAGCGGCTGGACGCAGGTCGACGCCGAGGTCGTCCACTCCGAAATCGAACCTATCGCAAAACGGGCACGGAAGTAAGAGATTGATCTTCTTCCTTGCTATCGTGAGTTAAGAAGCACCTTTAAAACATAACTAATCGTGGTTTCTCTCGCTGATTGAAGGGCGCTAGCATAGAATAACGGCCTCCAATCCGGAGCCTCGTTGAACGAATTGATGAAACTAGAGTGAGCGCTGCCTGCTCTGTATAGTGTGACCTATTCGGAGGAAATGCGTGGAGCGATCATAAACTCCACGCTCAGCGTCTCTTCTTCGTTGCCGTATCGGAGCTTGACGGGGAACTCGTCGCCTATTTCCATCTCGACAGAGCCGTTGGTCGGAAGAGCTTTCTTGATATTTTTCATATATTCGAGTGAGAACAGGGACGCGACATTATCGCCGATGGATGAATAGATGAGATCTCTGTCGTCCAGTTCGAGTTTGATGTCGTCCGTGTCACCTTCTGCTTCGATGATGAGTTGGTCACTGCTGTGTGCGAGTTGGGTCTTGAGCTCGATATGATCAGACACCATATCGGCGGCCTTGATACCACGTTTGAGGTCGCCTGTTTCGACCTTTAACGTGCTGGGAAGGTTCAGATCAGGAATGTCTGGCTCTTGCCGGATCGTGTCGGCGTCGATAAGTGCGAGCGTGTACTCCATACCGTTTACCGTGATATGTAGTTTCCGCTTCTCTGTGTCGTACTCCAGCGTGACAAGTTCGCCACTGTCAGCGAAATTGACGACATCCTCGAACCGAGTCAGGTTGACGCCGAGAACACCGTTTGTCGTGTCGAAACTCTCGAATGCATCGGCGTTCAGTTCTCCATCCACCATTCCTACGTTAGCGTGGTCAACGGCGCGAGCCTGAAGACCATTCGGGGAAGTTCGGATCTTACACTCATCGGCCATGACGGTGAGGCTGTCCAGAAACCTGGCGAGTTCGTCTGCTTCGGCGGTCGCACTGAATCGCTTCGGTGGGTGATTCACCTCTCCGGTCTCCATGGATTCGTCCTCCACATCGACCTCGCTGTCGTCGTCGTCGGCGTCTGTCTCTTCGACGGCTTCAGCCTCAGTCCCATCGGCTTCAGTCATGCTAGGCGAGTTTCCGGTTTCGCTATTTTCTATCTCTGCTGCCTCCGCTTCGTCGATAACTTCCTTTGTGGATTCTGGTTCTTCCTCGACGGCAGGTTTGGTTTCCTTGTCAGCATCCACAGTGGATGCTCCTTCTTTTTCGATCTCCTCTCCTAGCGTGTCGTCGGTGCTGGCCTCGTTTCGGTCCACACTGGCTTCGGAGTCTGCCTCTACCCTCTCTTCAGTTTCTTCAGTTCCGGTATCAAGCTCTTTGCCAGCACTTTCGACATTGGGTTCTGGTTTGGCCTCGGGCTCTTCGTCGTCGGTTTTGGACTCCGTTTCCTTGTTTGGAGGGGTTGGGGACTCGGGCTCTTGATCGGGAGTGTCGAGGCCTCCAGTGATGACGATTCCGGAGTCCGACTCGTTGTTCGATGGCTCTGCAGCACTGCTGCTCTGGGTGTTCGATTTGGACATCTTCTTAACTACCTCTTTGAACGTTCTTCATCTACGGTGGGATGATAAAAACTATACTCAGCGGTTCTCCCAAGCAATCAGACTAACGACTGCTGTTTTGCTGGCGGGTCCGGCATCGGAATGTCGGGGGTACTACGACCAGCGAACTTTTCAGGAGATTGCCGGTCACGCCACGCTTGAAGCCACTCTTTACGCTTGCCTTCGCAGGACTCTACCAGCGCTTTGTCAGGCCACAGGTGGATAGGAAGTTCCAACTCCTCCCCTATTTCCTGCACTGCTTGGAATTGTCGACATGCATATTCACGCCATGCGGAGGGTGATTGAATCTCTGTCAACGCCCGTGCCAATTCAATTTCACCAGCACGTTCGGCGGCGGCGACGGTGAGCTCGAAGTTGTTACCCCGAGGATTGATTGGTTCGTGAAACACGACTCCGGGATCGAGGCAGGCGATTCGTTCCATCAATTGCCGGAGGTCGTTTCGCTCTTGTGTCGGGTATGTTGGGGACATCGACACGAACGTCTGGATACCAGCTTCGTTGAGTCGTTCTAAACCCGCGAACCGTGATTCAACTGGCGGAGCATTCCTTTCTAAGGCCGTCACCTCATCGTTATTCAGAGAGTTAATTGATGAGCCGACAGTTAAGCGGTCTCCAGCGTTCGCAAGTGCGTCGATGCCTCTGGTAGTTACCCGTCCAGCTGGGTCGTGGCGGATTGGGTGTGTTACGGCGTTCATCGGTGCACGAGTAAGCACGCGAACGTGGCGGCCCCTGTCAGTGAGGATACGTACTGCTTGAGTTGCGAGGTTGGCTGCCCGCTGATCCATATATGCATCTGTATGGAAACTGATGCCGATGATTCCCCGACCTTTGTCTGTGCGTTTCCATTTTTGCTTACGTTCTACGGTTCCAGGGAGTTCTGTTGGGATTTGGTCACGATAGAGGACGTACTCACCCCACTCCTCCTGCGGATCGTTTACTTCAACTTCTTCGGCAAGCATCTTCTTTCGTGCTCGGATGTTAGGGGTTCCTGGGACGTAGCACCAGACGCATCCGTGACGACAACCCGAGCAGATGTTCAGCACGTAGTCACAAAGATACTTCTTGTGTAACTTGGACTTGGAAAGTAGCGTCTTTGTCGGGTCTTTGGCTTTTCGTGGCGTGGTCATAACTAGGATTCCTCTGTGGAGCTGAGATTAACTCACACAACACTTCACTCGCCTGTGGAGGTATAAAAACTGGTCTCGAAGGTTATTCACTCAGAAGAAATCAGTCAGTTCTTGTCGGACTTTACGGTCGACACTTCCGATGACTGCTTTCGCTTCTCCAAGCGGATTGAACATTGCCCGCCGAACTTGCTCGTAGCCGAGGCGATTCGGCATTGCGGTCCCGTGGAAGGTCAGTTCGATTACGATGCCGCCAGAACGTAGTAGATGATTAAAGCCCTCCTTCGCTAATCGGGAGTGGCCAAGTTGGGTCTTCTCTTCCGGATCGGGCGTCTCGAATGGCAACGTTGATAGGTCGATTTCCGGTATACCTTCCTTGGTTACGTATTCGCCTGAGTACCGGAGATTCGCCTGATAGAGGGACCATGGCGGGTCAAATATGATTACATCGAAATCATCGGCTTGGAAGTCAGGGATTGCTGCGAGTTCTGCTACATCCCGGTGATAGTCAGCATCTCGGTCTGGATTCGTGTCGTTGCGAACGATATCCCCGCCCGGCGGTGGTGTGAGTTTAGTAGCACCCGCACAGGCGTTTAGAATCCGGTCTCCGGATTCAAAGTGTGACTCGACCCACGCTCGAATGGTTGCGTCTTCGAACGTCCACCGGCTGAATGGTTGTACTGAGAAGAACTGCGTATCGACATCTTCTCCGACTCGGGCAGAGGACTGTGTTTGGGTGGTTGGTGTCGCAGATTCTGTTCGGGGGGTGGCTGTTGGAACGTATACTAGAGGGGTAGTTTGGAGTGAGCGGAGGGTTGGCGCGAGTTTCGCGATGTCAGTTGAGGCTGGCCCATTCGGTGGGTCAAGTCGGTTGAGGAGTGCGTTGGAGTCTGCTTCCGTTTCCGGTAGTTCAACCGTTAGCTCACCGACTGTCAGAAATGCCGCGTCTCCGACCGTCTTTATGACACCGGACTCCAAGTGGATGAGGTCGCCGGCTTCGATGGCTCCGGCAAGCGCACACACGTTGTCGACGAAGTTAGGCTCGGAGAGAGGTTCCTCAAACCCATCTGTGAGGTCTTCTGTCTTCGCGCAGGGGTGTAGCGAGAAGACGTCTCCATCGTTCTGGATGTCGGTGAGCCGGTAGACGTGGTCTTCGTGAGGGCAATAGAAGCGCTCGCCTTCGACGGCGAGTTTCCGGTACCAGAGGCGGTCGTGTTCGATACGTGACGGCCAGTATGGGGCGAGTTCTGATGGGACTGAAGCGCGGTTGAATGGCTCATTCTCGCCTGTGGTGGCAACTCTCATTACTTTAGCCTCTACTCGGGCTGGGGGATACAAACTAACGAGTGAGAATAACTACTGGTAGCGGTTCATCATCTCCCAGAAGACATCCGGCGGGTCGTTATCGTCAGGAGCTTGGAGGCCTACGGCGTGTCCGATTCGCGTTCCCATTTGGAACGTCCCGAGGTAGTAGACGAACAGGAGTATCGGGGTGAAGTAGATGACGCCGAAGTCGATGACGAGAGCGATGATGACGAATAGGTTGAAGAATCCGCCGATGAACGCACGCGGGATCGGGCCGAGTTCGAACTGGCTAGCAGCGAGCTGTACGCCGAACCCGACTATTATTGCGAGGATGAAACTGACGAGCACCAGTGCGACTAGAAAGCTGACGGTGGCCATTTCTTACCCGGATTGTTATCGGCGGTAAATATAATCTCTTGGGCTTCTGCGCTCCGGCATCCGTTATCGGAACGGTGCCACGATATCGGGTGCTTGGCTGATATCGACCGCTGTAAGGGCGAACACCGATGATGACAAGAACAGAAGCCCGAACACGCCGAGAGCGACCAACGGTGTGATGTCAACCCCGAGTCGGATTTCGAGAGATGAACGCACCGCAGGGAAGAGGAACAGGCCTGCTGCGATCATCAAGACACCGCCCGCGTACGTGTAGACCGCGAAGTACCCCAGCCCGTTCATCACGAATAGGAGGCCAATCACGTAGAGAGCGTACCGTTTGACGGGTGCGAGACGGCGCTGCTGTTGTTCAGATAGTTCGGGGAGCATTGGTCTGGTACTGCTTTTTCGGTTCTATACCATCAAAAATGAGGGGGATGCTCAATCGGTGTCGGCGTACCCCACGGGGTCGGTACTCTCAATGAAGGGGTCAAGCTCGGTCATAATACTCCCTGTGTAGAAGGCGTTTACGTGGTCAATGTTCCAGAGTCCCGTTTTCGTCACTTCCGCGTGTGGCGAACAATGACCGACCCAGCCGTCTTTCTTGAGGGCTGGTGTGGTTCTTCGTGCGTGTGCAACGAGAGCGATGAGGTTCTTCTCGAACCGGGCGCGGTCACAGTCAGGGCCAGGGTCACCGGGGATATCGATGACTAAGAACGGGAGGTCGCGAATATACTCCGACACCCGAAGTTCAAGCGAGTGTTCCTGAGCTCGGAGTTCGGGTGTGCTCAGTTCATCAGGGAGGTTCCGGTGGGGTGTCCCCCAATTAGGGTACTTTTCTTCCAGCCCTTCATCTTCGATGATTGCCCGCCCGACGTGCTTACGGAAAATCGACCCACGCGCGTTCCCTCCATCAGCGTACTCGCCTTGTTTCGTTCCCCGGTGCGCTCGGAGTCGTTCCCAGAGGGTGCTTTTTGACCCGGCACAGTCACCGATGGTGCCAATCCGAGTGATGTGCCACTCCTCAACGGGATCTAACTTGAGGTCGGTGTCCGTGCTGAAGAAGATGTAGATTCCACGGTCTGGCCAATCAAGACTACCGTCGGCATCGGACAGGTAGTAGGGGCCGTCAGTCCTCTCGTGGAGCACACCGAGTTTCCGATAAAACTCTTGGAGTTTCGCAGGCCTGTCTGGACCGGAGACCGCAGAAAGAAACACTACCATTCTGATGGATCCTTATTAGTCAGCGTCTGTTTGCTCGTCCAGCATCTGGACAGCTGCTGAATGCTTCTCGCACAGAGTTGCCCACCGTCGGTAGTGAGACTCGAGATGCGATTGCGCTGTCTTCGCCCGCTTCGACGCAGGGTACTTCGCTGGATTCAGCACCATCTCACGTTGTGGATTGATGGTCGCGTCACGAAGGTCATCGGACGTAGCCACACCCGCTTTTGAGAGATGGGACTTCAGTTGCGCCTCTGTTGTCCGAATCTTCTTCGCGATCATCAACAACGGACGCTTGAACTCAGTCTCTGGCTCCGTGTCTAACTCTCTCGGACTGTAAGGGTCGAGCGGGGTATCGTCGGGGTGAGGAGTTCGTCCACGGGGCTTCCAGTACATCTCGCTGTCGCGTGGAGCATCTCGGGTCACTGTTCTGGGGAGTGGTTGACGGCTACCTGTGGGTCGATGAACCGACGGGCGCGCGCTGGGACGCTGATGCCTTCGTCGACGGGCAGAAAGACACTCCCCTCCTCACGGAGGACGAAGGACGCGAAGACTTCGTGCTTACAGGTCACTCGATAAGCGTGCTCCTGCTTGAACGGCCCCTGACAGACTAACCCAGACGACCACGGAATGAAGAGGTACTCGCTCTGACCGGGATAATCCCCCAACAGGAGGGGTGCGGGAAGCTCGATCCCGTAGTCAGATGGGACAGGCATCTCGGCACTGCTGGAATGGTGTGTCTCGAATTCCGATTCGCGGCGAACGTATGTCGGATTGACACCGTATTCATCCGCCACGGTGTCGACATTGGCGTCACTGGGGATGACGAGCACGCCGACATACCGGGTTTCGGACGAGTTTGACCCACCGTAGCCAGCACCAGGAGTAGGGTTCTGAATCAGGGGCCGCGAGAGATCACCGAGTGTACTGCGCTTGAAGACGGCGTACAGGTTCTTCCAGGGCATCAGCCGATACCACTTGGCTCGGTTCTCTCGCTCCTGTTGAACAGCTTGCTCTGGGTTCGACTTGCTCCGACACTCACGTAGGGCGTTCGCGAGATATGCAGGCGCATCCGCGAGGACGTCGTCTGACTCGAAGTTCTCGAAGAAACGCTGCTCAGACTCCCACTGCTTCTCGATGGTCGTTTCAGCGTACTGTAGCGCGAGCGGCTTCTCTCCTACACTGGCTTCGCTCCACGGGTCTTCATCTCCCGGCCCGGACTGGTAGTGGACGTAGGAGTCCAACAGCTGTTTCAGGTTGTCCGGCGGACCTGCCTGCATAAAGTCGACCCGGAGCTTGTGCTCGATAGGCTCGATCGCGGGCTGGTCTTGGACCGGGTCGATACTGTGCTCTCTATCCTGTGACGATAGCGCACCAGCAGGGAGCCGCAGCGGGGGGAGTCCCTGACTGGTGGGAATTTCTCTGATGGCCATAGTTGAAACGAGAAGTCGGCGGCTGGTTACGCGGTGTGAGTCACGTCGATGTTTTCGATGGAGAAGTGCCCGCTGTATCCACCGACGCACGCCTTCGCCTCGATGAGCTTCGCGATCCGATGGTACGCTTCGTTCTCGCCGGGTGCGACGGCAGTGTACGTGAGGTAGAAGACAGTCTCCGGGTTCTCGTCGTCCCGCTCTGCGTCTTGGGCGTCCGTGAACTCGGCGAGGAACCCGCCTCGACGCCGAGCGATCTCATCGATCTCGACCTTTGCGTCTCCCCTGTAGACACCGCGCTCCTGGCCGTAGTGCTGTTTCGACTCACTCATCGTCGACCTCCACGATCTCGTCGAACTCGATGAGGACTGTGGACGGGTCGATGCCGAGTGCTTCGAGCTGTTCTTCGGCCTGCTGCTGGGCTTCCTGTTCAGCCTGCTTGTAGTCACCGGCTTCTGCGGAAACCTCGATGTTGAGGTTGCGTCCTGCGAATCCGTTACATGTGAACGTTGCGGAGTCAGCGTTAGTTGCGTCTGTCATAGGTGGCTTTGAGAGGGTTTACAGGGAGTGTTCTCCACTTCCTGACTCACTACCCCCTTTCACCTGTGTGGGGAGATACAAACAGGACATCACGGAAGGAGAGAGAAATCTTGGTCGCGTCTTACCAAACACATCCACAGGATCTCTTCCAAATGTTAGGTAAGAGCCGAATGACCTCCACTCGAACGCCGCTCCCCCTGCGGATTCACATTAGGTTAGTGAGGTCCGCGTAGAGGGCGAAGAACAGGATGGCGTTGTAGACACCGTGAGCAATCGCAGGAACGGCTAACTTCTCCGTAGAGGCGTACACTCCACCCAGCACAAGCGAAAGCGCGAGCACAGACAGGAGCGTGATGACTGCTTCTCCCGGCGTTCCCGTGAGATAAGCGGGGAAATGGATTGCAGCGAAGATGATACTTGTAGAGAGGATGGCGTACGTCTTCCCAAATGTCGGATAGAGGGACTTCTGGACGATGTTCCGGTAAATGAATTCCTCACACGGCCCAATGAGGAAGATCGAGACGGGAATGAGCAGAAGGAAGAACTCTGGTGAGACCGCGTTTTCGCCGGTCGCCATTTGAGTGATCGCGTGCTGCGACCCGGATACGCCGAATTGCTGGAAGATGAAGGCAATCCCGTTAGAGGCGATGAGAAGTACGACTGCACCACCAAGACCGATTAGCGTTTGCTTCACCGATGGGAGTTCGAAGTCGTAGAAGTTGGTGCTGTGGTCGGAGAATTGGAGAAAGAGCAGGCCGAGAGTGATTGTACTGAGGAGCAATCCCAGATTCTCGAGGAGGAGGCTTGTTGGCCTATCGATACCGCCAGTAAGCGCGTAATGGCACGCACCCAGGAACGCCGTCCACAATCCGAGGAGGAGCATCGACACGACGCTGATGCCGATTGCGGAAAGGAACGCTCGGAACTGCGATGGTGCGGCCTCGTTCTCTGGGCCGGCGTCATTCGGTGGTTCGGTTCCACTGGCCGTACTGGAGATGCTTTCAGTATCTTCAGTCGCCATTAGTTGTCGTGTTTGTTTGTGATCGCGTGTGTTGGTTCCTTCGGTGCCCCTACAATCAGAGGTAGTCGCTTAGAGACGTCTCCGTTGTACGGGACGGAGTTTTCCCGTTGTGAGGAGCTGCACCAAGCGTAGGTGTCTGGAGTTCAGATAGGGCACGTTCGACAATATCGGTCGACCGTGGTGTCTCTGCAACCTCGGTTTCGAGGCGTCTCCGGAGGGTGTCTTCGGTGAACCCTTCGTCCAGTTCTTCTGGGTTGACGTGTTCTTCCAGAGCGCCTACAATGGCCTCGACGCGGTCTTCACTGGCGGAGAGGTAGGATGGCTTCTTGTGGTTGCACGACCCGCTGTGGCGGTTTGTCGCGTCAGAAATGCGACTGTCGTGGATGGTGTTGTAGAGCACGTCTCTGTCGCTATCGACACAGTAGTTCCCCGGCTGCGCTCCGCATTCAACGCACGAGAGATACATCGCCGGATGGTAGTAGAAGTGGTTACCGCAGTGAACGCAGAAATGCGCTGAATCGCTTGGTGGCAGGTCGGTTCGACTGTGCTTGCTGGCCGCTCCAGTCGCGTTCTCTCGGCCTGTAATGATGTGGTGGTTTTCGTACCGGTCTACTTCACCGTCTGGCAGCCCCACCGTCTCTAAGTTCTCGTGGGGCTTCTCGTCGACGACGACGATCCGGTCGGTATCCTTTGACGGGTGCTGGATGATACTGACGCCAGTTCTCCGGTAGTCGTAATCTAGGCCGCTCATCAACGTCGCTGTTCGACCGATCTGTATCACGCGCCCGCCGTCGCCACACACGAGGTCCGTGATGCTTCGTTTGAGTGCCGTCGCGACGTGCGTTTTGTCCCCACCGCTCGCTGCTTCCTTCCACGGCGTCCGAATGTTCTGCTGGAACGCCGAGTAGGGCAGGTCCAGTATAACCGTATCAAAGACGCCGGTCGCGAACGTCGAAGCGATATTCCACGGTGTCTCGACGACGTCGGCAGCAACCTCTTCGTTCGGTGCCTGTAGGTCGACGCATCGATATGCACACCGCGTCACTTCGGCACTTGCAGGTTGTACGGTTGGGTTCGACTCGTAGATGTGGAGCACATGGTCGGTGTTGTTGACCCACTGGTTGACTGCATCCGAGACGGCGGCTTCGTACTCGGTGTTGCGCCCACTACGCTGGTAGCGCATCTCGATAGGGTCGCCACCGTTCCCCCCAGCGGATACGTTGTTGTTGGAGATCTGGTTAGCATCGACGTTCGGAAGGACAGCGTCCTCGACGGTGAGTGGGAGCGTTTTCGAGGACTTGACTTCGGGTTTTTTGAGGGCGATTCCGAGGTAGTCGTTCTGAGACCCGAGCTTGTTGAACAGGCCGACGGCGGCCACGCTGTACCCGAGTTCCGGTGGCATCGCTGCTGTTGTGTACCCGAACTGGATGAACACACCACCGGGCGCAAGCAGCGTGTCGAACAGCTCCATCACTTCGTCGTCGAAGAAGTAGAAGCCGTCCCGGTCGATACCGAGACCGTATTTCGAGACTGCTTGGTTGTAGGAGTATGGAGGGTCGTAGACGATCGCGTCGAAGGATTCAGGATCGGCGTGCTTGAGGAGGTTCCGGAAGTCGATGTGGAGGTCCGCATCGGCGTCTTCATTCAGGTCAACTCGGAGGACCTCGCCATCGACACCTAACCGGGCGTTCCCAGCACACGGGTTCAGGATGCGGTCCGCCCCTTCAAGGTACGACTCTGTCCACTGACGGAGCTTCGGTGACTCAAACGTTGATCCCTCGGTTGTGTCTGAGTAATACCTGAGTGAGGGCGGAGAGCCTCCACTCCCGGTGGCGTTCGCCGAGAGGATTGTTTTGGTAGCCATAAGACTGGTCACTCTAGCACTTCGCTGAACGCTTCACGGAGTTCTTCCCACACCTCGGAATCATTAGCCGTGTAGTTCTCGAACAGTTCGCTGGCCTCGGTCTGGGAAATCCACGTCGAAAGAAGGTAGCTACCACGATGGAATGTGAAGTTGTCCATAATCGACTCGTAGAAGAACGCAACGGACTCCTGCTTGTCGGCGTTGTGTGGGTCGATGTGGTCGAGATAGTCGTTGAGGGCGAGACACAGTTCCCGCGTGGCAGGATCACTTAGGAGGATAGCAGAGCCCTCTTCATCGATTGCTTCGATGACCTTCACGTCTGTTTCCATCTCCTCCAACTTCCGGATGTACTCTAACTTGGACATATTCCAATCCCTCTACCCCGCGTAGGGGGTGAAAAATCAGTCTGCGTTCGTGGTCCTACCAGCACCCGACAGGCCTTCACCACTCCTACAGACGCTTTCACGATGTCCAGCCTCAGTCTCATCCCCAGAGACACCAATCGCGGCTTTCAGATAGGCCTCGGCGCTCCCTGTACTGATACCGGGTTCCGATTCGAGCTGGTCGATGATGCTGGTCGTGATCTCGTCGGTTGGGGCGGCAACGAGAACCTCGTCTCCCTCAGTAATCCGCCCAGCGGCGAATTCCTCGAAGGAATCCCCGTACAGGTGCGTTTCGCTGTGGGTGTGGAGCGGCTCAGTCGTCATTACAGAGGCTCGTTAGTAGGTCAGCCTGAGGTCGACCAGATACAGGTCCTCGTCGTGGTGCTCGATGATTTTGTCGAGGTGCTCGCGGTTCAGGATCGGGGAACCGTACGCCCAGTTACACCCGTCGAAGAGGTAGCCCGCCTCGGGGTAGTGGTAGGCACCGAGTCGGTGCGCGGCGCTGAACAGGTCGCGGCTCTGCGCCGCCTTCTCGACAGTCCCTTCTTGTTCGGCAGCCTCCAGAACCTCCTCGAGGTTGTTCACGCGCTCCTTCGTAGTCCGCTCCATCCGCTTGACGACGCGCTCCTCGCCAGCTTTGGAATCGAGGGCGACGACCGCGTCCCCCTCACAGTGCTCATCGATCTGGACGTCGTGGTAGAAGAACCGATGGTCTTCGAAGTCGTGGAACACGCCTCGGGCGTGGTCTGCGGCTTGCTCGTCCACGTCCGTGGAAGACGCGGGGTTGACCGGAACGACGACAGTAGCAGTCGTGGTACTACTCATTTCTGAATATCCTTCACTACCGTAGGGGGCCAAAAGCCTCCTACTGCGACTCCCCTACCCAACAGTTAGCGCTTAGTACATCCCGAGGAGTGCTGCGAACTGGTCTAGGCGGTCGTCTAGCTTCTCCGGGTCGAACACGGTTGTTGTCTGGTCGAAGTGCGGCTCCAACTCTGCTGCCCGTTCGGGCGGATTCCCTGGTTCACAGTCCGTGGCGACAGTCAGCGAACAGACCGGAGCGTACGATTGCTTGATGACCTCAGCGGTTGCGTCTACGTCTCGTGGCTTACCGTCGGTCATTGTGATGATGATGGATTCCTTGGAGTCCATCTCTGATAGCGACGTGGCGAGCGTGAGCGCGTCCGAGAGCGGTGTTCCACCACCCGCGTCCGTGTTCAGGAGCGCCTCCTGTGCGAACTCAGCGTCGACGGAGGCAGGCTTGGCGAGCCGAGCAGTATCGTCGTAGAAGTCGACGACAGCCACGTCAATGCCGAGGTCTTCACAGGCGACTGCGAAACGGGCGACAGCGCTCGTTGCGACTTGGATCTTCGTCGGCCCACTTGAGCCGTTGCTGTTGTACCGCGCCGGGTCCATCGACCCCGAGCGGTCAAGCACGATCACGATGAAGTATTCCTTCTCATCGCCCGGAATCTGCGTATCGAACACACGCGGGTCTCCGTACCCGAGTCGGTAGGCAGCCTTCCGGTTGACGGTTGTTCCAGAGGTCAATCCCGACCGAACGCCCGTTTGCTGATCGAGTTGGAGCTGCTTCGCGAGGGTATCCGCGACCGTCCCGGCGGCCTTTTCGACCGTCCCCCAGTCCATTTCGGATGCACTCTCATCCTGCGGGTCTGGGAGCACCGAAAGTTCGTTGATAGAGCCGGCTCCTGCACCAGAACCGCCGGCTTCGCTGTCGGGGTCTGCTTCGGCTTCATCACCGAGCATCTTATCGAGGGCCTCAAGCTCACGTTGGAGTGCGTCACCGTCGCTGGAGATTTCGTCTGCGGTCTGCTGGGCGCGCTTGCGGTCACTCTCGAAGTCCTCGGAGGATAGTTCATCTTCGGTTTGCTCAGGCCCCGACACGCCGCTGGTCGATGCTGATGACGTGGACTGCTCTCCTCCGGTAGATGAGCTCCCTCTCGACTGCTGGCTTGCATCAGGCTGGCCGTTCTCCGAATCCTGCGATTGACTCCCGCCCGAAGTTGTAGGAGCGCCGTCTTCGGCTGGCTGGCCACTCTCCCCGCTTTCGCTGGACTGGGATGGGGAAGAACCCTCCTCAGGCGAAGTGCCGTTCTGGTCGGCGCTCTCGGCGTCCTCAGAGGACGTCGATTCCCCGGAGGTGTTTCCACTCTGGCCGGATTCTGATTTCTGCTCGCCAGACGCATCCTCGTTTTCGCTGACTCCAGCCGTCTGACCCTCCTCGGCCCCTGATTCGCACCCGGCCTCACCTCCGTCATCGTTTCCGTTCACGCCTTCTGACTCAGACTCATCCTGGGCGAAATCCCCGAACGTAGACTGAGTAGATGCTCCCGAAGATGACTGCGTACTCGATGCAAGGTCAGAGCTGTCGGATTCGGATTCGACTTCTACCTCGCCTCCCGAATGAGACTCACTCTCGCCTGCGTCGTCTTCAGGAGTAGCATCGGTGGCAGAGTCCTGATCGCCAGTACTGGACTCACCCCCCTCCGAGTCGTCTCCCCCATCGGAATCAGGCTGACCGGGAGCGTCCGGCATTTCACCGGGCGTGGAGTCAGAATCGGTGTCTGTCGAAGGGCCGGAATCGCTCTCTTGCTGGGATAGCTCGTCCCCGTTCTCACGAACAGAGGACGAGTTGGTGCTGTCGTCCGAACCGGATTCATCCTCTGCGCCGTCTTGGTTGAGGTCGACGTCGTCGGGATTGGGTTCGTCGGTGATCGACGGGTGGTCGGCAACACCTTGGAGAGAGTCGCTGACCGCGTTCCGTTCTAAGGAGAGGTCTTCGGGACTGATGTCGTCACTCGGCGCTGCCTCACCGCTACTGTCCTGGGGAGAATCCGGGCTCTGACTCCCCGTCTGCGTAGCATCCTGCTGAGAGTCACCATCATTGCCAGTTGATGAACTCTGGGTACTGGAAGGCGATTCACCCGCCTGCCCCTGTTGCTGTTGCTGGTCCTGCCCTTGCCCCTGTTCGTCGGACTGATTGGGCTGTCCATCACCACCCGACTGCTGCTGTTGCTGGTCTTGCTCCTGTTCGCTCGCATCGGTATCAACGAGCGGTTTCACGACCTCGTGCCAGAACTTGATCGTCCGTTTCGCTCGCCGGATAGATGCCTCAGCGTCGTTCCGGTGGAGTTCTGTCCCAACGTCCCCACGGGTGCTGTGGATGTCGTCTGCCAGCCGCTCGATCTCGGGGTATATCTGTAAGAAGACTGTGCGCTCTTCGTCTGAGGCGAACGTTACTCGGTCGTCGTCCTCGTCGAGGAGAGCGCTCGTCGTCCCTGATGGGGGCAGGATGACGTTATCGTGGAGCGCTTTCTGGAGTGCGTCCCTGAATGTGAACTCCGACCGGTCGTCAGGGAGTGCCTCATAGTCTTCTGGCTTGCGCTTGTGAATCTCGCGAACGAGCCGGAGGCGGTTCCCAGCCCGCGTTGAGAAGTCCTCCCCGACGTAGACCTCGTGTTCGATAGCCCCGTCTTCGGTGGCGTTGATGAGGTCGTGGACGAAATCACGGTACTGGTCTTCGACATCGTCCGCGAGAAGCGTCTGGATGCCTTTGAATGCCGTTTTCAGGATGTGGAGAGTCTCGTGGAAGGCAAGCCCGAACTGGTGTGCCCGATCAGCGGATTGTTCGTCGTTGAGTGGGCCAGCGTCCGGCGTCTCGCGTGCCGTGATGAGAACGAGATAGTCGCCGTCGACTGACTCGATAAGCCGGCGGGCCTGCTGTCGGTCAAACTCCGCCTGTCCGTCTGTGAGCAAGGCATCTTCTGTCGCCGGGAGAACTGCTGCTGTCGGGACTTGCTCGGTGATGACGACGTCGACGGACTTGCTGATGTGAGCGGGGAGTAAACCAAGGATGTACTGCTTGATTTCTTCCGCCCGCTGTTTCGAGGTTCGCACCTCGGCTGGACTCGGGGTTGCTATCTCAGCCGCGCGGGAGTGCGACGTAGGGGTGTCTGCTGATTGGCTCATAGTTCAATCTGGGTTCCCAACTTCATCTGGACAGAACTCCTTCTACCTCCTCTGGAGGAGTAAAAAACCTCACTGCGTCCCTCTAAGGGGATGTCTAGCCTGACCGGAATGTATTAGGAGGCTTCCCATCAAGCGAGCGTATGGAGTTCGACCCGACACAGTTAGGCGTACAGGCAGGTGGAGGTGCCGTTGTCGGGGGCGTAATCGGTTTTGCCGCGAAGAAGATCGTGAAACTGGTTGCTGTCCTGGTTGGTGTGCAACTCGGGTCCCTTGCGTACTTGGAGAATCAGGGCATCGTGTCCGTTAATTGGAGTCAACTCGAGAACGCAGCCGCGTTCAGCACTATGGCGGGTGAGTCTGGGATACCACCGTTCGTCGCGGATATCCCCTCGGCAGCACCCCTGAGCGGCGGGTTCGCCGCAGGCGCTCTCGTTGGTTTTAAGAAGGGGTAGTCCAGAATAGAAATTATGGCAGATGCATGCGAAAATTGTGGGACAGAAGCGGGCAATTTGGATTCAGGTGGTCGCGTTGTCGTCCAAGAGTTCAGGCGTGGCGAATACGAAAACAGCTCCCGAGATTTCCCCTCGTTCGCGTCGGGTGACTGGGTGGCGCTATGTGTCACAAATGACGGGTCTCGTGGAACAACCTGCGAGAAGCGCTATGGCCCGAAGTAGACAGACCAACTCGGTTGTTGGTCTCTAGAAGAGGTCTCCGATCGCGTCGAACGCATCCTCGGGATTCTGATTCGGCTCAGCGACGTTCCGGAACACGTTCTTCACAGCAGCGGCGGGAGAGGCACCGTCACCGATGTGCTCGCAGACGATAGTCAGGTTCCGCGTGGAGAGCGTTGGCCATGTGCTCATATTGTCTCGCCGCGTCCGGTGCGCGAACTCGACGATTTTCTTGAGCGTCCCCTGCTGTACGACCGTCTCAGTCGTGTTGATTTGCTGGTCCAGCGTCCGCACCTCGTCCTCGACGGTGTCCGGATAGCCCTGCCAGAACGTCCGGAACCGACCACGAGTAGCTGAGTTCATTGGCTCGCTGTCGCGGTACTCGCGCGTCGGCGGGTTCATCGTGATGATGATCCGCGCCTGCGGATGAGGCTCGATTTCCTCGCCGTGTTCCTTGATGACGATCTTGTTCTCATTCAGGAGCTGGTGCATCGACATAGCAGCCCCGGCAGTCATCACAGGGAACTCATTGATCACAATCAAGTCGCCGCTGATGAGTCCCTGCTTCACGTCCGCGTTCTTCGGCTCGAGAACGCCGTCCTTGTTGGGGGAGATGTGTCCGAAGAGGTCCTGTGGCATCGTCGCCTTGTCGACGTCCAGACTCCGGTAGCCGCGATTCGTCTTGTAGGCGAGATACTTCATCAAATAGTTCTTCCCCGACCCACGCGGCCCGACGATTCGAACCGGGACGTTCCGGGCGAGCTTCTTCGCGACCAGTTCATCGATGGGCATCTTCAGGTCACGTTCCAGCGGGATGGTGGGTGGAACCACGTTCCCGTCTTCGTCGACAGGGAGCGCCGAGTGGCCGGCGTCTGCTTCTGTCGCCAGCTTCGGGACTTTGTCGTACCCGACATCCTCGAGCACCGGCAGGCCGGTGTTGACCGGGTTGCCTTCGTTGTGCCCGGTATCGCTCACGTAGTTCGCCTCCTCATCGCTCGCATCGAGGTCGCCGCGAACAACCGCTAACGGTTCTCCGACCCGCCCGGTTTCGTCTTCGACCTTCGACACCTTCGCCTTCGCAGCGCCGAGGACGGCTTTCCGCTCTTCGTGTTTCGAGACCGCGTACTCAGCGAGACTCCCACCGACAGGGATGTGCTGACGAGCGCTCGCGATGATTGTACTCGCGTCCGCCGAAGTGAGAACGTTGACGTCGTCCTCGACTTGCTGTTGGGCTCGCGTGACCTTCGCCTCCGTGAGCGTCGTCCCCTTGATGGACGCAAGCTGCTCAGGGTCGGCTTGCACGAGATCGCGTTTGGTCGTAATCCCGTTGTCTTGGAGGGCCGCCACTTCGCTTCCTGTGAGGCGAGTGAGTTCGTTGAATTCGCTCGGTTCTGCGCGAGCGTCCAACCCCGTGTTCACGTAGTTCGCAACGGTGGCGGGGTCGGCGTCTGCGAGCTCCTCGAAAGAGTCGTAGTGGTTCCCGAGGATGGTTTCAGTCTCTGAGTCGACGCCATCGAGGACGATGAAGTCCGCCCCTTGGTGGACTCGCTTACCGAAGCGCTGGGAGATGACTGCGGGCTCTTGGCCGATGGGGGACGCACTCGTGATGAGGATGCTCCCACTGGGGTCACGCTTGGTCTCGTAGACCCCGGACTGCTTCCCGGATTCGATGAGGTCTTTCGCTTGCTGGCTGGTCAGATTCGCTACGTCGCTCACAGAGAGGACGGTTTCTTCGTACCCGACCGGGCCACCGTTCTCGCGGATTCGCCGGTAGACGAAGTGGCTGAGAATCTGTTCGTCGGTTGCGCTGTCAGTTGGGGTGGCTGAGCTCGACATTTTGTATCACTAAGACGTGTTCGCGAGCGATTCAGTCGCCGCTGGTCGGGAGCCGTTGCTGGATACGGCTCTCGATTTTCTGCGCGTCGGTTGCGTTCAGGCGGTTCTCCGTGACGCCCTTCAGGTCGATGACGTCCTCGAGAGATTCCACGAGGGTCTGCTGCTCGTCGTCGATGAGCGGCTCGTCATCGTCGACGGTGTCCTTTTCGTACTCGTATTGCTCCATCGCGAGCTGGATTTGCGTCGACGGGTAGCGAAGAATCTGGCCGGCGATCTCCTGATACTCCTGGTAGGTCTTCCCCGCCTTCGACCCTTCGTAGTTGTCCAGAATCGCGAGCTTGAGGGAGAGTTGAAGGTTCCACAGACTCGGTTGCGTCTCGGGCGAGGCGAGTGTCCGCGCGCGCTTTGCGGCCTTCTCGCAGTACGTGTCGTTCTTGATGCCGACGTACCGATAGAAGTCCTCGATGGCGAACGGCAGTTCCTCGAAGTCCAGCGCCGCGATTCGTGCCCGGACGATGGTCTGGTTGACGGACTCGGTGAGGTCGTCGATCTTAGAGAGGATCTTCCCGTGCCACTTGATCGCGTCCTCCATCAGGTTGCCCGTGTGCTTCCGGCTGAAATCCGTCCCGTCGTAGGGGATCGGAATCATCGCGCCCACAGATGGCACGAAGATGACTGGCTTCGCCCAGAGCTTCTGCGTCCCCCGGAAGTCGTACCCCATCCGGTCCCCGTAGTAGATGGTGATGCTTTCACCGTCACCGTCCTCTCGCTCGTTGAAGCTCTGCCCCACGGGGTTGTCCGCGATGGTGAGCTGGTCCTGCTGGATGTCGATGTCCGTATCGTCCGGCATCCCGACCTCGTACGCCTTGCTCGGATAGATGGTCGTGATGGTGACCGACCCACCCCAGTCGTGATGTCGAATCCACCCGAACGCATCATCGGCGTTGTGCTGCTGGCAGGCCGCGATCTTCCGCTTGAAGAATTCCCGCATATTCCCAGTGTCGTATCGACTGGATGCGATCTGCCATCGGAACTTACAGTCGAACCCTAGCGTGTTGAGCGCGAGCCGGCGGTGGTCAATGATGTCCTTGTTCGAGTTGACTGGAATAAGTGGATCTGGATCCGCCGCGTTCACCATCTCTCGAAGCGTCATCCCCGTACGCTGTTCAAGGTCGCTGATGTTGAGACCATGGACGTCACGGATCGCTTCTAGATCAACATTAACGCTGTTGCTGCTGTCGCCGGGAGTAACGAACTCATTGTCCGCCCACAAATCCCCCTCTGCGGGATGGGGGAGAACATCGAGCGCTTCTTTGAACGAGCGTGGGTTGTCTCCGACGTACCGGGAACCGATTGTAGCCGTTCCCTCGGGGTACTCGGCGTCAGCTGCTCCGTTTACTCCAAGGAACGGGACGGTTCCTTCCTGCTCGACGAGATCGGTTATTGGGACGATGCTTGCAGCCGTCTGGAATTGCTGGGTTCCTCCTGACGGAGACTCTGATTGGGACATTGTATTCACTCTCCTGTGTGAGATATGAGACGATTTGATTGGACTGAATCCACTTACTGGAAATCCCTTCACCTATTCTGGGGGTGAAAAACTACTTGCGGAGACTCTACTCACCCGTGGGCGTCACTCCGACTCTACTTGGTCAAGGAGGTGCTCTGCGAGCGCCCGAGCGTCTTCTCCATCCATCAATTCGTTCGCGTACACGCCTCGAAGGGCGTCCTCGAATGCTTCGACGTCTGCACCGACGTTCGTTTCGAGAATCGAGTTGTACAGCATCAACCACTGGCTGATCCAGGACTCAGCGAGCACTTCCCAGTCGTCATAGTGCTGTTCTGCTTGCGGGCCGATGTTCTCTTTGACGATACCCGCCGCGGAACACCGATCGACGCGAGGGATCTCGTGGTCGACGACTGCTTCGATGGACCGAATCGCTTTCGTGTGGAAGGTGTCGAACCCGTCGTAGTCGTTCTCCCACGTTTTGTCTGCTGCTCGCGCAATCAGCTCCTCCTTGAAACGATCCACGACGAGTTCGACAGGGATGTCAAACGCGGGCGAGAAGCCGCCTCTGAGGGATATACTACTCATGGCGGCATCTCCGAGACCGTCGACCTCACCCTGTGGCTGGAGCTCTACGTAGCCCTCTGGATGTTCACTCATCTGGAATCTCTCCTCTACCCACGGAGGGGAGATACAAACAGACCTCTAACAGGGACTAGGGATTCCGAGTCACTTCGATGGCCCACCCGTGGGCTGTTTCCGTTTCGTTCCTGAAGACGCCGAGTTCAGGACGGTAGTCGTAGCTGAAGACGAACCACTCCCCAAACCGTTCATCGCCAGTCCCGATCCGATAGAGCCGGCTTGGTTCATCCTCATCCAGTGGCACCTCAACCTCGAGAGCGAATTCCCAATCAAGGTGAGGCGGGTTCGTGCATCGCGGGCCTTTCTTACCGACCACTTTCCCACGGCGAGTGGCTTGCATCTCGCCCGTGCCAAGCGTGAGTTCCACTTCTTCTCCGTGCTGGGCGCTGCGGATGGTATCCCGGAGTCGTCTGGTGTCGCGTTCTGGAATTGTCGACCCTTCGACCGTCCCAACGACGACATCGTCGAACTCCTCGACGTCGAACACCTTGCTCGTGAATTGTGTGGACGGGGATTCTGGCTGCTGCTCCCCTTCACTCCTTTCAGACATCGTTACGTACAGATATGGAAGGTGCTCCCATAGGTGTTGTGTTGGGTCTTGGACAGAACTGGTGTCGAGCCTGCACTGGGAGAGGGTGGTGAAACAGAGTTACGCTGTTTCACGACACGGAATTTCGAGGAGGAAGTTTGCTGTTTAGATGCCCGAATCAGAGGCGCGGGCGTCCGAGTTGGTGTCGAGGTCGGCTTCGGCCTCAACGCCGTGCTGCCAGCCGCCGAACGCCCAGAACACGCCGAGGAAAGCGACTCCGACAGGCATCCACGTCGGCGCGCTCCAGTTGAACGCGAATTGTACAGTCGCGAGGATGACGGTGGCGAGCGTGGAGATTGTGGCGAACCCGACGATGGCGTAGAGAAGGGGTACGCCGTGAGGGAGTTCGTTTGCCGCCCACCGTTTCATACCATCAGGTGTCGGTTCGTAGTCCTGCCTCCTAATCGGATCTTCCATAGCACAACTGCACACCGAAGTCCCTTGAGGTTTGCCGTGGGAATCCCTTTCCTCACGGGAGGAGGCGGACGGTGCTTGGTGTGACGAGCTCCCAGTGGTCCATCCCGACTGCGAGCGAGACCTCCAGGTGACTCACGATCTCGGCAGAGTTCCGCAGTTGAGCGCAGACATCAGTCCCGTCGCCCGTTTCACCGATTGTGTCGATGAGGATGCTTCCCGTACGGGCTTCGATTTCCTTGCCTTCCGGCAGAACTGTGAGACGGACGCGCTCAGGGATGTCTTTGTGGCGAGTGGCCAGCGAATCGGTATCGAACGTCAGTTCGATCTTGTCACCCGGAGCGACGAAATCCAGACTCGCGTAACGACTCTTGAATCCACCATTGTCTGTGGTGACCGGGATGGCAGCCGCAGTACATCCACCGTCAGCGATGAGGTCGTCGAGACGCTGCTGTTCGACTGCCGTATTGACCTCGACGCGCGAATACAGCTCACCGAGATCGGCGAGCGTATCCAGAAGTGGCTCAGGCGGCTCCCCGAATACCCCGAGGACGTTCGGGAACTTCGCACCCTGCTTCCCCCCGTGGAACTTCAGGCGCGTATCGGGGAAACACAGAACAGTCGCCTGAACGAGATGGTTGTGAAACCAGTTAGTGGAGGTGTCGGACTTGGTGAGGCTGATGCCGTACGTAGCTGCATCGTCGTCGTCTGGGTCGACGGAGTGCTTGAGCTTCCGGAGGAACGGCTCAGGGTCAGAGTACGGCGGGTTGAGGTAGATGCTGTCGATGCCTGGCCCCGTCCACGACTGAGACAATCCATCGTCCTCTTCTGTGAATCGCGACTGGGCGATAGCCATCGGCTCTGCTCCAGCAGCGGGATCAAGGTCGAACTTCTGGTGGTCGGTCAGCCGGCGAATTAGCCAACGCGGAGTCCCGTATTCGTCACTCCCGGTGTTCTCGGAAGCCGACACGCCTTCGGTTGGGGCGGATGGACTCTCTGCGTCCTCCGTGTCACCCGGTGATCCCGGCTCCTCAGTTGCGGTCTGGTTGAATGAATCTAACTGAACGTTGTCTCCCATAAGGAATCAATCTCTACCTCTCCTGGGATGGTAGAAAGAAGGACTCTCAACCCCCACAGGAATCACTCACCTTCATCGCTACCATTTCGCGTTGGACCAGCAGGGGGAGAATCGGACTCTCGCGATTGGAGTGTGTGTTTCATCTGCTCGATGAGCTTGTGGAAAAGGTAAGAGCCAGTCCCGAAAGTCCACCCAACCGGGAAGGAGATTGCGAACCACAGCAATAGATAATTCGAACCCTCCAAGTCAAAGGTGGTACGGAAGAATGTCTCTAAGCCGATAGGGGCAAGGAACGTATTGTTGGTGAATTCTACGATCAACCAACTGAAATATAAGAAACCGCTGAACGCTATTTCGTTTAGCGCAATGACAGTCGTAGGGAGAAAGAGTGTGCTGATGGCAAATGGGTGGGCTATCGCGACGGTTTTGACTCGTCCAGGAGCAAGATAGAATAACGTCGCGACAGCCCCAGTAACGACGGCGATGAGGGATGCTCCTATTAGCGCAGTCAATCCGCTTGTGCCGTACTTGAACGCTCCGGCGATGATACCAGTCCCCCAAAAAAGAAGCGTCACTCCTGCAACGAGGCTAATACTCCGTATATGTGTGTTCGTGAGTGTGCGCCATTTGTCCATCCAACCGAAGAACAATCCAATCCACGTCCAGTAGATCGGAATGTCCTCACGGCTTTCAATGTCATCCTCTTCGGTCGCAGTGTTTCCGTATGAATCATCTTCTTCGTCTGAAGGAATCGCAGGGCTTTCTACAGGGCGGCTTTTTGGATCCCCGCTCTTTTTGACGACGTACGACTCATCAGCAGCGGCGTCTCTAAGACGCTTGTTGACTGATTCCAGACTTTCCGAGCTGAACGTTGCCTGCGGGCTTGAGCCACAACTCCAGCATCGAGAATCCTTGTTTTTGTTAGCTGCTCCACAGTGGTCGCAAGACGTACTTCGTTGGGTTCTGGATTGTCGCCCCCGACCCTTTGTGTGAGGTGGTTTGATCGGGCTGTGTGTGGTGACTTTGATGTCGCCTCCACCGGGACGGTCGCTGATTGTGGCGGTTACTGTGTTCTCCAAGCTACTCCCGTGGTTACCTCCACCACCGCCACCGCGACCAGTATCTCCGGTTGCGATCTCGACGTCGGAGTCAACTTCGTCGTCACTTGTGTCGAACGATACTGAAGCAGTCCGCATGATCAGGGCAATTATTCCCAGTATTGCGGCCCCGACGACGATGATTTTTCCTGCCATTTTCTGATATATATCGGTTTAGACGGAGAGGTTATCACTCCTGTCTCTCGTTTTCGTCGTTTCCGTTGACGTTGGAATAGTCGTCGACGAACTCGGTTTTGTTCTTCTGCATCCCAGCGGTCGGGTAGCCTTTCTTGACCCACGGTTCCATCCCTGGGCCAAGGATGTATGCGCCCGTAAACCCATCCTCAATGAGGTTTCCGGCGCGAATCCCTGAGAGGTGGTGTGGGCATGTACAGTAGGCTACGACACGTTCATTCCTATCCCAATTGGCCACTGGATCGTTTTCCTTACCATTTGGGGCGGGGCTGAAAACAGCACCCGCAATATGTGATTCTTGGTACTGTGAGGCCGTTCTCGTGTCGATAAATCTCGCTTTCTGAGTGTGATACCAGTATCGAGCGATATCGAGAGGCACCATTCGGAGGTTCGTGTTTGCCTCGTTAGTGGCGGTGTAGGTCTCGAATGAGGACGGCTCAACGTTACGGGCATCGACTTCAGCTGGGTTTGAGGCTAAACCAGCGTTTGAAGCGGAGGGATCTGGATTGATGATGTCGTGGTAATTCTCTGCTGCACTGGAGCGAGCACTGCTTGTATAACCCGCTGTTAACACGACAGCACCGGCTGCTGACGATAGAAAGCTGCGTCTCTTCATTCCTGATTTTTCTTTGTCGGTACCATCTTAAAAAGACTCGTGTGAGAGGCTCCCGCCCCCAGACTGGTGTTGTCATGACACTTCTACGATGCATAGGTTTCACGTCTACCGGAACCGGTGGTCGGATGACTGGGTCTCCGCAAGGAACGTCTTCAGCAGTCTAGTGGTTGGTAGAATTTGTGATTCCGAAAACGTGGAACCACGTTTTCGGGATATAGAGCATCTACAAACGAATATCGGTCGAATCAGACGTAGTTTGAGATGTTCTCACGGAGATGCTATGCATCAGTCGCCGGCTGACGAGGAGAGACGGGCCGATTGGAAGAGAACAGCCGATATCGTGCTCAGACCGCGAGTCCTGCGGCTTGCCGCAGGCGAGCGACAGGTGCAGTATCACCTTCTCATCCGACTTCTCGGAGAGAGTGGCCGACCGCCCGGACGAACGTCCTGGCGGTCACGACCGGTGGCGACCTGATCTCTCGTTCTATGCCGACTTTCACCAGAAAGTCAGTGAGACGCCACAGATTGTACAGTAACGCTGCGAACGTGAAGTTGAACAACCGTATTCGGTAGTCTGTTGAGGAGGTCTTCGGAAGGTACGCCTTCACCGACTTGTACTGGTTTTCGATATCCCAGCGACGGCTGTAGCCGTTCGTCACGTGAGCGATCTCGTCGGGAGCGACGTGATCGCGATTGGTCACGAATACGGCATACTTGCCTTCAGCGTCGTCACTGGTGGCTGGAACGTACAGATATTCTGCAGTATGATCGACGTCCCCGTCCATCCCGACGGGGACGTCGTGATTGACAGCGGCGTCTACCCCGTCTTTGCTCTTGATGTGTTTGATCGCCTTGTAGTCTGACTCATATTTCGGTACTGGCATCGTGTACAGTAGGCCACGACTGTTGATCTCTGCACGGACCTCTTTCGCGTAGAAGCCACGATCCAGCAGGATTTCGTCCAGATCGACGTACTGCTGGGCTCTCGAAAGCAGACGCCCAACGACGTCTGCTTTCGAGTCAGCCGGCGCCTCGGCTGGTTCCCAGTCTGAGTGTTCTTTGACGCCCTCAATCCCCAGGATAATCGGAACGTCGTTCCCGACGATTGTGATCGTCGCGAACGTGTAGCCGTGTTTCAACTCACCGTCGTCGACGTACCCGCTCACCATCGGCGGGTACGTCGACTTTGGAATCTGTTCGTCCTTGTCAATCCACGGCCAGACGTGATAGGGGACGTGGGTGAAATCGACGGCCGCCACGACGTGGCGGTCGTCGAATGGATCTTCGTAACGTATCGTCTGGAGGATGTTCTCGGTGGCAGTATCGAACGCGTCCATGAGATACTCGCGGAACACCTCGGTGAACGCGACGATATCCTCGATCTGTTGGTCTTGGAGCGAGACGGGCACGTCTCGATCAGCCGGCATTGCGAACTGCTTGATCACTCGGAGGAACGTAGAGTCGTCACAGGCATCGTTCTCGTCAAGAAACCAGCCAGCTTCACCCTCTGAATGGGCGCTTCCTTGAGTGAGGCATGCCGAGGCGAACAGATCGAGGATCTGTTCGTCCTCGTAAACTCTATTTTGAGCCCTATCAGAGTCGAACTCGCCGAAGGCGTGCCTTCGGGCGAGCTCGACGATCTTGGTCCCCTGCTTTCGAACGTGTTCGCGTGTGACGGTTGGTTCATCACCGTCTTCTTCGATATCATCTTCATCTGGGATGAGTGGAACTCGTGCTTTCAAGATGACGCCGCGGTCAACGGCTTCTTGGGCGATACCTGTAGCTGCCGCGTTGAGCGTCCGTTTGGTCTGTTCACTGAACTGCTTCCACGCGTACGAGAGTGATTGCTGGCTCGGTGCCTTGTCCAAATCAAGCGTCTTCAGGAGTGACGGTCGGTTTTCGAGGCGATCTGCGACCTCGCTCTGGGCGAGGTCGTAGATCTCCTGATAGAGATACACCCGAGCCATCGGTTCAGTGCCGTTTGCGGCCTTGTGTTGCTGGCGGTCGTCGGTAAGTCCATCAACTGGAATCGATACCTCTCCAAGGACACGCCAGAGATGATCCGCTGATTCACAGACTTCCCCAGCGTGATAGACGATCGCCCCCGCGAGCGCGGGGGCGTCGTCATCAACCGTCGACATCCGTTTTGAAGTCATCGTAGTTCTGAGCGCGGCGGCGAGTGGTTTCAAGTCGTCACATTAGTCGCAAAAACGACTGTTTCAGAATCTGACCGAACTCATAGCTGTCTAGTCCCACGGTATTGTTGCCCAACGAATTTATCAGCAATCTAGTGGTTGGTAGAATTTGAGATCCCGAAAACGTGGTGGAACACCCCCAGAGAATATTATAGCGACATACAGTATATTACCGACTATTTGAACCCTAAGCTTCTGCTACCTACAGAGGCAGACACCACCTTCCCGAATCTGGTCTACGGAGAACCTGTGGACAGCAGTTGCGAGGTCAGCCATTGCGCCTGCTTGTTCTCCTGTCGGTCGTCCACCACCGTAGTAGCTTTCTGTCCGGTTTTCAGCGTACAGGTCTTTCATACTCTTCGCAGTCTCCTTCGTGAACAGTCCGACCTCGTGCGCGCGCTCGTACCCGGACTGGTGATCTTGAAAGTCCTGAATCGAGTCGTTCGTCATCGCGAGCGCATACGCTTCGATTGACCGTTCAATGGCCCCGAAACTGAGTTCAATCACCGCTGTGTAGTAGCTACCTTCCGCTTGGAGGGTGCCGATGACTTCGATAAGCCGGCAAGCCTTTGTCAGCTGAGTTTCCCAATCATCGCCGTCGCTGATCCCAGTCTCGAATTCTGCTTTACCACGACCGACCATTTCAAAAGCGTCCTGGGCACGGTCCAGTCCATCTCGGACCTCAGTGGGATCAGATCCGCTATTCATTGCTATCACCTTCTTCGAGTAGAAGTTTTTCGACGGTCTCGAACGTGGCAGTCGTGTAGATTGGAATGCCTGAGACAACGATTTCACGGATATCCTCCGTGTACGCAGGGACTGATTGAACTGCCTCAACGTCAATGTCGTAGGCGTATCTGTTTCCGTTAAATTCCATGTCTTCAAGTTCGCGGGCAACGGCGTTTGCTTCTCGCTGGTTCGTGGCCCGCTCTCCTTTGGTGAGTACCCAGAGGTCAATGTCACTTCGTCGGTCAGCTTCCCCACGCGCAACACTTCCAAAGAGGATGATAGCGACGACGCTGTCGAGACGGGCGGTGAGGTCGTCGATAGCGGCTTTAGTAGGCTCTTGGTATTCCGGTTGTGGGATTCGGAGGATCGGGTCATCTGGGATGGAGAGTCGCGTCCGGTTGATTTGGACGAGGCGTCGACTACTCTCGGGAGACTCAATTACCAGCCCGTTTTCGATGAGGGTGTTGACGGCCCTTCGAACCGTCTGCTGGGAGTGTTCTATCTGCTCGGCGACTTCGCGGAGTGAGAACTGATTGAATCGGTGGTTCGTTAAAAATAGCAGGATGTCGTTCGTAGCCTTGCTTTTGAACAATTCAGGGTTCTGGGCGGGTATTGAGAGAGAAATCGAAACTCCGTCTGACCCCTTTGGCTCCGTCTGATGGCTCATGTGCCATATTACGGCTCACTACTATAAAAACTTTATATACTGAGTACAGTCTTGCTTAAATACTTCTGTAGCCAAGTTATCCGTCAATGTCTTCAATCGCCTCGGCAGCAGAGTCACCGAGTTCACCGGCCTCGATGTGGGAATATCGCTTCCTAACCATCTCTTCAGAGTTATCCAGATATCGGGCGGCAATGGTGTATCCGAACGCTCTCACCAGGACTTCGCCCATCCCCCGACGGCCACCGTGTGGAGCGAGATACTCGTGTTTCGGGTGCTCAATTTCTATGTCGCTCTCTTCGGTGATTCGCTTCAGCGCACGGCGCGCGCCGTCAGTGGAAATTGACGGAAGACGGATGTCCTCTTCGAGGGCGAGGAAGAGGTCGTATTCAAACTCATCACGCCGGACGGCGATCTCGTTGTCGTTCAAGCCCCGATCCTCCAATTCCTCTTGAATCTGTTTCGAGACCGTCGCGAAGTGGAGTGTGGGAAAGACTGGCCACCTCTCTGAGGGAGCATCGAGACGCCGCTTGTAGAATTTGAGCGGGTCAATCACGGGTTCGGGGAGACTTGCGCTGTCCCACGACTGCTTCTTCCGATAGACGTCAATGCTACCTTCGTCGAGATTGACGTCCTCCCACCGCACCCCACGGCGGCGTGGGTCGTCTACGTCACGGACCAGTTCACCGATTCGGATTGCGGTGTAGGCGACAAGATAGACGAGTGCCCGATCACGGGCCGCGCAGAGTGCATCATAGCGGGCACGAGACTTCTTCTCGGATTCGTCACTGGGGATGTCTGCGGCTTTTTCACTCGCTTGGTAGGCGGCCTCGTTGACGTATTTGGTTATAGCGTGTCGCTGTTCGGAGGTCCACGCCTGCTGGTCTCCCGGTTTTCGACCGTCGTCATCGGGGAGTGGGGCCGTCGCGCTGGCTCGCTGAGCGTAGTGCGTCTCAAGGTACCCCTCGGTGACACACCATCCACACCACGCAGAGATGTAGGCGTAATAGGTCTGGACAGTGTTTTGCTTGAGCCCCCGATCGTTGGCTAAGTGACGTGCGTACTCACGGAAGACGCTTTCAGAGAGGTCGGTGAACGTGGGGGTGCGGTCGGCGTCGTCGGGAACGATTCCGTTCCACTCGTCAGGGCCTCGATCACCAGCTGCCCACTCGATGAACCGTTCTAATTCTCGCTTGCTATTCCGGCGGTAGTGGCCGCCGTCGCTGCCTCGACCCTTTCCGATGTCCAGAAAGTAGCGGTCGAACGTGGTATCCAGAGAGGTGCCGGCGTCTGCGTCACCGAGCATACGCTCCCCTCCATGTGTCGGCTGTACCGTTGATTTCTGGTAATAGAAGGCTGTGCTGAGTTGGATTCACGTTTCGTGCTTCACCGACGGCGTCGGGGTACTTCAATCTACTCTTGATTACTATTCTAATCAAGAGTAGTTACCTATACCCCTGAATCGGCTAGTTTCACCCTCCTCAACCCGTGTGAGTTAACAAATCCACTCTGATAAACTGCATCACGCTATACAAAATGTGATTGGATTGCTTCCACACAGGTTCGGCAAGTAGCCACCTACAAATCAAAATTTATCTGATAGCTATCGGACGCATTCAATCATTATACGTAATTGGGTAAGATATTATGTGAGGTAGGGCACAAGTTTCTCCTAATGCCTTGTTCGACCTGTGGTACTTCCCTGCTGGTTGGTCACAGAGCCAAGAGCCTCTATTGTCCGAACTGTCTGGATTTAGGCGTAGTTAATCCTGAGGAGGTTCAAGAGCAGATTGATCAGACTCGTGCGTTTCTTAGCGAAGATCGAGGGATGGCGATGCTGAGTGAGTACGACAAGAATCACTTGATACTGCTCCTGATTGACGAGCTAAATCGAATCTCGCACTCGTTCTATGATCGATTTGACTCTGAATTGCCTGTGCGAAAGTTCGCCTATACGAGTTATCTTCTAAAATTGGTCTATGAACGCGATGGTTTCGGAGATAAGCAGTTCGAGTATCAGGAAGACGGCCTACCCGAGAAGATACGACTCATCTACGATCTTATCGACACGGTTTACAGAAAGTTAGATCAGGTTGAGGACGGGTTCGTTTATGCTGTCAAACCTCCAGTAGAGCCACACAATCCCAAACCATTCGTTGGTGAACACATATTTTTTGAGTCGGAATATAGATATTGCTTCCTCCGATGCTTGGACAGTCTTGCTGGCGGGAGTAAGGAGGGCATCGAGTTCTTCTACCGGGCACATGAAGAAGCTCGGAGCTTCGAGAAGACAGATGTTGACGATATAGATTCGTTACAGGAGTTCACAAGCACGTTTTTCGAGATCATCGTCACGATGGCCTTCATGCTCTCCACGGACAAGACGCTCAATGAAATCTACCACAAGTCGCTACCTAATAGCGTGGATGCCTTCGATCTAAAAGGATTCTTAGACTGTATTGATTCTCAATTCACCGAGGAAGGGATAGCTCACATCGACGAGACGGGGACTCTCCCGGTTGCCGCTGAAGAAGGAGTCAACCAATGTGGAGAGAACGTCTTTGGCGATGACTGGGAGGGGGTCAGAGAAAATCTCGTTGTGAGTGTGAACAATGTAGATGCTCACCCATTCCTTTTCAAAATCATTCGTGAACACGTCATTACGCAGGATACTGGAAGACCTCCCGTTACGAAGGACGAACCCGTTATCCTCTATCCAAGATATTACAATCAGCTCATCCGGTTCCAATTATTCCCTCTGCTGGAGAATGGGGATTCAAAGAACGGTCAAGATCTCCTTGATGATGAGTGTGATAATCGCGGTGAACAATTTGAGTATAATCTCTATGAATTTCTGAAAAACGATGGCTACGAGTGCTATTACAGCTCTTGGTTCACAAAATCAGACCAACGTGAGATCGACCTCATCGTGGTTAACCAATCGGATGACGAACTCTGGTTTATCGAGTGTAAATTCCTCCTTCCAGAAACACATATGCGTACAGCGGGCGGAGTAATCCGTCTCAACCAGAAGTTTGATTCTAAGGTCTACAAGGAAGATACCGAGCATTACGATGCTGAGTCGGGGGAACCATTCCCTGAGAAGGTGGAGACTTGGCTGAATAAAAAGCCGGGAACCTCATTCTTATCTCACCTCGACCGGGACTGCGAAGATCGAGTAGAACAGCAATTTGCGGAGGAGTGGCCTGACCTCGATGTGAGGATGTTTGTGGTATCAAATGTCGTTCCCTCTTACATCGAGAAACAGGGGGTAGAGTTCCTGACCGACCTAGAGTTTATCGAGTTGTTAGAAGGAGAGCTGGAAATTTACACACCTAAATCCTGAGTCGTAGAGATCAGCGCGTCTAATGCTCTCTGTGCGGCATCTAAACTCTCACACCCAGTTAGTACGACCTTCCCACTTCCGAAAATCAGGATGACGCAATCGCGTGTCTCAGGTCTGTAAATCAGACCGGGGAACTGCTCGGGTTCGTATTCAGTTCGGTCTAATCCCAACTCGATAGCGACAGCGTTGAGGTTCTGGTTTCCTTCCAACTCGCCCGTACAAACCACGTTCTGTATTGAAAATCCCGAATCCTCAGGGGACTCAATTGCACCAAGATCAGAGAGCTGGGTCAGTAAGAAGTCCCGAGTCGAATAGATTTCATCAACGTTGTCCGCTCCGTAGATGATGAACTTGCCCGTTCGGTAAATCGTGATCGTGGGCCGCCCCTCGAAGCGGAGGTACATCCCTGGATAATTTTCAACGTCGTACTCGGCCTCGCTACCGAACTCCGTGCTTAGTTCTTCCAAGTCGAACTCATAGCTAAGAACACCAGAACCGACGACGTTTACTATCTGAGCATTACTCATTCCAAAGGTCGCCTATTCAGAAGACTTCGAGGTAGTCTTCTATGACTTCTTGTTCTTCGTCAGTTAGGTCGAATAGTTCATACACAGTCTGGTCGATCTCAGACTCAAGCTGCTCAATGCTTGTCTCCTCAACGATCTGTCTGTCGGCTTCCAACGCCTCCATTAGTTGTTCAACTCCGCCCTGAGTGTCGGGAATCGGTATCGTTTGCTCTTCGCCGCTTTTCATATTCCGCCCATCAACGGCGGCTTGGACGTACTTTGCACGGAGCTTTCTCTCGTCTCTATCGCCCTTGTCCATCAGCGGAGCGGTAATTTCATCAGAGCGGCCAGCCGTTACAGCGAACCTGCCATCGGCTTTCTCTTGAATATCGGCGTTGACAGGGTAACGGCGAGTTTGCCATTCGTAATTGATGTAGGCGAGACTACCATCATACTGTTCAAGATACGCCTCGGGGAACCGATCAGTCCGAGTTCCGGTGTCTATCAGGTCGGTGATGTCCGAGATTGTTTCTTGGAGTTCTTGCTCTAGATGGCCCTCACCGTTGGTGATACACGGGAGTTGTTCAACGTACTGAGTTCTGTACGAGTAATATCCTCCCGCTTTGATAACAGCTATGTGCTTGAAGTAGAAGTCAAGAGCTTTCGAGTTTAGCTGGCTGACGATCTCCTTGGTCTGACCCCTGTAGCTAGGCTCCAGAAGTGCGCCGTATCCTGTCGTGAAGTACCAAGTACCTACTTCGTCCAGCATATAGGTGGCACGCGAACAGATTTCAGACTGGATGATTTTGGGGTTCTCGTACAGTTCGAGATTTTTGGGGTAGATGTATCCATACCAGTCGTCTTCGCCTTCCATTCGACCACTTTCTCGCCCTTCCAATTCCTCTCGATAATGAAGGAAGAAGTCCCACGTCTTCGGGAGTTCTTGTTCGAGGTAGTCTTGAGAATACAGCTCCGCGTCAACGATATCGCCTTCGTCGTCTCGGATAACTCGGTAGGGATGAACGACGTGACGACCCGACCATTCACCACGCCACCGGCCGATTTCGTCTCCTTGAAGGAATGGGCGAAGAAGCTCCTTCTCAACTTCAAACTCCTTGCTTCCCCCAATCGGGCTTATCGTTACAGTACCCTCTGTATCCTGTGACTCGACCCGATCAGCGTCCAATACGTCCACGATGTAGATTTTATTGGCGCTGGTTCGGATTCCTTGGAAGACACCCTGTGTCACATCTTTGATTTGGTTATCTCCGTTCTCTGCGAGTTTGTTGAATACGGAGAGTTCTTCAGGAGGCATCAATGCCCAGTACTGACTACTCAGTTGGGCCTGTGGGAAGTCGAACACGTCGATATAGTCATCCGAGTATCCCGGTTCGTCTCGGTGTTCTCGTACTCCTTTTATTATTTCCTCATCTACTGAAGATCCACTATCATCATTGACGTTTCCTTTGACTCTCACACATCGGATTTGGTTTTTTTCTCTAACGTCTTCATCCGGTTCGTTCTCCGCAATTACAATAGCAGGATAATTCGTAGCGTCTGCAAATACTCCCGAATCGCGGAAGTCATACACTTCATCGAGCCGGGTTTCTCGGAGTAGGACTCGACGAATACCCTCTCCGTAGTCCGTGACCATGAACTGATTTGGCGTAATGTAACCGAGCTTCCCGCTTCCTTCCTTGAGGAAATCGAGCCCTCGCTCATAGAACGGACAGTAGAGATCGTAGTTCCCAGTGGTGGACCCATAGAGTTGTTCCAACATCGCCTTCTGCTGGTCGGGAAGATGCTGGATTCGGACATATGGAGGGTTGCCCACTACATAGTCGTAGTCCATGTAGTTCTTCACGACAAGGGCCAACACGGTGTCCTCAAAGATTTTGAATAGGCGACCGTCGCCGTGCTCAACACGGAGATACCGAACTGTATCAAGGATATCATCGACGTAGGGGGCGAAGAACTCCTCAATCCCGTCGTACTCTTGGCTCGTGTAACGGTAGATTCCCTTCTCAAGCCCACCGCTATATTCCCACGTTTCTTCCTCCATATACCACTTCACAACGTCCAGAACACCCTGAAGTGCCGCGAAGTATTCATCGAAGTTGCGGATATTAGCGTTCAGGCGAGCGGTATCATATAGAGGCATCCGAACCCGTTGGACGAGGAACCCATCTTCTGTCTCATCAACCTCGTCTTCGTCCACTTCGACGGGGAGGGGAATGGGAATTTTCACGTCCTGATTGTCGTCTGTCACCCCATCGAGGGTCATCTGCTTCTGTCCGTCGTCACCGAGGTCGATTCCGGTCAGCTCGCGTTCGTTTCGGAGTGTGTCTGTTCGATAGATTGGCAGGCGGCGGATTGTAAAATCTCGATTCTCTTCTTTCGCATCTCGGTACTGTGGGAGAATGGCGACCATGAACCGAATCTGCGCCATCAGAACCGCGAACGGGTGAATGTCCAGCCCGACGATATGCGGACTCGTACAGAGGTCGATGAGGTGCTTCTCCCAATCCGGGTCGTCATTGTACCGTTCCACGTCCTCCACATAGCGATCAATCGCTTCAACGAGGAACGTACCTGAACCACAGGATGGGTCGATAAGTCGTTCACCAGATACTCCAACGTCGTAGTCTACGCCGTCCATAATGTAGTCCACGACCTCCTGTGGGGTGTAGAACTCACCGAGGGCCTTCCGTGTCTCGGGGTCGAAGTAATGCTGATAGAGATCGCCCAAAAGGTCGCCCTCGATCTCGGAGAAGTCAAATTTGAGGACAGAAAAAATGATGTTGGCAATTGCGCCACTAAACCTGTCTCTTGTAGCAGGACTAATTCTCGTAATTTCGCCAGAGCCCTTGGCAACGTCCTCGAATTGACTGGCCCTCGATGCGTGAGATCGTGTCATTTGCTCCGCGAAGCCGTCAGTCCACCAGATGAAAATGTCGTCCTCGAAAAGACTCTGAACGAGATGTTCTTCCATGTCCTCAATTAGGCCGTTAGCAGCGACAGGGTAGGCATCGAGGCTAATATCGTCCCCGAATCCTTGGAGTCCTTGGAAGTATTCGTCCATCCCGTTGTACGCCGTATTGCGGAAGAAATCGTTGTCTTCTGTAGCCTTTGCCAGCAGGATTCGTGCGAGAAGTGCGTGACCACTCTCCAGACAGAACATGAAGTCTCGAAGGCTGTGTTTCCCATCAATAAATGGTTCCCACGAGTCTGGGGTTTCATCAGGTTCGCTGGCGTAGCTGGCTTCCCAAAAGTCGTAGGCTCCCTTGACGAACTTCGCTTCTCTCTCATCTCGAAGCTCCACCAGCAAGTCCATCATCGCTGTGACGAGATCGGCGAAGGGGCTGTTCTCCTCTAATCGGAAGGTGTCGAAGAAGTGTTCTCGACCGAGTTCAGTATCGAGTTCCACTTCATCGAGTCGGGAGAGAAATTCGTCTACACTCTGTGGGTCAGTAATGTCCCACTCCGGCTTTTTGAGAGCGTGACCAATATCAGCAGCGTCACTCTCGGTTGCTTCGCTGAGGGCGAACCCAGCAATTCGAGTGTGTCCATCTCGCCTATACAGCCGGAACTCCTGTCCGTTAGTCAGCACCCCGTAATCGGCCTTCAGCTCATCGACATAGTGGAACAATTGGTCTTCGTGGGGAGTAAGATCGCGTCCAGTAGTCTTGAACTCGTAGACAACGGTGACTGACTCGTTGTTGTCGAGGGTAACGTAGTCGGGCCGCCGGTCGTCAGGGAGCGTCCACTCACTACGGAGATCGTGACCAGTTCCTTCGTAACCGAGGTGTGTGTAGAAATTCTCGTTGAGAAATGCGTTTTCAACGTCCTTCTCAGTCATATCCCCATCGAGCCGGGAAGCAATCCCGTGGAGGGCATCAAGAATCGCAGACGTGTCGGGCATAACAAACCCGAGACAGCCACACATTAAAAAAGATTGTATCAGGTGGACTTGTTAAAAGACCTATTCAACGGCAAGGCAAGAACCAGTTTCCGCAGAAGTGGTTATTAGAATTATAAAAATGGTTTATTCGGTGAAATATTCGTCAAGTCGTTTTTGCATCTCAAAACGTTCGATTTCGATCTCGGAGTCGATTTCATCCCACCACTCTGCATCTTGCGGAGAAACCTCTCGCAGCACGGCATTCTCCGCATTCCGAACCTGTCGGACTGCATCACGGCGACCCATATGGTATCGGCGTAAGTCCTCTTCTTTTGCAGCCTCCCACACCTCTAACCCCACTTCAGTTAGTTCGTAGACCTTCGCTGAGACACCCGAGGATTGCTGTTCGAGCGATTGCTTCCACAGGTCAAGTTGCATCCCCGTGGTCAGACGCTCGTGAATCGTACTAGAGCTCATCAAGAGCTTCTCACGCAGGTCCGTATGCCGTTTTGGTTTGTATCCGATTTCGACTAAGATTTCTAATGCACCTTTCCGCTGGAGAAAGTCGATAATCTGCTTATCCTCAATCATTGTGCGATTTGAACACACTTCTAAGCCGAAGGTCTTTTGGGTTGTGGTGTTATCTAGGATAGTGTTTGAATCAAACAGCCTTCGTTAATAGAACTAACTCGGAAAGATATGATATGTGAAATAGAATTGGTTGCCCGATTGCGGCTCTCTTTCAAAATCGTATTTAGAGCGGTAACGCCGCTCTCTGTCGGTTTCTTGGGTTAGATTTTACTAAATATGTCTTCTTATGGTTCGGTCACCCCGGAGCAGTTGGTGACGCAAGCAGAGGCGCTATTCGATGTTCACGACAACGTTTCTCGGGTAATAAGCGATCTCGATGTACCGATAGACGATTTCCACGACGAGTACGGTGTGTGGGGAGATGGAGATTCAGTGTTTGATTTCGAGTCGATGTTCCGGCTATTTCTCTACAAAGAAGTAGCGGGATTCAGCCAAAAGGAAGTGGCCGAGCGTGTAGAACAGTGGCCGTATCTCCAGTCCCGGTTTGAGTTAGACAGCCCGCCGACACAGCAGGCACTTTCACATACCAAACGACGGCGCTTTTCCCGTCCCCTCCGGCAGTTCATACAGGATGTTGCGGCGGGCATCCGCGACGTAGCTCACGAGGCAGGAATTTCGTCTACCGAGTTAGCAGAGGGAGACACGAACCCGGACCCATCGGAAGTGAGGGAGAGTCGACAACCACTCCACCACTACGTCGACAACCACGCGCCGGGCGTTATTGAATCGCTCTTGGATACCGTTGTTCCGGCATTTGACACGGGTAGAGCCGCGAATACGAAACACGACGACCGGACAGTATGGGAGCATCAGACGCTAATGAGCCTGATGGACACGGCGGGGACACGAGCCGCCTATCGGTCGTTCAATAAGTTCCGCTCAGACGCGCTCCATCACGATACCCACACGCGGGCCGTAAAGAAACTCGGAACGCCCTCAGACTACCAGTACACGTTCACCGATTACTCTACGACAGAGTCAAATCGGACGCCGGTCCCCGACTGGCGAAGCATCGCTACGACGGTTCAACAGCAGTTCAGTGACGCCGTTGAGGGGATGCTTGAGACCGTCAAAGGGTCAGAGACGTTCACGGAGCCAGTCGTCGCCGCTATCGACGTGACGAACGTCCCGTACCACGTCTCGCCGTGGAAGGGCGACGATGATATCCAACCTGACGACGAGCGCGTGTGGGTCAACGGACGACCGAGAGTTCCGAAACCCGAATACCCGGAGATGGTCAACGGCGGCAAAGAGGATAGTGTCTACGAGTTTCAGTACGCCACCCTCACTATCGTCGGTCGGAACGCACCGCTGGTACTCGCTATCGAACCAGTCCGTCACAATTCCAACTGGGAGGGCGACGACGGCGACACGTCTACGTGGGCGGAAGTGGTTGACCGGCTACTCGAACAGGCCCGCGAGCTTGTCGACATTCAGCTGGTTATGGCCGACCGTGCTTTCGACAGCCACGGTGTGTTCCACGTTTTAGACCAGAAGCACGACGTGAACTACCTGATTCCGAAGAAAACGGACTCAAAACGGCTTCGAGCAGACGCCGAGAAGGTCCGTGAGGATAGCGAGCTCAAGTCGCTAGTGGAGCAGGATGCTTCGCTGTACGTGCAGGACGATGTAGCGTATGTTGACGTGGAATCCGACGAGAGACTGAGAGAGAACGGCTACAGCCACGATGTGACGTTTATGCACGTCCCCGCTGATCGGAAGAAGTGGGACACGAGCCCGGAGCGAGAGATTCCCTATGCGCTGTTCGTGACGAACAGGTCGGACGAGATTTCCCCAATGGACGCACTCGGATTCACGAACCGGTACTCGGACAGATGGGATATAGAGATCGAGTACAAGATGATAACGCCGCTGGTTCCGTCAATCGCGTCGAGGGACTACCGGATGCGGTTCTTTTCGTTCGTGTTTTCGTGCTTGCTCTACAATATGTGGCGCGTGACGGACCATTCGCTGAAGGTGCTGATTTCGGAAGCGGATGAACACTATGGACGGGGAAAGCACGAGAAGCGGTTGGACACGGTACTTCCACTGAGCGACTATCTTGCCTCTTCTATCGTCCTGTTGTTCGGTCGGGGATTCGACCCACCAGACGCGCCCGCGTGAGTTCCGGGTTCATCCGTAGGTCGGTAGTGACACCTCTCGGTATTTCGACCTGTTTTTGCGGTCATTCTCCTGTGAAATCGTAGTCTGTCTATCAACCGTTCTGGCGAGCAACTGTTTCTGCTGCTAGTAGCTCAAATACCGCTCTCAACCCGTGTTTCGTTTGTTACTACCCCTATCCTCCGAACCTATGGCTTCCACAGATTCAGCGTTTGGATTCCTACAAACCACCAATTAGGTGACTTGTTGATCTCTACTGGTCAAAACTATTTGGGGTAAAGCCGCAAGTCGGTGGGTTGCGTGTTGTCCAGAAACGTGCCCACTCCTGAACTTGTAATCCACAGGTCACACTCACAACTTACACCGCCACACCTGACTTCACCACTGGAAAACACCACACTTCAGTTCACGACTTCCACCGCTCCTCACGCAAACACTTAGGACAGTAGACAAACACACCAAAACAAATGGATTCCCGCGAAATCCTCCCAGACACTACCACAATACGATACATCCTCGACACCAAAAGCCTCGATTCACACGTCGCCCCTTACTCACCACTCGAACGACTCCTCCACTACACTTGGCACGACGATTTCTCCTTCTATCGAACCCCTGAACAAGCACACTCCTCCGAACTTGACGCCATTACATCACTCTCGGTCGACCGGAACCCTGAAGAAACAGACCTAGAAATCTCTTGGGGCGACAAAACCCTCAAAACCAGTTATTTTCCCGACCGGCACGACGCTCTCGCCACTCGTGGAGACTACACCGAACCACAACCAGAAACAGACGATATCGCCCTCATCGACATATTCGAATCCCTCACACAGCTCTCCAATGAGTGTAATCTCGATATCTTCATCACTGAACGAACGAGTCTTCTTCGAAACCGATACGAAATAGAACACGAATTCTGTAAACACAAGCGCGAGCGCTTACACTTGATGAGCGCCCGGGAAGCCGTCGAATTCACTGGTATATACTTCCGAAACAACAACGAATTCAAATTCTACCCACCTGCTGACAGCGATCGCCCCGGAACATACCGGATTGGACGAACGAACTGGTGCTGGAGCCTCTCACGACTACTCGTCCCGCATCTCAGCGCAAACGAATACCTAGGATCAATGATCGACCGAATCGAGTCTCTCTGCGTCGGAATCGACGAGATTGGCACCCAGCACTATCGTGGTACCGGAAATCACACCGATATCATGGTAAGATACCACTTCAACAACTGCATCTCACTCCTGACCGGCATCGGTGATGTCCTCGCGTTGCACACGCGAGACATACTCGACGTTGATGTGAGCGACAGAAACACGAACCTTCGAGTAGGTAGTAATCCGGTTCTCCAGGCACTAAAAGAGGAAAACGAAGACGCGTGGCTACATGTACAGCAAAACCACCCATTCATCGAACTGCTGCACATCTTCCGAAACGACATCATCCATCAAAGTGGCGTGATCAAGCGTGGCCCGGGGCATACTGTAACTGGAGACAACATGGTAGAATGGGGGTCGCACTCAATCTGGCTAACCACTCTCTCCGAAGACGATAGGGAGGATTTCAAGAAGTACTACACACAGCTTGATGATTCCGTACTTCCGAATGAACTGATGACTGAGTGGGGGATTATCACGCCAGAACGTGAGAGCCCCACTATTACGGAACACACGAGCATTGATGCGTATCAGTTCACCAAACGTGCCGTTGCAGAAATGGTGGAGTTCGTCGATGAGTACCTGCGCGTTCTCGGATTCCCGAACCGAATCCGAACACTGACTGATAATGACCGTGGGTTACTACGACGGCATACTGTTGAAACGGTAGCTGGTGAGGGGCTATTCCCGTTAATCGATGATCTCGATCCGTCTGAGTTATCTGGGCCAGTGGAAGATTAACCGGTCAAGAAAGGCAGTTCACCCGAAGAACATAATTCGTACATCTACACTGTTCTCTGCTTTTCCACCTGCTATACTGGTCAAACAGTCGTTGCTAGTACGGTTTTCTTCTTCAGAAATAGTCGAAATCAGTGAGTTCGACTTGCTCTGTACCATCTTACTCTTTTTCCGGGTCTAACGTCTGTACTGAGGCCGTACTCTGTATGTACCGATTGGCCGTTTCAGTTTCAGGGACAGATCTGAACAAAACCGCGCTATCAACTACTGTTACGGTCCATTCGCACTACAAGAAAATCAGCGGAGTGTTGGCCGGCTTGTAGATCAGAGAGGAGTTAGCTGAAGTTTGGGGAGTTGATGTTGTCAAGAATCTCGTTGATCTTGCCGTGAAGCTCGGCAGTCCGCTTGATGAGTTTGTCGTACTCTTTGGTATCAGTTCGGTTGGCTTTTTCTAGGGCTTGTATCTTGGAGATGTTACGGAAGAATCGCTGGGTTGCTCGGCGGAATTGTTTCCGTGTTATCAGCGTATCGACGAGTCCGAGGACTTCTGGTTCTTCTACTGGCTTGACTAGATAGTCGTCAAACGGCATTTCCATAATCTCTTCAGTTGGTTTGATAGCAGTGATCATCGCGATTTGAACGTCGAGTCCTTTCTCACGAAGGAGGCCCAGAAGCTTGTCGCCAGACATTTCTGGCATCTTCCTGTCTAGTAGGACTACATCAACTGAGCTGTTGATTCTGTGAAAGGCGCGTATTGCATTCGTGTCTGATTTGACTGTATAATGGCCGTCAAGACAATCTTCCAGGAAAACAACCATCCCTTCCTCATCGTCAATAATGAAGACGGTCTCGTCTTCTTTCGACTCATTGTCTCCCTTTTGAGTGGTGTTCATTAATCGGCCCTTTTCAGTTACTATCCCGATTTATTTTCTTCGTATTTAGTCGTGCTGTTCCGTATAACGACTAGTTATTTAGACACCGCACACAGGAGTAAATAACAGTTATTGTGAACACGGTTTCTTTATTCATTCTAGTGGCTGAGATACCTGTTCAATGGGTCTGCCTGCTCACCGATGAGTTGTGGAGAGTATTTAGATGCCAGCCGGCATATTGGACAGCTATGACGATCAGTTATGCACTCAGTGAAGAGGACAAGAATCGCATCAATCGCGAGTTCTTCGACTCATACGATCACAAGTACTGGTTCTATAAGTTGAAGACAAACCGTATCCTCGTAGATAATCTCGAAGAGTTCGTGAACGAGTTTGGTGGTGAAGATCTCCAAGAAGAGTCCATAGAGGGGCTTCGTCTATCGTTAAAAAGTGAGGCAGTCTACGACTTCTTCCACACCACTGAGGCTCTCATTTCGCTCTTTATTGCCAACCGTGTTTCCTATATCCCGTGGCGGAAGATGCGCCATTTAGGAGTTCACCAGATATGTGACTTCATCCGTGATGTTATTCTTGATGATAGCCTCTCTCAAGAGGATATTCGATATGCGTTCTATCGCGGCATAGGTGAGGATGCACTTGAAGAAAGCGAAGAACTCCGTGAAAGTGTAGAATTCATCGAAACATATCTGAAGACAGTAGGTACGCGGTTCCTCGATAACGATTTGTACAATGAGTATAAGCACGGTCTGCGCGTGGTCACATCTCGAAAGTCGGTCACCATCACCGATGAAGAGGCTCAGAAGACAGTGCTTGATGAAGAAGGGTCGGTTCACACCTACCTCCAAAGCGAGCGGATTCAGAAAGACGGAAGCGACGAGATTCACCAACTCATCAAGGCGACAGAATGGTTTGACTACGAAGTATATCACGACCTCTCCTTATTCAACTACTATATGATTAAGCAGATGTTCGACTCTCTCCGCCAGAACATCCGTGGTGGTGACGAGGAAGGGATGCTCGACATCACATTGTTTGATTACGAACTCGAAGACCTATTTGAGGACAACGAGTATCGACTCACCGAAAAACATCGGTACCCTGTTGGAGAGAAATTGTACGAACTTGGGTAACTTATTCCGATAGCAACCGATACGTGAACCCACTACTGACCAAGTGGCTGCTACAATCCCGTGAATAAAATTGCTGTATTCACAACAACCGATAAAAATAGATATATTTTGAGAATACACACCGCGCACAGGAGTAAACGAAGTCCCGAGCGTCTAAGAGAACACACCGCGCACAGGAGTAAGCAAGGTTCCGAAAGACTAGCGGTAGTTGCTAGTGTGATTTTCTTATCTACTCTTGAGGAGAGACACCGCGCACAGGAGTAAAACCAGCAACCTGGTCGGGGAAGAGAGAGACTAACGGTATAGGGTCAAAGTTAGGAAGCCAGCCACTTGTACTCGTTTCGAACGATCTCACGGAATAGTTCTCGGTCGTTGTGAACGTCTTGAAGACGGTCGTCGGAGTTGACGAGCTCGGTTCGGATGTTATTAGGGTCCTTCTGGAAGTAATAGTGGGTGTGCTTGCCTTTTCCGCGACCGTAGCCTTTTGTTTCCGAAGTGAAGAGGCTATTCGTCACATATTCGTTGAACCACACTCGCGTCCGGCTCCGGCTCCGTTTGTCCATGTCCTCACTTTCTGCGATCTTCTCATAGACATTGTGTGCGATTTGGCCCGGTACTCCATCGATATCGGTGTCGTTGTACAGGTCACAGAGGGCGGCTGCGAAAATGAGAGTCTTCTTTTGTATGCTCGCGTTCCGAATCTCTCTAACCGAGTACTCGACTTCGACCTTGGTTTGTGCTTCCCGACAGTGATCTTCCGTAACAACGGGACTTCCCTTGTCGTCAGCGATTTCACCAGCTGAGTGGAGCAGATCAATCGCTTTTCTGGCATCGCCCTCACCCTGTGCTGCATAAGCTGCGGTTAGCGGTATAACATCATCTTCGAGAACCCCTTCCTGAAACGCGTCTTCACGACGACGGAGAATTTCACGGAGCTCAGTCGCGTTGTAATCGTCAAATAGAATTTCACGGGGAGAGAAAGAGCTCTCTGTTCTTGAATCGAGACCCTGGACTAGCGAGTCAGCGTCGTTGGTTAGAACAGCGGTGGTGACTTGATGTTCTAAGTCTGCAATATCTGTTGCCCGCGTGAGGTTGTAGAGGAGATTTGAGTAAGCAGGTGGTTCATTGTTAGTTCGTCGACCACCAACCAGACTATCTAGTTCATCAAGAACGAATATTGTGAGATCGAGATGCTCGCGGATCAGATCATAAAGCTTCTCGTACTTTCTGTTCGTAGAGATACCCTTCCGAGCGAGGTCAAAGGGCACATCAAGTTCTCGAGCCAGTTTCTTCGCAAGGTTGTAGACAGCTGCGTCTTCTGTCTTGATATCGACACAATTGAGCTTGATAACTGCGATATTATACCCTCTCCGTTCAGCGACTTTGACAAGCTTATTAGTGACTGTCCCGATGATGAGCGATTTTCCGGTGCCAGATGGCCCGTGGAGAATCATATCCTTGGGTGGCACTTCATCTAAAGCTGGTTTCAGCTGGCGGATGACTGAGTCCAATTGCTTGTCCCGGCCATAAATACGGTCTTCGTCGACGAGGTTTGTGGGATGGAGGAGCGTTTCATCTTTAAATACCGTAACTCGCTCCATCTCGAATTCATCTTCGATACTACTAATAGAATCATTGTCAGAATTGTCACGGGATATCGGTGGTTGTTCATCCCTGATGTCGTCATCTATGTCTGAGATGGGGCCGTCATCGGGCATAGTTATTATCTTACTCTTAGGGGATAATAAAACTATCTAGTGGATACAGGAGTAAACCCGGCGTAAGGAGCCTTGTAAGACCGGCATTTGGGAAGGAGTCGGGATTATTCAGAAAGTGTGCGCAATAGTAACCGGGAGATATAGGAGGACACACACACCGCGCACAGGAGTAAAACTCCAGACAATGGGAGGGAAGAATTGGCTCTAATCCACTGTATACCGTCTTCAAACACAAGAAACACTGAGTAGAATGTCTAAGACAGTGTTTCAGAAAGTATATATAAATATGGGAAGTTTTAATACAATAACAGCATAACAGTAACTGCAAACCAGCTAGAGAAGGCGAAGAAAAGGTTATTTCGCCTTCACTATGGTCATTCAGATACGACTCCTAGTCGCGTCCGGAGTCCTTATCCAGATCGTCTATACTCTATATATCTCCTGATTCTACGGATATAGACTCCTGAGATCTGCAGATTCAAAAGGATGCTTCGATTCATTTCTGTTCTGTTTACTCCTGTGCGCGGTGTGTGTCTGTAGTAGATGAATTCTGGCCTTTCCAGGACTCGTTTACTCCTGTGCATGGTGTGTGTCTGCAAAAAGAACTTTGACCCCAAATTCCACTTTACTCCTGTGCGTGGTATCTAAGCTAAAAATCCTATTGGGCAAGGAAAATTCGGTACTAACGAAGCTTTCAGCTTGGATTAGTCGAAGAGATATCGTTAAGAATAGACCGAATATTCTCCCGTAAATCTGCTATCTCTTCGACGAGGTCTTCATACTCGTCTGACCTGTCGCAGTTTGCCCTCTCGAGCACAGTTTTCTTTGATACGTGTCTAAACAATTCTTGGCTGGCTTGATGGTACTCTTTCCGTGTCATCAACGTGTTTACCAGATCGAGCACCTCGTTAGGAGTGATGGGTTTTGTCATGTACTCATCAAAAGGCAAGTCAACGACCTCTTCGGTAGGCTTGACTGCGGTGACCATCGCGATAGGAACATTAAGCCCTTCTTCGCGAAGTATACCCAGCACTTCGTCACCAGACATCTCTGGCATCGTTCGATCGAGTAGGACGGCATCGACCGAACAGTCGATTTTCTGGAGGGCTTCAGGACCACTTGTAGCAGTTCGTACATCGTATTTGTCTTCGAGAATCTCTTCGTACAACAGGAGCAGATCCTTCTCGTCGTCGACGATGAAAACTGAATTTTGGTCGGTATCCGTTCTTACCTGGGTTGCAGAATGCATCATGATGTATCTGACAACCCTTATGCTACAGCTCTGATTGCGAACGCCGTTGCTGTTCCAACCGTCATTATCGAGGCGATGACTGGTGCCGAATAACCCATCTCAACTCCAGTTGCGGCCAGCCAACCGCCAAGAAGGACGCCGGCGATTGCCGCTCCTTGGAGACGGGCTGCTTCGCTATTCTCGTCGATGAAGCTGAGGATCTGTACCATTCGCTTGTTAGCCGCTCCTGCGCGCTCAGTGAGACTCATTATAGATGCTTACCTCCGGTTAGCCCGGTCAATAACCACTTCTCGGTCACCTCTTATAATATTGACGCCCAAACCAACCTCAGGCACTTTCTGGTGCACTTGCTCGACCTGCCAGTTGGTTTGTGCTGGAATAGCTTGTCTGCGCTTCAAGAATTTCAGTCCGAAGATGGCGGCCGATATGATAGGCTAACGCAGGCGGAACCGCATTACAGACCATCCGGTACTGCTCTCCCCGTGTTCCTGCGAATGTATACTCATCAAGGAATGTTTGGATTCGAGCGACCTCACGGACAGTGAGACGCCGGACGTTTGCGCTGTTCCCCTCCTGACTGGGAGCCGCGCCTTGGTAGTGGACGGGCGGTGTTCCACTTGAGTTTGTCATTGTAGGTGCTGGTTCGTCCGGATGGAGTCGCCTTGCGGTCGTCGGTGGCCCAGTATGTCCCAACGGATATCTAGCCATCTTTTCACGATGGTCGGTTCCGTGGTCTTGGGCAACGTGATTTGTCGGCATCCATTGCTGTTCGCCGTCGCGAGTAATGAATCCAGAGACTGTATTCGGATCAACCCGTGCCCGAGTGAGTTGGTTGTCGTCAATACTAGGACGTTCTGCGAGCGTGTGGTGAATTGGGTCTTCACTGGGGGATGCAGGTTCGAGCGGCTCCGGTAGGTCTTTGACTGCTTCCTTGACCGTCAAGTACGACGCTGGCCATCCTGATCTTCTTAGGTCACTTAACCGCTGTTGGCCTTCGTTGCAGACCCGCGGTGGCTCCCACTGGTCAGGCGGCGATAGGTCGTTTCTCACCCCAAGTACGAAGAGCCGCTCTCTTGTTTGGGGGACGCCGTAGCTTGCTGCGTTCAATGAGATGACTCCAACCTCGTAGCCTAAGTCTTCTAGATCACTAGTAAGTGCATCTAAGAGTCTGGTGTGGCAAGTGCGTAATCCAGTCACGTTTTCGATTGCGATGAGCTGGGGATTCGTCGCTTCGGCCCAATCGACCATCGTGAACAGAAGTTGGTTTCTCGGGTCGTCTGAGTTCGTTTCGCCTTGATTGGACGAAAGTCCTTGGCAGGGAGGACCGCCGGCTAAAAGGGTAAGCTCGTCCGGGGCTTTCGAGGCGTCGACGTCGGTCGCGTCTCGGAAGAGAGTGATGTCGTTTGCTTGGCAGTGGTGCTGATGATACGTCCCAAACTCAGGTGTCGCCTTTTCCCACGCTGCCTTTACGCGGAACCCGCTGTTCATCAGCCCGTACGTGAACCCGCCACAGCCGGCGAACAAATCGATAGCCGTTGGTGCGTTGTCGGGACCTTCGAATTCTGGAGTCATTGTCAGAGTAGACTTGACGCGGATATAGTTGCGTGACAACGGGAGTTCCTCGTTGCTACTTTGCGTCGTCCAGGTCGAACATCTTGTGAGCGACCGTTGCGGTTTCCTCGAAGAGATCGTCGAAGTCAGGGTGGTTCACCATAATCTTCGAGAGTTCATCGATCAACTTGTCCGTCGTAGTGACTTCGTCCTCGAAGGGGACGTATTCGGAAATCCAGAATCCATCGCGCCCCTCGTCATTCACCCACGTCGCTTGCTCGCCGGCTTCGATGGCGGCCTTCCGGTCGTTGACGACGAGCGCGTCTTCGATAGTCTTGCTGTTTTCGTAACGTTCCATCACTTGTAGATAGCCCTCGCCGTTCCCATGGACGCAGTAAAACCGACTGAATTCGATGCCATTGGGAGTGAGGCTGGTTGCTTGACCAACACGCCTGTCGAGAAGTAGAACTGTTCGTAGACGGACTCGAACCACTCAACTGTGGCTTCGAATAGCGGGATGAGCTCGGCGTCGATGTACTCCCACTCCTCGGGAACCGGAATCTCCTGCGAGCCGATGTCCTGTTGTGCGTCTTTGGAATCAGTTTCTTGACCTGCCATTGCGCTTACTTGAGGTCGTCGACGTTGACGGTAACAGGGTCGATGGTGCCAACGTTGTCTCCGACGATAGAGATGATGTTGCCGTCAACCTCAGTCACGAGGACGTTGTCTCGTCCGTGTTCGGTCGCGAGTTTGTCATGGGCAGTTTCGACTTCTGCTTCTCTCCGCGGATTCTCTGGGATCTCGTAGGTCATACTTCACTTCCTCCGGTGGATAGAAACTCTCACACGCCCAGTTCAAGGACTTTTTCAGAGTGAATACTCCTTTCGTTGAGTCACTACCCCCTACGGCGAGTTGTTGTGGTGCTCTTTCTGGCTGGGCTGCTCGGCCTGTCTGGATCCTGTAAAATCGCCTGTGCGGCGACGTAACGCGATACTCATCCTGCACTGGTTTCTGCTACGCCACAGACAAAACTGCGCTATGTGCCCGTTGTGCGTTCGCCCATAGGGACTGAAACAGAGTAACGTTGTTTCACAGACAGTGATGGGTCTCCATTGGTCGCTTTTTGCGACTATTCGGTCGCTGGACTGTACTTGAGGAAGGAGACGCAGTTACCACACACGTAAGAGGTGTCCGGCCCGATCGCGTCCCCCTTCTTGACGAACTCGAATTTACCGCTCTCAGACACGTAGCGGTCTTCAGTCAGGTTCATGACGCTGATTATCGTAGATCCACACTCGGGGCACGGTTCGCCTTCTTCCCAGTCGTCGCGCTGCGCACCGAGGTTGACTCCGAGATTCTCGACTGTGATTGGTCCGAGAGTATCAGTTTCGTCGAAGAGGTCTTCGACCGCTGCTTCGACAGCCTTCGCTTTCTCTGTCCGGTCGTCATCTCCGCTTACCATTACGTCGTCGTGGTTGATTAAGATCGTACTTTTCATTTGAGCTCTTCCACCTGCGTTGGGAGATATAAACCTATCCTAACATCGTCCTTCCAAAGTTTCTTTTTTCAGACCGCAAACAAATAACACTCCGGTGCTATCGTCAGGCCGTTGCGGGTTCTGAGTTGGAGACGACGTCCCACTCGGTTGGGTCGACTGTGGTTCCTTCGAAGTCACCAGCTTCTGGGTAGGCGGTTGTCACGAGCATCTCGCTTGTATCTTCGAGGTACTCCAGTAGGTACCGAAGGTTGTCTGAGGACAGCTGGCTGATGCCGTCGATAAGGATGGCTGGAACGCGCTCGTCCACGTTGAATGTGCGATAGCCAGCGATGGCGACGACAATCCCCACCAGTTCTTGCTCTCCTTCACTGAGCGTGTCGATTGTTGTTTCAATTGACTCGCGAACGATTTTCAGTTCGAATTCTTCGATATCTCCACCCTCTGTCGTGGTCTTCGGAACGAGTTGGCCACCATCAAACCCAGGTGCGAACCTGTCAATGACGTCTTCAAGCGCGTCATTGAACTCCTCCGCGAGTTCGTGCTGCTTTTTGTTCTTCCGCTGGCGAAGTTCCTTGATTTGTTCACGTAATTCATCGCGTTTATTCTCTAGTTCGTCAATCTTCTCAGCTTCAGCCTCCAAGTCTTCGATCTGTCCCTGTTTCCGCTCTAACTCCCGTTCCTTGTTACTGATCTCGGATTTGATATCAGTCAGTTCTTCGTTCAGTTCTTCTTCCGCCTCCTCGACTTCAGCCTTTAGCTCTTCAACTTCGGACTCAAGACGCTCTTTACGCTCTTTTGCTTGCTCCAGTTCAGCTTTCGCTTCCTGAATATCTCCTTTGATCTTTCCGATGGCATCTTGCAGTTGGTCGCGTTCGTTCTTCTTCTTGCGAATTGCGCGTTTCGTTTTCTTAATATCTTCAACTTCGGATTCGATGTCAGATTTCTCACCCCGAAGGTCGTTGATTTTCTGCTGGAGTGCGTTGAGTTGCTCTTCAATATCTGCCGAGGTTGTATCGTTCCCGCAGACCCAGCAATTAATTGTGTCCATGTCGATACCTCGATCGACGTTTGTCACCAGTTCGACTTCTCCTTCTTCGAGAATCTGCTGATTCGCTCGGTAGAGATCTTGAAGGAGACTGATTTTAAGTTTGAGGTCGTTGACCCGTTGTTCTTTTTCATTAACGTCAGCGGTCAATTCTGGTTCGGAGGGGACCTCAAGGTCGTTGAGTTCGGCCTGTTTCTCCTCAAGGGCATCTTCACGGCGGTTGATCTTCGAATCTAAGCGACCGATTTCCTTTTCAGTGCTTTCGAGACTGCCCTGCTTGCTGCCGAGCTTATCACTGAGGTCGCTAGCATTAGTGTCCTTTGGGGCTTCTGCGGACAACTCATCGCGCTGGTCACGGAGTTCTTCAAGTTCCTGCTCCAACTGTGTAATATCTTCTTGGACTGACGGCAGTTGTTTCGCAGACTGCTCGGATTTTCGAAGGTCTTCTTTGATTTCTCGTCGTTTCTTCTGGAGCTCGACGATCTGGGCGTTGATATCTTCGATATTGAGTGGTGCCTGAAGATACTCGGTTAGATCCTCACCGTTTCGGACGGCAGACCGAATGGGGTTATTTTCTCCGAGGAACGAGAAGAGATGTGCACACACTCGATCTGTTTCGTCTGTGAGGTAAGGGTTCCCTCTTCGGGTTATAGTCTCCTCTGTTTCTAGGCTGAGCGTGACTTCGTGTTCATCACCGTCTGCATTGAGGGTGACTGAACCGCTCTTTTCGCCTTCTGTAAGAGGGTGGTCCTCACCGAACATCCCTGTGGTGCCGACGACGGTCCGGATGGCCGCCATAAAGCTGGACTTCCCTTGGAAGTTAGAAGCTTGAACCGTGTTGAGACCGGGGGTGAGTGTTGCCTTCCCGGTTCGAATTCCACCGATGTTGTTGATGTCGAGGTCCCACATATAATCTCACATAGAGTGGGATGGCTTAATAATGCTCTGTTTAGAACACCTTCAGACGCTCCAAGACAGTACTGATAACTCTACCAGTTTGGAGACTGGCTAGATGGGAACAACGCAGCGGAAAGATGGAGATTACAGAAGAGTTGATTCGGGTTGTGGTTCGTTGTCGTCTGAAATGGAACTGGAGGATTCTCCAGGTCCGGTAGCTGATTCACTCATGTGCTCATCACAGATATATCCGCGCTCAAGCGCCCGCTCTAACTGTACTTGATTAGAGCAAACAGGGCATCCCAAGATGACTGGTATAGAGATATCTGCATCTGTGGCATGGGGAATCTTCCCCCTGTTTTCGAGGGTCTTCAAGTTCTCTCTGATGTGACCCTTGGTGTTGTTTCGCGAGTATTGGATTCTCTCCATAACGCCTTCTGCTGCAGCATCGTCCTCGCCTATGTCCCTTGTTTTTTCTTCGTCAAGACAGTTAGTGAAGTGGCGGTAGAGCGTTGTAGTGGAAACGAAATCATCAAGGAGTTGCTCCCCATCGATGCCGTCAGATTCCAGATCGTCGATGATAGCGAAGCGCTTCTCGTCATCATCGCTAGTGAGTGCTTCGTGGTCTGATTCAATCCGACTGTCAAGCGTGTTTCGATCGTGTTCAGTATAGACTGTTTTCAGAATTTTTTGATTCAGCCAAGTTGTCAATGGCCGCAGACCCGTCTCTGGGTATTCGTTGTTTCCCATCCACCTGGCTAGCATATACTGATCCAGATCACCCCCGACGACGCCATGCTTAAGGTCGTACTTAGCAATATTCTTGCCGACCTTACAGCAATGTTCCATAGTTCTACCTACACATTTCTCATTGAAAAAGATTTCCTCATGAAACCTCTTCCGAATACCTCTAACCGCTTTAGGAAGGCCTTAAACCAGTTGTTAGTACGGAAATTACCAAAAACTAATCCTTGACTTGGTTATTAATGCTGAATAGAAATCAATGAAACCTCAATGTGAATTACGAACCGGTCCTTCTCAGACAACTTCTAAACTGGCAAGTTGTCTTCAATTTGCTTTCTGAGTCTGGTTTCGAGCTTCTTCGGACTCGTTGCTTTCGGAGTCGACTTCTTCGTGACTGGAATCCTTCTGTTTTGGTTTAGTCCTGACGTGAGTGGACGATTCGCGTTCCAGAGTGCTGTGATCACAGATTTGATTTTCGAGCATCATCACCCGCTCTCTGAAGATGTCTGTTTCCTCATCTGCGGACCCTTCTGTCTCTGTCCAGTGTGTGCGCTGAGAACAGACGCGGCATGTGAAGTACTGCTTGAGCTCGTTGCAGTCTATCTGCTTCCACACCTTATTGATATGTCGAGCTGTTTTGATGTCTGATCTCTGGGGGAGGGTGTCGAAGAGGAAGGTGTGATGGACATATCCAGAGTCGGTCTGGACGGGCCAGTCTGCGGCGTAGTGGAATTCATCTTCGTCAGCTTGACTCGTGTTCTGATTGAGCCGTGAAGCAAATTCGCCAACGTTTGCTGGGAAATTGTATATGGTGGCGAACTTTTCCTCTTCAATCTTGATCTTCCTACAGTGGTAGAGAGGGACATCTTTCTTCGCGAAGAGTTCTTCTGTCGGTTGGTCCGAGTAGTCCCGGTAGATATAGCCAATTTCGCTGGCTATTCGGGCCAGATACCGTTCGGTCTTCCCATCTAGGCCCTCCATGATTAGGTCCCCCATCTCCACAAGCCAACGGGGCTTGAATATTGTAGCACCAACATATGCGTACTTGACAACGAAATACCTACCTTAATAACCAAAGGTTTTTTAGCAAACTACCACCTCAGACAGTGGTAATATGTATAACCACTCTATACATTCTCAAAGTGAGGCGGGTGAGAATTGTAGTCTTATTGATGAAATTAATATACTGTTAGTTGGCACGTCTCCTGAACTTGATGAACTGGCTGAATCACTCTCTGAGGAAGGTGAGCATATTTCGGTTAATGCCAATATTAAAACCGAGTCAACAATTGCTGGTGCAACGACACTATTTGAAGAGGAACGGATTGACTACGTCGTTTCAGAGTATGAACTGGAGGACGGTACTGGGCTTGATCTCCTGAGCTGGGTTCGGAATGAGTACGGCGAAGTCCCATTCTTGATGTGGACTGGCTCTGGTAGCGAAGAGATCGCAAGCAAAGCGATTGAACACGGTGTAACGGAGTACGTGCCCAAGGACTTAGATGCCTCAACATATACGTCAATCCAAGAGCGTATTTTTGACGGTCTCAAACCTGTTGCAGAGCAGTTCGAAGATGGTCGTCTGGACGATCATGAAAAACGGGCGTATGCAGACTTTTTACATGAACACGTATGGGACATCGAGAAACTAGGAATTTTCGAAGTGGATCTCAATACGTGGAGCCTTTCTCTCTACGAAGGATTAGCTGAAACTGATGATCTGTGTTACTTTCGAGAACAGACTTTAGACACGTTGGCTGAGTTTGTCCATCCAGATGACCGTGAGGGATTGAAAGAGGCAATGATGGATATGAATCCGGATTCAGAGCCGCGTTTCATGAACTTCCGCGTCCTCGACCAAGCGAGCGTCAACTATTATATTCGGACCTACTTAGTGCCGATGGAACATCCTGATGGTGAGGGTACTCTTGTTCGAGGGATTGGTTGGGATTCGACTGAAAAGGTTGTTCGTGAGGAGTCACTTGCGGCCGTCAGTAAGGTTTCGCGTGCAGCATCGCAATCTGATACAATTGGAGAAGTAGCTCACATTGTCGCTGATGCTGGGTCTGATGTATTCGAGTTGAACGGCCCGTTTGTATACCTGTACGATGATGAAACCGGCGAGTTATATCCTGCAGCATATTCGCAACGGACCGGAAAGTCGAAGCCGCCCAAATTTGAGGCGGGTGAAAACCCCCTTTGGCAGGCTTTCAAGGACTTAGAGAGCAAGTCAGTTGATTCTACTAATCAAAAGGCCGAAATCGAGTTCTTCTCCTCCAACGTTCGGGAGACTATCATATCTCCTATCGATGGGTATGGGGTCATTGTTGCGGGATTCGCTGATTCACACGACTTAGACGGCGCTGGCGAGGAGGCTATTGAGATCCTAAGCTCGACAGCGAAAACTGCAATGGACCAGGTGAACCAGATTCAAGAGATCCGTGAGAGGGAGGAGCGGTCGAAGAAACAAAAGAAAAAATATGGCAGACTGAATGAATTGAACAAACAAATTAGAACAGTCAATCAGACGGTTATGGACGCGGATTCTCATTCTGATATCAATCAATCTGTCTGTGATTCTCTCGTCGAAATTGAGCAATTTGATTTTGCTTGGATTGCTGAACCGGATTATGCGGAGAATCAGTTAGACCCCCAAGCGAAATCACACCCCGTCAACTCGTATATCGATGAAATTGCTTTCGATATCGATTCGGAGAATTCGCCGCCTGCAGTTTCAGTTGTTGAGCAACGAGAACCGGTCGTTGACAAGAACATTGCTCGCGGAGTTCAGAATAGCGAGTGGAAGAACCAAGCACTTTTGAACGAGTACCGATCTATCTTGAGCGTCCCTCTACTATACGATAGCGTTCTTCATGGTGTCCTGACGGTCTATAGCAAGAAGGTTGGTGGCGTTGAAGATATGACGTTGGATACACTTTCTGAATTGGGAGAGCTAATTGGGTTTGCTCATCAGACTCTCAGCCAGCGTGATGCATTAGTGTCCGATGACAATGTTGATGTCTCATTAACGATTGATGACGAAGAGGAGTCGTTTATCCAACTAGCGTCAGAGGTTGGGTCGAAAATCGAAATTCAACATATCACGCACCGAAGCGACGAGACGCATCTGGTCTACGTGGCTTTCCAGGGTCGAATATCTGTAGAAGACACAGTGGCGGTATTGGAAGAATTCCCACTAGTTGACGACTTTCGGTTGATATCCGAGTCAGATACGATCATCTTTGAATTGGTTGCCCACAGAGATTCTTCGCTCTTCGATCTTACGGATCTCGGTGCAGAGTTAGTTCGTGCTGAGGCAACAAGTAATAATTTGTCGCTTGTGGTGGCTATCCCACGGGATGAGGGTGTCCAGTCTTTCATTGATCGCGTCCGTAACCGCTACCCTAGTGTTTCTCTCCATTCTCAACAGGGGCCAAAGGCTGAGGAAGAAAGTGATCTTGGCGGAAAAGGGTCTCCGTTTGAGGTGCTCACTGACCGGCAGCGAGAAATCCTCGATATCGCTTACTACTCTGGTTACTTCAATTATCCGCGTGATAGTAGTGCAACCGAAGTGGCTGAGTCAATCGGTATCTCTCAACCAGGGTTCTCGAAGCAGTGCCAGACTGCTGTTGGTCACCTTCTTAGTATTATCTACGAGTAACGAATCTCTACCCTGCTTTGGGATTGTGTGTACCGGAACACCGGTTCTTGTAATACCACAGCTCGCACTTATGTTGGATCTAATAGTTTGTGTGTACCGGAACATACGAAACATACGGCTTATTTGTATGACTTGCGTCTTGCGATACACGCAAAGAAATAAGTGGTGTAGCGCCTACTTTGAGTTTGATGGTGTTCCGAAACGTTCGAGGTGTCTGGTACACGCAGTCCACTAGCATCTCGTTTGGAGTTGGAGTGCCATCCAGTGAACAACCGACATTTCAAAAACTATGACAGGAGAAATTCAAGGACTACCAGGTGTAGTCACCGCGCTCCAGAAAGGCGGCGTCACGAAAACCTCACTCGGCCTCAACGTGGCCGAGCGCTTAGCAAACCGTGGGAACGATGTCGTGATGATTGACCTCGATCACGACTGCCATTTGACGAGCCTCTTGCTTGATGATGAAACAGAGGAGGAGGTTCTCAATGACGAAAACCACATTGGAAAGGCGATGTTCGGGGATCTGGACCCTGAAGAACTCCTCATCGAGACGGACTTCGGTGTCAAGCTTCTCCCTAGCACGAATCTGATGGGAGAGGTTGTTACAAAAATGAAAAACACCCGGCTTGGTATCAACCGCATTCGCAATGAGATTGCGGCTCCCCTTTACGAAGCCGGGTACGACTATTTTGTCATTGACCCACCCGGTGGTGAGGGACAGATGTTGGACGCCGCTTTCGTCGCTGTCCAGCGGACGATCGTTCCAATCACTCCTGAAGCTGGAACGGTGAACGGCCTCGCCCGCCTCCTAGAGCGTACGATTGACCCGCTCCGGAAGGAAGCCAACATGGAAATCGAGATTGTCGCGATCACGCCGAACAGGATGCATGAGAGCATCAGCCGAGATAGCGGCGAGCAAACAATCACGAGGGATCTAAATCAAACATTCCGCGAATACCTTCCAGCGTATGCGCGTGTTGATCCTGATGTTTTCGAGGTGATCGACACACCCGGAGAATCATTGACTGATATTCCGAAACCCGCTCTCCGTGAACGCAAGGCTATCAATGATGCGTTCAAGAATGGGCTTCCGGTTGCTAAGTATGATGCTGACTGCGATCAAATCAAGCACTTCGATACACTTGCTCAAATGGTAATCGACTCCTGCGAAGGGGAAGATATGACCGACCAAGAGGAGGTGCCAGCGAATGGGTGAACGTGATCTCGCCGGACTCGGTGATAGCTTGGCTAATCCCGATGAAGATGACGATGATGAGGCTAAACAGTCGACTGAAAGCGATGCCGATGACAAGCAAGAAGAACAGTCAGCTGAATCGATCTCTGGAACAGATGAGCAACCGAAAGAGGAGATATTCGACGACACGGAGTCAACCTCAACACAGACACAGCAACCGGCGGATCAGTCTACGGCCCTAGACGGAAACTCTACTTCGTCGTGTCAGGAGATCACTCGAGACGGAACGCAGTGCGATCATGATGCACAACCCGGTAGCTCGTACTGTAAGAAGCATCAACCAGACAAGTTTGGCAACCGTCCTGGTGAATTTCAACGAAAGCAGTGGAATCTGCTACCGGAGGTTATTGACGGCTTGTTCGCTGACAGTGTGACGGCGGACTCAGTCTACATTGACGTTCAAAAAGAGGTCGGTGAGAGCTTCCAAAAAAAGTCTATCGAGAATAAGATGGGTGAATTTCTGCTAGAGCACCGAGAAGAGTTTATCGACTTCGTTTCCTCCGAGTACAGCGAGCACAAGTAGCGCTGCTAAAGTTCTGTATTCCTGTTCGCTTATCGCTACGTGGATACGCTTGTTGTTTAGTCCGTCTGAGTTGGAAGATACAGAATACTCAGGCTCTACGAAACATCTGGACTTACCGTACTTCAAAATATTGTGTATGTATTGCGTGTTTTGTGTGTTTCATATGTTCTGTATGTATTCTGTGTTCTGTGTGTACTGCGTCTTTGAATATGTTTGAGTGTATAGAAATACACAGTAAACATAATGTACGGAAATACATTTCTCGTACAACGCTGAAGTGTAGGTTAGTGGAACAGCCGGGTATTCAGTGAATACTGGATCATCTGCAACACACGGAACTGCAAAAGTATCGAGGCTGTGAAACTGCTGTCACATTTGAATAATACAGGACATACGATACACACAGAACACTCAGATATTCCGATACCTTCGATGGTTTCAGATTCTCAGTTTTATTGAATAATCTATGTGACTGGATGTATCGATACACTCGATCCGTTCGAGACACTGAGGATGCTTGGACTTCCTGAGGGAGTGTTCACTAAACTCACACGGGGGGAGAGATAAAGTCTATGTGTATCGGAACATGCGAAACTTGTGGTACACTCGGAACATGAAATCTCCTGCGAGTTTCACCCCAATCTAAGGCCAATATGCTTGGTCCTGGTGTAAGAAGTTCTCGTGAATCTGTCCGGGATCTATGTCGCCCTTGAGGTCTGATCCGACCTCATTAGCGTCCATCCTAGGTCGTCCTCGGCAAGTCGGAGTACCAGATTGTGTGAGATACCCCTAGGGAAGTCTTTGTGCTGAAGCCTGAATTTCGTGGGAAAGAGTAATGAAGCGTGCACAGATACAGATATGCAACGCACCTGCGAGTATGCCCGCGTACGAGCCGTAGGTACCCTCAGTCCATAACCTCTGATAAAAATGCCTCCGTTACCACCAACCGAGGGGTGGGAGATTGGTCCCAACCCTGCCGTACCGTCACCTGAGCAGGTTTATGAGATACTCATCTACTTTTTTAACGCCTACCTCATTTCTGTCACATCCTTCTTGGCCTATTCTATCATTGTATTGGTCATCCTCTACCGCTTACGAGGCCCGACGAGCTACGGGACGCAGAGTAAGAGGAAGCGTCTCCACCGATCCAGTACCGCTCTTCTCGTAGCGTCCGCGATATTCCCGATTTTGTATGCGGCAATGTGGATCGCAAAGGGGACAACTTCTGCTGGCCCTGACCTGCCAGCTGGCGGTGTGTTTGGAACGCCTCTTGAAGAACGGATCATCGGACCGAACCCTTCCTCACGGGGGTTGGACCAATTTTTAGGTATTCTCATCGACCTCTTCCAGGCATATTTCCTCTCTTGGACGACGCTTGGGGTTGTTGCCTTGCTTTCTCTCGTTGTGATTTACTACACAACGAAGTGGCCGACAGAGATTATCGCGGATGTACAGTCTCGGTATATCCGCCGCGTGGGAATCGCAGTGGGTGTCGTGACAGTGTTTCTCCCACTTCTGTACACCGTGGTCTGGGTGGCGACTGATACTCAGAAGACGCCTGAGGCACTCCCAGCTGACGGTGTATTCGGGACATCTTTCGAGGAGCGACTGATTGGACCAGAGGCCGCACAGGGAATAGACGGTCTGGTGTCCGGTCTTGGCATGTTGTTCCAGACGTATCAGGTCAGCATTTCGTTCATTCTCATCTCGGCTATGACCTTCCTCAGTGTGAGTTATTTACTCATCCACTGGCCATTCCGGTATGACATTGGAAATAAGCAAGAACATTTGTATCGAGCAGCGCTCGGATTAGGTGGCTCAATCACGATAGTCCCAATTTTGCACGCGATCTCGTGGTTAGCAACTGGACTTAGTAACCCAGAGGGGTCCCTCACTCGAGTGGCCCCGCCAGTTCAACTCCCAACAGGTCAATTGTTCAGTGGCGCACGCTATCATCCAGTTATCGAAGAACTTGCAGCGTCGAAAGACCCTGTTGAGACGGTTCTTCTGAACTTTCTCTCGTTTCAGACTACGTCTTACTTGATGCTGGGGATTTTCGTCATAGCACTTGGTGCGGTGATGATGCTGTTATTTGCTCGGTCATCGTGGTTCCCTTCAATAGGTGGTCACGAGTATCTTAGCGCAGGATCGATCATCCTCCTTGTTGTCTTCCTCATGCCGGCATTAGTTACAGCCTCAGCATGGCTTACCACGGGGACGGCTGATGCCGGTGACACGCTCTCGGAGAACCTTGCAGGACGACCGTTTCACGAGCAAGACGACTTCTCAGCCTGCACTACTGAAGACTGGGAAGCGAAGTCTGGAACGGCGATACCTGTTGATTCATCGGCAGGGCAGGGGTGTGAATTAGAAATTCACGGTACAATTTCCAAGCAGTTTGATTTGACGGGAACTGAGCATGAAGAAGGATTTGTGGAGGTGAAAACTGACGACGAAATGACTGTTCGCATTTACGATGGAGACGAACTCGTTGCTGAGAAAGATATCATTTCGAATCGCCGATTTGAAATCTCAGTCACTAATGCAACGACGGTGGAGATTAAGGGCAAGAATAGCAAGTTGGATTCTGTAACTGCTGGCCTTCAACCAGTCCCTGACCCGTACCTCGTGGTTGAGCTGATGACTGAGGATGATGAGTTTATTCTTCGGAACGGTGTGGATGCAGATGTTCGTATCTATAATATCGGTGAAACGGAGACTGTTGATACGTTCAATCTCACGGTGGCCTCTGAAGGGACGTTGTATGGTGGTGATGAACGCACCCCCTCAGATAAATTGCTCATTGAGCAACTTGATGGCGGACAGTGGCGCGAATACCCGATTACTAAGTTCACCTCATTCCGCGAAAATCGTGTAGTCGGAGATGTGAATCTGATTGCTGCTACGAATCTCGATGAGCAGGAGATGCTTCAGCGCGGCCCTGGGTGGGACAACTATGACAACAAAACTATCACCATCACGTACGCTGATCTCCGGTCTGACCTATCTGAGGGTCGGACGGTCTACGAAAACACGACCTCGTTTGACGCCCGAATATACAACAATGGAACAGCCTTCAGCGAAGCATCTCCAGCTGAGCTTGTCATCACGGACGAAAATGGAAATAAAGTCCACCGAGAGACGATTACGCTTGCCGAACTTGATCCCGAAGAAGACTCAGTGACAGAGATTACGAACACGTATCGAGCGCCCGGAACCTACACTGCGACTCTTGATGTTGAGGACGACCTCTTCCCAGAGGGGAACATCGACCAGACTGAGTTCCAGATCATTCACGGGGATGTGCGTGCCGAGGTTTCTGAGACCGAATCTACGTCGCGTGTCGGGACGAACACAAACTTCACAGTTGACATCTGGAATGCGGGGAACAACAAGTCTGAAGCGACGACTGCTGACGTAGAAGTGGTAGGTCCGAGTGGCGATGTCGTAAAATCGTGGAATGTGGATGTCGAAAACCTATCTGTTGGTCAATCGACCGCCCGCGAATTCACGGTGGTTACTGAAAAGACAGGCACGTACCATGTGAATGTGGACGCCCACTACCCCGAGTTCTCTGCAGGTACGACGGACTCGGCCACTGTCGCTGGGATTGGTCCTGACCTTCGTACGGACGTGACTGGTAATACGATCAAGAAGGGAGAACAGGCTGATATCACAACAGAAATCCGGAACAAAGGGACGGACTACGCAGAGCCAACAACGGCTCAAGTAAACCTCACGAACCCCGATGGTACACTCATTGAACAGGCAGAGATTGAAGTGCCCGGCTTGTCCCCCGGTGAAAGCTACTCTACGAACCCTGTCAGTTCCACGCTTAACGAACCCGGAACCTATCAAGTGTCGATGGATGCTGATGCCGAGTTAGCTACTACTGGAACGAAAGATACAGATGAGTTTAATGTGGTCTATCAGAATCTTGGCGTCGAGGTGAGTGCGTCGAACGTGTCACATTCGGACGATAACCAGATGTCAATTGATGTGACAAACCATGGGACCGGTCTGAGTGAGCCCACCTCTGTCAACGTTGATATCGTTGACCCAGCAGGAAAAATTGTGACAGAAAGAACACTTGATGTAGGTAGACTTCAGGCGGATCAGAGCACAATCCGTCGCTTCGAGGTGAACCACGACCGAGCGGGTGTGCATAGAGCTGAAGCCTCACTTGACGGACAGACGTATCACACAAATTATCACATTACTTGGTCAAATCTCCAGGGGACAATCAATGCATCAGAGACGACGGTTGACGGATTTGAAACCAAATTGAACGCGACTATTGGCAACGTTGGTCCAGGGCGGAGCGGCGTAACGTATGCTACGGTAACAGTGTACGATTCAGATAATCGTCGCGTCGATAGAAAGCAGATCGACGTCGATGAATTGGCATCGGGTGAAACCGATTCCAATCCGGTTTCTGTGAAGTTCCCGGAAGTCGGAACGTACACGGCGAAGATTGAGCTTCACGATAACGAATTCCCCGATGGGAACGTCGATTACTCCGAGGAGATCGTCACTGCTGTCCCCGATCACCGAACGGGAATCCATGTTTCGAACATTAGTAATGGTGAGACAGCTTACGTGAACACGACAGTCGTAAACGCTGGCGAGGTCCTGAGCGACGAGACCACAGCGACTGTGACGCTGAAGACCGATAACGGAGAGGTTCTCGAAACGACCCAGTATCCTGTTGGGAGATTGCAGCCGAGTGACAAACAGACCAATACCCCGCTTGCACGGGTTCTCGACGAGCCGGGGCGTTACATAGCTGAAGTGAAAGTTGATGACTCTCGAGTTCCGAGAGGAAACGTTTCCAAGACCGCCTTCTACGTTCGCGGCGGGGACCTCCGAGCCAATATCACAGCAAGAGATATTGGAGAGGGACAAAACGTGGATATCTCCACTCAAGTCGCGAACTACGGCGGGGCGGTTAGCGAGAATACCACCGCGACAGTGACTATCGAGAACGATGCTGGGCGGGTAATTAACCGGACTACCGTTGATGTCCGAAGCCTGCAACCCGGCGAGGACCAAACTAACTTGTTTTCCAATGTCACGCTTGAGAGCCCCGGCCGATACGTTGCTAAAATTGATGTGAACGCGAAAGATGACACCACCGGTAGCGTGGCTCGGAATGGCTTCCAGACTGAATACGTGAACTTGAAAGGTTTTGTGTCCTCCTCGGACGTCACAACGACGAATAAGACAACTATTAACGTCACAATTGCCAACGATGGTACAGCGGGTAGTGACCCCGTAGACACAACAGTCGAAGTCGTTGATGATAGCGGAATGGTTGTTCAGGAGTGGAATATCTCGACTGATTCTATCCGGGGAGGTCGTGATACCCGCCGGCACTTGGAGTTCACTACGAGTGAGGCCGGAAGTTACACTGTGACAGTCGATGTTGAAGACCAAGGCCGTCCGTCGGGGACGACTGACTCGGATGAGTTTAGTATTCGGTGGCCGGATCTGGCTGTGGATGTGACACCGTCGGCATCCGTTGTCGAGAGCAATGAGACCACTGTCGATGTTAATATAACGAACAATGGCCCCGGTTCGAGTCAAGAAACGACGACGAGGGTCTACCTCTACGACAACTTTGGGAACATCCTCAGCCAACAGACGATTTCCCTCCCAGAAGTCGCATCTGGTGCGACATATGAAACAACGGTCTCTATCCACTTCACCCGACCAGGGGTGCATTCGGTCGGTGCAAGAGTCGATGATAGCAAATTCCCTGACGGGAACTATGCTGAGACAGACGACATCACGGTCTCTCATGGGAATCTCCACGGGAGCGTTTCGTTCCGGAATGATTCGACTCCTGTCGAATCAGAGACGGCTGTTACGGTGTCCGTTCAGAACGTCGGGAATGACAAAGCCGAGGCGACAACAGCTACGGTAGCGCTAATGAACCCTAACGAGGAAGTTGTCGAAACACACGAGGTCGACATACGCGCTCTCAATGCCGGCTCCAATACGGATAAGAGGGTGAAGATGACTCCTCCAGATGACGGAAAATATACTGTTCAATTGAATGTCCGCGATGAGGAGTTCCCAGTTGGAGCAGGGGATACAGACACAATTCAAGTCCTCTCCTCAGACCTTCGGGCCGATATCACAGTAGAAGATGTCGAACTGAACCATCGGACCGATGTCAATGTAACGGTAACTAATGCTGGGGATTTGCAGAGTAACCAGACGACGGCTGAAGTCCGCATGTACAACCAAGATGGCGACCGCGTCACCCACAAGACGTTGGAAATAGACTCACTCGCTCCCGGCGAGTCGACGACAGTCAGTTATAGCCAATTGATCGACGAACGGTGTTGGAAGACGGAAATGTCGTGTGCGCCAGGAGTGACTGTCGGTACGGGGACGTATACTGCAGAGGTTAATGTCCAAACCGTGTACGCACCAGAAGGGTCGGTGGATACAGTCTCGTTCAAAGTCGAATAAGTTGCGTCAGTAGTGCCTTGTTCTTAGTTAACTGATTCGCCCTGTAGGGTGGTGCAGAGAGTTTGTGGTGACACTAGGGTGAGACGATGAGATACATCCATAGAACGACTATGTCACCAATAGTAAGCGCAGCGAGTAGACCAAGGAAGATCGGGACGATGAGTGGATACGCCGGCTGTACGTGTACTTCATCATGGTCACAGAGGTAGTTGAGGATTGCGCGAAGCTCATCAGCAGTCGTTTCGTAGATGTTGTGATCGACCTCATCGACGAACCGCTCAACCCCCCATGTATCTTCTACTGACCCCCCTTCTGTGGCTAAAATAGTCCGCTCAGATGGACTAGTTTCGTCTATGGGGGGAAGAGACTTGAAGCAATTAGTATTCGGTTTGATCGCGCCCGTACCGATTTCGTAGGTCTCTGCGATAGTCTCTGGGGACCGGAGACTTTCGCCTCTTGCTCTGAGTGTCTGGATTGTCTCACCCCGCCACCGAAGATACATTCTAATTGCATCGGCGTCGACTACAAACTCGTCGTCTGTCTCTCGGTTGATGATGAGCTTCCCTACTGTTTCTGTAAGGTCGGAGACTGCTACTGGCTTTGAGAAGAACAACTCTTTTTTCCGCTCTCCACGGGACAGGTTTTTGACCCACATTTGTAGCGGGTAGAACGCTCCGAATACAAATCCGTTCATCACAATAGTGACGGCGAGCGATCCGGTCATTCCTTGGATAAGTGGCAGTTCAATCCCGAGGACCGGGATCGTGTACTGGTGGATCGCCGGAAAGAGAAGTCCAAGCGAAAATAATGCTTTTGCGTCTGCTCCGCCGATAGCGTTCTCGCTGACTAGGAATGCGCTGATGAGTGCCATCCCAACGGGAACACCGACTAGCCGACGGTGCATGTATGCATCTTCGGGTGAATTGATGGGTGCTATTTGGGTGATCTGCCAGATTGCAGCTATCCCTCCAATCGCGATGAGGATTGGCCAGATTCGTGACTCGACACGGCGGACTTGATAATCACTCCAGGCCGCCCACGCGAGCAGTGGGACCGAGAGTAACCGTAAGAAATCTGGGCTTGCACTGATCATCAGTCGTCATTGCTGTTCATGGGATGGTCTTTAGGATAGTCCCACTTCAGCTTGCCATTCTCTCGCTTCACGCGGTACATATACGGCCCATGAGGACATCCTTTGCAGTCTTTCCCACAAGGGACCTTCTTTTTTACGTACGTCCAACCACCCTTCTCGTCCGTGTCGACGATCTTCTCGTTCTTGCTTGCGAGTTCGTCTTCTTCAATAGGGGTATCATCTTGTTCTTCGATGAAGTCTTGTAGGGTTTTAGTGTACTCCTCAATCGTTGCCAAACTCTGGAGATCCTGACGATGCAGCCCTTCAACGATGTACTGCGGGATTTGGTCGGGTGCTGGTGGTGGGTCGTCGATCATCGTATCTTACCAAACAAACTAACGGAATGCATTAAAAAGTTAAGTAAGAACGCACTTTACGCTTCCAACCTTGTACCGAAGGTTACACCCACTGAAAACCTACTGGGCGACGATATCATCTAAGGTCTGCTGGCCTCCAGCTTCTTCTTGGCCGTCTTGAACAAACCAATCGCCATCCGATAGGTCTTCCTCGCCCCTCATATAGGCGTCTGCAAGCTGGTAGGCCTCCATCTGTCCGAGTCCGTACTCAGCATCCATCTCATACTCGATGATGCGTATCCGCTCTCTGCTGCCATCTTCACCGTCAACAGACTCCCGTTCGAGAGGTGGTACTTCGACAGCCCACGAATCCTGATACCTCATTACGCGGACGAGTTCGGATTCACCATACCATACAGCGCCGCCATATGGTTCTCCACCACAAGTCCGGTGCAGACGGTGAAAGACATGGTTGTCGTATGAAACAGCCGTACACTCGGACAGGTCGGCTGGTGTATCGTCCGGGAACTTTGCTTGTGGTTGGTTCGTATCAGGTGTCATTTCCACTCACTGAGTCCCATCTGTTCGTAGACCTTGCTCACAGGACACGCGAAGACCCATTTGTACTGGTCGCGAATCGTTTTGTGCTCTCGATTTCCTGCCTGACTGGGTTCACTCCACCCGATGCATGTCCATCCTTTCCCGCGAAGCGCTTTTATCATCGACCCTTCGAAATTCGCGACGACATACGTGATAAGATACTCGATACCTGCGGGGCAATCAGACGATTCGACGAAGAATTCCTGTGATTGAGCGAGCGAGCAGCTGGCTAGATTCGGCATCCGCTCACCGATACAAATCCGGTTTGCCTCGACGAACTTGTCGCCGGAGAGGACTTCTGTATGATCGATACTGCTGCCGTCCACACCTGAGACAAGAGAGCGGGCGCGCGGTTCGATATTGTCGGGGAGTCCTTCAAAATCACGTTCGGTGTATGGTTTCGGCTTGAGTTCGTCGTCACTGTTGAAATATAGTTTCTTCTTGCTGAAAAACGGATATCGGTACGTGATTGCGCCGAGTAAGTCCTGGTAATAAAGGCCGTGGTGGGCGAGATTCGCAGGGTGGAGATCTCCGTCCATATACCCGTGATGTGCTTCGTATACCTCCTCAGCTTTTTTCTGGGAAATCGGCTTGATCGAGACGTTGTTACTAAATGGAAGACCGAGCGGTGCGGTAAACGGAGGGCTCGTCTGGTTCCGGTGTATTGGACAGTTACACTCTCCGTTTGAAGGGCTATGCTGGAATGTGGCTGGTTGAGTCGACACTAATGTTTCTGTAGACATACTCTCACCACATGTAGGAGAATACAAATAATCCGCTTCGGAGAGTACGCTCGATATCATCTGGATGAAAACCGTGCTTCTGGACCTCGCTAATCACTTCAAGGGAGGACAATTTCGATGGCACTATCCGGGGGCTCAGCACTGTCGTGGGCGAAGAAGATTTCTGAGAACCGAGTATTCTTCCCGAATCCGTGGTTCAGACCGGGGAACTCCCCTACGATACTGATGTGTGCCCGATCTCCTCTGTGAGACGATAGAGCACATCTGATCTTCCTCGAGGGACTGGACGCTTCTTTGATGACTGACCGGAGGTCGGTGACGATTTTTGCGGTGAGTTCCCTGTCTTCATCTGCTTGACTACCTTTGAGAACGTAGACCTGATCGTCTTCTCCAGGGAGTATGTAGACTGCGCCCGGTGCATCGCCATCCGAGTTATGATCGTCTGATTGAGTAGTAGATTCCATTTGTGGCGTTGTATTACTAGTTAACTGCCTGTGACTGGGACTTTCGAGGTGTGGCTTCAGTGAGACAGAATTGGTGAGTGTTGATAACGAGATAGTTGCTGGAGTCCTTGACGGGGATGAAGTAGACGTTTTCACATGTGTCAGCATCTGACGGCAGTTGCGACTCTCCGATGATGCCAAAGGCCTTCTCTTCGACGAAGATCCGGACTTCAGTTTCGCACTCTGGACAGACGTGCGGGCTCGACTTGTGATTTCGGTCGTTCTCCCACATAACGTCTCTATCCTGGTAGAGTGCGTCCGCCACCTCTGGGTCGACGTCGGCCCCACACTCGGGGCATTCGCCAAACTCTCGAACGATGGGGGAAGCAGTCGAGGGAGCAATCCCATCTTGGTAGTCCGGCATTGCCATTGCGCGAGTGTTCCAGCCGATATCGCCTGTATCGATTATCATTTCTATCGAATCCTCTACCCTCTGTTCGGGAGTAAAAATTCACTCCTCTTCTGTGAGCTACGGTGCCACTTGACCGTCGTTACTCGCTGTCCTCAACTGCGGTCCAAACACGTTTCTCAGATTCTGTTCCGGCTTGGGTGGTTGGGATGAGTTGGTAGTAATTCGCCTTTAGTATCGCCCTGACCATCTCCTCTTTCATGATGGTGGATGAAAGCTCACCTTGGCTTGTTTGTTTAACATGCCGCCAGCCGCGGTTGTGTTTCCGTATCCAACCGAGACCCGATTGACGTTCCGTCTGGATGCAGACGGATTCGTGCTTGCGAAGATACTTGAGGATGTCATCGATGATTTCATCCTCTGTCTGGTGTGGCATTGTATCTTCAGACTCGGCTATCTGACCGCCACTTGACTGCCTGTTTTCCTCTGGTAGAGTGGTTCTCTGGCCCATATTCACGCCGCACGGAGGGGATTAAAGCTTTCGCCCGTATTGGCAGCCTCCACGTCGAACATTCGCAAGTGCGAGATCAGGGTTTTGTATGGATCGCTGTTTTGTCCGACAGATAGGTGGCGGTTGGGGGGTGTCTCATGGGGAGAACACTCGTTCTCTGACCAGTGGTCCACCAGCCACTCCTTGGCTTTCATACCCTCGGATGTATCGTAGACTGCAGCGATGACGGGAGTTCCGTGGACTACTCCCCTGTACGCGGTCTTCACATCATCGTGAGTGGCGTCGAATCGCTTCCACCCGTTAAGAGTCTTGGGCGGGTTGCTGCGGAGCTGGCGGGCTGCTGCTTCTTTTTCTGCTGACTCGACAGCAGTGTCCCACTCTTTTGTGATACGCTCTTCTTGTTCGCGTTCGATGTCTTTCAGGACACGCAGATCGATCTCTGCTGAGGCCCAGGCCAGAACGGTTTTTGCCTTCGTCAGTTTCTCTTCTCTATCGCCACGGAACCGACCGAAGCGAATCTCAGAAGGTCTGAGTGTCCTTACGATGCTTCTGTCGATTCTGTCGATTTCGCACTTCCGCAGAGACGCCGATACCTCAGTGTGGTGCGTGAATCCCGTCCGGTTTCCGCCTGCTAGTAAACACCTTTTTGCTAGGTTGATGCATCTCTCGGGCTCTGTCGTCGGTACAGAATCTGGCTGTTCGATTCTTTCACCGACTTCGACGTCGTGTTCCTGCTTAACGTATTTCTCGAAGCCGCTTTCGAATGCTGATTCCTCTATGAATGTCGTTTGAAACTGCTGACCTTCTTCTATCAGAACCATCTCTCACCTCTTCAGGGAGAGTAAAAATCTCTGATGGAGTTTATGAAATTATAGTTTCTCTGAATAAGAAGGCCGTATTAGCAACGACTGATAGTATCGACTTTTCACTCTCCAGTGGTGAGGGCGTTCTTAATCGTTCCTGTGAGGATCTTGTTGACAGCGACTGAGTGATGATGGTTCACGGGGGGATCGTATCCAAAGTGGCCTTTGAGTGCAGAGATAGAAGTAATCCCCAGCCGAAGCAGGGACGCGGATTTTGCTGGCCCGATACCCTTGACTTTCTGCAACTGCTCACGATGGTCATGAAGGCGGTTGACTGGCTCAGGCAGTTGGTACATAGTATTCACTGCTATCTCGAAAGCACTTGTTTGCGGAACCTCACTCACAATGACCTCTGGGTCCGCATTCGGTTCCTGATACCGAAGTTCGTGTGGCCGTTTCGTGTGGCTGTAGTACGACTCAATCCGCAACTCCTCTAGGATAAGTGTCGCCTCACCGAAGCCGATTTCCCAGCGCAAGTCTTGGGCGTTCCCTTCGTGTTTTAGAGAGATGAGGTTCCACGAACCGACCTGCGACGGAATTTCTGGCTTGCTATCGAACTCTCCGAGTGCAGGCCACTCCTCCATATTGTCTTGAGCTTGTTTCCAGATCCAGTCGATTCGCTCTGGAGGCTGTTCGGAAAGTGTCTGTCCGCTGAGTGGATGTCCAAACTGGTCGAAGCTTTGTCGATGCAGTCGGAGGTCTCCGTCGCTCAATTCTGATACGGAAAGCCGCTCGTATTGACCGCTGATGTGTGTGCTGCCGCGTCGCCAATACTCTATCAGGCTGGACTCGTGAGACTCTACCTGTACCCACCCGGCATGGGAAGTTGGCCATCCATCTAGCCCATACGGGAGATTGGAGTTGTTCGGTTTAGTGGCTGATTCGCTGCTCATTTGTCGTCTCTGTGTTTCTTTTGAAATTCTGTGAGATCATCTTGGTCAAAGGCGTCTGTCCGAATGGAGCCCTCTAACCCGTCGTTGACCAAGACACCAACTCGCTCACCTGTTTCGATGTCAGTGACGGTTCCCGCTACTTTCCATTCTTTTCCGTATTTCTTCCCAACGAGGGTGTTTCCAACCCTGAGCTCTGATATATCGATCATAACTTGGCTGAGGAGAGTGGTGAACGGCTTGATGGTCGCACCCTAGTATCGATGTGCATTCTCACCGAAGTCCTTCTCTCAACTGGCTTTGAGAGGTAGAAACCCACACTTCTAGCAGGATGGCATTTCGTAGGAAACGATGCGGTTAGAAGTCTCTGAGACTGGTTGGCCGCGTTGATTCGGGGGATAAACTTTTATCAGATGTCCGAGCCCCACTCGTAGCATCTACCGATAGTGCGTGCTCTTCTTCGGTTGAAAGGTCTGTCTCGGAGATATTCGCATCTTCGATGAACGAGTTGATGTTGCGAGCGGTCACTTTTCCGACCATCGCGACTTGTTCTTTGAGCACGTCCTCAAATTTGCCCTCGTTGCCACAATGCTCTCGGAAGGCGGCGAGAAGCTCCCAAAGGTCAGAATCGGGGGAAATGTCGAGCGTCTGTCGGGACATCTGTTCGAGATACGTCCGGAGGAACCGAATACGAGCGCGCCCCATCGCGTTGATTTCGGATACGACTGGGACGGCATCTTCACAGACGCCCTTGTCTGCACGATATACGAGACTCTCGTGCCACTCCGGAAGGCGCGCGTTTGGTGCTGCTTTGACCACATATTTGGTTGCCATGAGCGTATCGCTCAACTTGCTCGCAAGCCCTGGTAGGTAAGTCGGGTCGATACCGGTCTGTTCTTCGATTTCTTCGGTTGAGTAGTTCCGCATCCAGTACCAGCGGATGACTCCTGCTGTGATGCCGGGTTCGTTGAGATCGTATCCGTGGTTTCTGATGACCGATTCTAGCGGCCCGTCGACGGTACTGGCTGCGAGTTGCACATCGAAGTTTGCGATGGTTCGGTGGAGATAGTCTAGTTGCCGAATGTCCTCGTGGTCTGTCTCTTCTACCCAGTTGTAGAAACTCTTGATGCTGATGAGACTTGCGTCGACAAATGAGTTATACTTAAACCCGACAGCGCCTTCACCGAGTGCTGTGGTGTTGAATGCATCCCATGTGTCGCTCTCATCAATGAATCCTTCGTCGGCCAGCCACTGTGTTGTCTCTTCTAGGCGCTCTTTCAACCGTTCGTCTTTCGGCTTCGGACTCTGCCCCCACGCTGACTCCTCGTTCATCTGCTCGTAGTACAATGTGTGCTCGATGAAGTCCTCTAGTTCGTATGTCGACGACCAACCGTTTGCGATAAGTTCCAGAACCAGCCATCGGAACTCGCTTTCGTCGTCGATGTGCGTCTGAACGTCCTCAAGTTCACGGTGGGGGGTGAAGAAGCGCTCTGCAGTCTCGTCTGGACTGTCGGTCAAGACGAAACAGTGTCCACACGGGTAGTCAAAACGAGGGCGGGCGGCACGTCCTGCCCACTGCACATATTCGTATACGCCCACGTATTCACCACGGCGAGTGATGTCTGCAACTATAACTGACTGGACTGGGCTGTCGAAACCGTATGCCAGACTCGTGGTCGTTGTGAGTGCTTGTAGTTCGCCCTCTTCATACAGTTCGAGAATATACTGCTTGACGCTTCCAGGTAGGTCGGCGTGGATATAGGCAACGCCTGCTTGGAGCATTTTGAGGATCTCACGATGAGTCTCAGTTAGCATCCCGTCGACGCGGTCGGAGAGTTCCTTACGGAGATTTCGGTCAGATGGACCATCGAACAGGTTGGATTCTGCGATTCCTTTCGCTCGAGATTCCGTCCATGACTTTGCGAAGCAGAATACGAGATACGGACCTTTGTTCGGATTCTGCTTGATCACGTCGATTATCTTCTCTTTCGTTGAGCTGGTACTGCTGTCGACGGCGTGTTCCTTGATGGGAACTTGGCGGTCTTCCGGACTGATGTGTGGGTCAGCGTTCATCCACTTCCCAAGCTCGTCAGGATTCCCGAGGGTCGCAGAGATGCCGTAGATGTCGATATCCTCGTAGAGTGCGGCTGAAATGCTCAATTCAATCGCCGTCCCTCTGAAGTCTGAGTAGAGTTCGTGGAAGTCGTCAAGAATGATGGCATCGAGCGACCGCGCGCCTTCTGCGCCTTGGAGAATTGCTTGGTAGAACGAGTCGAACGTGCCTACCGCGATATCTGCGGTGCGGTACTTCCCGTGGCCAGAGTAGACAGAGTAGTCTCCGGCCCATTCTTGGAGGGATTCTTTCTTTGCCCACACCAACTGAACTGATGGGACGAGGTACGCGACTCGGTTTCCTTGGTTGAGGTGTTTCTTGACGACACCTTCTGCAGTGAGGGTCTTTCCGTTCCCTGTTTCTGCGATGAGCAGGTCGTTTCCGTCGTTGAGGATGCCGTTCTCGAAGGCGAATGCTTGTGTCTTTTTCAGTCCCTCGTAGCCGTGGGCGTCCATCAGTTCAGCGAGAATTGCTTTGTTTTCTGGCGAGATGTTGAGGTCCGGTGGGTGTATCATAGCTGGTCTGGAATGCGGTATCTTGCTGTGTCCTAGCTGGCTTCTTACGCGGTCAAGTTCGGCTGGTGATTCAGCGAACCTACCTATATTCCTTCACTTCTCATAGGAAGGGGAAAAACCCCACAGTTACTCAGGCTGCAGATCTATCTTTTATGACTTTCATCCCCTCAATTTCGGCCTCCTGCATTGCGCTTTCACGAAGGGTCAGGCCGAGCTCTTCTGCAAGCAACTCTGGCTTTTCGACGTCTGTTTCTGTTCGAACATTGATCCACCCGTTGTCGGTATTCGGGTTGAACCAAACGATCCGAACAGTATCACCTGAAACGATGACGAGTGCGGGCACTACCTGCATATAGTACCCTTCTTCGTCCTTTCCTTGGACCTTGAAAATCGGCATCAACGAATCGACGGAGTCGATTCCAAGAATATCGTCTAAGTCAATAGGGGACAAGGCACGGTTTGGGAGAGCGCCGTACTCTTTGTGGTTCTCTCCGCACTCGGGACAACGGGCTTCGCCAATGTGTTCAGGGATACAAGGGATCATATTTTGCTCTCGATACTACCCTTTCTGTGGCGGAGAACTAAAGATGTACCTCAGATCGTCTTTGAGACTGTAGTAGTTCGGACTGAATCGCGGTGGATCGGCCAAAAACTATTTTATTGCTACCGTCATTGATTAAATTGCGTGTTGGGCGAACGCCAAAATCGCTTAGGTGCCGACTCATATGGTCGGTGCGTTTCCGCGTACGTGACGCCGGAAATAGAGGAAAGAATCGTGTAATAAGCGAATGGCTGTTCACTGTAGCACCAAAAGAATCACCGACCCTCTCCCCTTATACGGTGATTCTTGAGAGTAGTGTATGACGGTAGCCGATAATGGGGCCTCTGAATTTGCTGGGAGTGTAGTCTTCCAGAGACCTGTCTGTGCTCAGGTACCGCTCATGCCACTTCGCACTTTGTCTCCCTCAGAGATGTCGTATTCTCCAGCGGGGAGTTCGATTATTGCATCGGCTTTTCCAAGGGAGAAGCCGACCATCGGCCTCATCGTGGATACTTTCTCTACTGCCCCATCGATCACGTAGACAGCGTCGAGTGAGAAAGGAACGAGCAGCATATCAGTAGTTGGTAATACGGTTATTTTATTCAGTTTGGGGAGGAAATCACTGTATCAGCAGTGTCCTACAAATTTATTAGGTTCTGTCATACATTATTGGGTATGGTACGTCCAGAGATTAAGTTTAGTGAAGCTAACGGAGACGAAGTGAAAATGGCCTTAGAGCAATACCGAGATGAAAACGACTTTTCCTCTTTTGAAGAAGCAGTTAGAGCGTTGCTACCCGCTTGGACATTTGATAATCCTTCTGCCACTCTTGTCATTGGAGACTCAGAATCAATCGGCATCGATACCTCAATCACAGAGCTTACGACCACGCACATCGAATTTGAAGACAATCCTTCATTGACATTCCCCACTTCTGATTGGGAGTATATAATAATAGATGTGTCTGGATTGTCTGAAACAGAGAAGAAGCATCTTGAATGGTACTTTGATGTAGCCTACCTAGACGACGAGTGGCCATCGGTGGATGTCGAAATGTCCACCTCTAGCTCAATCATTTACGGGTGGCTTCCAGAAACAACGGCTGCAACACTTGGGAAGGTTCAAACACTCCGTATCCCTCGTGCCCGTATCGAGGAGCAAGTTAAGACCATTGAACAAAGTGTTGGAAGAGAATTAGAACAGGACACAGCAAGGTCTGCCGCTGAAACCGGTGAACGTCTGAAGAACAAAATTGGGGACTGGAACCACAGAGAACAAATAAAACTCCTCAGAGAAAAACTAAGTAGCGAACTGCCGGACTGGATGATAGAGGCGAATGAAGCTAATAAACAGTTGATGAGACTCTCTGAAGCTATCTCAGATATCGGAGACGACAAGATAAAAATTGAGTGAATACTACCCTGTTGATTTCAAATCACATACGAATAAAGAAACTGTATTACCAATTACTGATATGTAAAGAGTGTCAACCTACGTCGCTGAACGGAAACACGAGCGCATAGTCGGGGGTGGTGGTCCTGAACATATGCCCGCGTGCCCGCGATAATGTCGGTTCAGACACTTTCATGCTCCGGATGCTCGGAACCTGCTTGGTTAAACGCCTGCTTCACCGCTGATAAGCTCTTGAATGAAGAATTCGGTTTTGCCTTCCCGCGCACGGCCACGGATCTCGATAAGGGCACTACATTTGTGCTGTTCGCTGTCGGCATGAACGTCTAACTCGACAATGAAGAACTGACCGTAACTGGTGGACAGAACTTCCATTTCCCGTTCTCTGCTCTCGTCGTTCAGTTCGGTGTACGGAACATCGAATTCGACGATATTGTCTCCGTAGTTCGCTGCTTTCCAGTCCGCTGTGAGATTTGAGTCGAAGAAGTCCTGTGGATCGACTGCTTTCTTCGTTCGCAGGGCAACATCATCCGGATTTTGCGGGAGGTCCTCCAAACGGTCGGAGCACTTGCCGGCGAATTCGTCAGTGTCGAATTCTTCGGTGTGGTAATAAAATCCTGACGGCATACTATCTGATGCGAGGATAGTCGTAGATGTCAGTTTTGTCGAGATGGTGTCTACAGAGTGGGAGACCGTTGTATAATCCTGCAACGTCTCCGTCGCACTCGTAGTCGCCTATATACGCCAAACACTGGTTGTGGTCTTTTATATCGTCCGTACTTGTGTCGGTTCTGTTGCTGGCCGCTCCCATTTGCTCGTTCATGATCCTTCGGGTGGTGTACTGCGATTATTATATCTCCTGTTATCGATTTAGTTCTTCGGTACTATGAACCCTATTAAAAGAATTCTGACAATGAAGAGTCAACACCGGAAGAAAGCCGTTTAGTCGTGAGATCAATGTAGTCTTCGTTGAGATCGATACCGGTGTAGTGGCGACCGTGGCGGATTGCTGCTGAACACGTTGTTCCACTCCCGACGAAGGGATCAAGAACAAGTCCGCCGATAGTGTTCTCGCCGATGTCAACGTCAGAGCACTCGCATGTCTGTCTGTAACCCGTGAGGTGCTTCTTGGCGTAACTGAATTCACGGATATAGGAGGAGGGGAAATCTGATTCTCGAACTTCGTTGACGAGTTGTTGCACCCGGTTGCTGTTCCGGCCAGTTCCTGATTGCGTACGAGCGCCCTGTCCCGCATCACAGAGCCCGACTGATCGACACGCTCTCGCGTGTTTTCGTGTCATTTCTGGTGTCCGGTGGAATGCATCCAGTACGCGCTCTTTGTGGCGATTCTCCTTGAGGTCAAGGATGTCTGTGACCTCATACTGAGGCGATAGCGGCGATCGACACTTTGGGCAGGTGTGTTTGGGAATTGACGCCGTAATTAGATGGCTCGCTAACTCGATGGAGAACATTGCGTCGTGTGAGACCTCTTCGACATCGGGCGTATTGAACTTGCTCTCTGCGCTTGTTGGAAGGGATAGAACATCTGACTGGTCTTCGACTGCTCGCCGGTCAAACATGTAGTTGTCTGATTTTGCGATGCCGATGACGCGCTCGTGAGTATGCGCAAACCGATTGGGGGCCGGGTCAGGCTTCCTGCCCGTTTTCACCCAAGGGCCGTTGTGAATCACTTTGAAGCCCTCATCTTTCAACTGGGCCACCAAACGATCGGGCACTCCGATGTACTCCCCGTTACAGATTGCGTCGTCGACGATCACCCAACCAGTCCCGTCTGGCCGCGTGACTCGCATCGCTTGTAGAATTACGCTCAAGAGGTTCTCTAAATACTCTCCAGGCGTGGACTCAATACCAATCTGCCCATCTACACCGTAGTCACGTTGAGAGTGAGGATACGGCGGACTAGTTACCCAGCCATGGAACGCTTCGTCAGGAATCCCCTTGAGGACCTCAACTGCGTCCCCGTGGAAGAGTTCATCCTTGATGTCGTTAATGCTGAGAATGGCATCTGCGTCGACGCTGTAAGTCCCGCTCGGATAGTTGGGAGACATCGGGTTTGGTGGGCTGCTGTAGGGATAGTAGCCTTCTGGTCGCGACTGCGTGTACTCGCCTACCACGGGCGACTCCTGAACGAATGAGACAGATGCGACCGGATCGTCGTCCAGCGGATCTACCACGTCATTATGGACAGCATAGGCGTGCTGGTTGTGAACGAGGATTTGATTGTTTTCGTTCTCGGAATCCGGTTTATACTGATTTGAGATAACTTCCGCCGGTGCTGCCACCCGACAATTGTGTCGGTGGAGGTGTTGGAACAACTCTGTATTCGTAGAATAACAAACCAGACCGGTGTATCCTGTTGGAGTACGGCGCGTACTGTCGCTAACGGTCGCTACGGCTAAAAGGAATTCTTCGCGCTTCTCTGAGATGAGTTCGAGGACGTCACCGGGACTAACTTTGAGCCCATTGAGTTCGATGCTGGAGTTCGCACACTGGTTGAGAACAGGTACCGGCCAGAGAATTGACTCTGCTACTTTCCGGTTCGGTGTGAGTAGATAGTCGGTACTGAACAGATGTCCGTCGTTGCGGTGAGGGTCGGTTGACATGGTTGTTCTGTGATAGGGTAGCCGCAGCTGCCTCTCTAACTCTCTTCTGTCTCCCACTTGAGGGGTAAAAATATCTGACGCGGCTGATGACGCTACTGTCTTTACAGCATGAGGAACGTCATTGTGAAACTGACGAACCACAGCCCGCCGGCTATGCCGATTGCGCCTGTAGTTGACAATTCCTTTCTCACGACCGTGAAGATCATTCCTGATGAGAACAGGAATAGTACCATTAGGAAGATTTGAAGCGGACTCAACAACCCTCCGAGGAACAGCGGGATGGAGGCGGACATCATACTATGAGCTAACAAGCCGGCTGTCATAGGTCTGGTTGAAACAGATTGTTGTACCTGCTTATCAGTTTCGGTGGTTGTTCCAGTTGTTCTGAAACACAGTAACGATGTTTCACTGGTGATGGGGAGTGGGCTCTGTTATCCTTCGGTCGATACCTGAGGCTCTCTGAGAGGCTGCTGGCTCTTTGATTACGTTTTTGACGGTCACTTGGGGTTCTTAACTTGCTGAATTAGTGTCTTTTGGTAATAACACGGACTAATTATATCAAATTTAGACCCAGTTGTTAGTTTTTATTGCTATCATCCCGCTCCGAAAGGGCTGACTCTTGGAGGATGCGTCTGGGATTCCTCTTCAGGGCATCACGGACAAGGAGACACCCAGCGGACGTAGCTGGTATGTTGGTCCTTTTTTCAGTAGCGGTGACTATGGATTCGGTCTCTTCACAAAAGGTTGGGACTGCAGATCGGATCCGATCGAGGTGGCTATCCGATTCATCGTAAGCGCTCAGAACGACTCGGCCTGATGTGAGCGTGAGACGTAGTTGGTCTTTTGACAGTTGCTCTGGGGCAGGTGCCTTCCAAACTACCGTCCGTGGGGCGAGTTTCGTCAGCTCCCAGTTGGTATTGGGTTCCAACGGGACGTAGTTCGCGAGTGGTGTTGGCGTAACGTGGAGATGTAAGAGCAGGTCGACAACCGCGTTGTATATGTCTTCTGACTTATGTTCTGTCCCGTGAAGGCAGGAAAAGTCTCCCTTATTGTCCTTGACGCTGTGGCCAGGAACATTCAGCATTGGCCCGGTATCGTTGGCAGATGCGTTCCGTATCTGTTGGCCGTTTGTGAATCCAACGAGTGATTCACTACTCCGATGGAATTGACCATCGCTGTTGATGCCCCTGTTGTTTAGATTCATACGAACCCGATGGATTGCACCGCCACTTCCCCAACGCTCGTCGTAGGCCTTCCCGTCAGCAGCGTAGATGATTGCTTCCTTGCTTTTTACGACGAGTTTCCAATTCCCGACTGAGGCGGGAAGTGCAGGTATTCTCTCTGGTAACCCGTTGGTGATGAATCCCCCAGATGGTGGCTTTAGTGGAACTGTGGTCTGACTTCTGAGGAGTACCTCTGGGAACATGGTTGCAGTGCTCCGGATATCCTCGTAGAGATCCTCAAGGGGCTCACCTCTTTTTGTCCGCGAACCATGAGCGGGTTGTGGATTGGTGCTAGACGGAGAATCAACATCATCGGATGAATCTGTGGTTGACTCGTGCGCTGCGTTTTGGAACGCTGATAAGGATTGTTGATCTCCCATCACAATGAGTCCTTTCTGAGTGCAGTGAGATTACTTTCCCCCGGTGTTGCCGATGGCAGCTCGGCTACGATATCGTCTGCTGGTTCGAACTCTCCCTCACGGAGGAGGTCTGGGAAGATGTCTTTGGCTGTCGCCGCATCGAGGATCAGGTCTGCGCACTCGCTGTAGAACGTATCCAACAACATCTTGAAGGCTCCTCTGTCCGGACTTCCGATCGCGATCACGACTCGGTTCCTCTCGATGTCGGTGAACTGGTCAAGTATTGGAACCCATCCGAGAACTGGATGGTTCAGATAGAGTGACTGCCCGGCGTGTGGTGCGGCCACCTCTTTCAACCGGCAGTAATCAAACGATTCAGTGCGGCTTGCACCTAGCGATTGTTCGGTATTTCCCATCACAGAACTCCTCACTCCACATTGGGAGTTACAAAGATTTACTGGGCGACAATCTCTCCGAGTGTCGTTTGTGTCCCGTTCGAATTGTTAGTCGACTCTGAGGACAGTTCGCTGGCTGCTTGCTCGATATCTCGTTCCACAGAGGTCGCGAGCGTGGTGCAGGCATCTCCACACGTCTGACAGAGCGTCTTCTGATTCGTGTCCGCTGAAGTGGTAAGGTCTCGGAGTTCTCGTGAAGACATTCCGCCGTGCCCGATATAGCTCGTGTTCTCCATTCGGCCTCTGAGAATTGCTTCATCTGTGGGAGTGGCTACGATCTCTTCGTAGATGTTGTGGAAGTGCTCTTTGAGAACAGTGAGTTTCATCGGATACGGTCTGGTCTTTTCGCGCTCTTCCTGCATCTGCTTGGTCACGTCCGGGTATTCGTCCTCCAGTTGGTAGACTCGACCCCGGTACTCCTGTACTCGGCGCTCGACGTTGAATAGCCATTTCGCGAATTCCGGATATTCCGCTTCGATCATTATCAGCTCCTCCGTACGCTTTCCGAAGGCCAGACACTGGCAGTCGCCGCTGCGGTGAATCTTCTTTGAGACGGGATTTCGAGGGAGGTCGTGTTGCTCGTGGTATTCTTGCACCCACTTGCCGCTCTTGTCGATGAGCGGGCTGACCCACCAACCGGTGAAGTTGCCGCTTTCTGATGCGTCTTCATATTGGACTTCTGCTTCGATGTTTTCCAATCGACGGTCGGACTCAAGCTTTCGAACCCCCGAGAAGAACTTCACATCACCGTGCTTCTTCCGATAGAAGTAGCCCAGTTGCCGCCCTTTGAATAACTGGAACGCCATCCGGTGGCAGGATGCACCAGGGAACCCGTAGCGGTACGCGAACGTGTCCAGCGGCATCGGTGAGGAAATGATCAAGAGTGGCCACTGATACTGTTCACAGATTGCCCGAACGTAGTCGAGGTTCTCCGGTATCGACGAGTTCGTATCTAAGTGAATGACGAAGTCAGCCCATCCATTCGACATCGCCATGTGCGTGAGCGCCAACGAGTCGTCGCCTCCAGAGAAAAGAACGGCGCGGTCTTTCTCGCCAGTCCCATTCGGAACCTCAAGTATTCGATTGGATTCCCAAATGTCAATAGGGTCAGACTCAGGATCGGGCTTCGGAATTGCGTCTGTTCGGACAGCTTCGTCCGGCGGTGCGATGTCGTAAGTAGGTACTTGGATCATACTATGAAATTTTAGGGTGAAGCATTTCGCTGGACTCGGAATACTCTCGGTTCACCTAAGAGAGATAGAAAATAATCACTACAAATCCGACAAGACGTCCCCTAATCTGAGTCGAGTGTTATGCCTCCATGTGGACAATTTCCATTGCGAACAGCATATGATTTAGCGCGTCACCGAAGTGGTAGCGTGACTGCTTGTAGTCGCCGCGATGAGCGTGGTCTCTTGCCTGGAACAGCTCGTCACACGCTTTCCATATGTGCCAGCGTGCTTCGTCTTGTAGCCAGTTTTTTTCCGGTCCATGCTCTTCGACCTGCTCGAGGTACTGCTGTTGCGCTCCCCGAAGTAGTGACTCCAATTCTTTGTTGGGGTAGCCCAACTCAGAAATTTCTTCTACTATCGTATCCGCCATAGTGATTCGTTATGCTTGATATCGCCGTTGACTGTTCTTTCCGGGGCTATTCTCGTCTGTTCGCTCACTTTTCACTCTTACTAACCTCATCGAACGTCGTTTGACTGGTGGGCCTTTTTGATTTAGCAAGGTCGTCCAATTCTTTTCGCTGGTCGAACAGCCCAACCCCCTCCAAGGGGTCCTTGACTTCGATGCTGTCGGGGAGAGCCGACTTGAGCGGTTCGGCATAGTTCCGTCCCATCAGAATCATCACGCGGTCGGCTTCTGTGACGTTTCGGGCAACGTCCTCGGCACGCTTACGCTGCTCTTCTTCTGGAAGGTCACTCATTTCTTGGTCGTACCATGCGATTTCATCATTGGGCTCGACGTAGCCATGTTTCGCGGACATGATGCACCAGCGGTCACAGTTTGCTTCCAAGGCGGCGACTCGCCCGTCGAACAGCCAAGAGTCATAAAGATCTCTCGCCGGAAACGGTTCTACTGAGTCAGGCCCTCCTCTCTTGGATTTGCTGCACGCTGTGATACCTATAACATGGTCAGTCATCATTAAAATCCTCGAATGTGGTCTCTTGGGCCGGGTCTGTCCCCTCGCTCTTGTCTTCCATGTCAAGGTAGTCGAACGCCCGTAGCTGTTCATCTATCGGCGTTTCTAGTTTCTCACAGAGGTCCTCTCCGCGTTCTCCAGCGTGCTTGAATATACTCCCGAGCGGGCTGTCATCACCCGTTGGGTCACTGCCGCGTGGGTCATCGAACAAAACGATGTTTGCGAGCAGGCGAGGATATAACCGCGCTGTGTTCCATCCCATGTCTCCGTAGTCTCCGGAAAGCTCTTTTTCGATCTCAATGCTTTCAGAGAGCGGAGCTCTTGTCTCCCTGAGCGTCTTCCACGCACAGTGACATCTGAGGCAGAATGTTACGACGGTTTCAATCGGGTCTAATCCCGTTGACGCAATCCGTCGTGGCTGCGCGACATCTGCCTCTTGCTCGCAATCTTCGGAATAACAGTAGTACGTCCCTGCTTCGTCTTGGGGACGGGGTTCCCGCTTGGGTTCACGCTGCTGAATTGCATCGCGTGGCTCACCAGACATCCTTTTTCGATCCATTGGTTCTCACCCATCGTATAAATACTTGCGAGCAGCTTGACCAGTTCCACTCATCAGAAGAACAACCTTCCCTCTTGCTTGTCTTTGCTATTTGAGTACGCATCGATCTTACTCGTGGTCTTTTCGACGAGCTGTCCATCTCCACCGACGCCAATGTACCCCGCTTTCCCTTTTTGTCCGCAATGGTTTTCCGAACAACCCTCGCCTGTTACTGGATTATTTGAACACGCCACGAGGATGTCGTCGTTGATCCACGCGTGGAGGAAGTGGTCCTGGTAGTCAGTATCGACTCCGCGCCCTAAGTCACGGTAAAGGCGGATATAGTCGCAACAAGGGTCGAGACCAGCCGCTTGGAGGACGGAAAGGAACCGTTTGACGCCGAGGACGCCAGCCCCGAAAGTCGTGATGTCGTACGCGACCTCCGAAGATTGGTTTGCGTGTCGGATGCCTGTCGCGGAGTTATTGTCTTCGACAACGAGTTCGGGTGCATCGGACTCTGGGAAGCGCTCTCCGTATCCAACGGTACAAGCTTCTCGCTGCTCTCGAAGCGATTGGATGACAGTGCTCGCGTCTAGTTGATTTTGTCCCTTTTTCGACTTCATCAATAGTCTCTCTTGTCCTCTTCGGAGGATACAAACTAACCCAGTCTTACCAAACCACTCTACGGCCCTTCTAAAATGTTAGGTAAGAATGGAACGCTCCGTTCCTCGCTTGTGTGTGCTATGTGGCGGACCTCCCAAGCCCAACTATTGACCGATGCTGTCGGATAATAATATCTACAAATCACAATCAGAGAGGGGTCTTCGAGATTTCTATTATCAGGTTTGATATTTTTTAGTAATACTTATTATGAGCGGAATAATGTGTTACAGTAGGGTCAGACAGACCCGTAATTCCCTATGTTCACGGAAAATATGAATGACGACGACCGCGGACAGGTCGGTATCGGTACCCTGATCGTGTTCATCGCGATGGTGCTGGTGGCGGCTATCGCTGCGGGCGTCCTGATCAACACGGCTGGTTTCCTCCAGAGCAGTGCTGAAGAAACTGGACAACAGAGTAGTGACCAAGTGACGAATCGGCTTGAAGTTGTGAGTGCAGTTGGGACGACTATCGACCAAGACGATAATGAAGTGGATAAGGTCAGACTCACAGTCAAGAAAGCACCCGGTTCAGCAAACATCGACATCGGCAGTACGATTGGGCAGTGGGTCGACTCAAGTGGCTCGTACGATTTGACCGTCGACGAGGATAATCCAGGTACGACTGCGAGTGACCATTACTCAGTCGAGACCGTCCAAGACGATGACGGCTCCTCGATTTCGAGTAGTCAAGTGCTAGATGAACCGGCAGATCGCGCAGCGCTGACTTTTGATGTGACCGAGATTCATGGTGGCAGTGGGCTCGGAGAAGGTGAGACGGCAACGCTTCGACTGAATACACAGTCCGGCGGTACTTCGACTGCCCGCCTTGTTGTTCCGGAGACTCTGTCTGGCAATTCCGCCGTTACGCTGTAGAACAGCGCTTTCTTTTTGCGACTCAGCAGTGGGATGACTATTCCGCTCACTTAGAACTATTGATTAGTGCTTTTCTTTCAGTTTGCGGCGAGACGGGATCCACGGGAGGACTCGAATTGGAACTACACTCAAAATTGATGTGAACCGGATGAGGAGGCTATCTCTGCTCCTTCTGCTCTTGCTTGAGCGCGTACACAACATAGATTACGATAGAGGATACAATGGTTTGGGTGATCGGGTCGCTTGCGCCCAGTAGAACAGGGAGTGAGAGCCAGAAAAAGTAGACTGCGATGACGTACTTGAACAACGAGGGTGCGCCGGTTACTCGACTGTAAATGAAGCTGGCGAACGCGAAAAGGGGAGAGGGGAACATTACTCGCTACCTCCAGTTGACGTGTATTTCAACTGTTTATGAATGTCTTCGCTACCGGGTAGCCGACCGATAATTCGCCGAATCATATTGGGTTGTTCACTGTCAGACGCACTCAGTGGCTTCTGGCTATGGCTCATCTTATAATCTCCGTCTCTATCAGCTTATGGAGAGCAAAAACAGACAAGCAACTACCTGAACATCTGGTTAAGCCTTTACTGGCTGTCCTAATCTGTGATTTATGCAGGTTCCTTTTTCCGCATATCACGGTGGTTCTTGAGAACGGCGTAGAGGTCGTCGTCCGGCAGCGTGATAGTGTCATGGCCAAGCCACCTGTGGCCTCGATAGTAGCGTGGAAGTGACTCAGTATCGAGTGTGATCGTTCCCGCGTCGTCTGTGTAGGAGAGTCTGGTACCGTCTTTATTTTGGCCGACTTCTTCCGCGATGGACATGAAGATTTGATAGTCGACGTTCAGGTCTTCGGTATCTGTCTGTCGGGGAACGAATGTGATGATGCTGGTGCCGGTTGTCGTTTCTGGGGCGAATGTTGCTGGAGGGAGTTCGATACTCGCATCCAGGTATGCTTGATGCATTAACCACTGGCGCTCGCCTTTTTCGGTTGGGTTCCCCAGCATCGATGTCGGGGTTATGAGTGAGACTGCCCCCGAGGGGAGCGTGTAGCTCAGGGCGTTCTCAAGGATGAGCCACTCGTATCGCTGCGAGCTTTTGATTTTCGTATCGTGGTCCCCGACTGTCCGGTGAGCGGTATCGAATCGGCTGAGAGAGAGTGGGCCGATGGCGTTCTCGTTGAGATCACATTTGTCGAACGGAGGGTTCACGACGGTCTGGTCGACGCCATGCCGGAGGACGCGCTCAATTTCGGTAAAACAGTCGTCAACGTTGTTGGCGGGGTAGGAGAGTTCTTCATGAGGAATGAAGGCAGTGTTATCCGTCTTGGCATCGGAATTGTAACCTTGTGTTTTCGGCATTTCTGGGGCCTCTTCTGGCCGTATACTCCGGAAACACTGGGGTGTGGTCTCGTCGTCTGCTCCGATGCGATATATTTCTCGAATCCCCATCGTCAGCGCGTTCCCACCGATGACCCAGCCGGGGATGCCAACGAGACTGAGCGTGAGCGCGGTCATTCGGGCTGCAGTCCGTTCGATATCCCACCCAAGACAGACAGCATTCTCTGTTCCTCGAGCAGCTGCTAACAGCAATCGGCCACTTCCACACGCCGGATCGAAGAGTACCGTCGCCTCAGTGTTGTGGCTGTCAACCTGACCGCCGTCTGTACGCGCTGATTTTGTCTCCTCGCGAGCAAACATTCCGAGAGCGGACTGACCAGACACGTTTTCTACTGTCGGCTCTGGAGTTTCGAAATAGTCTCTCGTGGTTTCACCGACCCTGTGGAGAGCATCCGCGACATTCGGAGGCGTGAAATACTGGTTGAAGTCGTCCTCAGCAGTCCGTCCAGTGAGCTGGTAGAGTGCGCCCAGAATATCGGTCTTGGTTGCGGCGGTTACAGCAGCAATGGCGCGTGCGATTTCTTCATCACTCACCTCATGTGGATTCTCGCGACAAGCAGCGACGACTGTGGTGTACTCCTCTTCTGTTGTCCCCTTCGGGATATTGCCTGTTTGGAGGAGTTTCTCGATTTCGTCAAGGACGCTGTCGAATCGGCGTTCGGTCGAAAGTGTTTGCGTGCCAGTGATCACCTCTGCGAGAGGTTTGACTATGTCTCGAAGCTCGTGTCGATATGGGGCTAAGTATGGCATTAGTTGAAACCTGCTCTACCCCCGTGGGCGAATAAAAACAGACTCGTGCTCTCTTTCCAAGTGAAAACCCCTTCCCCAAGCGGGATGATTTCCTATTTGTCGACTTTCCACTCGTCGAGTTGCTTGTTGTTTTGCTTTCGACGTTTGAGCTTCCGCCTCGCAGAGCAGGCATCGCAGATATGTCGGCTGAACGGCTTCTCGGATGGTAACTCCTCGTAGCTGACGTCTTCTAGATCGAAAATCGAGGTGCCACACGCGACGCAAATATCTTCGTACCTGAGGTCTTCGACGAACGACTTACTGAGCGCGTCCGCACCATCGGTATCGAGCACATCGTAAACCGTAATAAAGAGGTGTTGCTCTCGGGCTTGCGATAGTCCTTCTGTGAGTACGTGACGTTCAACCTCCTCAGTAGTGAACGGCGTGAAACTGTTCGTGAGGATGTTCGCGTGCTCGTCGTTCCAGTGGGAGACGACAGTTTTTGCAGTTTCGATGGTTGTCTGCTCGCTAAAGTACGAGTCACAAGCACTGCAAGAGCATTGCTTGAGGGGCGGCGTATATTCCCCCAATTCTGTCTCCTCGCTGGGATTCGTCTCTGAGGAAGCGGCCATAGTCGTGGTTTTCGGTACTGGCACTTGATGTTTTGCCCTTTGGAGGCGCAACGCGAGGGTATTCTTATAATGCAGCACACGGCTAAAACGTGTATGGACCTCATCAGCGATGACCCTTACTCTTGGAAAGTGTATACACTCGGCGTTCTCGTAGTTCTTTTTGCCTTTGCTGGCGTAGTTGGTGCGCTTAGCTCTCCGTCAGAATTAGCGGACGAGGACATGCTCAATGTCACCCTCAAGTCTGACGGCAGTTCTGCCGGATCAGTCGCCGCTTCGGTCGCTAATACCAAGTCTGAGATGGTGACTGGATTGAGTGACCACGATACACTGGCAGTCGGCAAAGGGATGTTGTTCATCCACGGCGAGACTACTGAACGAACATATGTAATGCGTGATATGAACTTCTCAATCGATATCGTATTCATCAACTCGTCGTGTGAGATAACGACTATTCACAGCGCAGAGAAACCCGCCCCGGATGAAACAGGAGAGGAGCCGAAATACCACTACTCAGGAGAAGCGAAGTATGTTCTTGAAGTCCCGAATGGGTACGCGACAGAACGAGTTGGGGTAGGAGACGCTGTAAAATTTGAAGGCGGCTGTTAGACTGGGACTTTTAGGTTCATCCCGACCACTGCTATCGCAATCACCATTTGGACAAACTTCGTTCTGGAGCCGTTCCGACGATAATGTATTCATCGGCCATTAGTTCGCCAGTATTTGCCGTTTCGTTTTCAGGGGCATTTTCCCATGGGAGTGTCTTGGTCGGTATTGACCGTGGTTCGGTGGTTTCGAGAGTGAACCCGATGGCAGAGAAGAAATCTTCGGTGATGAGGTGCATCGGGATCGGCGTCCTGCTCATCGTTCGATTTCCAACGACGAGGGCGACCGGCTGTCCTTCTTTGACGACACGAGCGAGCTGGTTGATCGCTTCGAAGTAGTCGGCAAAGAACGCAAAGGCGTCGTCGCTACGTCCGTCGACAGATTCTAACTCTTCGAGCGTGTTCTGGAGTGCAGTCGAAAAGGCCGTCACGTCATCGACCTCGGTAAACGCACTGCTCCGGGTGCCACCAAGGCCAGTTGGGTCCACGTCCCGCATTGTCTTGACGTTGAGAGGGGTTGCGGCGAGCGCTGGTGCTCTCGAATATTGTCCGTAGGCGACGGTGGTTGAGTGGTCGCCATACGGAGGGGACGTGATCACTGAATCGATGGAGTTCGTTACGATTTCGGTGGGGCTTCGACAGTCCGCAAGTCGGACGTCGATACTGCCCTGTTCGCTTGCTTGTTCGTAGTAGCGTTCCATCCGACCGACGTTATCCGTGACCGCTTCACAGAACAACTCCCACACGTCGGGGTTGTGGCCTGCACGGTCGCATTCGGGAATCCGCTGGCGTTTGAATTCGCCGTTCTGCTGGTAGCTTATTTTCCGGGTGATAGACGCGAGGCAAATACGGAGAAACCTAATGACCTCGAAGCCCCACTCACCGCGACCTTCAGAAAGTCGTCGGGCGATCGAATCGAGTTCGTACACTTGGGGTTCTGGGAACCACCCTTTAGCTACAGTGGTCGGTTCAGATGGACTTCCAGCTGAGTGTCCCTCGTGGATGAATCGACGATGGACGCGCCAGTCGCTGAAGATGCTCTGGGCGGCAGCTTCGATTTTGGCTGGGTCGATAGGTTTTGCCTTAGTTCGCGCGAGTAGGCAGGCGAATGGGTTGATGTCCGTTCCGACGCCGTGGTAGCCAGCACGTTGGGCTTCGGTAACGGTCGTTCCCGACCCACAGAACGGATCATAGATTACCTCGCCCGGTTCGATAAGGCCCGTCTCCTCCCAGTGATTAATGAGTTGGTGGGGAATCTGCGGAATCATCCGCGCCGGATAGTAGTGAAGGCCGTGCGTGAGTGGGGTGGTATCTACGCCGCTAAGCGACCAGTCGTACCCTGAAAGGTCGTACGGGTCGCGCTGTTCTGTACCGAACCCAGCGAGTGTATGTTGGGACATTGTTACGAATCGAGTGTCGTATTGAAAGTGCTGAGAGAAGACTGAACGTTCATCTCGAACTCACACGATGAAAATAGTAAGCGAAAGGCGGCGCTTCGTCGACACCGTACCTCATGTTGAACTCATAGTCCCGAATAACGGTCTCGGGGGAAGGCAGCGTTCTGTATCGTCGACCCGGACCTTGTAGTTGTACTCTCCATCTTCGGGCGTTACTCTGCGACTGCGTCTGCTTGATAAATCTGTTCCACAGCGAGGAGATCTCGAACCTCGGTCACCTCATCGACGTCTCCGTGCTGAAGGTTGTAGTCATGAGCTGGGCCGAGTACACGCTTGTCTTCGATGAGGTTGTTGAGCCCCAAGTTGATGAGAATCTGTTCGGCGTTCTCGATCACACTGGGGTCAATGACGTTCCGGATGTTGTTGTGGAGATCTGTGTCAAAGTCCTCTGCATCAACCTCGAAACTGTCGTTCCATGCGACTGGCTTTACTGTGACAGTTCCCTCTGGCATACCTTTGTCGTCATACTCGGCGTTGACGTCAAGGATTTTCTCAAGGATGCTTTCAGTATCGTTGTAGACGAACTGTGCGCCGGAGTCTTCGAGCGCGGCAAGGCTACTACAGGAAGTATTATTCATTTGGACTCTCACTTCACTTGGAGGGTAAAAACGCCTATACATGCTCTTTCGAGCGTGTCTTAGAATTCTACGAGAAGTCCGAAATCGTCGAGATGACCTATCACTGTTTTCGGTTTTTTCGCTACTTGTGAGATTGTTGGCTCAGAACACTGACTCGATTGTGATATCGTACCGGTCGATATTGTCTCGGGTGCCTGCGATCCCGAGCCGGAGCTTGGCATTATTGTCGGTCGGTACCATCTCCGAATTTTCCTTGTCTTCTCCGACCTTCTCACCGTTCTTGAAGAACTCCGCGAGGACGTTCAGTGATTGGTTCTGGTCGCCTGAGTTCGCGATCTCGACGTATGCTCCGACTTGGTTGGTCTGTTCGTTGATGATATCCTCGTGTTCGACGACTTCGATTGTTCCTTGGAGGCTGTCATCGATGTTGATGGTTCCTGTGATGTCTGCCTCGCTACCACCATCACTGTTATTGCCGTCACCGTCAGAGAGGGCTGAACAGCCTGCTATCGACGTAGCGAGTCCGACACTCATTACGCCGCCCGTTGTTCTGAGGAACTTTCGACGGTTGCTCCGTTTTGTATCTACCATGTTTGAGTTCGGCTTTATAACCGACATATATGAACGTGCCGGGATAACCGAAAAGGCCGTTTCCTTGAGCAAACTCCAACTACCGTTGTTGCTACTCTTGGAACTCATTATTCTTCACCGTATAGGGGGATTCAAAAACCATCTGCGGGGTAGTCTACCTACTCAAACACGACCACTTCACCGTCTGATTCCCCGAGAATAGCGCCCTCTGAGATTGCTACTTCGTCTTTCTTGATGACGCGGCCTGTGGACGAGTTCATAGCGACGACTTCGTATGGGCCGAGCGCTCTCACACTCGTATCCGTGTAGCCTTCACTGGTCGTATATTCGCTGTACCCTGTTGTCCCATATGGAACGGTCAACTCGAATGTGCCGTCTTCAGAAGCTGTCGTGTACTGTGTATAGGTGAACCTTTTTCCCGTGGTCGTGATCGAGAGATTGACGCTGGCTTTTACGGTCGTGCCGGGAGAAGCGGTGCCAGTGATGGTCGCTCCTTCAACACGTTCAAAGACCTTGACTTCGGAACCTCGCTTTTCGCCGACGAACGAGGACTGGTTTCGGAGTGACTGGGGAGTACCTGATACGGTTTGTTCCGACGCGTACACTAACCGGAAATGTTCAAGAGCTCTTACTGAGTTTGATGGCTCCTTATAAAGGCCACCTTGGACCGCTGTTGGGTTGCCTGTTGTGGCTTCCGTTGCGGCTTTCGGCGATTTAAACTCACGGACGAGAGGAGCATCACGAGGTGCCGCGATTGTCCCCTCTCTGTGGGTGGCGTTGTAGTAGACGACAAGGCTACTTGCGGGGGCCGCACTTCCGTGGAACTGATAGAGTCGCGTCCGAAGACTCTGGTAACTACGTGCTGACTGGATGTATGTGATCTTTTCTCCATTCTCCGGATTAACGAGTTGGCGATGAAGGTCGGACGCCTCAAGGTCGTGGCTTTGTTCGAAGTGTGCCGGATTAGCGAACTGAGGATTGTTTCCGCTCCCCCATGAATCGTCAAGAATCACATACGGCACTCCACTTGCTTCTCCGAAGGTTTCGTCAGTCTTCTCGATGGCTGCTGATTCGTCGGTCTCTAAGAGGATGTCTGCGACAGTCGGTGCGTGCCATTGATGCGGATTTGAAACCGGAATACGATGCGTCTCGACGGTCAACCGATGGCCAGCGGACCACCGAGTCATAATCCCGTACTCCCCGTTTCGGTATTGGAAGTCACCGACATCGGAGTATGCACCCGTGTACTCTAATCGGGGTGATCCTCCAGTCCTGTATGAACCAGGAGCCGGCGTTCCGGACTCGATCCAATCAAATGTTTGCCGCCAGCCGTCGTCACTGGATACCGACGTGTAGTTGTCCGCTGCCGTGAGTGTTGCTCCTGAAATCGCGAAAGGGGCGATAATGAGAATAATGATTGCACTGGTAACAATTTTTGCTCGGAACCTGGCGTCACCGACCGATTTTGCTTCCCATCGACCTTTGAGGGTATGATAGATTTGCTGAACCGCCCATCCCGAGAGAATGGAGATAGCGATCACGAGATAGTAATCGAAACGAACCTGTGAGACAGTCGCGGACGCGACGGTCGCTGAGAAAACGACGAGTAGTGTGTACGACTTTGTACTACCTTGGCCGCGAACAGCACGGGCCAACATCCAGCCCCAACCCACAACTGCTGTGATCAAAGCAACTCCATAAGTAATAAATCCGAATTCCAGCGGGTTTTGTAAGGAGGATGCTTCCGCGACACCGGGGCTGTCGTGCTCTCCTACGAACCATATCACGTATTCGCTTTTTTTGATGAAGAACGCTACTATTTCGGGGAACACCACCCAGAAGCTTGCTATACCTAGTGCTCCCGCTACTCCGAGAGCCAGTAGGAATTTCGCTTTACCAATTGTTGTATCTTCCCAACGATATGCGATCTCGCTGATGACGACCGTCGAAAGGCCGACTATAACTGGAAGTGCAGCTTGAAGGATGCTCGTCTCAGTTGCAGTCACTGATATGGTAGTGAGGAATGGGGAGATGATGACGCTCGTTGTTCCCATACTCACGGCGGCAAGGAGGGCGGTAGAACGTCCTTCTCGATCCCGGATGTAGTCTGCAATCACTTGGATGTGGAAGAATACTGCAAGTGAGGCAATGAAAAACACTCCCGCTGGCCAGGTCAACAGATAGAGGCCGGTTGATATTCCAGCGAGGAAACTCCATCGGAACGTTGGCTTATGCTTCCTTAATCGGTGAAAAGAGAGAGTTAGTGGCGGGTTTATGCTACGATGAGTTGTCAGTGCTTTTGTGTAGAAGTAGAGAGCGGTCGCGACGAGTAGGGTTTCTGCGACGTGATGGTCGGCAAATCCTGCAACGGTTCTGGAGAGAAAGAGACCTGGAGTAAGTGCGACTACAAGGACGGTCACAAGCCCGCCCCAGCTGGTGCCCAGCTCTTTCACCAGCAGGTAGAGTGGTACGATAGTTATGACGCCGAGGGCTGGCGGTGCGAATAGAAGAACTGCGTCTATCGTCGAAGCGGACGGGTTTCCTCTACCAATGATGAGTGCAAGAACCGCAAGAAATTGGTCGAAGACAGTCCCGAACTGGCCGGCGTGGTTACCCGTTGGAAACGTTGTGAACGGGTCGAATGATAATGTATTCGGGAAGTTGTCAGCGGTGTAACGCACATTTCGACGGTGGTACCAGGCGTCGGCAGACTGGAAGGTAATTTCTCCGTTGTCTTGGATTAGGTTACTGTAGTTTCGAATGCGGTTCCAGATGATGAAGACTGCAAGGGCAAAAAATGCGAACGCTTGGACGATTTGCGTGGCAGACGTGGTGAGAAGACGTCTGTGGAATATAGCAAAGACGCTGGTGCTACCGTCCTCGTCGCTCGTATTCATTAGTATCCTAAGTCTATTCCGGTCATACTTAATTCGGTCGCGTATTGGCTCTGAGGCATCGATACCTTCTTAGCGAATCACCAGAAATGGGATCCAATGCGTTCGGATCGTGCGTCGTCCACTACCTCCAGTGAGTCGGCTATCTCACAAAACGAGACCGAATCCGAGGATGTCGAACTGCAGGAGGGACTGGATAGCATTACCGAGACGCCTCTGTATCATTGGGGGCGAGATATTTTGATAGCCCTCCTATTTACGATGGCTATAACAACGATGATCGTCGCAGTTTCTGGGGTCTGGCCTCCGTTCGCTGCGGTATCCAGTGGGAGTATGGACCCGAGTATTCAGCAAGGAGATATCATCGTTATAATGGAAGAGGGCCGGTTTTCGCCGGATGCTGCTGATGAAAACGGGATTGTAACGCTTCAAAAAGGTCGCGATGTTGGCTATCGATCACTTGAGGACTATGGCTCTGTTATCGTGTTTTCATCAGATTTCGATGACCAATCGACAGTCCACCGGGCGATGTTTTACGTAGAGGAAGGAGAGAACTGGTTTGATAAAGCGAACCCAGCCTACCTGAATGGCGCTGAGAGCTGCCAGTCACTTCGAAAGTGCCCTGCGCCGAATTCGGGATACATCACGAAAGGTGACGCCAACCCGTCGTACGACCAAGCTATTGGAATGTCGCCTCCAATTCGGGAAGGTTGGATAGAAGGAACTGTTCGGACGAAAGTCCCGTTCGTTGGTTGGCTCCGGCTCATACTCGGCGGTTGACTCGCTTTCTGTGCCTTTTGGGTGCTGTGTGACGGAGAAATAGACGTTAGTTGTCGGTATGGAATACGTTGTTGGTCTCTGTAGCCGAGAGAAGACGGTCACGGGAAACGTGGGCGTCACCGGAGCCGTCGAAGTCAACGACGTACGTTTTGATGTGGGGGCCATCGTAGACTTCATCTACAGTTCTGGTGCGTTCGAGGTCGGCTCCTTGAGCGCGAACGAACACACGGTCGGTCTCTTCGATGTCTGTATGTTCGTCAGTAGCGGTGTTGGTAACCATCTGTAGTCTCCTGTTCTTGTATTCCGGGTGTTCTGGTACACACGGACTTCGCTTTGATGCTCTCTTTACGATTCGTCAGCTTGGGCTTCCTCGTCAGCGTAGGCGAGTAGGACTGCTCGGAGCGCCATCGGGCTAGCTTCGTAGACTCCTTCGTCAAGTCCAGCGTTGAAACTGTTTGCCGTTTGCGAGAGGAGGTCTTCTGCACTCAGGGGATAGCGGGCGATAGCGTGCATCACCTTCGCCTGCATCACGGCCTTTGTGGAGAGAACGATCTCGCCCTCGTTGTATGACTCGTTGAGGTAGTCCGCGAGCAGATTTACTGCCTGAATCCACTCTCCATAGCCGGTATCAGCACACCCACTTGACCAGTCACTGTCCGTCAGCGCGGTACGAATTCTTGGGAGAACGTTATCGAGTTCCGTTGTTCGGCCGTCATCGAGGACCTCTAAACTACTGACTGCTTCGACAACGGTCTCTTCACCCGGCGTGTCACCGGCAGGCACGAACCCGACACGGTGTTCCGTCTCCTGGCCGAACGTCTGTTCGTGGATGAGTTTCCCAGCGAATCCGAAATCACCGGCTTCAGAGTGGTAGAGCCGGTACGATTTTCGATTGTGGTTTGGAGAACGCCCCACGAGAAGTTTTTCAGACTTCTCGTTCACTCGAACAGCTGATTGCCACCGTTCGATTGACTGGAAGGCCTCGATAATCTCATTGGAGGTAGTTGGGGGTAGTTCATTGACAGCAGTGGGCTGGTTGGCGGTCTCGAATTTATTAAGGGTAGAAGACGACGTTTCTGACATTGGGCTTCTCTTCTACTCTCGTGGAGAGGGACAAACCCATGTATGGAGCCGATTAATCTGTGGGACTGGTCGGACACCGCCCGTAGTCGTAGCACTCCATTCCGCCAGTTGGTTCAATTCCCCAGAAGTGCTTCGTGCCGATATCCCCGCGGGGGATTTCACCAAAGACTTTGATGATCTGGTCTTCGAACCACCACGATCGACGTACCATATCCCGATATGGCATTGCGAGCCAGAGACTTTCTGTACCAGATTCGAATACGGGTGTGAGGTGTTCCCGGCTGATGATGGGCGTTCCGCGTTCCCAGATGCTGATCTCTGTCTTGTTCTGCCGGATGCCACCCCCATCATCGAAATCGTTGTACGCGAATTTGAGGACCAGACCGTCGTAGGTCTGCTCCGCTTCCTGAGGAGTGAGCTGACGGTGGGGTAGCTCAGGCACCCAGATGACGGCCCGCCCGTATCCTTGATCCATTGGTTTGGCATCGGGAAGATGCTGCGAAAGCTCCTCATACACGGCTGTACGGGTGGAATCTGTAAGTCGATCATCTGGGAGCGGCATCTCGAGGACGGAGTTAGCAGCTTGTGACAGAACTGCTTCGGAGTTGTTTGTAGCCGTAAATGATTTCGACATCTTCCAGTACCGTCCGTATTCCTGCTAATACACAGCAGCGTCCAGTGAGGTGAGTGCTTCGTGAATGAGTTCTTGATTGAGTTCCTTCTCTGTTGGCTGTACGATGTCGGGGTCTTGGGTATCTTGATGAATTCCGCAGAGGATTTTTGTGGCAGTGGTTGAGTTGTTGCACCGTTTTCCGTCTTCTTTCAGAGCACGGCACGACCCAGACCGCTGTCTACCTAATCGAAGGAGGGCTAAAGGGTCACTGTGGATTGTGACTTGGTTCTTTTTGTCGTTGTGTTGGTAGCAGCAGTCTCGTCCACGGGCAGCATCGTTCTGGCAGCGTCGGATCTGGTGTCCGTCCTCGATGACTGCTTTACATCGGCCACGAGGGAAAACAGTAGACCGACTGGGCGTTGCTTGGGCTCCAGCATCGTTGATGCCGCCTCCGAAGTCCCTGAGACTACACATTGTTCGGCTCCTGGATTGGATTCGCGCCCATTTGTTGTTGTGAGGTCATTCGGACTTTGTGTTGTTGAGAACGTTTGCCTCAAACCGTTCAGCCATTTCCTGAACGATTGCGTCGTAGTAGGCAACTGAATACCCTGAGGTTGGTGCTTCTGCTACCTCCGAGTAGACATCCACGAGGTCTTCGTCTGAAAGCTTCTCGGGGTCTTTACGACTCGTCTCAGCGCTGGTTGATGGTGAATTCATAGGTGTTTCTTGGATTAGGCTCGAATGGAAGTCTGTGACGAATCGACGAATTCAGCGTCGACATCGACTTCGCTCTTGAGCTCGCTTTCACAGAGGCTGACGTTTCGGGTGACAGTGATGGTCTCCGCGTCGATATGATGGTCGATGAGAAGCCGTTCAAGGCCTTCAATGGCTATTTCAAGAACGCTGTCCATATTTGCGATCGCATAGTCTGGACGATCCGCTGTCTCCCAGCGGTCTAACCTACGGCCATTATCGAGGTCTTTGATTCGGGCGGGATACTTCCATTCTTTTGTGGCTGGTGAGCAGTTGGTACTTTCCCACTTGTCCACTGCGTATATTCGACTATCGGTCGTTTTGACGGTTAAAACTCTTTCATGTCCCATCTTTCAGTAAAACCTTCGCCAGAATAAGGGTCATAAAAACCGATTGTACAGCTATCTTTTGACTGCAACGGATTCTGCTGTGGCCTCGTCGATGTAGCGCTTCATACTTGCCCGAATCTCGGATTCGGGGTAGACCTTTTTCCGGGCTTGCTGAACTATTGATAGTGCTTGCTCACCGGGGAGGTCTTTGTGTATGGCTAAGGCTGCTGAACAGACTCCTCCGGAGCGAGAGATGCCGGCTTGGCAGTGAACGAGTACTGTGTCCCCTGCTTCGAGTGCTTCCAGTACGTAGTCTACTGCCGCTGCAAACTTCTCGTAGTTGTGTGGACCATCGAGAAACGTGAGCTCGTCGCCAGTTGTTGATGCTTCCGGGCACTCCAAACCGAGCCCGTCGTAGTATCCTAGGGTTACGACTTCGTCGAACTGGTGATTGTCCGGTAGTTGTCGGGTTTTTTCTGCGTCACTAATCCACAGGTGTTCTGTAATCTTGTCCATCTGCGCTTGATGATGAGTCTGCACGAGGTAATTTAGATTTTTCTATCAATTGTTGACTGAAGGCGTGTAGATTGAGTGGTTGAGTTCCTCGCTGTATATGTGCTTGAATGACCTCTCAGTATCTATTATTTCACACTGTTTTCCCCCTCTACTACTTTTTGAGAGGGAAAACGGACCAAGCGGCTCAAAATAACCAGACTGTTCTCAGTTATCGCTGTATCCGTGAATGATATATTCATAGCTGTCGCCTGGGTTGTACTTGCTTGCGACATCGAGCGAATTCATTTCATCGACGTTATCACTCGTAAGCGAATTCGAGTCGTCAGCAGTGATGTAGATCGTGTACGTGTTGCGAATTGTGACTTTAGTCACACCGGATATCTCTGCGAGACTGGCTTGAGTAACCAATTGGCCAGTAGTTAGACCTGCTGCAAAGAGCGCGGCAGCAGCAAGGCCCGTGGGCTTGTAACCGCTCATCGTGGTCTCATCAACATTGTCGATAAGCCGGTTCGCTTCTTGAATGTGCTCTTGCGGAAGATCCAGTTTGCTGGCGAACTGCGGCAAGTAAATCCTCGGAGATGCCGGCCCTAGCTCAAGATTGAGCTCGTGCACAAGATAGCGCTGAGTCCGTTTCACCTGCTCAATTTCGACGCGAGAGACGGTCTCTACTTGATCGTACGTCCGTGGAATCTTCTCCATCCGAGCTGCGATGTAGAGTGCGGCAGTTGCGACGCCTTCAATTGATCGCCCGAGAAGAAGATCTTGCTTGCTCGCTTGGCGGAAAATAACAGAAGCTGTCTCGACTGCATCTCTTGGAAGGCCGAGTGCTGACGCCATCCGCTTGACCTCTGTGATGCCGCTTCGGAGATTACGCTCGCGCTGGTTCTGTGTCTGGTATCGTTTATCCCACGTCCGCAGCCGGTTCATCTTCGCGCGTTGCTTGGATGATAACGGGTTTCCGTTTGCGTCCTTGTCTTGCCAGCTGATGTTCGTTGATAGTCCCCGATCGTGCCGAGCTTCGGTGAGTGGGGAGCCAACACGCGACTTTTTTGCTTTCCCCTCACTGTTGTATGCTCGCCACTCGGGACCGTGGTCGATAGTAGGAGAATCGTCGACGTACCCGCATTGTTTACAGTATTGTTCGTCTGAGTCTGTTGTGAGGTGGCTTTCGCATTCTGGGCACTCCCCGCTATCAAGAGCTTCTTTTTCGTGGGAAGTGCTCTGAGCCTCTGTTTCTGCCTGCGAAACCGGCTGGCGGGTTCCTGCAGACGCCGTATTGCTTGCTTGTGTCTGGTGTCGTGTTGATTCCATGCTTATTCCTCCTATCGCTGTCTGTCCTTTCTGTTTGTTCGACCAGTAGATGTGTCTGAGTGCGTTGAAATCATTGAAATCGAGCCTGAGCGTGTTCGGACGTTTCCGATGGTCTCTTGATGATTCTCCTTATTCTCTGCCAATTTCCAAGGAGAGGCACAAACCCATCCCTCTTTTCTGGTGAAATAGGTATGAAGTGGCCGAAATCGCTAGTTTAACCATTCCAGTTTAGGAATGTTTATAACCCACTCTGTTGTCATCTCAAGTGGAATGTCTGACCTAATTGTCAAGGCAGCAGTAAAGGAATATCTCGATGACCACAACGTTGCATCTGACTTCTACGAAGCGCTTGATGAGGAAGCCGCGGAACTGGTCGACAAGGCCGCCGAACGCGCAGCGGCGAACGATCGGAAGACGGTGCAGTCACGCGACCTGTAGAACGGGAAGAGAACTTCTGGTTGAATTCTTGAATAGCGTGAAACACAGTAACGCTGTTTTTCCCTCTGGTAGCGTTCCGGTCGCTATTCGTCGGTATACCGGGCGAGAAGTCGGTGGTCAACGATTTCTGCCTCTGGTGAGAGGAAAAGCCGGAGGTAAAACCCTTCGAGATATCGAAAGATAATCCCGTCCGTTTCTTCGATGGAACTGTTATTCTGGTAGTACCAGTCCATACAGGCCTCTGCTACTTCACTCGGGGGTTCAGCGAGTTTATCGATGTGGTCGTATTTGAACGACGGTCCATTCTCCGGGTCACCGAGTGTATCAGCATCCGTGATCTTGAGCACTGATGTCACATGGGCTGTGTTACTGTCGTGGTCATGAGCTGCATCTATAGCATCGTGGGCTGTCTCGCAGAACGTTCCCGTGATGTTGGGGTTGCCGACATCCTGAACGAGAAGTGGAACCGGCGCAACCCACTCCGGATTATTACTGTTCTCGATAGCCCCTTGGAGAGCGTTGATTGCGTCTACGATACTGGCGTCAAGTTCTTTTGTGATGAATCCCATCGTTCTTTCTGTGGTTTAATTGCTGAGTCGATTGATTTCGTCTTTGTTCAGGACACTGTTTACGTCAGGTGTTGATGGCGATAAGCGGAGTGTAAAGCGTGTCTCCGATGAGTCGATCTACTTCTCGTGGTCGGGGAACTCACTTACAATCCAGGACTCTAACGCTGAACAGTCGTCGGACGAGTTGGTACTTGCGAGGATCTGGACGCGTGAGTTGGTGGCATCTATAGATGGGTACGTTGAGCATGAGCCGATTACAGCGCTGGTCAACCGGTCCGGCTGGACTGAAACACACAGACGGGAGTTCAGCTAAGCAGTCCTGGACGAGCGGTTGGCCATATTTCGCAAGGGAGCCTCAGCCTTGCTGCTCAACTGCTGATGTAGTGAGCGATATGTCGGCGCGAGCTCATCATCGATCATTCCTCGATGAACTCCCAGTCCCCCATCTCGTCTAACTCTGATTCGACTTCGTTGGGGACGTCATCCCAGCCAATTCGGTAGTGTTCTCCCCCTTGGTTCATCTCCTTAGGATAGATGGTTCCTCGCTCCGTATCTCCGATGAAAGTGAAGATGTGGCGGGTGTCCGAGCACCAAGTGGTGAGGGATATCTGCGCGTGCATTATTACTCTCCTCTGGCTCCATTGGGAGATAAAAATCACTTTGGAAGCCGCTCAATCTGCTCGTCGAGGTATTGCTTGAGCTGCTCGACAGTATCTTCAGAGACTGTTGAGGCCCCGAAGTCACTTCGGAATCCGTGTCGGAGTTCGTCGCTATCGAGTATTTCGACTCCTTGCTCTAGCTGGTCGCGAAGTTTCTCTTCGTCACCACGATGGAGATGGGGCGTTATCTGAGTGAGTGGGACGTCTCCCGCGATAGCGAGCACGTCACGAAGGTCGGTTTCACGCCCACTATGAAGCTTTACCGCAATAAGGACATCACCCATGACGGTCCGAGCAGTTGTTTCCTCTGTCCCTCCGCTGATGGTCTGCTTTTTGCTGTGGTTGAGGAGATAGTTGAACGACCACTGTGCCTCCGTCTGTCGACAACCGAGACCATTGATGAGGAGGTCAACACCCACTGGTTGCTGTGGGGTAAGCCGCTTCTCGTATTGAGTGACTTCGGTGTCGTAGATCCACTCCTTACTTTGGGATTCTGTTTTTTTAAAATCCTGAGCCTTGAGGAACTCGATGACGGCATCTCGATCCTCGGGTGCGATAACTATGTCAAGGTCAGTCGAAAACCGCGTTTGGAATGCGGAGACAGCGTACCCGCCGACGAGAACAAATTGGTGGGGACTCTCATTTAAATCGGCAAGGAGGCTGATAAGAGCGTTACTCCGGTCGTTGAAACTCATATCTTATGGGGTGGCGTGGTCGTGTTCACTGTAGTTCACATCGAGTGATAGGTCCTCATACATTTGGTCAAGCATCTCCAGCGCTGACGCGAAGGTGGCGTAATTGTCTTGCATGTACTCAATGGTCTCGCTTCTGGGGATAACGGGGTAGCCTTCCACAGTATCGGTATCGAGCCAGTCGCGAGGTTCCAAGACAATCTGGAGCGCGCTTTCGTTACTCTCTGCAGGCTGTCGTTCGTTTGCTACGGGAATGTTGAATTGGCTGAAGAAGTCCCTCCAGGCGTCGGTATCTGCTTGCTGGACGGTGAGGAACAGCGGATAGTCGTCTGGATCTCGACCGACTTGATACCCACCTTGTGTCCACACGTAGACAGCGTCGATCCGAGTGAAGGCGAACTGCAGGTCCGTAAAGTGTGGAAGCGTGTATGCTTCCTCGATAGTTGGACTACTTGTGCGGGCGCTCGCCGTCAACAAACTGAGTGCGCGGTCACGAACTTCTTCGTCGGTAAGATACAGGCCCTCATCGTACTCGACGAATCCAGCGGCTTCTAACCGGTTGACTGCTTGCCGGACTGTTTCGTAAGGCGTCCCAATCCGCTGGGAGACGTTCCGAATCGAGTCCCCGCTATTGAGACCGAGGAGGACCCGTGCCGCCGTTCCGTCGAATACTTCGTACATCTTTCAATTACTAATATTCGGGGAACAGTAAAAACATTTACCCATAGCGCATGAGAGGCTATTCCCGGAATTCGTCGGGGTTGAGCACGCTGCAGGCTTCTGCTGCGTGCTCTCGACGGCTATCGGTGAGTCGCTCCCAGATCGGTAGGTCATGCGGGTCGTCGACGCCCCCAATTACTTCCGCGTCATAGTGTTGACCGTCAACTTCGACCCATGTGTGTATATCTTCAGCATCTTGACGAGTTACTTTAGAGAGGGAACCAAGCCGTTTGAGGACACGGCTGGCGAACCTACGGCAGTAACCGCTGTTGATCTCAACAGCGTCGTGTACGTGTGGGGTCCCCTCATTGTGGATAAAATCGTAGAGGACCATCTTGATGGTTTCCTGAACGTATTCATCCGTCGATTTGTCCATCTTCACTCAGATGAACCTGGGCTGTTCGTCACTGAGATGCGTACAGATGAGGTCCTCAAGTGAGCGGCGCACGACTGCTTCTACAGTCGCTTCACCCCAGGAACCGGTACTGGGGGAGGTCACACGGTAGGCGTCTAACTCGTCGGCGCAGATGTCGTGGATGTCGCGGATATCCTTGAGCACAATGAGATTGTCAAAGCGGTTCTTAACGCGAAGCGGGCTTGTGAGTTCGTCGTGTTCCTCTGCGATCCTACTAGCGATCGTTGACGGCGATTTCTCGCTGGCAGCAAGTCGGTTTTCTGCCTCTTCTAACACTATCTGAAGATACTCTGGCACTTCCATCCTTCACCCGAATACGGGAGGTAGAAACATACTCAGCTTTATTCTCGGAAAGGTTCGTTAGTACGAATGTGCGTTCGGAGACCGTTATCTCGTTGAGTCGGTTGACAGTCACTCTGCTATCGCTCAAATGGAACACCCCGGTCATAGGGGAGTTGGTTGAGAAGTTCCACGTCCTCGTCCGGGCGGAGATATCGGAAGTTCTGCGGAACTGTGAACTCCGCGTTGGCGCTCTGAAGGTCGTTTAGAGAAACTGGCTCGTCGTAACTAAGCCAGCCGTCAATTCGGATCGCTGACCCGGTTTCTTTGCCTTTGAAGTAGTCTTTGAGATCGTCCGTTTTGTGGGGCGTGAAACGAACTGTCTGTTCGATGAGTTCGTCGACGGGTGCTTCGGTGACAGTGTGTGTCTCGAAGCCGCCGACGATAGCGCCCAGGCCGCCCGTAGCGTATAGCACGCCGCGATACGGCGGGTCCTGTGCCGGGGGTCGTCGGCGGTACTCGTAGCGTTTCTCACCGTCTAGGATGGCATTCGCCCATCGCTCTTTGATGCTGAGTAAAACGACGGGCTTGTCCCGGAGCGGGTCTATCCCTATCTCCGGATCTATCCTCGTTTGTGTCTCCATACTCTCACTTAAAGAGGGATAATATAAAATTCCGGCTGATATTGCTGGATAGCGGGGGTTAGAACGCAGTTAGATTCGCGTTTTCTGTATGCGATGGAGTGGCTTCTGGGTCGAAATTCGTTAGCAGATGTTCTGTCGTCTCTTTCGTTCCGTCTGCTGCGTTCATCGAGAAGTTGCTCCCCTTCGACACGCGATGGAGGAAGTCCAACTTGGAGGGGATCACGTCGGTGGAGACGATAATGCGAGGTCCGTTCTGCTGTCGGGCGAATTCTCTAATGATTGCTGTGAACTTCCCGAAGTCGAATGCCGGACTCGATGACGACTTCGCCTGCGAATCATGTGTGCCTCGGAGCTGGTAGCGATTCGTGGAATCTCGGTATGGAGGGTCACAATATACGACCGTAGAGTGGGTGCCGGAGGCGGCATCCGTCAAGAGGTCAGCGTAGTCTTGGCATTCGATCTGTACTCTTTGTAGGCGGCGTGCGAAATTGGGGAGTCGCTGGATTGAGTTGTTCCACTGACGGGCTGGATTCCGTCGACCACTGACGGTCGCTCGGAACCCGGCTTTCTTCGCCGCCTCTCCGCCGTATTGAGCACGCCGGATGAAGTAGTATCGTGCAGCCCGTTCGACTCGGTCACTTGGACGGTGTCCCTCGAAGAAATCGGTTGTCCACTCGTGATGGAGTTCACGAGCGTACGGAATCATCTGGAGGCGGTCGATGAGTTCTTCGGAAGCGTCACGGAGGGTGGTCATAAACTGCACGAGGTCGGCGTCGGCGTCGTTGTAGATCTCGGTTTCTGCGGGTATCTTCTCGAAGAGGAGTGCTCCGGACCCACCGAAGACGTCGATGTATGTGTCGTGGCGAGGAAAGATGTCGAGAACCCAGTCTGCGAGCCCACCTTTGTTTCCCGGCCACGGGAACGGGGCTGAAGCGCGTGGCATCTAGGCTACCTCCTGTTCACTGAATGCCGAGAGGTGGGTAATGCCGTTCTCGGTGGAATCTGCCTCGAGGAAGGGTGAGGTGGATTCAAGATTGAAACTGTAGTTCCGCGTCAGCGTATTCCCGCTGAGGTCGGTTGTTGGGAGCATCGAAATAGGACTGGGTGACTGTTTCGTGAGTAGCGCCCAGTAGGGCTCGCCGCCGACGCCGCTTTGCCACTCCATCAGATGCTCCATAATCAGGAGGTCTAACGACCTATTCGCGTATTCGTACCGGCTGCCGTCGTACGGCGGGTTGATGAACATACAGACGGAATCGTCCTCATATGCGCCCATCAATTCGTGCGGTGTCTTGGCCTCGATTAGCACATCGTCGAACCGACGCTTAAACTCTCGGAGGTGTTCTCCGATTGCGTCCTGACTGTCATCGATACTCCCTGTCACGGATGAGGGAGATGCAAACTGAACGAAGAACTGAGCTGCGCGAACGATGTCGTCTGTATGCCGATAGCCTCGTAGGAACGTCTTCTCCCACTCTGCTTGAAGGCTTGAATCGAGTGGAGATTCCGCAAGGAATCGGACAAGTTCGCTGTGCTCGTCCTTGATAGTGTTATACAGGTGGAGGAGATCGCCGTGGACGTCGTTAACAATCTCGTTTCGACTCGCTGGCTTCACGCCGAGGAGCGTCCCACGGGACGCGCACGGTTCGACATACGTCTCATGGTCTGGAAGCAACTCGACGATATCGTTGGCGAGTTGGTTTACTGCTGGAGCTGTTTCGGCCTGCGGAGTGAACGTAGGCTGGCTGAACAGGCTGGACACTGGGGAGTTTGTGCGAGAATCCATCATTCGTTCGGTGGTGTATCTGAGGTCCTCACCTCACCTTTTTTTCGGCGGGCGGGGAGCTTGATGTCGTAGTCCGTCTCGTCGGCGTTGAACCGAAGCACGTCACCAACGGACGCGGATTCGTCCGGCTCGGCCTCCACGAGAACGGCCTCGATGGAGTTGACGGTTTCAAGCGATTCGATTTCGTCGATCAGGTCTGGGACGCTTTCTTGCACTGTTGGTGATTTCCTTCTACGTCTTCCTCGAGGCAACAGCGCCGATATGCTGGTACCTTATCTTCTATACCCTCTACCCCCGTGGGAGTTTACAAACCCATCCCTCGGGTCAGGTTGGGCCGAATCGGTCTGGAACGTCGTCGAGACACTGCATCGAGAGGTTGAGGATACGACGCCGACAGTGCCGACACTCCGCCATATCGAGTGCATCAAGGGGGTTGGTGTTCTCCGTATTTACGGAGTCGTCGTAATAGTCTAAAATCGCGTTCGGGTCGATTGTTGTTCCGCATACGCACTCGTTGAGCGGACTGTCTGAGTGCCCGGCGACCGACTGCTGGCCCCCCGCGAAGTCGAAGAGTTTGGTACCTGTTCCCTGTCTGGACTCGGACGTCGTTTCCGTCTGCTGCTGGAGCTTTTCGACGTACTTGCGGAACGCCCAGATGTACCCGATCCATGTGTTTTTGACCGGTTCAAGATCAGTGGACAGTTGATTCGTTTGCTTGTTCCACGCTTGCGTGTCGATGGTGTCGAAGTGCTCGCGGATACCGGGGTACTGGAGATGGCGCTTCGTGATGCCAAGACCGTGAAGCGTGTACTTACTGGGGAGTGCGTCACGGACGGCTTCTGCGATGTCCTGCACTTGGTGGTGGTCCAGCTTCTTGATTGACCCGAGGCAGACGTGGTCTGTAAGCAGTCCGTTCTCACGGAGATGGTCGAGCATCCAGAGATACCCAGCCACGTCTTCGCCTTGGAGCACGGCGATTGGTTCGACGCCGCTACGGTCTAGTAGTCCACATTTCTCGGCCAATTCGAGCGATCTCCAGTGGTCGCGAATCGTCCACCGCTGGTGGTCCCGTTCGGTTCGCCCGTGTTTGCGGAGAAGTTCATCGGTGATTGGCCAGTCCCGCAGCGCCCAGTATTTGATCTCGATCCCATCGTTAAGGTGCTGCATAAGGTACTCAATATAGGTAGAGAGATCCGAGGAGTACGTGCCATCATCGGAACGGGAAAGTTCCGTGAATCCACCACAGTCGATCAACCACTGGGGGCCTTTCCAGAGAGCGTTCTTGTTCCTCGTGGCAAAACTGATCTCAGCGTGTGTCGGCGTAGGAAATTCCGAGCCGTCGATGGTGTGGCCGTGATCTTTGACTTGCTCCCCTCTTGACGCGATACGGAGTGATTTAATTGAGCTGCCAGAAGATACACCCCAGTAGACAACTGGTATCTCCCCGCTTACGTTACTGTGGGAGTTCAGACTCAGCGCGTCTGAACGAGTATCTACACCCACAGTCTGTTCAATCTGCATGTTCTCTTGCGTAGATGTGTTCGGACTCATAGATGGTATTGTGTCTGTCTCGAAGCAATCAGGCGATTCTGCCTCGAAGCAATCAGGTGATTCTGCCTCGAAGCAATCAGGTGATTCTGCCTCGAAGCAATCAGGTGATTCTGCCTCGAAGCCACTCGCCTTTTACAAGGCTAATATAGATTCCTCTACCGAATTCTGAGGGGTATAAACCTACGACAGGGGCTATTACGCTACCAAGGAGAACGTCGTTTGTGTAGGCTGATTTTGTTTTCCATCGCTTCGAACCCCCTTGTTTCATCTGGACAAAACCTCCAGATCAGACATACAGCTGCTATATCAGTAGTTGCTAGTACGGAATTGTTATTCAGTACATCCCCGAAAAGAAGTACATAAACCGCTACTATATGATCTCATCAGATGAATCTGGGAACGGTAACCTATGCGAATGGATCTGAATTGGCGGCTCTATTTGAAAGGTATGCTGCATGGGGGTGGGGAACCCTCGCAGAGAAAAGCTGCGAGGATTGTGTCTGGGTGGAACCTCGACCTACGCCGGTACTTGGCACTTTGGGGAGCAGTGCCTGATGTACCGATCGGGCCTTGCCGTTCCCCTGGGCAAGGGAACGACTGACGCCAGAGATGGGAGTCGAACCCACTCCTGACCACGGAAGTACGTGGGAGGAACTTCCAATAAGTCTCTGGTCACACTTGGACTCTATTTGGCGGCAGGTTATTGAAAGTTTGCTTCCGGATTACTCAAGCAGGAGGACGCGATACGCTGGTGGTCGCTCGTTGATGATTAAGACATAGGTGTCTTCGGCAGCATCCAGCGTTTCCTCGATGACGATGCTTTCGCTGACCTCTAGTTCGAACTCGTCAAAGGACTCACCCCATTTGTCTTCGAACTCGTCTACGAGGCCGATTTCGTCGATGAGTCGGATGTAGTGGTCGAACTGACCGAGCTCCTCGTACTTTTTGAGCGTCATTGTTCAGGCCGATGGTGCTTGTGGTTGTGCCGCTGAGTCGGTCTCGTCGGTATTCTCGTTGATGATTTCTGTACCGATTTCTTTGATGTCATTCACGAAGTCTTCGTGGTCGAAGTCGTAGTACTGGGCCGCCTCGTTTCCATATGGTGCTTCGCCTTTGCGGAAGGCGTCGATCCGGTCAAGTGTTTGCATAGCGGTTTCTGCTGTCCAACGGTCGCGTGTCGCCTTTTCGACGACAGTAATGTTCTCCGGCTCGACCGAGACGTAGGTGTCGCCCTCGTCTGTTGTGTAGGTGTTCGGTTTGCCTACCACCATCACATGCTCGGGAGCCTCAAGGTTCTGAAGGTAGCTGACTTCGTCAGGGTTGTACTTTCCCGCGTAGGTGAAGAAGTTCCCTGTTTGGTCGACAATTTTCGCTCGAAGCGTGATCGGACTCTCGCTGACTTGATCGATTTCGGTAACCGTGCCCATCATCAGGACCCGGTTCGCGCAACCCCCTGACGGAAGTAAGTGGTATTTGGGAGCGCGACTATTCTCCCCATCCTCGTCGTCGACATCTTCCTGCTCTTGGAACTCGATGCTGGCTTCGTTGAACTCATCTGCGAACATGCGGACGGCTTCGTTACGCTGCGGCTGTGATTGGGATTGACTCTGGCTCATGAGTAATGTTGAATCAGATTATGGTTGGTTGCTGCTTGATTACTTTCACGCTGAGGCCTCGGATTGGCCTGTATCGGTGTCCTTGTCGGCGTCGACTGCTTCTTCGAGGTGGATCTTGAGCGCCTGGAGAGTGTCTTCGTCAACATTATTGACGGCTTTCACATCATTCACGACGATGTTCCGACCGAGTTTCGGCCCCTCGATTCGGAAGTATTGACCGATGACTTCATTTTTGACCTCCTGCTCGACGACGCTCGTATCGAGTGCGTCCATCGCAAGGTCTTGCGCTTCTTCAAGCGAGATACCTGTCACTTCAGTAGTTGTCTCTTCCCCGAAGACGACATCCTGCGCCACGTAACCGTCGTCGAGGACGCCCTTGATACGAAGGTCGAACTCACCTTCGACCTCGCCGTGTTCGCTACAGCGGCTGTTCTTGATGACGCGTGTGCAGTCGTCCTCTGGGCAGCGCTTGATGAGGCCCGACCCGGTCTTCACATCGACGAGCATCCCTTCGACGGTCTCTTCGCCGCTGTTGCCCGTGATTTCGTCGTCTTCTGTGACTTCGATGCTGGAGGCTTTCGTGAACTTGACTGAATAGCGACCATTGTATTCGTCTGTGACCACGTTGCGGATGTGGTACGTTTTACCCTCCTCAAGCGGTGGGATGCCTTCGGTGTCCTTCCAGAGGGTGAATTTGATGACATCAGTCTCGTCACCGATGAGTCCGACCTGCTCCATCTGGTCGCTGTTCGGGTCCCATAGCTGGACAAGTTCGACACGCAGGTCGTGCCACTCGTTGTCCGCATTGATTTCTTCGACTGGGGTTGGGTCGAATTCGCTGTCCTCTCCGGACGCCGGGGGGACTCCGTTCGTGTCCTCGAGTCCGGCGGCATCAAGGTACTCGTTTCGAACGTTTCGTTTTGCCTCGTCAAGAGGGAGACTGTACTTGCTGATTAGCCCCGTGATTTTGTCTTCGACCTCGTCCTGTTCGAGGCTTAGGTGTTCGTCGAACTCATCGACTAGATCCGATGCTGCGTTAGCTACGTCACTCATAGTTTCTAATATCGCTCTCGGAGTGAACCCGATTTTTGATACGGGGAATTGGGGCTCTACCCGCCCTTTTTCTTCACTCCCTCACCTCCTAAGGGAGATACAAAATCCCCGGCTGATAGGGCTTTAACCACCTATATTCTATACTTACGATTTGGAGTATGTGACCGGACACACCGCTCTGCAAGTGTTCTGGTATTGACTTAAGGGATTCTGAGGGGCTTGTGCCTTCACAGGAATCTTTTTTTT